>NZ_SGPG01000014.1:0-593470 GCF_004208955.1 Pseudoalteromonas sp. CO325X
TTCCCCCTTAGCTCAGTTGGTTAGAGCGACGGACTGTTAATCCGCAGGTCCCCCGTTCGAGTCGGGGAGGGGGAGCCAAATCTTTCAGCAATAAGGTAATTGTTCCCCCTTAGCTCAGTTGGTTAGAGCGACGGACTGTTAATCCGCAGGTCCCCCGTTCGAGTCGGGGAGGGGGAGCCAATTTTCACCCATTTCCTCTTTCTAGACAAACTCATCTTTGTAAACTACTCTTTGTACTGTGTTTTTTCTCAAGCCGTGCTATATTATTGCGCCATTAGTCAATGATTTATAACAACTCATTGCACCAAGGTTGTATGTAATAACGGTTAAATTACACTAGTAGAGATTAGGCCGCTGTGATAATTCGCCGTCTCACATGGCACGCTCGCGCATGTGAATGGACTCTTTGCCAAAGTTCAGTCGCGATTAGGATTTATCGTTTAGCTGGTTAAATAATAAGGATAAAGCTAAGTTGAAACGGTTCACCCTCTTACAATTTTCTTTATGGCTACTGGCATTGTGTGCCGGTATTATCGCTAACGTGATGGTTTTTCACTCTTACAGTGTGGAAAAGCAAGAACACATGCAGGTAAGCTTGCAGCGGTATTTAGATAGCCATCCGCAAATTACCGTCACCGATGCTCCCGCTATGGCAGAGCAACTGTTTGCCACCATGAACTTGAAAAACCTATGGCTGAGAGATGCTGAGGGTGAAGTGTTGGCAAACAAAACACATCGTCAGAATAGCGCACTACTTTCACAAGTTGCTCAGTCTCAGTTCAACAGTGTCCGCAGCCAGTATGCAGTCAGCAGTAATGGTGAGCTGCGCATAGAGTTTATTGCCGATTTAGACGATGTAGCGAAAACATTTGAAGTTGGGTTACTTTATTTTGTATTAGTCATATCCCTGCTCGCACTGTTGCCTATTGCCAGTTTAAAAACGGCGTTTGTTGGATACCGCCGGCATGTGGCTGATATGATTTCAGCGATAATCGACCAATTCGTCAGCAATGGCGTGGTGCCAGATACCAGCAGCCGTGCATTCTCTGACGATAGCCAAAAGCAACGATTAGCCAGTCAAATCTCCCCTGCCCTCAATCGCCTATCAACATACTTAGGCTCGCAACTCGACAATATTGCCAGCTCGGCAGTGGAAATAAAAAAAGAGGCCTATAAAGACGTAGTCACCGAACTGGGTAATCGCAACATGTTCGTAGAGTATTACGAACGTCACATTGAACACGTTCAGGGCGATTGTTTTGGCTGTATCGCCCTGGTACGAGGCACCGAATTGCAGCACATCAACCAGCGCAGCGGTTATCAGCAAGGCGATGAGTACATTCGCAGTATTGCTGAGATGCTCAGCGCCGTGGTCGGCAGTTATCGTGGCAGCAGCGTATTTCGCCTTAACAGCTCAGATTTTGCCGTGGTGTTACCTAATATTCCGCTAAAAGAAGCGGAGCGCTTTGCTAATAATGTTCAGTCTAAGCTAAACCAGTATCAGAAAATCCATGATCTAACCTCTGTCGCTTACACCGGCATTGTGCCCTACGAGCAGAATAAACCCCTTGGCGAGCTACTGGCGAATGTTGATGTGGCGATGAATATCGCCCAGAGCAAACAAAATAACGCTTGGCACATTCAACGCCAAGAGGATATGAGTGCCAGCAGCAATCAAGGGTCGCAAAATTGGCGCAAAATGATCAACGATTTACTCGATAAGCAAAGTGTGACCCTAGTGATCCAAGCCATTATGCCGCTAGGTAAAAGCAACAATGCCTACTCAGAGATTCAGGCGCGATTTCGCGATGAGGAAGAGCATATCTTACCGACCTCTTCGTTTATGGCGATGGCCGATCAGTTAGGAAAATCGGTTGAACTGGATCAGATGATCATCGAACATGCTTTTCGGGCGATGAAAAGTAAGAACCTCAATGCACAGTATTTCGGGCTCAACGTGTCAGCCGCAAGCGCCCATGATGATAAATTTGTGATCTGGCTTGAGCGTCGACTGATGAAAGAAGGCGAATTGGCAGCTCGTCTCATCTTTGAGATTTCAGAGCTAGGACTGCAACAAAACATCGGCGCAAGCAAACGTTTTATTACCATGCTGCATCGCGCAGGCGCCCGTATTACCGTAGAGAAATTTGGCGTAGGGCTAACGTCATTTAAGTTTTTCCGAGAGTTAAAACCAGACTTTATCAAAATGGATGCCAGCTACACGCGCGGTCTAGAAGACGATAAGAATAACCAGTACTTCATGCGATTAATGGTTGATTTAGCGCACCGTATTGGCGTTAAAGTATTCGCCGAAGGCGTCGAGAGCCAAGAAGAGAAGCATATTATCGAGCAGCTTTGTCTTGATGGTGCACAAGGCTACTACATTGAAAAACCTCGGGAGCTGTAACACAGCTCCTTTCCTACACTTACCCCAGCCTCTAAGAGCAGACATGCAACATCGCGTGGTAAAGCAAGTTTGCTCTGCCCGCTGTGCATAAGTTACCGCGACTAAATGCATATGGTCGGATGACATCTTTCCACCTTGTTATCATTAGTGATATTAATTATCATTCGCCCCTCCATTTTACTAAAACAAGGACAATACGTGCGCTTTCCCTTTTCTCTAATTATGCTTGCTCTCAGTGGCAACGTCATCGCCAAACAAAATAACAATGAAAACTTAGAACATATTATTGTGACTGGTAGCCGTGTCATAGAAAATATTGACGAAGTGCCAGCATCGGTGACGGTGATCACTCGAGAACAAATTGAGGCCCAGCTTAAGGTTAATCCAGAATTACAAAACCTCTTGCAAATGATGGTGCCAGGCATGGCGCCAAGCACAAATAGTTCTAGTAACACCGGGCAAACGTTGCGCGGCAGAGCGCCCTTAGTGATGATTGACGGTGTCCCTCAGTCCACGCCGCTGCGTAATGGCTCTTTGGGCATACGCACACTCGACCCAAGCGTTATTGAACGCATTGAAGTCATCAAAGGGGCCACCTCAGTATATGGCAATGGCGCTGCAGGCGGAGTGATCAATTACATTACCAAAAAACCGACAACGGCTGATGATTCTAGCGCAGAGCTTGATGTGTCAACACGATTCAGTGCCGTCAAAGCGGATGAAACCTTAGGTGCACGCATCGAGGGCTCGGTCAGTGGCCGGGCAAACAAGTTTTCTTATTTAGCGACAATCAGCTATGAAGAAAATGGCGTACAGCGCGACGCCGAAGGCGATATTCTTGGTTTGCAATACGGACTCAGTGACGTACAAACGCACAATTACTTCACCAAATTAGGTTACGACTTTGATGCAGATAAGGCCCTCGCCTTTACTTACAACTACTATAAGTCGCAACAAAAAACAGATTTAGGCGATGCCTTTGGTAACGTCAATTCTGGCGATAAATCCTACGCGATTCATGTGCCGCCAGCACAGCAAAAGCAAGGTCGTCCTCAAGGCCCAAGTGGCAACACCAATGCCATGCTTAAGTACACCGATAACGCTATCTTCGCGCACACCGCACTGACTCTAGACTTATATGCGCAAGATATTGAAAACGTGTTCTTCTTCTCTCCAAATCTTGCCAACCCAGATGAGGGTTATGATGGCGGTCAGTCGATCATTGCCTCGCAGAAGCAGGGCCTGCGCGCCACGTTGAATACCTTGATAGATTTTGACAACACCGAAGCCACCTTTATTTATGGTATTGATGCGCTGCAAGACACCACATCTCAACCCTTAGTTGATGGCCGTGAGTGGGTCCCAGAAATGGACATGAGCAACCTTGCCGGCTTTTTTCAAAGTAAATGGGTGATGTTTGATGACTATGTTATCAAAGCCGGTGTACGCCATGAGGACATCGACCTCGAAGTTGATGATTACCGTACCCTTAAACTGTGCCGCAACGCCCAGCAATGCTCTGTGGCGTTCGAAGTGCGTGGTGACACCCTCAATTACACAGCCACCACCTACAATGTCGGGCTAAAATATAATGCGTATGAGCAATTTAGTCCGTTTTTTAGTTACTCTCAAGGTGCAGATATCTCGGATATTGGCCGCTTGCTGCGTAGCGCTACCGTGGATGATATTGCTCTGATCCGCACTGAAGCCGCACTTATCGACAATTACGAAGTGGGCTTTACGTCGGTACTTGATAGCCTGCGAATTGAAGCGTCTTTATATCGCAGCACCTCTGATTTGGGAACCACTAACCGTTTTGATGAAGCCACTGGCGTATACATGCCTGTACGTGCTCCACAGGAGATTTGGGGGTATGAAGCGCTAGTGGATTACCGCTTTCACCCTGCTTGGCGAGCCACTGCCACCTATTCTTATGTCGAAGGCAAAAACACGGCTGAAGATATTTATCTCGGAGGCAAACAAATTAGTCCACCCAAGGCGACTGTAAACCTACAATGGCAAGCTACAGATGATGCCGCGCTCACGTTATCAACCTTATACGTGGGAAGCCGCAAACGGTTTACCGCCAACGATGCTGGCGAGTATGTTGGCGATCAAGGGCCGATTGACGATTATTTTGTCATGAACCTCAGCGGTAACTGGCAATTCAATCCAAGCGCCAATGCCTATTTCGGCATCGAAAACCTTCTTAACCGCGATTACTACCCAGCAAGAGCGCAAGCTTACACCTATGGCGGCTACAATATAAAAGGCTTAGGCACCACAATCACCGCCGGTATCCATTACCAATTCTAAGGCGGTAATAAGCAATCCAGATGTATCAACAGTGCAAAGCCGGTTTACCGGCTTTTTTATTCTGCCTGTCTCACTGCGGTTAAAAAAAAATCACTCACAAGCATTAATCGAAACTTGAATGCGAATACTTTTTAATTGTAACCCTATGATTTATATATAAAAATTTGATTTATTCATAAGATCGACTACACTAGGGCTACATCTTTCTAAGGAGATTATGGCAAATGCAAGGTAAACAACGAGTTATAGACGCATTCAATAAGCTGCTTGCAAATGAGCTGGCCGCAATTGACCAATATTTCATTCATTCGCGCATGTACGAAGACTGGGGTTTAAATAAACTTTATGAACGTTTGGAGCACGAGCGCGACGAGGAGACGCAACACGCTGACTGGCTTATCAAGCGTATTTTATTTTTAGAAGGCGTGCCCGATTTAACTAAACGTCGAGCTCTGCTTGTTGGTAGCAACGTCAAAGAGATGATGGCCAACGACCTTAAACTTGAGCTTGAGGTTGTACAGTGTGTTAAAGAAACCATCAAAATTTGCGAAGAAGAACAAGACTATCAATCTCGCGAAGTACTTGAGAAGCTCTTGTTTGATACCGAAGAGGACCATGTTTATTGGCTTGAACAGCAACTTGGCCTCATTGAGAAGATCGGTATTCAAAATTATCAACAATCGCAAATGGGTGAGTCTGAGGCTTAATTATGAAAGGTGATAAAGACGTCATTGCAGCCTTAAACCAAGTGCTCGCAAATGAGCTAGTAGGCATTAATCAATATTTTTTGCATGCGCGCATGTTTAAAGATTTTGGTTTTAGCAAATTAGATAAAGCAGATTACAAGGTGTCTATCCAGAAAATGAAAAATGCCGATAGACTTATCGAGCGCATTCTGTTTTTAGAGGGGCTTCCTAACCTACAGGATTTAGGGCGCCTGCGTATTGGTGAAAATGTTGAAGAGATGATAGCTGCCAACATGCATTTTGAGCTGGAGTCATTAAAGGACTTGCAGGCAGCGGTAAAGCTTGCCGAAGAGCGTTTAGATTACATCAGCCGTGAGGCGCTAGATGCAATTCAAAATGAGCAGGAAGAGCAAATAGATTGGCTGGAAACGCAGCAACATCTAATCAAGGCCACGGGCCTCGAAAACTATCTGCAATCGCAGATGTAATCCTTGCCGCGCCTGATCTTCATTAAAAAAAGCCGCTTAGTTGCGGCTTTTTTATTTAAGTGTGGCCAACATAGCTGTGCTAAAGAACATCTTCTATCGGCAATAAAGACATAAGCCATACTTTAAAACGCAACCATGCACTGGTATCAGGCTCAGTGGTTAATCGCTGTTGATTCTTTCTGTCTTGCCACACAATATCGCCCTGCTCGTCGAGGCTTAATTGCCACGCATATTTAGGCATTTCCGTTGTGATCCATCGACTTAATAAGCGATTCATACGCTCGGAGTGAATCAACAGTCCTTGCTCTGTGTTTAAATTAAACGAGCGCGGGTCTAGATTTAGCGAACCTACAAATATTTTGTCATCATCCATGGTCATGCTTTTGGCGTGCAAGCTGGCAGTGGAAGAGCCACGAAACCCTTTACGCTTCGGTTGCTGCGCGGCTAAGTCCAGATTACGCTTAAGCTCCCATAATTCGACGCCCATAGCCAACAGCTGCTGGCGATAGTCGGCATACCCAGCATGTACAACCGGCACATCGGTGGCGGCAAGCGAGTTGGTGAGAACAGTCACAGCAACCCCCTGCTCACGCCATTTCTTAATGAGCTCTAATCCCTTATCTTTGGGAATGAAATAAGGGGAGATAATGTTCACGCGCTGACGAGGCTCTCCCATGGCTGCAAACAGCTTCGGTGCCATGTGCGTACTATTATTACGGCTATCGGTTAACAGCTTATTAGGGTCATCAACATATAACTGCGCTTCTGCCCAGTCCATAGACAGCTTACCGTTAACCAATGTTTGTACCAAAGTGGACTCTTTAAGCCTTTGAATATAGGGGCTTTCGTTGTGAAATGCGGTGCTAACGTAACGACTTAGGCGGCTTGATAACTGCGCCAAATCTTGGCTGTCAGCACTGCCAGACAATTCATTGATATCCTCAGCGAGTGGATGATTCCAATATAAGTCGAAAGCCATGGTTGCCTTATCAACGATTGGGCCGACACCCAGTACGTCAAAGTCAACAAATTGTGAGTTATGATCACCGGAAAAATAGGCGTTGCCAATGTTCCGCCCCCCAGTAATGAAGAGCTCGCTGTCAACGATAAAGCTCTTATTGTGCATACGCCGCGATACACGGGAATAATCAGTGATAAAACTTAAGAACCGCAATCGTCTGTGATTCAAAGGATTAAACAGTCTCACTTCAACGTTGTTATGCACCGCCAAAGCACTTAAATCTTGCTCTAAGTTCGCTTGAGATAGGTCATCAAGTAACAGGCGAACTCGCACGCCACGCTCGGCAGCACGCAATAAATAGGCACTCAACAGCTGTGAGGTTTCCTCACGATGATACAAGTAGTACTGTAAATCGACAGAGTATTGCGCTGTCTCTATCAGCGCAATGCGTGCAGCGAAGGCATCCAGGCCATCAATCAAGGGATAAAACCCCGACAGTTCAGGGCTGGGCTGTTCGTCTATAACATTCGATATCAAAGCTGTTCCCTTCGCTGGCATGGAATAACTGGCATCATCTAAGTTGTGCACGTTATACGCTTTAGGGGCTACGCAACCGGCAACCACCACCACGGCAAAGACAAGTAATAAACGCGCGTTGATAAGGGCATCCATGGTGATTACCTAAGCAACGTAGTCTATTGTTACTATAACAAATTCAGGGGGATATAAAAGGAGGTAGGGGGATCATACGTCGCTATGGGGATTAAGCAACGTCGTCAGTCACATCAACAATATCAATCAGCTTTTGGTTAAGGATTTTTTTGGTGCAATTGCAGCATTTGCCACACTGCGAACCAACCTTTAATTCTTTTGTAAGATCGCGCATTGAACGGGCTCCATCATCAATCGCCTGCTCAATTTTTTTGTCTGATACACCATGACATAAACAGATATACACGAATACAAACCACTCTCAATTGCGTTATTGGCTTTAGTTTAATCTAAACAAAAATAGTTATCAATAAAAAATTATTGCTGTTTTATTGCGCTATCTACACTTTGCTAACAAGCAATTAGACATCTAATCATTGGTGCTGATAAAAAAATTTTGTATCTCTATTCTCGAGCCGTACTCGCCACCCAAAAAGCACTTTGATAGACCTATAACTCGATGTTTTAAATTGATATTTATTAATTCACCGACCAGTAAAAATTAGCCTCCTAGTCAACATAGATCTTTGCCTACGTTTGGATCTGAACAAACTCTGAAGCTTGATCATTTCAGCTCAAACTATTAATCTTTATTTTAATTGAACAGTCAATTAATAAAAATATGCCTAAAGTCGGAATGGAACCTGTGCGGCGTCAACAGTTAATCGACGCCACTTTAAACTCAGTTGCTGAGCTTGGCTTACATGCCACCACCATCAACAGCATTAGCAAACGTGCCGGATTATCTTCGGGCATCATTAGCCATTACTTTGGTGGTAAACAAGGTTTGATTGAAGCAACGGTGCGTTACTTATTAACCCAGCTGAAAATTAACTTGCTGGCGAAGACCACCGCTGACGACAGGCTCAGTCCGCGAGAGCGACTAAACTTAATCGTTGAGTCAAACTTTGCCCCCGTACAGCAACAGCATGACAGCACCCGAACTTGGCTGAGCTTTTGGGCGCAGTCACTGCACGACCCTGCCCTATTCCGACTGCAGCAGGTCAACAGTCGTCGCTTACGCAGTAATTTACAGGTGTCGTTGAATACCCTGATGCCACGCGACAAAGCCAAGCAGGCCGCCGAGTTGGCCGCAGGCATGATTGACGGATTATGGCTACGCTGTGTACTCAGCCGCGGCGAAGCCGATGACTTTCATCACGCTGAGCAGTTAAGTAAAAGTTATATCGATACCCTGATAGCGCAATTTGGAGAACAGTAAATGTCTTACCCTCGCTTACAAAATTTTATTGATGGTGCCCCCATGGCCAACGCCAGTGGCGATGTGTTTGATGTCATTAACCCAGCAACCGACGAGGTCATCTATCAGGTCGAAGTGGCCGATGAGCATATCCAACAGGCCGCCATCGACAGCGCTAAAGCTGGTTTCGCGCAGTGGTCAGCAATGCAGCCTATCGAGCGTGCCCGCATTTTGCACAAAGCAGTAGCGTTGTTACGCGAGCGTAACGATGAGCTGGCAAAAATTGAAGTATTAGATACCGGTAAACCGTGGCAAGAAGCCGAGTGCGTCGATGTAGTCACCGGTGCCGACGCCATTGAGTACTTTGCCTCATTAGCGCCCACCGTAGTCGGCCAGCAGCAAGAGGTTGCCGGCGATTTTTATTATACCCGCAAAGAGGCGTTAGGGGTGTGTGCCGGTATCGGCGCATGGAACTACCCCCTGCAAATAGCGTGTTGGAAATCTGCACCGGCCTTGGCCGCAGGTAACGCCATGATTTTTAAGCCTTCGGAAGAAACCCCAAAAGGCGCCAACATGTTAGCGGAGATTTTCATTGAAGCCGGCGTTCCAGCAGGCGTTTTCAATGTCGTCCATGGCGCCGCCGAGGTGGGTCAGTGGCTTACAACCCACTCAGAAATCGAGAAGGTCTCTTTCACCGGCGAAGTGGGCACAGGTAAAAAAGTAATGCAAAGCGCCGCCAGCAACTTAAAAGACGTCACCATGGAGCTCGGCGGCAAATCACCGCTATTGGTATTTGATGATGCCGATATTAGCGAAGCGGTCAGTGCCGCGATGCTTGGCAACTTCTACACCCAAGGTGAAGTGTGCACTAACTGTACTCGTGTGTTTGTGCAGCGTGGTGTTTATGAGCAGTTTATGAGTGAACTGCTCGAGCGCACACAAAAGAATATTATTGCCGGCGATCCGTTAGACCCTGAGGTGAACTTAGGCGCGCTGATCTCGAAAAAGCATCAACAGCTTGTGCTTGAGTACATTGACAAGGGTAAACAAGAAGGGGCTACCGTTGCTATCGGCGGTCATGCGCTGACCCCAACAAGTGCGCCGCAAGGCTATTTTGTTGCCCCAACCGTATTTACCGATTGCGATGACAACATGACTATTTGTCGCGAAGAAATCTTTGGTCCGGTTATGAGTGTCTTAGTGTTTGATGACGAGCAAGAAGTCATTGAGCGCGCTAATAACACACCTATGGGCCTGGCCGCTGGTGTAATGAGCCAAGATCTACGCCGCGCCCACCGTGTGATCCACCAGCTTGAGGCTGGTATTTGTTGGATTAATGCTTATGGCGCCTCCCCGGCAGAAATGCCTGTGGGCGGCTATAAGCTATCGGGCATTGGCCGCGAGAATGGCTTAGAGGCTATCAACCAATACCTACAAACGAAATCGGTGTACGTGGGTATGAACCAACTTGAGAGCCCGTTTTAAGGAGGTGTCATCATGAACAGCGAATTTGATTATATTATCGTTGGCGCCGGTTCAGCGGGTTGTGTACTGGCAAACCGCCTGAGTGCCGATAGTAATAACCGGGTGTTGTTACTTGAGACCGGCGGCAGTGATAAAAGTATTTTTATTCAAATGCCTACGGCGCTGTCTATCCCTATGAATACCAGCAAGTATGCTTGGCAATTCCACACTGAGGCAGAGCCGTATTTAGACAATCGCAAAATGCATTGTCCTCGCGGCAAAGTACTCGGTGGCTCATCATCTATCAACGGCATGGTGTATGTACGCGGTCACGCCAAAGACTTTGACGAATGGCAACAACACGGTGCACAAGGCTGGAGCTATCAGGACTGCTTACCTTATTTCAAAAAGGCCGAGCAGTGGTACCTCGGTGGTGACAGCTATCGTGGTGGCGATGGTCCATTGGGCGTAAATAACGGCAACGACATGAAAAACCCGTTGTATAAAGCCTTTATTGATGCCGGTCAGCAAGCAGGCTATGCCTTTAGCAAAGATTATAATGGTGCACAGCAAGAGGGCTTTGGCCCTATGCACATGACCGTAAAAGACGGCAAACGCTGTTCGGCGGCGCGTGCCTATCTGGATCCGGTCAAAGAGCGTAGTAATCTCACCATCGTCACTCATGCGAAAGCGCAAAAAGTGTTACTAGAGGGCAAACAAGCTCGTGGCATTCAGTATCGCGTTGGTGGCAAAGTTCATAAAGCTATGGCCAACAAAGAAGTGATTTTAAGTGCCGGGCCCATTGGCTCTCCACATTTGTTGCAGTTGTCTGGCATCGGTGACAAAGCCCATTTAGATAATGCCGGTATTCAGTGTACACACCATTTACCCGGGGTAGGTCAGAACCTGCAAGATCACTTGGAGTTTTATTTCCAATTTAAGTGTAAGCAACCTATTACCCTCAATGGCAAGCTTGGGCTGTTTTCAAAAGCCATGATTGGGGCCCGTTGGTTATTATTCAAAGATGGCTTAGGGGCAACTAACCACTTTGAATCTTGTGGCTTTATTCGCTCCAAAGAAGGGGTTGAGTGGCCTGACTTACAGTATCACTTTTTACCTGCGGCGATTCGTTACGACGGCAAGAGTGCCTTTGCTGGCCATGGCTTCCAAGTCCATATTGGTCACAATAAGCCGAAAAGTCGTGGTCATGTGTTGGTTAAAAACAGCGACCCTGACTGTGCGCCAAAAATTCAATTTAATTACCTTCAACACCCGGACGATATCGAAGGCTTTCGTGCCTGCGTGCGCCTAACGCGCGAAATTATCAATCAAAATGCATTTGATGCATTCCGCGATGAGGAAATTCAACCGGGTACTGACGTGCAAACAGATGAGCAAATTGATGCCTTTGTGCGCCAAGCCGTTGAAAGTGCCTACCACCCTTCTTGCTCGTGCAAAATGGGTGAAGATGAAATGGCCGTGGTTGATAGTCAGGCAAAAGTACATGGTCTTGAGGGTCTGCGTGTGGTTGACTCCTCAATTTTCCCGACCATTCCTAATGGCAACTTAAATGCGCCCACCATTATGGTAGCGGAAAAGGCAGCCGACCATATCTTAGGAAAGACTCCGCTTACGTCGCAACATGTTGAAGTGGTCAACGACCCGCAATGGCAGCAGCGACAGCGTAGCCAAACTCTGTAACTAATACGATTTCACAAGGCTTTCTTGGTGCAGCTCAATAGCTGCGCCCTGGGCGCCTTATATTTTAAAAACAACAAAATGGAGAAAATATGAACTATTTCTACTTATATTGGGAGGGTGATAATGACTTTATGGCTTAGTGCTGGCATTTTATTTACCCTACTCGCTATCGTCTTTATCTTGGCGAAATGGGGGAATGTGCAGTGCGTGGGTGTCACCCCAGTACGAACCTTCACCTTTATTGCTATCTTGTTCACCTCCGGCCTGGATGTGGGACTGATCATGTTCCCATTGACCGAGTTTGGCGGTTATGCAGACATAAACGCAAGCCCAGAATATGCATTCACTAACCCGCTCGCCATTGAGTTTGGTTTTTGGGGCTTTTTCATCTGGAGTTTTTACTTCCTCACCTGCTTTTATTTCTGCGTAATTGAGCCCAAAGTAAAGTTCTTTGAGATCCCTTGGGTGAAGTTTATTAATAACGTGGTGATTATCGGCACTTGTGCCTTTACCGCTTCATTATTGTTGGCCAACTTACCATGGTATTTGCCTAGCATCGGTGATGGCGAGAGCATCATTCCGTTATTTTACCTCATTGTCTTTGCCGCTATTGCCTTTTCGGTTTACTCCAGTACCGACATTAAATATGTACGTGTATTGAGTGTATCCACGACGTGGGTTTTTATTGGTCTTATCGCCTTTATGTGGGGCAGCGCCTTCTTATGGGGTGATAGCGCCATGGGTGAGTACGCTCAGTCAGTGGCCATGCTGGGAGGCTATTTCGGCAACATCCACGAATTTATCTTCCCTATCAATGATTATCACGCCTTCTACCTGTTTTGGTGGTTCGCATGGAGCATCATGATTGGCCAATTTACCGCCCGCTTTGTCGGTGGTCTTAAAACCTATCAGGTGCTAGCAGCGATGTTGATCTTCCCCTCTATTCCAATTGCGCTGTGGTTTGCGGTGTTATACCACTATCACGATGCAGGGCTAGATACGACGGGTATCCGTAACTTCGCCATGGTGTTTGTCGGCATTATCTTCGTGATCAACTCGTTGGACTCATTAATCCGTCTTTATAGTGACAACCTCAATCTGACGACTAAGCGTCTGGGTAAATGGCGTTACATGGGCTTTCATTTTCTAGCCTTAGCAGCGCTGACACTGTTGTTTACTTTTGACTTCTTACAAATCCAATGGGTCGGTGCCTTGGTAATTGGTCTATTCTTTAGTTGTTTAGGCTACATTTTGTACACCAAATTCAAAACCGTGAGCAACATTGATAGCTCACCAAAAGAAAACCGTCTTGATTATAAAAAAATAGAATCCGTACATTAGGAGCAATGATGAGAAAAACAATTTACTCTTTAAGCGCAATCTCGTTGATGATGGCCTCACAGGTCGCATTAGCTGATTGGTCAGCAACAATTACTGGTGCTAGCGACTACACCTTTAATGGTGTAAGCCAAACTGAAAACGACCCTGCGCTGCAAGGGAGCATTGATTACGCTGCCGATAACGGTTTCTACGCCGGCAGCTGGGCGTCAAACGTCGACTTTGCCGATGGCACTGACTTAGAATGGGATTTCTACGTCGGCCAATTTCGCCAGTTGAACAACCAGCTGTCTGTGGATTATGGTATCGCCTATTACAGTTACCACGGCGCATCTAGCTCCAGTGACGGTAACTATTTTGAAGCCTACACCAAATTTGCCTATGACTCGCAACTGGGCACCACCGAGGCCAACTTCTGGTACACTTGGGATTACTTTGGCACCGATGCTGGCCATGTTATCTCCATGCTAGCTCATAACTATGCACTGGCAGAGGGTCATAACTTGCGCTTAAGCGTAGACGCTTCAAACTCCCTAGATGGC
The DNA here is from genome assembly GCF_004208955.1 of Pseudoalteromonas sp. CO325X. Taxonomy (NCBI): domain Bacteria; kingdom Pseudomonadati; phylum Pseudomonadota; class Gammaproteobacteria; order Alteromonadales; family Pseudoalteromonadaceae; genus Pseudoalteromonas; species Pseudoalteromonas sp. CO325X. Next base: position 13,816 of record NZ_SGPG01000014.1, read on the forward strand.
GATAAGTTCGCGTGGCAAGCGGATGGCAAATCCTACGTACATTACCGTCTCGCCTATCAAACCTCCTATTCAGGCTTTGATTTCGAGTTAGCGGCAGAAGATACCAACCTTGATAGCGAATACGCTGATGAGCGCTTGGTACTGTCAGTGAGCAAAACGTTCTCACTGTAAATCCCCACAATGGGCGCCGACCATGGCGCCTATTTTATTAACGCTAAAACCTCTTTAAATTGCGGATGCTCGCAACTGTGCATCCATCCGAATATAGCCGTTTCTGCAGAGCATACCTGCACGCCAGCTTGACGCAGTTGCAAAAGCGCCCATTGTTTGTTTTCTTGTTTTCGTGAACACACCGCATCGGCTATCACACTCACGGTGTAGCCCTTGGCCAATAAATCCATTGCCGTGAAGTAGACACAGACATGACTTTCCATACCACATAAATAGATGTGCTGGTGCGAGCCTAATGCTTGCTCAAAATCTTTATGCTGGGCGGCACTGAACGTTGTTTTGGTAATATAGTTGGCGTTCCCTATTTTAAGTTGTGCATCGGTTGGCCCAAGACCTTCAGGGTATTGCTCTGTCACCACACAATGAATATCAAGGCAGTGACTGGCGCTAAGTAGCAACTGCACCTGAGCACGTATATGGGTGTACTCGCTCATAGCGGGTGCTAACTTAGCTTGCATATCAACAACCACTAAGGTTGCATTTTGTGCATTATTGTTCATTAAACGCTCCACTTTGTTCCTTTTTGTTTTCCGAAATTCATCATAAGGTGTGGTTTTTTCAAAGTAAAATTATAAAGATATAGTGACGAACCAAGGTTCTATGCTAAATTTATGTATTATTGTTAACGATTAGTTGATGCCTAAATGCCCTGAGGGATTTAAGGCTAATATGTTGGTTTCAACTTCAATTGGGGTCAGCCATTGCGTCGTCTACATAGCGCATGTATTACTGTGCTTTTCATGCTTTTGCATTTATTTGCTACACCCTCACAGGCACACGTCAACGATGCTGGATACGGCTATCAGCTCCAACGTTTATCCACTGATGAGGGCTTGTCTCAAGGCTCGGTTAGTGCCATAGCCCAAGACGATTTCGGCTATATGTGGTTCGCCACAGGGCGTGGTTTAAATCGTTACGACGGCTATAAGGTAACGCTTTTTGAGAGCCAATACTCGGCACTAAGTAGTGACTTTATTTTGACCATGCTTAAACTAGCAAATGGCAAACTACTCGTGTCGACGCAGTTCAGCGGCGTGTACTTGGTCGACCCGGCCACGCTCACTTCCGAGCAAATCATTGCCAACACCCTTAGTGAACACAAGATAGACTATGTTGCCGTCTCTGCCATCGCTCAAGATCCCCTGAACCCTGAGCGAGTTTGGCTTGGCTTAAATCACCATATTTTCAGTCTCGATTTAACCGATAACTCACTCACTCATGCCTTTAGTATTACCAATGAAACCCATATCATCCGCGCCTTGCTGCCACATCAAGATGGGCTTTATGTCGGTGCATCTAATGGCCTTTACCATTATCAACAAGGCCGAGTGAAGCAAATTAACTACCTACCCAAGAGCGAAGCGCCGAGCGGCGATCAGCAAAACGTGAAACTGTTGCGCTTTGACAGTGAATTCGGCCTGATGATCGGCACGGTAGAAGGCTTGTACAGCATGAGCCTCTCGAGCCCCAATACATTTAGAACATTATTGCCAAGCTACAACATATGGGGCTTCCAACGCTATGGGCTTTATGACTTTATCGCCACAGATGAGGGCTTAAAACAATTTAATCGGCAATCTTTGCGCGCACAAACACTGGTCCAATTTAGTAAATCGCGCTTTGCCGTCAGCGACAACAGTATCCAAGTACTCTTTCGCGATAAAGGTGGCATGTTGTGGCTCAGCTCTCGCTCCCAAGGAGTATTCTCGTGGTCGCCGCTGTCTATGCGTTTTCGCCAGCGAACGCTTCCTAGCGGCCAATATAAACATGGGCATATCGCTTGGGGCATGCATGAGCAGGCCGATGGTACATTGTGGGTGGGCAGCGATAACGGCCTCAATCGTCTCAGTGCCAATGGTGAGAGTGAGGCATATTTGGTCAATAAGGACGATAAGCTCGCCATTGGCCAACAAACTATCTATCGTATCTCACCAGCTACACATCAACCAGACTCGCTTTGGTTAGATTCGAGCTACGGCAGTGAGCTATTTAACATCAAAACCAGTACCCTCACCCGACCGTTAGAAAAAGCAGATAGACCACAAAGCTTCGACCCCCAGAGTTACTATGGCGGGCTTGTGCAGTTACCTGACAACCGGGCGTTTTTTATCGCCCCCAGTGGCTTTTATATGTATGACCCCGAGGCCAACCGCATTACCGATGTGCCAGCACTAAATCGTGCGCTTTTGCCTGATTTAGCCACGCACTTTCTATCGCCGCTGCCTAATCATCCGAACGACCCACTGCTCAGCCATAGCGGTACGCTTTATCGCTATGACACCTTGCGCCAACAAGTTGAGGTGGTTTATGAATCCGCCAACACGAACCCGCAGCACTTTAATTATATTGATGGCTGGACGGTCGATCAGAATAATTCCTTGTGGTTAAGCATCGATAACGAGGGCTTAGTTGCTCTTGATATGGAAACACTTGAGGTTCGCGCCCGAATAGGCCTCGAACAAGGATTAAAAAATCTTGGCGTGTATACGCCGGTGGTGGATGATTTAGGTTACTTGTGGTTTGGCTCCAACAACGGCTTGTATCGATTAAATATAAACTCTGAACACGTGCGCTATTTCACCGTAGAAGATGGCCTATCCGCATCGGAGTTTAACGCCTTCGCGGTACTTAAGCGAAGCAACGGCGAGCTGGTATTTGGGACTGTAAAAGGGTTATTGGAAATAGACCCGACGGACTTCGTCTCTGGCAACACCCAGTATATTGCACCACCACCGCAAATCACCGATATTGATTTATTGTCTCGTTCAATCGATTACTCCCCTATCAGTTATATTGATAAGCCGCTGCAGTTACAACACGACGACCTCGGGCTGACAATATCCTTTTCTAGTTTTAACTTTTTACACCGCAGCCAAGTGCGCTACCGCATTAGTTTATCGGGTGCGAGCGACTTTACTTATAACGATTACAAAGACAACACCTTACAGTTTGCTAAACTCAACCCCGGACGCCATGAACTAAGCATTCGTGCTTTCGACCCTGTCTCCGGCAAGTACTCACGAGAGGCGCGTCTTATTGTTAATGTGGCCTACGCGCCATGGCGTTCGCCGCTTGCAAAAACCATGTATGCCTTGCTCGCCATTGCGATTATTGGCGCTTGGTTGATGTACTTACGCGCACAACAACGCAAACTACGTGACGCCCACAGTGTAGCGGTCAACTCGCAACAGCAAACCAACCTAGCTCTGCAAAGCAGTAACAGCGGTGTGTGGCACTACTATGTATCTGAGCGCCAATTTGCGCAGCGGCGTCTGAGTGACGAGCTCGGTTATGCTAACAGTTTTTTGAGCTGCTCATTTGAGCAACATGCCGAACTTATTCATCCTCATGATGTGGAGCGCTATCGTACCCAGTGGAAGCGCTTTTTAAAACAAGGAGAGCAAGGCACTTGGGAGTGCACCTATCGCATTGCTCACAGCAGTGGTGAATGGCTGTGGTATCACGAAGTTGGGCGCATTACCGAATGCGACCTACAGGGGCATGCGCGAGTCGTATCTGGCATCTATACCAATATCACCGACGCGAAAGCCTCAGCGCAGCAAGCCACAGTATTAGGTGAAGCCATCAGCCAGATCAGCGATTGGTTACTGATTTTAGATGAGCATATGCAACCGTTCTCCGCCAATCATAGTTTCCTGCAAGCCTTTGCCAGCAAACAAGCGCCACAACTTAATGTTCAGCCATTTGTGCGTGCTCTAGGTAAACACAAATATAAGAAGTACATGAGTATCATTGGCCGCTTAAAAGCGGGGCAGAACTGGCGCTGTGAAGAACAGATCCGCACCAAGCATAACCGCCACCATCCGGTGCAAATAAGCGTCACTGCGGTGTGCCGTGATAATAACGACAACCGTGATGAGGTAAGCTACTACGTCATCGTGATCACCGATTTGACCGAGCAAAAGCGTGCTGAAGACGAGTTACGCTACTTAGCCAATTATGACCCCTTAACCGGGTTACCGAATCGCACTATGATGCGCTCAAAAATATCCCAAGCAATTGACTATGCGAAAGAAAATTCCTCACTTTTGGCGCTATTATTTATTGATTTGGACAAATTTAAGCCGGTAAATGATTCGTTTGGCCATGCCGTAGGTGACCAAGTGCTGTGCTGCATTTGTGAGCGCATCAGCGAACAATTAGACGACAATGCGCTGCTCGCGCGTCAAAGTGGCGATGAGTTCTTGTTACTGATAGAACATGTCCATTCACCACAGTTGCTCAGTGAATTTGCTGAGCACTTAGCCAAGGTGTTAGAGCAACCCATAAAAATTGGTAATATTACTATCAATATCTCTGTCAGTGTGGGGATTGCCCTGTCTCCTTTCGATGCGGATAACGCCGAAGATCTTATTCGTAATGCCGATATGGCGATGATCCATGCCAAGAATGCGGGCCGCAATGGCTATAAGTTCTTCACCGAACAAATGAACAACCGCATTACCCATAAGTTAATGCTAGAAAATGCGTTACAAGATGCCTATCGCGATGAGGTGTTACTCAACCACTACCAGCCCATTGTGCATGACTTCCAAAAACGCATCGTAGGGGTGGAGCTCCTTCTGCGCTGGCCACATGAGGGCACTTTTATCTCTCCGGGAGAATTTATTCCCATCGCCGAGGAAATAGGCTTAATCGATGCCATTACCGAGCAAGCATTACACAGAGCCCTGCGCGATTTAAAGCCTTGGTTTGAGAGCTCTGATGATTTCTATTTATCTTTGAACCTGTCGCCTATTCATATCTTAAAGTCGAATTTAAGCGACCGCCTACAAGATATATTGGCTCTTCACCATGTTAGCCCCACCCAGCTTCGCTTGGAGATCACCGAAAACACCCTACTCGAGGATAAAACCAAAGCGGCAGAGCAACTTAACCGCTTGCACAGCGCCGGATTCAAACTTTTCCTTGATGACTTTGGCACTGGTTTCTCATCACTGACCTATTTGAGTCAATTCCCCATTGATGTCATTAAGATAGACCAAAGCTTTGTACGGCAAATTGGGGTAAATCCAACCAATGAATCCATTATTCGCACCATTCACAACTTGGCGCGCAGCCTTGGCCTATACTGTATCGCCGAGGGGGTGGAGACCAGAGAGCAAATCTTTTTCCTCAATAAGTTAGGGTGTCACCATTTACAAGGATTCTTCTTTGCTCGGCCAGTGGACGCACAAACACTGCTATCGAGTGAGTTTATTGATGGCGTGATTGATAAAACCAAAAGTTTGTAGTACTTGAGTGTCGGCGATGCTTTGAGTTTACGCTTAGTTAGTGGGAAATATTTAACACAGCGCGAATACTGCGGTGCAACTCATGCGCTTGCAGTGGCTTGGAAACGAAGGCATTCATCCCTGCCGCCAAACAACGATTTTTGTCCTCTTCATAGGCGTTGGCAGTAATCGCGATAATGGGCATGACGCCATATTTATGCGGCTCTTTGCGAATATGTTGGGTACATTGATACCCATCCATGTGCGGCATTTGGCAATCCATGAGCACCACATCATAGCGTTGCTGCTGAAGCATATCCAAAGCTTGCACCCCATCTTGAGCGATGGCCACCTCACAGCCCAAAGGTTCAAGCATCTTGGCAAGGACTAATTGATTTACAGCGTTGTCCTCAACCACAAGGACGTGTCGCTCAGTTAAATCAGGCGCCGAGAGTTCGCTATGTTGGTTAACCTCGATGTCCTCACAGGCTGGCGCTTTGATGGTAAAACTAAAGCAGCTACCTTCTCCTTCAGCGCTGGAAACGCAGATATCGCCGCCCATTTTTTGTACCAAGGAGCGACAGATTGCCAGCCCCAGACCAATGCCTCCGTACCGCCGAGCTGTTGACACATCAGCCTGAGTAAATTCCGTAAAGATACGTGCTTGCTGCTCTTCGCTCATGCCTATGCCAGTATCTCGCACCGTTACTTGAAGCTCATCATCTCGGTATTGCACGCTAAGGACAATCTCTCCTCGCTCGGTGAATTTTTTCGCGTTGCTTAATAAATTGGTGATCACTTGGTTGAGTCTGAGCTCATCGACACGAATACTAGAGGGCACATTCGCGGCTATATCGCACGCAAAGCGCACCTCTTTGTTGTCGTTGGCGCTATTAAAGACCTGCTCTACGTGAGTGAAAAATGCCCGAGTAGCCAGTGGCTGTGCGTTCAATTCCAAGGCATTGGCTTCAATTTTACTAAAATCCAGTATGTCGTTAAGAATTTGCAGTAGGTTTTGTGCACTTGCACCCAGGGTGGTTAAATACTGGCGTTGCTGGGCGCTCAGCTGCGAGTCTTGCAGCAAAATGTCGGTGATCCCGAGCACACCGTTCATGGGTGTACGCAGCTCATGGCTCATGTTAGCTAAAAACTGTGACTTTGCTCGGCTGGCCTGGTTCGCCCGATGCACCGCAGTCTTAAGCTCTGCAGTTTGCTCTTGTACTTTACGCTCCAACTCTTGGTTAAAGCGCGTTAGTTGTTTGTTCAAATCGCGGTTGCGGTCATCAGATTGTGCTAACTGCTCAAAACTCTGCTGGAGTTGCACCACCAGCGAATCAAACTGTTCGTGTAGTTGCTGAACTTCCTGCCACTCGTGTTGGCTAAGCGGCGTCTTATTTGGCAGCATCGGGTAGCGCTGCATTACTTGGGTCAAAAAATTAAGTGGCGCCGCCAATCTTTGGCTTAGCTGGCGAATGAAAATCCCTGCCAGCAGCAAGAGTACTAGCGTGAGCAACAACACGTAAAGCCAGGTTGAAGCGACCACAGTGTTTACATGAAGGCGGTTCATCATAGCGATGACCGTCCAACCTGTTTGGGAGCTATTAAGTGACCGGCTGTAATACAGCTCATTGTTAGCAGAGCGGTACAAAGCGCTTGAATCACCGTTAAACTCCGCTAAAGCAGGTTGCTTGAGGTGGCTTAGCACTTTGAAAGTATTTACACTGCTATACACCACGTGATTGTTGGCATCCATTACCAGCAATTCCCCTTGTTGCTCAAACAAGTAGGGCCGAAAGCGACGAAAAGACTCTAATCGCAGCGAACCCTCAATCACGCCTGCAAACTGTTGTTTTTCGTATATCGGTGCCGAGATGCCAACAATGGGATTGTCACCTAAACCTCGACCGCGAAAAGCAGTGGAAATATAGCCGTTAGGGTGGCTATGCGCTTGCGTGAAATAATCGCGGTCAGTCACATCTCGCTGCTGTGCGGAGAGCCCATCAAGAAGTGACTTGGGCCATCCCAAATACGCCATCCCTTGCTGATTAATCAGCACTGTAGAAATAAAGCCAGGGTACATTTGCCCTAAATGACTAAGCTGCCAACGCTCATCAACACCTTGCGCCAAGGTATCGCGCGCCGAAACAATAGCATTTTGATGTTGTTCTAGGTAGCTATCTATTTGTTGCGAGACCCTATCTGCATGGGCGCGTAATTGTGTATTGACCTCATACTCTATACGCTCATAGTGATCGTTAACCAAAATCACCGTCGTCAACAGCACCACCAATAGAATCAATACACTGACCACGTAGCTGAGGATATGTTTGAGCGAGTTTTGCCGATAGTGCCAAACTATAAAGGGTAAAAAGTAGCTTAATAGGTCAACTACAGCTAATGAAATAATGGCATTAAGTAAATACTTGAAAATAGCAGTAGTAAGCGATAACCACGGCAACTCGACCATCCAATGACCAAAAACCACCAGCAGCGGCAAACCAATCAGCAACCAAAAGACCCCACCCCATGGCAATAAAGGACGCCTTAAGCGGCGACAACAAAACCAATGCAGCCATATCAACTCGAGCAAAAATGCGATACTGGGCCAAGCATGTTGCCAGCGATAAAAGATAAAAGCAGAGGCGATAGCCAAGGTGATAACACTGTAGCGTAAGCCCAAGGCAACGAGGCTCAGCAACACAAAAATTTGCCCAAATAAAAACTCGGAGCTGTCCAAAAACCATACAGGAATTAGGTGCGTCAACCCGCCAATCAGGCCGAGTAAGCAAGCCACCATGAACTTGTTGCTGCTTTGAAGTCCGGTGCGAATTGTGCTCATTTGTAGGAAAGCTTAAAAACTTATAGGAACTGCGTAGTCTTAGTGTTGTACACAGTGATGCGCTTGTCCATCTTCGGAATGCGGATGGGCCTCTATTTGCAGTACGCTGTGCTCAACATTAAAGCGTTGTTTTAACATCTGTTCGGCATTGTTTCGACAGACTGCATCATGAGCCGCGACAGTACATTGATGTTTCAATACGATATGTGCGCCAACGGCGAGCTGCTTGTCAATTCGAGATACGGTCACATTGTGCACACTGTGTACGTGAGCAAGTTTCGTCATCGCCTTTTCAATAGCTTGTGCACTAGGCAAACGCCCTTCTTGATTCTGCAATCGCTTTATACACTGCACAATAAGGCGCAAACCGGTGAATAACACGAAGACGGCAATCACCATACTAAACAGCACATCCAATTGCTGCCACCCAGTGAGCGCGATAGTGACACCGGCCACTAAGGTACTGACGGTGGAGAGTAAATCAAAGAAAGTATGGAGAAACACCGCGTAAACATTAATGCTGTCTTTGCGGCCCTTGTATAACACCCAAGCGGCGCACCCATGAAAGACAAAGCCGATACTTGAAACCCACGCCATAATGGTGGTGTTAACGTCTTTGTGATGCCCCTCATGCATTTCAAAATACCGCTCAGAACCAAGAAATAAAATGGTTAAGCTAATTCCCAAATACAAGCTGCCATTAATAAGCCCGCCCACTAATTCGGCTTTTTTATAGCCTTCATTAAAGTTGCGTGCCAAATGAATGGCGATAGAGGAGGCCAAAATAGCGATAAATAACGTGCTGTTGTGCACAAATAAATGACCGGCATCGGCGAACACCGCTAAAGAGTTTGCGTGATAAGCTCCTATTAGCTGGATGACCATAAAGCTACAGGTTATAGCGAGCGCAATAAGTAAGCGTTTGCGAGAAGCCTGGTGTGTGGTGATGTCGGTCATGCGCGCCGGATGATACTCGGGAATGATATATAGTCGCAATTGTACTTGTTTTGCGACTATATTACACCCGTTTTCATCACCGCCCGTTGTGAATGCACAAGAACTGCTCATGAAAGAGTGATAGGTGCCACTGCCCGCTTTAGAACCCTTCACTGGCTCTCAACTGCGAACAATATCAATAAATAAATTTCCCTAAAAATCATCCATATGTAACTTTTTTGTTAAAACAGCATTGAAACTATGCTTTTTTTAGCTAATCTCAAAGTCGCGTGGCGACACAACAGGACTGAAGGATTGCTCTTGTGTGTAACCAAAACGCAAAAACACATTTATATAAGGAAATATAATTATGAAACTAGTGAAATCACTCTCGACTGTGGCCTGTGTTATCGGCCTATCTCTTGCTTCAACCTCCTCTGTATTAGCTGCGTCTTCGACCTCGGTAGTCGGTACTTGGCGCAACCATGTCAATTGGAATTGTAATACTGCGGGCTCAACGCCGATTACCGCTGCGTTATTTACAATTAATGCCGATGGCACATGGAGCTACCCATACGGAGGCGGTAACTGGTGGCAAGAAGAGGGATTGGTGATCATCTCTTTCGATAGCTACCCGACTTTGCAGTACGTGGGTAATGTGACTAAAGATGCCGTTGTTGGCATTCAAGGCTACTCCGACAATCCAGGTTCTCGCGGCTGCTTCTATTTGTTGCGTGAACAAGCGGGTAAAGCCAGCGACGTTAAACACTATGTCGATGGTAAGGATGCGGTTACCAATCGTTGATCACTTTTATGGCGGTGCCCTATACACCGCCTTTTGCCCTTATAGCCCATTGCTGCGCAAATAAAATTCATGTTAAGTTGCTGAGGTAATAAATAAAAGCGTATGCAGGGTTTTACCTATTTCCAATTCATCTCTAAGCCATGCCCTTGTTGTTGAAGGGGGCGCGATGCGTGGTATTTTTGCCACCGGCGTACTCGATACGTGGCTACAACAGCACTACCAGCCCTTTGATATGTATTTTGGAGTGTCCGCTGGCGCGACCAATATCGCTGCTTATTTGTGCCAACAACACCAGCGCAACTATAAGGTGATCACGGATTACTCGTGCCGACCTGAATTTATTAATTACCTACGTTTTGCACGCGGCGGGCACCTGTTTGATTTGGATTGGCTATGGCAACAGACCATTGCTGATATCCGCTTAGATTTAGCGACATTTGCGAAGCAAGTCGCACCATTTTATGTGGTGGCCACCAACATCGCCAACGGTCAAGCCGAGTATTTAAAAGCCAACGCCGATAATTTAGAAGCAATTTTAAAAGCCTCTTGTGCGCTGCCTTTGGCCTATCGCGATTACCCGCAAATTGGCGATAAGCAATATACCGATGGGGGTCTGAGCGATTCCATCCCCGTGCAACAGGCTTACTTACAAGGAGAAGGAGCGAAACGCATCACCGTGATTTTGTCCCAGCCGTTGGGCTATCGCAAAAAACCGAGTCGCTCACTCTGGGTAACACGACGCTTACTGCGCGATACCCCGGCGCTGATCAGTGCCTCAAGCCGCCGAGCCGAGGGATATAACCAAAGCTTAGAATTTATCCATTCACCGCCGCCGGATTGCCATATCGAGGTCATTGCCCCTGACCCAGAGTTTGCTGTGGGCAGAACCACACGCGACGCCGACAAGTTACGCCACGGCTACACTTTGGGCTGTCAGCAAGGGCTAGACTATTTGCAGCGGCTAAGCATCAATTAGCGAGTGCGTATTTAGACCACAAAAGCTTTCACTTGCTGTTGCAGGCTATCAGCGAGCTGCGCCAATTCTTTACTGGCATCGGCGTTTTGCTGTGAGCTTTGCGATACGCTGGTAATGCTGTCGTTAAATTCATTAATATTTTGGCTTATCTCAGCAGCCACTGTCGTTTGCTCTTCGGTGGCTGTAGATACTTGTAAATTCATATCGGCAATGTCAGCGACCGCTTCACGAATACGGTTAATGGCAGTTGCCGATTCTTGGCTATGATGCTCACTTTCTTTGGCGCTGTCATCGGCACTCTGCATTGCTGCCACCGCCTGGCCTGCCATATCCTGCAGCTTGGCGATCATGGTATTGATGTTTTCTGTGGCCTGTTGAGTATTGTGTGCCAGTGTACGAACTTCATCAGCGACCACCGCAAAGCCACGCCCTGAATCTCCGGCGCGGGCAGCTTCAATGGCAGCATTCAGCGCTAGCAAGTTGGTCTGCTCAGCCACCCCTTGAATCATGAGCACCACTTGGTTGATCTCATTTGACTGGGCATTTAGCTCACCAATCAATTGGGCGTTTTGCGCAACAATACGAGATAAGGTGCGAATAGCCTCAAGGTTATCATCGATGGTTTGACTGCCCTGCTCGGCCAAGCCATCAGCAGATGCAGCATGTTGCGAGGTATTTTGCGCGTTTTGAGCCACTTCTTGAATCGCTGCACTCATTTGTGTAATGGCGGTGGCTATCATCGCACTTTGTTGCTCTTGCTGGGTTGCAGTCGAGGCCACCTGGGCACTGATCGCTTGCATTTGCTCTGACGCCGATGACAACGTCAGTGTCGCACCCGTGACGTCAGTAACCAAAGTGTGGATTCGGCTAAGCATATGATTGAAGTGCTCAGCTGTGGTGGCTATTTCGTCTTTCCCGGTGACTTTGGCACGCAGGGTCAAATCGGCTTGTTCGGCAATGGTTTGAATGGTGCCCTGCAAGTGGCTCAAAGGCCCATGAATAGAGCGGTAGATAAACCAAGCCAATAAAGACATAAAGGCAATGGTCAAGATAATAAAGACTAACAATAAGGTGGTGACGTGGGAAACTTGCTCATCGGCACTGTCGCGAAACCGCTGCGCTTCTGATAGCTGCAAATCGATAAGTGCCGCGTAGCTGCCACTGAGTGGGTCAAAAACGCTGTAAAGGTCGGCTACAAACTGCGATTGGTCCATCGCTTTAAAGGTGCCATTTTCTATGGCCCGCATGTACGCATCAATTTTCTCAACCACCGGTGCGAGGTACTCATCCACGTCTTCGGTTAAGCGCTGCTCTTCGGTTGTGAGTTTGGTTTGTAAATAGTCCTGCCAATGCTGCTGCGCGGTGTCTTTCGCCTGTTCAATCAAAGATATAACTTGCGATTTGTCGATAACGCCAGCGCGATACTTATGCAATAAATCGACAATGTTGACCGCGTAATTATCTGACACCACTTTAATTTGCTTTAATGGCACCACCCTATCTTTATAAATACTGTCAACGCCCTCGCCAATGGTATTAAGTTGAGACATACTCAACGCCGCTGAAATAATAAGTAATACAATTGGAATTATGGACAAAATAATCAGTCGCATCTTCACAGACATGGTATTGAGCATGGGACACCCTCGTAATTTAAACTAAGATTTTTGTGCCTATCCATGCACTTCATGCAACAGCAGTTGCTACTTAATTATTTTCGAAGATAAGCAAATGCGCCAATCCAGTTTAAAAAATTACTGCTCTCACCCCGAGATAATATGTAAAAAACGAGTGTGATTAGCGATTCGCGCTAACCTGTAAATGATGAATATGATGGACGACAGTTAGTCTTTTAATGGCCACGAACCCAACCAATACTTAACAAGTAACGATTGCCTGAGGTGACCTTAGTAACTGCATGCTCACTGATATCGGGGCGAAATAACTTGATTCGTTTAGAGCTGTAAATAGGCGATTTACAAACAAACTGACCGCCACAGCGTGCTTGTTTGAGGATAATATTAAGCCGATAATGCCTGCCTGCGGTTACTTTGTCAGTGTGCGTGGGCACCTCACAGCCTTGTGGGAACTTGAGCAAGTAAACATCGAATTTTAGCGGCCACCATGCCCTTGCCAGCAACATTTTCTCATAACCGCTTTTCTGGCGGCCTTTTTGCCATCTAAATATCCCTAGCTTCATCATAGATAATCTCTGCTTGCACCAGGGGGATACAAAAAATAGGGATAAGTAGCCATATATACAGGTACTTCATTTTCTCTCCTTAAGGCCTCGCACCCTACTCAATGGGCAAAGTTACTCATGGTATTTTCTTATTACCGCAATTTTGCCGTCTTCAATTTCCAATACTTCCATCATGACTTGGCTATATTCTATCGGTTGATTATTTTCAGGGTGGGTGCCCTTAGCGTAGTTTTTATATCTTATAGCAACGGCTGAGTGGTTAAATGTAAATACATCCAATAGCTCTGCATTGTATTCGCTGTGGGCGCCAAGATAAAAAGTCATCCCTTTTCTCATTGCCTCTTTGCCATTTGGTAAGCGCGAATCATCTGTCACCCAAGGTAAGTGCGAATGCCCAACATCCTCTGTAAGTAAATTAAGATGAGTCTCCAGTTCTTTTTTCGTTGCTCCTGGGCTTTGCGTGGCAACCATGGTATCGAAATACTTTTGAGCAAGTTCATTTAGATCAATTTTTGTCTCTTTGGCGGATAACGATGCTGAAACCAAAATTGATACTGCAAAGAATAGGTATTTTTTCATTGAAAACTCCGTTTTCGGTTAATTCATATAACATGTTTATAAAGACCCAGTCGCGTTCCTCGAAGCCAGTAATGCGATTGAATTCAAGCGACTCATTGGCAAATTTATCCAAAGCGAGCACTGAAAGCCACCCTAAGTTTTGGATAATGTGACGAGTTACACCATTGTACGATTACAGTAAGTGGCCATTTCAAAGTCACTGATGTTCATGGCGATATTCGGAACATTCGGAAATAACGTTACCAGCTTTGATACCATTTGCTGCGATAGCATCGCCTTTTGCTCAGTCGTCCTGCCTTGCATGATGGAGGCGAAAACATGAATGAAGGGCTCTCGCTTATTACCTACAGAGTATTTTTCGAAAGAATTTATTCTGACTTTGATATCACGTTCATCAAACAAATTGGTAGCACAAGCTTGCAAAAAAAGTTGTTCAATAATAAAGGCTTCATCATGGGAGACGAAGATGTCCTGTGAGCAATCCATTACAAAATGTGGCATTAATCCTCCGCCGACGGTCTGACTAACAGGTATTGTCCCTGCTTTACACGCTAGCATACCTTGTAAAATTGAGATTCGCTAATGAAGGTAAAGCAATGAAAAATAAACTGAAAAATGACAGCTAACAACACCGGTAGCGCGGCATAAGTATAAGTGGACGGCATTCAAATAAAACCGCTTCATCGGTAGGGTTACATGCACAATCAGTTTTACCGCTTGCAGTGGCAGCTGCTTTCAATTTCACAGCACAGGAAAAAGCCGCTCATTGAGCGGCTTGGGGACTACACATCTGGAGATTTCAGGGTGTGTGCAGTATCTACTTTAAGCGGCATCACTTTGCGCTTGGTCGTCGCTGTGACGAATTAAGTAATCAAAGGCGCCAAGACTGGCACTGGCTCCTGCGCCCATGGCAATAATGATTTGCTTAAAAGGCGTGGTGGTGGCGTCCCCAGCGGCAAAGACCCCAGGCAAATTAGTCGCGCCTTTATCATCAATCGTTATTTCACCAAAAGAGCTTAAATCCAGACCACTGTCTTTCAGCCACTCGGTATTAGGCACTAAGCCGATTTGTACGAATACGCCGGCTAAGGCTACATGCTGCGATTGTTGTGTTTCGCGGTCGGTGTAATTAAGACCGGTCACCTTATTGCCATCGCCAACAATTTCGGTGGTCGCCGCATTGGTAATGATGGTGACATTAGTAAGGCTCTGCGCCTTTTTAACCAGCACGTCGTCAGCACGTAAGGTATCGGCAAATTCCAGCACCGTCACATGTTCAACAATGTTAGCTAAATCGATCGCTGCTTCAATGCCTGAATTACCGCCACCAATCACCGCTACCGACTTACCTTTAAAGAGCGGACCATCACAGTGGGGGCAATAAGCAACCCCGTGGCCTCGGTATTCACGCTCACCTGGCACATTCATTTCCCGCCAGCGTGCCCCCGTGGCAAGAATCAGGGATTTGCTTTGCAGTGTGGCACCATTATCCAAGGTGATGGCGCGGTTATCGCTGTCTAAACGCGCGGCGCGCTGATTATCGATGACATCGACATTATATTCTTTCACATGCTCTTCTAGCTGAGCTACCAGTTTCGGGCCCTCTGTGGCTTTGACCGAGATAAAGTTTTCAATGGCCATGGTATCAGCTACTTGGCCACCAAAGCGCTCAGCGACAATACCGGTGCGCAGCCCTTTTCGCGCCGCATAGATAGCAGCCGATGCACCTGCAGGACCACCGCCGACTACCAATACGTCATAGGGGTCTTTTTCATTCAATAGTTCGGCTTGGCGCGCCGCAGCTCCCTCATCGACTTTATTAAGAATATCATTGAGGCTGATAGCGCCTTGGCTAAATAGCTCCCCATTCAAGTACACCGTAGGCACCGCCATGATGTTGCGCTGCTCTACTTCCTCTTGGAACAAAGCACCGTCTATCATGGTCACATTCACCTGAGGATTCAAAGCCGCCATGGTATTGAGCGCTTGCACGACGGCTGGGCAAGTTTGGCAGCTCAGGGAGATGTAAATTTCAAAATTAAGGGTTTTATCTAAGGCCTGGATTTGCGTGCGTTGCGCCTCATCAGCCTTGGTTGCCACACCGCCGCTGTGCAGTACAGCGAGCACTAATGAAGTAAACTCATGACCCATCGGGACCCCAGCGAATGTAATCGAGGTGCCTTGCTCGCCGAGTACTTGCATCGCAGGGCGTCGCGCTGCTTGGTGGTCTTGTCGTATACTAATGCGCGGGCTCAACTCGGCCAAATCGTTGGCCAAGGTGTCTAATTCTTTACTTTTGTTGCTTTCATCGAGGGCTAGAACCAGCTCTATATTGCCCGTCAATGCACTAAAATGGCTTGATAATTGATTCTTAATGGTACTGTCTAACATGGTTAGCCTCTTCAAGCGTTAGAAAAATAAGGCGGTGTTGCCACCGCCCGAGAGTTGCGATTTAGGCGTTATTAGATTTTGCCGACAAGGTCTAGCGAAGGTGCAAGCGTTTCTTCACCTGGCTGCCAAGAGGCTGGGCATACTTCACCGTCGTGAGTAGCGATGTACTGCGCCGCTTGTACTTTACGTACTAACTCTTTAGCGCTGCGGCCAATGCCTAGGTCGTGCGTTTCAACCACTTTAATTTCGCCTTCAGGGTTGATAACGAAAGTGCCGCGTAGCGCTAGGCCATCTTCTTCAATCATCACACCGAAGTTGCGCGTGATTTTGCCAGTTGGGTCGCCAATCATTGGGAACTCAATTTTATTAATGGTTTCAGAAGAATCGTGCCACGCTTTGTGGGTGAAGTGGGTGTCCGTAGACACTGAATAAACTTCAACACCCATTTCTTGCAATTGAGCGTAGTAGTCAGCCAAGTCACCTAGCTCGGTAGGACATACGAAAGTAAAGTCCGCTGGGTAGAAAAACACGATTGACCATTTGCCTAACAGGTCTTGCTCGCTTAGCTCAACGAAGTCACCTTGGTGATAAGCCGTTGCGTTAAAAGGTTGGATTTTAGTGTTGATCAATGAGTTGCTCATAAATTACCTCATGTTGTCTGTCATCAGTTTTAAATAATTAGCGGCGTGTGCCGCTGCGTTGATGAATAAGATAGAGGTTGTGCTTTAACAAATAAAACAGATTGATTCGATTACAACCATCGATAAATATGATTGACGCTTAGACTTACTGCGATTTCTCAGACCGTTAATGGCTTTTTCGCCTGAACTCATTGAACTCTTTAACCTGCGCCACGTACAATTAAGAAAAGCATCCGCGCTGAGGTCTACTTTGTCTATTGCCCGTTATATCAATCATATCCAATTAGGTTACTTAGGATTACTGCCGTTTTTAGCCTTGGTTGGATGGAGCATGCTCAGTGGTCGCACTGAGTACGCTGGCACCATGTTCATTTATTATGGCATCGCGATTATGAGCTTCCTTGCCGGTCAGTTATGGCGCCCCGGTGAGCAAAGCTATGGGCGCGCCATTGCTGTCGTTATTCCCACCATCCCGCTGCCGCTGTTGGCGCTGGGCAATGAGCTGTTCACATTAGCGTGGTTAAGCGCCAGTTTTTGGTTGGTGCTGGCCATTGAAGTAAAACAGCCGCAATGGGCAGAGCACCACAAGGACTATCGCAAGATGCGCTTTGTGCTTACCTCAGTGGTATTTGTGTGTCACTTGCTGATGATTGCCGCCATGCTCGACAGACCTTAGACAGCTTCACAGCAATACAGTACACTGCGCGCTCTGATTTTTCGGTGAGATGGCCATGATTGACGATTTACGCAGTGCCCTTGAGCAGTTGGGCGAACAGTTCAGCGAAAAAAACGCCGCATTCAAGGTAAAGGTTGTGCCGTTTTTTTGCTCGGTACGCATTAAAAAAGACCATAAGCACGAAGGCACCCTGCACTTTTATGCTAACCAATTTATAGATGCGTGGTTGGTGTGTTTGTTTATTTTATTCGGAGCATTAATTTATCAGCCTGAGCTTGGTCTTACCCACGGCCCTATCCACTTTGCCATTGCCGCTTTTGTGGCCCTGCGTTTAATTATCCGCCAGGTGGCTATTGAATCACTGAAAGCTCGGCTCTATTTGTTGCAACCCCGCTCCAATGCCCCGCAGAGTCACGAGTAACGATGTACTTAAGTGCTCAGTGGCGTATTTTAACGGTCGGCGACGGCGATTTAACCTTTACCCGGGCGCTTAAACGACGCTTTGCAGACGCTCATATCGTCGGTTCGGTGTATGACTCAGAAGCGGTACTGCGAGAGAAGTATTCCAGTCACGGCATTGATGAGTTACGCCAAGCCCAAGTACCGCTGTATTTCAGCTTTGATGTGACCAACCAGGCCTGCTGGCAACGCCTTAGCACGGGCTTTGATGTCATCATTTTTCAGTTTCCATTGCTCAGCCAACTCGGTTCTAAAAGCGCCTTTGCTGCAGCGCAGCAACAAGGTGGCCTCAACACCTTGAATCGTGCCCTGTTACACCAATTTTTACGCTATGGTAGCGCCTATGGCCTAGCTAAAAACGGCGCCGGGCTTTGTTATATCACCTCAAAAGACGTCAAGCCTTACAGTCATTGGGGTCTTGACCACGCCCTATGTACTGGTCTTGATATACAGTATGTCGGTGAGCAGCCCTTTAATATTGATGATTTCCCCGGATACCGTATCCGCAACGTGGACCGCAATAAACATGTCAAAGACACCAAAGGAGTCACCTACAGCTACGCGCTGAACCCCAAAAACGTTGACTTTCCCTATCACCGCCCGCGTTATTTAGATGATACCAACTATTGCCCACTGTGCCATGCTGGGCCTTTTTGCAATGAAAAAGACCAGGCACAACACTTCGAGAGTCGCCAACACCAGCTTATGCTGGGTTATCAGCAACACTGGCAAAATTGGCTTGCTTCGCGCTAGCCGAACTTCCTCCCCTATTCGCGTTTATACACTTACTTACATTTGAATGTTGGCGAGGCATTAAAAGTTATGTCACTGTAAAGAAGTCATCTTGGGCCTGTACTTGCGTGAGTCGCTGGCCCCAAGGCAAATACCAGTGACAATACGTAACAATAATGAGGTTTAACGTGACAGGAAGACACTTGCCAATTAAAAGTGCCATCGCCGCACTGCTTTTGCTAAGCAAACCAGTATGGGCTGACGCTTTTAGTGAACACCATCTTGATGTTGACTTTAACATTACTCAGGCCCCTATTAGCGCCGATATTTCGCCTCATCCGGGTAAAGAGATAATCGCTATCGGCCGCAGCAGCGCCAAAGCACAGCAAGTGGCCGTTCTGGCGTTGGTTGACGGGACACTAACCCAGGTGGACCGCTTTGCCATTGGTGAGCAGTATTTTGCCTATGACATTGGCAACGACCCGCAGGGCAAACAGACCCTGTATTTCCTCGCCAAAGACCATGTTGGTCGTTATCAGTATCCACAAGGCCCTTCAGAGCCAAGGTTATTGTCCTATCTCGAAGTCAGCTCCGTATTCCAAATTCAACGCAGTAACTTTATGCGCCGCATGCCATTTATATTTGACTTTAATGGCGATGAAAGTGCTGATGTGATGCTGCCTAACTTTAATGAGCTACAGGTGTGGTTTAGCCAGCAAGATAAAGCGCACAAACTCTCCAAATTGGCTATTACTGGCCAAAACGTATTAACTCGCGATGGCTTAAGTGTGACTCCGGCACAAACCTTTACCTTAGATATTAATAACGATGAGCGTATGGATATTGTTCATCTCACCCCCGGGCAGCTGCACATTTACACTGCTGCCAAGCGCCATTTTGACCATCAAGCAGTGGCCATTCGCGAGGATATTCACGCCATCGATTGGTGGGATCAACTCGATGATGATGGCCGCTCTTTGGACCAAAGCGATCTCAACTACCGTAAGTTGGAGCGCTTTGAAGACGTTAACGGCGATGCGATAGTGGATATGGTGGTGCGCTATACCCAAAGCTCCGGCGTGCTAGATAGAAAAAACGACTACGAGATATTTTATGGCAAAAACACCGCTGATGGCGAGCTTCGTTATGGTGCGCAGGCCGATACCACAGTGCGTGCAGAAGGAACGCTCACTGGCCTTGAGCTGCAAGACATTGATGGTGATGGTCGCAAAGAAGTGATGGTATCCAGCTTTGAGTTAGGGGTCTCGCAGGTAGTCTCTGCGCTGCTAGCAAGTAGCATTGACCAAGACGTGCTGCTCTATCGCCAAAATGCGCAAGGGCACTACCCGGAACAGCCGAGCATGGACTATGAAACCGAAATGGGCTTTAGTATCAGCAAAGGCCGCGCCAGCGAACCCTTGGTGAAACTCGCCGATATTAGTGGCGATGGCATTCTTGATTTATTACTTTCTGAGGACAGCGATGAGCTTATTTATCGCTTAGGTAACAAAGACGGTGGCTTCTCCCGCAAAAACAGCCAAGATATTGCCTTGCCACAATCCGCAGCGCAGATTAGCCATGCCGATATCAATGGCGATAACAAAGCCGACCTTATCGCCTATTATGGCAAACTCGATAGTGCCAAGCTGCACAAGCGCTTAACCCTGTTGGTCGCTAAATAACTGGCTACGTAATCACAGGCAGCGCGTTATTTATGGCCGCGCTGCCTGAGAAAACCATTAAAAGTTAAGCACCATCGGCGCTATCACCAGAGTTGCCAGCGTGATCAGCACAATAGCAATAATGTTCAAAGCAAAGCCTGCACGGATCATATCGGTAATTTTTATCTCCCCCGAGCCAAATACAATCGCGTTCGGTGGCGTGGCCACCGGCATCATAAAGGCGCAACTGGCGGCAATGGCAGCGGGCACCACCCACACTAAGGGCGTACCAGTAATCGACTCTGCCACCGGCCCAAGTAAAGGTAAAAACCCGGCAGCAGTCGCCGTATTGCTGGTGATCTCGGTTAAGAAAGTAATTAACGCGGCCACCACGAGAACACTTATCACCAACGGCATAGCACTGGCCCCACTCAGCAGATTAGCGATGTAATCAGCCAAGCCTGAACTTTTTATCTGCGCCGCTAAGGTCAAGCCGCCACCAAAGAGCAACAAAACCCCCCAAGGCACGTTTGCCGCATTTTGCCAGTCTAAAACCCGCTCTTGAGAGTGCTTTTCTGCCGGTAACATAAACAACAGCAACGCCGCAGCAATAGCAATACCGGTATCTGATATCGCCAGCCCGGTGACATCACCGAGCACTGGGCGCAACACCCAACTCACCGCTGCTAAGGCAAAGACCGCGAGGACACTTTTCTCAGCCCGAGACATCGCTCCTAACTGCGCTAGTTGATTGCGAAACATGCCTTTGGTCTCTACTTGGCTGGCAGTTTTATCCACTTTATACATCACTTTCGTTAACCACAGCCAGGTTAGGGTCAGCATCACTAAAGACAAAGGGACGCCTATCATCATCCAGGTAGCAAAGCCGATTTCGATATTGTAACTGTCGGCTAGATACGCAGCCATCAAGGCATTCGGTGGCGTGCCTATCAAGGTACCAATACCCCCAATGCTAGCGCCATAGGCAATACTCAATAGCAGCGCCTTGGCAAAATTATCACATTGGCTGCCATTATCCTTTAACAAATGGACCACCGATAAAGCTATCGGTAGCATCATCACGGCTGTTGCGGTGTTTGACATCCACATTGATAAAAACGCGGTCACCGCCATCATCGCCATGATTTGCAAGCTTGGCTTGCTGCCCGCCAGCAATAAGGTAGTCAAAGCAATGCGTTTATGCAGCCCCCAACGCTCCATGGCAATTGACAGTAAAAAGCCGCCTAAAAAGAGGTAAATAAGAGGATGGGCGTAAGGAGCTGCAACCGCCTTAATCGGTGCAATCCCAGCCAAAGGCACAATCAACAAAGGCAGTAACGAGGTGGCCGGAATAGGCACCACTTCGCTGACCCACCAAGATGCCAACCAAATTGTTAAGCCGGTAGTGCGCCACGCGGCCATAGACATCCCCGCTGGTGGGTCGAGCAAACAGGTCAACAACATGACGCATGGCCCGAAGGCCAACAACAGTTGACCCCGAAGTTGAGTAAATTTCGAATCTGACATGCTAAGACCTCTTAGAATTTATATTTTAGTCCAATTGCAGTACTGGTATCGGAGACTTGGTTGAGCTCAAGTTTAGTCGCTAAAAAGTAAAAAGATGTTTGCTTATCAACTACGTAGTCAACACCCGCTGAAAGCTGCTCGCTATCGCTGTCATGACGAAGCTGGCTGGTATCACGCGCATATTGCAATTTGGGTTGCCATGCGTCACTTGCATAATAGCGCAAACTCACAAGCACACTATTACCGTCTTTATCGCCGGCTAAGTTTTCACTGCGCTGCACCAGCACCCCACCTTGCAGTCGTTGCCATTGATACACCGCATTGACGCGCAACGCTTGAATATCAGCTAGGGCATCGGTGTAGCTTAGGGCTAAATAGTAAGGGGTCTGCTTTAGGGCGCGATCGCCATAACTCAATAAGGCGGCGACGCCGTTCTTTTCGGTTTTAGCGTCATCTTTCGGCGCAAAAGTCAGCGCCCATTGCCATTGCCCCCACTTTGGCGAGGTATAGGTAATGCTATCGGCAATACGGTCTTGACCGCCTATTGTTTGCGCTATGTCACTTTGGGTCTCATTGAATTGGTCAATTTTGCCCTCACTGTACTTAAAGCGGCTGTCATTACGGCCAAATAGCACCGTGCCATAAGCTGATTGCACCCCTAAGTAGGTGTTGCGTGCACTGAATGGCTCGCTGGTGTCGTCGCTTTCAAAGCCTTTCACCTGCACTTCGTATTTATATACCAATTGGGCTTGCGCACTGATATCGTGCTTGCCTTTTACGCCAATGCGCGAGAATGGCGCATCAATATGGGTGCCCTTATCGGTGTAACGCATCAATCCTTTATCGGTGTGCTCAAGTTGCACCTGTGCTTTACCATAAATGCTGTAGTCGCCGGCCGCAGCGCCATGTGCAGCCACCCCAAGCATCACGCATGAATATAATGTTATTGGTCTTATCATAGTGTTCTCCTATTGTTGTCTGCAACACTACACTCAAGAACCTGACCAATTTTAATAACCTAATATAAACAATGAGTTGTCATAATTTAAAGCATGTATAAGGCGTGACATGTGTGGATTCCCGCACATTTTTTTACTTATTTATCACCAATTCCACCCATTAATTAGGCTCGGTATAACTTGCTCGGGTGAGCTGGTACTTGGCCATTTTGTCATACAGCGTTTTGCGTGGAATTTGCAACAGTGCCATGGTCTGTTTGATACTGCCTTGGCTTTGGGCTAATGCATCTTCAATGAGTGACTGCTCATAGTAAGCGACTTTTTGCGCCAAACTCAGTACTTCTTGCTGCGATTCAAGCGCTTGTATTGAGTGAGTGGCTAATTGCTCGCCAAGCAATACCGTACGCTCAGCATGGTTGCGCAACTCACGTACATTGCCCGGCCAATCGTATTGTATCAGTTGCGCACGCAGGGGCTCTGTTAACGCCATACTGGGTTTATGAAAACGCGTGGCGGCGATAGATAAGAAGTGCTGATACAAAAGGGGGATATCGGCTATTCTTTGCCGTAGTGCCGGGATCGGCACTTTTAAAAGATTGAGGCGAAAGAACAAGTCGGCGCGAAACTGTCCAGTATCCACTAAGGTTTGCAAATCGACCTTGGTTGCCGCAATCACCCGCATATCAAGATCAATGCTCTGGTTCGAGCCGACGGGGGTGACTTGGCGCTCTTCGAGCACACGCAGTAATTTAACTTGTAAGCTTGTTGACATCGCTTCGATTTCATCGAGAAAAACCGTTCCGCCATTGGCGTAAGCGAACTTGCCTTCGCGTGCCTGATTAGCTCCAGTATACGCACCACTGGCAGCACCGAAGAGCTCACTTTCAATCAGCTCTTCTGGAATTGCGCCACAGTTGATTGCCACAAAGTGGCCTTGGCTGCGATCGCCATGTTCGTGTAAATAACGCGCGACGAGCTCCTTCCCGGTGCCGGTTTCACCTTCGATTAATACATCTGCGGGGGTGTCTCTAATCGCATCAAGTAACTGCATCATCTGCTGTATTTGTGGGGTTTCCCCCAAAATACGCACCCCAGGAGCACAATGATGCTCTATTTGCCGTTTTAATTGGCGATTCTCTAACACTAGTTTGCGTTTATCCAAGGCCCGTGCCAGACAATCTAATAGCTGTTCATTGACCGGTTTTTCAAATAAATCATAAGCCCCTTGCTGCATCGCCTTTACTGCGGTACTCACATCGGCATAGCCAGTTAAAAACACCACCGGCAACTCAGAGTCAAACTGCTGAACCTGCTGCAAAAACGCCAAACCATCCAGTTTCGGCATATTAATATCGCTAAGCACCACACCGGCAAAGCTACGGTTAAGCTTATGCAAGGCTTTATTGGCATCGTCAAAACACACGACCTGATAGCCCTCAAGCTCTAACAATTGCTTTAAGGAGTCACGGATACTCGGTTCATCGTCAATAACGTAGATAGTCTGTGCATTGCTCATATTTGTGGCTCTTGTTGATGCAAACTAATTAAAAATTCAGCGCCGCCATCGGGGTGATTATGAGCGCTAAGCGTGCCTTGAAAGGACTCGATAATTTGCTTAGAAATGGATAACCCCAGCCCTAGACCATGCTCGGATTTGGTGGTGTAAAATGGCTCAAAAATGCTGCTTAGCGCATGATGCTCTATCCCCGAGCCGGTGTCGATAATGGATAAATACACATTCTCGTCGTCACTATCAGCTTCAATACGCAACCGCTTCACCGCCTGTTTTTCCATGGCTTGGCAGGCATTAGCAAAAAGGTTCACCAACACCTGCTCGAATTGATAAGGGTCAACCCACACCGTCACATTGGGCGGGTGGTAGCATACCTCAACACCGTATTCTTTGAGTTGCGGCCCTGCAACCAACAAAGCGTTATCTATGGTTTGCGCCAATGACGTTGCTTGCATTTTATGCTCACGCTTTTGACTAAAAGATTTTAGTTGCGCCGCAATGGCATGAACGCGATTAACTAATTGCTCGATTAGCTGTAAGTTGCTGAGCGCTTTATCATATTGACCACGAGCAATAAGCCGTTTACTGGCGGCAATATACGCACTCATGGCACTGAGCGGCTGATTAATTTCATGGTTAACGCTGGCACTGAGTTGACCGATAGTGGCGAGTTTAGCGGTGCGTACTAAGGCATCTTGGGCTTGCTCCAACTCCTGACTTCGCTGCTTCACCTGCTCGGCAAGGGAGCGCTCGCTGTAAAGCAGTTGCCGATACCCCGCTACTTTCACCAATAAATACTCAACCAAGGCAATCAAGACCAATAAACACATGAGGGTGACACCAAGGCGCGCCACCAAGGTTTCATTAAGGTAATTGCGAGGTACGAGGGTCAATAGTTGATAAGGTGCACGCGCCAAAGCGGTGTCATCAATCACAAAGGTACGCTTGCGCTTTGCAATGTAAACCTGCGCTTGACCTTGCCACTGCCAAGGCGCCGGTGCGATGGTGCGTTCAAGAAATTGCTGCGACTGCTTTAGCTGCTGGCGCTGCGGCGTCGTCATTGGCGACAACGAGGTTAATCGCCACGGTTCAGCGTTCGACATCAACACCACATTATTCTCATCAACCAATGCAAATAGCGTATCTTGCACGCTATCGAGTGCCGCTTTATCGGCCTCAAACTGGCTGGCATTCACTTTAACAACGATGACGCCGGCCACCTCACCTGCGACTGTGACAGCTTGAGAAAAGTAAAAACCGCGCTTGCGAGAGCGCTGCCCTAGGGCAAAATCAATGGCGCTATGGTGGCGCATAGCATCTCGAAAGTAGCCGCGAAAAGCAAAGTTATTGCCTTTGTAGCTATAGGGTAAATGCCAATTACTGGTCGCAACCACAGTGCCTGATGTGTTGAGTAAATACACATCAGAGGCGCCACTGGCCAGTTGCATATCGTGCAGATAGCGGTCGGTATCTTGACTGGCTGCGCGCTTTATATCCAAGGCTTGGTGCACTGCTTTACTGCGGCTCAAGGAATCGACAATACGTTGATAGCGGCTAAATTGCCTATCGATATAGTCACTGAGGTGCGCCCCTTGCACCCTTGCTTGCTGGTGCGCACGTTGCGCCTGCTGCTGCACGGTCACCTGCACGGTCAACACCATAGCGACCACCAGCACCACGCTATAAACAAGAAGCTTAATGACCAGCTTATTTGACACTTATTATTCACTTATTGATGGTGATATTCGCCCTCAGTCTACCAGTGTGACGACCATGATGGTAGCTGCACAACGACGAGCGATGGACGGGTTTAGCGCGCATTCGAGCAATAAAAAGGCCGCTAATGCGGCCAACAGGAGACACAGCGATGACGCTGAAAAGGCTATTTTTGTAGCACTAAAGCAATGGACTCTGGCGCCACGAAAGCATAGCTGGCATCTGCACTGACATCCCCACTGACACGGTTAAGGATATTATCCCAGCGCATCACCAAGCCATTGGACTTTTCTGCTAGATATAAATCGCGCCCACTGAACATAATGTCTACTGGGTTTCCTAACATCGAATTAGGCCCGCTAATAGCAATATCAATGTTGGTTAGCCCAGAGGCCATGGCCGCGCTATTGAGCACATAAATTTTACCGTCGGTAGCATCGGCGGCGCTGCCCACATCTGTCACGATTAAGGCATCGCTCAGCGGGTCGTAGTCAATGCCATGAATATTGGTGGGCGCCGCCAAAGCCATACCTGACATTGCCGGGACAATAAGTCGGTCTTCGCCGGCCAAGGTGCTCATTCCACCATACATCTTAGCGCTGACTTCATCGAACACGGCAATGGTGCCATTGGTTAAGGCCACAAAAGCGCGATCGCTTTGGGCATCATAATCAACATCCCAAGGGCGTGCATCGTTGGCTGGCAGCAAGGTCATCAGCGGCGCCACATTGCCCGACGCACAGCGCGAAAAAACTTTTATACCGCGATTACTAGTCGAGAATTCGGCAACAAACATGAGCCCTTGCTTTGATGCGATATCGATCCCTTTCGGTGAGGTTAACGTGGTGTTGGTGCCACTTACCATACGATCCTGACTCAAGGTGAACATGCCGTTATCACGGGTGTTGGCAATACGGTTTGCGATGATAACACCGCCAGAGCTGCCATCACTGCTATCGAAAGTGGCGTAACCGTTACCCTCAATATCAAAGGTCACGCTTTCAATGGTCGCTTGGGTATCAAAGCCCATGCTCATAGCCGACAGCGGCGCATTTAGTTGCGCTATCATTCCGGTTGTCGGCCCAGCAGTTCCCGGATTAGATGACACCGCAACGCCACGTACTGTGGCTGGCCTATCAATATCTGAAGCATCAAGGCGCGTGGTGTGTTGTTTGCGAGCAAGAGACTCGGGTTTGCTGGTCATGGTCACAAAATCAGGAGCGATATCACCGCTGGCACCATTGAAAATATTGGTGTACACCAAAATCGCATCGTTCGACTTCTCGGCCACTCGCAAGGTAGCGCCCTCTAGAAGAATATCAACCGGATTACCTAGGCGGGTGCTTGGGCCCGCTATCATGCGGCTTACAGGAGTATTGCCCTCAGCCATTGCCGCACCTTCAATGACAAACAGCGCGCCATCATCGGGACTCTGCGCACTGCCAACATCAGATAACACTAAGCGGTTTTGGCTGCCATCGAAGGCGATGCCATGTAAATTTACGCCAATGGCGTCGCCGTTACTGTCGCTTGGAACAATCGTACGAGCTGGGGTGGTTGTCATGCCTGAAGCAATGTAATTGTCGTACACCGCGACAGTGCCATTGGTGAGCGCAACGTAGAGGCGGTCATTAATATCGTCATAGGCAAGATCCCATGGGGCGGCATCGGTGGCCGTTACGGCAATTGGCGCATTATCACCACTGGCCATTGCACCAAAGGCGCTGATTTGCATAGCGCCAAAATCAGCAACCAATAAAATTCCGTGCGCGCTGGCGAGCGTCATCCCCTTGGGGTTCATCAAGGTGCTATTGGGGCCAGATATTGCGCGATCCCAAGTGCTAGAGAAGCCATTGTTTTGCGCCCGTCGCGATGTTGCGCACAGTGTTTTAATACTGCCAGTATCGGCATCGCCGGCTTGAATAAGCTGATCTTGATGGCCGTATACCAGCCCTTCATTGTTGGTGGTTTCTAGCGTGTATAATAGTTCACCGTATTCATTGATGACATCAACGGTGCCGGCATTATCGCTGCCGTTATTGGCACGTAAGTAGGTGCCTGCTGACAAGGCCGGGCGGCCGTCTTCTCCGTCGTTGCCATCACTACCTGGCGCGCCATCCGCTCCTGGCGCACCATCACTGCCATCATCACCGCTACAGCCAGCAATGAGTCCAGCGCAGGCCAAGGCGATGATACTCAGCTTTATCGCATTGGAGTGGGTAGAAGGTGAGAGCTGCTGCGATGCAGCAGAAGTATGTTGATTACGCATATCCATTCCTCGCAAGTTGTTAAACCGTGTTATAACGTGTCTTCGCTATACTGCTTCACGTCCTAGCCCTGACGTCGCTATCTTTAGTTACATCAGGGGCGTAACGGCTTAACCTCGCAATTGGATGCAAAATTATTCAAATTATCAGTGAAAAACTGGTAACCATCTGATTTAAAAGGGGTAATAATACCCCTTATTCAGTAACTAAAACGCCTTAAGCGTCTTTGAGTACCAGTTGTACCTCAATATTATCTCGGGTCGCATTTGAGTAAGGGCAGACTTGGTGGGCTTTTTCAATCAATTGTTGCGCTTCATCTGTAGCCATATCTGGCAGATGGATCTCCAATTTGGCCTTGATGCCAAAACCGCCTTCAATCGGCCCTATTGACACCTGCGCGTCAATGGCGGTGCCCTCGGGTAAGGAGGTATTTCCCTCGTTGGCAACATGGCGCATAGCGCCGATAAAACACGCTGAATATCCTGCTGCAAATAACTGCTCCGGATTGGTCCCCTGGCCATCATCGCCGCCTAACCCTTTAGGCGTGGACAGGGTCACGTCCAAGCGACCATCGTCTGATTGAGCATGGCCTTCGCGGCCACCTTCGGTATGTACTTTCGCGGTGTAAGCAACCTCATTAAGTGTCTTCATACTGTGCTCCTCTTTAGCAGTTGATGCTAAGTGTGATAAGCGAATTACCAAGTTTTCCTTGGGCCTATAATGGGTGTTGCGACGCGAGCGATGGTTTTCAAGACCAATGACAATAAAAATGCGACCAGCAACCATTGGCCATGTTTACCCCACCAGCTCCCTTAGCTACACTAGCGCCACCTCATCAAACACGGATGATTGCTATGTTTTCTCCCCAATACCGTGTGCTACTCAGCGCTATTTTTTGTGTTTTATTGGCCATGGTCACGATTCAATCGGGCGCTTCTATTGCCAAACAGCTATTTCCCCTAGTAGGCCCTGAGGGGACTACAGCGTTGCGCTTAGGCTTCTCAGCCTTGGTACTGTGTCTGGTTTTTCGTCCCTGGAAAGCGCTTCCCCAGGGCACCGAGTGGCGCAGTATTATCACCTATGGCTTGTGCTTAGGCGGTATGAACATCACCTTTTATTATGCTATCGAGCGTATCCCCCTAGGGATCGGTGTGGCGCTGGAATTCACTGGGCCTTTGTGCGTTGCATTGCTGAGCTCAAAACGTAAACGTGATTTAGTGTGGGTGGCATTGGCCATCGCAGGTATTGTGTTGCTGCTACCAGAGATAGATGCGCAAACGGGCCTCGACCCCATCGGTGTTATTCTCGCATTAGCGGCCGGTGGTTTCTGGGCCGGCTACATCCTCTTTGGTAAGCGCACCGGTGGGCAAAGCTCCGGTGGACGCACTGTTGCTTTAGGCATGAGTGTAGCAGCCCTGGTATTAGTCCCCTATGGCGCAGCATTTCAAGGCATGGACTTACTGAGTTGGCAGGTGATCCCGCTCGGCCTATTGGTCGGTGTGATGTCCAGCGCCTTACCTTATACGCTGGAAATGATTGCTCTTAGAAATATGCCCGCCCAAGGCTTTAGCGTGATGATGAGTATGGAACCGGCCATTGCCGCTTTGGCCGGATTCATGATCTTGGGCGAATTGCTGACGCCATTACAATGGCTGGCCGTAGCCTTAGTGATCACCGCGTCCATTGGCTCATCATTACAACCTAATAAACCATAACCGGGTCTATTTCGCTGGTTTTGAAAATAAAAAGTTAACTAATGTAAGCGAATTTGATCGTTTCTCATATGGCTTTCGTAATCGCCCTAGTTGGACACGCAGTACACGTCCCTCTGTGAGCAAACAATTTACAGGAAGCCATTATGAGATACCTACTGTTACTGAGTAGTCTACTATTTGTGAGTGCCTGTAGTGATGACGATGACGACAACGTTACTACACCGCCTCCCCCTCCTCCCGCACCAGAATTTTCTGCCACACAAACTTATGAGCTAACGCTCAGCGCCAAGCAAGAAGTACCAATGAACGATTCCATGCAAAGCGCTGCTGCCACTGTTGAGCTCGATGAGAATCTGATGCAGTTTCGAGCCTCTCTCGATGTCAGTGATGTCGAAGGCTTTAGTGCTGCCCACATTCATGATGGAGATATCGGCGAAAATGGCGATGTTGCCTTCACCTTTAGTGCCGCCAGTGAAGGCATGTTAGAAGTGGCCATCACCGATCTAAGTGAAGACTTAGTATCGGACTTAATGGACGGCGACTGGTACATTAATGTCCACACCGACGCCTACCCAGACGGAGAACTTCGCGCCCAGATTGTGCCTGATACCACCTCCATTATCACCTTTAAACTAAGCGGCGAGCAGCAAGTTCCCGCTAACGACAGCGCCGGTCTTGGTTATGGCTATGCTGCCTTTGACAGCACCAATAATGAGTTAGCGTTGCGCGCGGTAACCATGGGCGTGGACGATGCCACCGCCGCACATATTCATACCGGACGCATTGGTAGCAATGGTGAGGTGTTAGTGGTACTCGAACAAGATGATGAGGTCATGACCGATTGGGTTGCACCTGAGGGCACGCAAATCGACGCTGATACACTCGCTGTTCTGCTCTCTGGCGGCCATTACGTTAATGTTCATACCCCTGACTTTCCCGATGGTGAAATTCGCGGGCAAATTCTGACAGATAACTTTGTTGTCGCGACTTTCCCTCTCTCAGGTGCTCAAGAAGTTCCAGCGGTTGAGACCATGGCCGCTGGTGACGGCTATGCCCTAGTTAACACCGACGACTATGGCGTTGAGCTGAAGGTCAACACCACCGGCGTTGATGATGCCAGCGCGGCACATATCCATACCGGCCGTGTAGGCACCAATGGTGAAGTGTTGGTCGCCCTTGAGCAATCTCTTGACGATGCCGGTACGTGGATGGCCCCTGAAGGCACACAAATCAATGCCGATATTTTTGCTGTGCTGGCCTCTGGCGGTCACTACGTCAATGTGCATACCCCAGCCAATGCCGGCGGCGAATTACGCGGACAAATACTGACCAGTAATTTTGCCTTGGCCACCTTTTCCCTCTCCGGCGCGCAAGAAGTGCCAGCTGTTAGTACGACCGCCATGGGTAGCGGTTACGCCTTGGTGAATACCAGCGATTACAGCACCGAAGTACGGGTTGTCACCGAGGGCGTCGATGATGCCACCGCCGCCCATATTCACACCGGTCGTGTGGGTACCAATGGCGAGGTGTTTGTTGCCTTGGAGCAGTCGATGGATGATGCCGGGGTGTGGATGACCCCAGAGGGCACGCAAATTGATGCCGACATATTCGCGGTGTTGGCCTCAGGTGGTCACTATGTCAACGTGCATACGCCAGCAAACACCGGCGGAGAGTTACGCGGACAAATACTGACCAGTAATTTTGCCTTGGCCACCTTTGCCCTCTCCGGCGCACAAGAAGTACCGGCCGTCAGCACGACCGCCATGGGTAGCGGTTACGCTTTGGTGAATACCAGCGACTACAGTACTGAGGTACGGGTTGTCACCGAAGGCGTCGATGATGCCACAGCAGCACACATTCATACCGGCCGTATTGGTACCAACGGCGAGGTGTTTGTTGCCCTTGAGCAATCCATGGAGGATGCAGGAGTGTGGATGACCCCAGAGGGCACACAAATTGATGCGGATATATTCGCAGTGCTGGCTTCAGGCGGTCATTATGTCAATGTCCATACACCGGCAAATACCGGGGGTGAGCTGCGCGGACAAATTCTTACTGACAACTATGTACTTGTCGCCTTTCCTTTAAGTGGCGATCAGCAAGTACCCATGGTGACCACAGACGCTTTTGGTGATGGCTATGCCCTAGTTAACACCGACGACTATGGCGTCGAGCTGCAAGTGCTTACCAGCGGTGTCAGTGATGCCACTATGGCGCACATTCACACCGGCAACCTGGGTGAGAATGGCCCGGTCTTAGTCGCTCTAGAGCAAGACATGGAGAACGCCAACCGTTGGATGGCACCAGCGGAGACGGCCATTACCGCAGAAATTTTCGCCATTTTAGCCAGTGGTGGCCATTACGTGAATATTCATACGCCTGCCTTTCCAGACGGAGAAATACGCGGACAGATTCAATAAAGCTTACATATAAGGCCAGCAAAGCTGGCCTTTTTTATTTCCCCGCCGTGCTAATTCATTCTTTATCTACCTGCTGGCGCTGCTTAGTGGTTAATTCATCGGCTACGGTTGCCCCACGCTCCCCTCTTGAGCGAGGCTCGCCTATGGTGCTATCTGTCAAGGTTTGTTGCTCAATACTGGCGTTAATCGCTGCGCCCAGAATGACAATATAGGCGCTGATATAGAGCCACATCAACATGATCACCACACCAGCCAGTGAGCCATAGGTTTCACTGTAAGAGGCGAACCGTGAGACGTAAAAAGAAAAGCCAATCGAGGCGACAACCCACATGCAGGTGGCAATGAGCGCACCGCAAGAGAGCCATCGCCACTTAGCCGCTCGACGATGCGGCGCGTAGCGATAAATAATACTCAGTGACAATAAAAAGATGACAGCCAGCAGCGCCCACGTGATTAATTTTATAGTCCAGTCTATGTTGCGCTCGAAGCCCACATAATTGAGTATTACCGGCAATATACCAATGGTGGCAAGGGCCACCACCGCAATAATGATGGCGCCAAAAGCAAAAACAAAGCGCGTTAATAGGGCAATAAATAAATTGCGCTTTTTACTCTCGTGATAACTAATATTGCACGCAGTGATCATCGCTTGCGCGCCTTTGGAACTACTCCAGATGGTCAACACGAAACCGATAATGGCACTGATGCTTAGGCTTGCTTGAGATTGCGCATTCAGCTCTTGTACTTGGCTCATGACCAAATTTTGGCTCGCCGGTGCAAGTAAGCTCAGTACTCTATCAAGTTGTTCAACCATATCTGCTGCTGAGAAGAAATAGCCATACAGTGATAATAATGCCGCAAGTGCTGGAAAAATCGCCAACAAGCCATAAAATGCGACCCCTGCAGCGACGAGGGATAAGTTGTCTTGGCCTAAATTATGGACCAGCCGTTTGCTTATGTCCCACCACCCCCGTAGTGGAACATCACTGGGCTTTTGAGCCTGATAACCTCGCTTTTTCAACATATTACTCCGTTATCTTGGCGGCACAGCCGCACCGTCTTCGTACTTTGTTAACTAGCAATAACAGCGCCAACATAGTGGCACTGGATTTGCTCGCATATACCCCTATTCGTTCATTTATGGGCTAAAAACACCATGAGTATTGACCTCACCACTGTGATTTTAAAGGCGGCTGAGCGCATTGCACCGCCAATGCCTGAGCCCTCTTGGCAAGCATTGAGTGAACAGTTTAGGCAGTTTTTACACAATGCTTGGCAAATGTTACCTAATCTCAGCCTTGGCCTCGCAGTCATGATCCTATGCTGCCTGCTCGCTCGCCCTGTGGCCTACCTGTTGATCAAACCTTTGCACCGGTTCAGCCAAAGCCGTTTAGTTCAGGTGGTCATGCGCCGTTTTATCAGTATTCTCATTATGCTGCTGGGTGTTTATGTATTTCTTCGTCTGGCCGCACTGACTGAATTTGCTGTCGCAGTAATGAGTGGTACCGGCCTTATCGGACTCATTCTCGGGTTCGCCTTTAAGGATATTGCCGAGAATTTCATCTCTAGTATGCTGCTAAGCATACAGCGGCCTTTTAAAATAGATGACGTTATCGAGGTGGACGGCCGTTTAGGCGTAGTGCGTAAAGTGACCGCTCGCGCGACCACTTTGGTTGACTTTGATGGCAATCATATTCAGATCCCCAACGCCACCGTGTACAAAAATGTGATCAAAAACTTCACTGCCAACCCCAAGATGCGGGGTCACTTTATGATTGGCGTTGGTTACGACAATAACTTAAGGCAGGCTCAACAGCTTGCTTTACAGTGTATTAGCAGCAAAACCATGGTATTAAGCGACCCACCACCACAAGTGTTAATTGATAATCTCGGTGCATCCACCGCTAACCTGCAGGTTTATTTCTGGGTTGATAGCGAACGCTTCAGTGTGCTTAAAGTGGCCTCGCACCTGATGCGCGAGGTGGTCGATACCTTTACCGAACAGGAGATCAGCATGCCTGACGATGCTCGAGAGCGCATTATTGTTAACCAACCTGAGGCCTCAGCCGAGGCTGCGCATGCACAGCCACAAAAGGCAAAGCCGAGTACTGGCGCCAGCAGCCATAATCAAGCGGTGGATGACATCAGTAGCGACGCCGAAGATATCCGTGAACAGGCGCAAAAATCTCGAGAGCCTGAACAAGGCAACAACATTATCTAGCTGAGCTCGGCTATCAGCGCATCAAGTTGCAGTGCCATGGCATTAAGTTCTTCTCGCTGACACTGCAGAGATTGACTTAGGGTGTCTCGCCACTGCTTAGCGTTGCTTTGCAGCGCCAAACCCGCCTCAGTAAGCGCTATTTGCAATTGCCGTTCATCATCATCACTGCGCACTCGAGATAGCAGCTCCTGCTTTTGCATCCGTTTTAACAGCGGCGTCAATGTGCCTGAGTCAAGGTGCAGCTCTGCGCCAAGTGATTTGAGACTCATGGGCAATTGTTGCTGTTCATGGCGCTGCCAAAGCACTAAAAGCACTAGATATTGAGGATAGGTTAGGCCCAGCTCATTCAACATAGGTTGATAGCCCCGCACAACCAGCCGAGAGGCCGTGTAGAGCTTAAAACACAATTGGTTTTGCAAATATAAGGTGCTGTTATCTGTCATTTAGGGTGCTAATAGTTGTTCAATATCGGCGCGTATGGCTTCGGGTTTTGTCGTCGGTGCATAACGTTTCACTACCTGCCCTTGCTGGTCAACTAAGAACTTAGTGAAGTTCCACTTTATGGCCTTAGAGCCTAGCACGCCCGGCGCTTGTTGCTTTAAATAGGAAAACAAAGGGTGGGCATCGGCACCATTAACATCCACCTTAGTCATTACCGGAAACGACACGCCGTAATTAAGTTCACAAAACTCACTTATCTGCGCATCATCACCGGGCTCTTGAGCGCCAAACTGGTTACAAGGAAAAGCGAGCACCACCAACCCTTTATTTTCAAAGTCTTGATAAAGCTCGTTCAACCCCTGGTATTGCGGTGTAAAGCCGCACTTACTTGCAGTATTGGCGATCAGTAAGACTTTGCCTTGATATTGCTCAAGTGGCACTTGCTCGCCACGATTATTGACTGCGTTAAACTGATAAATAGACATAAATACCTCGCAATTATATTGTGCGCAATATAATTGATCACAATCTAAATATTTTCAAGCCTCACTTATTGTATACAATATACATAAAGTGTATGGTCTAGCTAAACAATAAAAATCGATTCAGTATGAAGATAATAACGCTCATCCTTTTACTAATACTCATCACAGGGTGTGCATCACTCCCTCGTGATGAATCCACTCTTGCCCCCGCAATCGATGGCTGGTCGAGTACGCCAAGGTTGGCCGAGGCAAAGCAAGCCGTTATCTTTTTGCACAGCCAAGCGAACCAGACACACCCACAGTGGCAGCAGATTAATGCGGTGCTTTATTTCTTACGCTCATATAGCTATCTCGGCGAACCCGATAAACTCAGCGAGCGCCTGCGAACTAAGCTCGCCAACTCTTTACAACGCTTAGCTAACAAGGCCAAAGAGACGGATAGCGCCGAGTATTATCGCTTTATGGAGCATTATGCGGTGAGCATCTATCGCTTGCTTGATACCCCCGCATTGCACCCTAAGGCATCCTCTTGGATTAGCGCGCTCACTGACTTTATTGCCACGCAGCCTGATACTACAACCATTCACGCTGACTATGCACTATGGGAAAGTTACCGGGCACTGGCCTTTTTGGCTTTCAGCGCGCGCACCGAAGCGCCGCTGCAACACACACTTGTCCACTCGCCCTCAACCTTGACGGTGCTTAGTGATGCCCTTTCCCGCTCGCAATGGCAACAACAGCATGCACTTTGGGTATTGGGCTATTGGCATCAATTGTTACCTCTGCCACAACAACACGCGCTCGATGCCGCGATTTGGCGAGCAGTGCAACAAAGTACTGACGATGAAAACGAGCAACAGCGATTATTTTCGACCGTATATTTGGTCAACAGTTTTCGTGGTTTGAGCTACTGTAAAGAGGGCTTCCAAGCGCGCTGTGCGAGCCCCAATATTGATGATGTACTACCGATTAACCACCGGTGCAGTGAACGCTTGTTTATCCGCGCCACTTCCCTTAGCAGTGAGCAACTGCAATACAGCTGCCGCCGCTTAATCGCCCAAGAACAAGACTTTCATGAACTATTCGCCAGCGACTATACGCCCGTGGCCAACGATCACAACCATGCCCTAAGGGTGGTCATATTCGACAATTACAGCGACTACAATCGTTATGGTCAGTTACTGTTTGATATTCAAACTGACAATGGTGGTATGTACATAGAGGGGACGCCTAGCGATCCTAAAAACCAAGCAACGTTTTACTCATTCCGTGCGTTTTGGCTGGCCGATACTAATCGGGTGTGGAACCTCAATCATGAATATGTGCACTACCTTGATGGCCGTTATAATAAATATGGCGGTTTTGGCCACTTTGCCGAGCACCTAGTGTGGTGGAGCGAGGGCCTTGCAGAACTCATCTCCAAAGCTCAACACAACCCTCGTGCAATCGAAGTCATAAAAGACACCGATGCCAACGACCGACCAAGCTTACAGGCTATTTTTGCCACTGATTACAACGATAGCAGCGAGCAAATCTATCAATGGTCATACTTAGCCATGCGTTATTTACAGCAGCATGATATTGATGCGCTGCGCTCACTGCAGCGCCACCTTAGTGGTGATTTTTATCAAGGCTATACGCGCACACTCACACATATCGCTAAGCAGCATCAGCCGCACTTTGCACGCTTTGTCAATGCGCTTGCAGCTACTGAGCCCAAGCAGCAACAGGATGAGACAAAAAACCGACTATACCGATACCTTTATCGTGACTACCTAATGCCCTCGCACCTAAGCTACGATGCGCATCACCGTCACTTGTTGTAATGTAAAGCCCCTTTACGCACGGTGCTAAGATAAGGTGTGAGCACTGTGATTGCCTCTCGCCGCTTTACCGCCATAAAGCTATAACTTAATGTTTTATGGTCAGTTTTGTGAAAACATCTATACTGCTATGGGTAAGCAAGGGTGCGCGCCCGTATCCGCATAGCAATATCATCTTGGAGGCGAAGTGACGTTCACACACAGGTTATATCGGCTTTATCATTTCGGTCTTCGCCTCGCGGCGGCGCTTTTACCCATTCGCACGCCGCATGTTTATGCCGGGCAGCAAGCGTTGTCGCAATGGCTTTGTGAAGTTAAAAAGCAAAACCTGCGCACCTTGTTAGTGGTTAGCGACCCAGGCATCGTTGCTTTGAATTTGCAGCAACCCATTATTGCTTCGCTACATCAGCAAGGGATTAATACGGTGCTCTACAGCGATGTTGAGGCCAATCCAGGGATAACTTGCATTGAGCAAGGGGTAAGCAGCTTTCAGCAACACCATTGCCAAGGCATTATCGCCATTGGCGGTGGCTCGGTGATGGACTGCGGCAAGCTGATCGCCGCACGCATTGCTCGACCGAGTAAATCTCTGCAGCAAATGCAGGGGTTATTTAAGGTGTTGCGCCCCTTGGTGCCACTTTATGCAGTGCCAACCACGGCGGGCACCGGCTCGGAAGTCACCGTAGCCGCCGTAGTCAGCGACCATCAGCGACAAATAAAATTCGCCATCAATGACTTATGTTTAGTACCAAAAGGGGTACTCTTGCTACCAGAGTTAACCCTTGGCTTGAGCCCACAGCTCAGTGCGACCACCGCCATAGACGCCCTCACTCACGCGATAGAGTCCTATATTGGCATTAATGCAACGCGCTTTAGTAAAGCAAAAAGCGTGGCTGCCACTAAGCTGATCCTCACTCATTTACCCCTGGTTTACCAACAGCCCAACCACATCGATGCGCGCATGCACATGTTGTGGGCGGCCTTTTATGCTGGCCAAGCCTTTACCCGCACCTCGGTGGGTTATGTGCATGCTATTGCCCATCAATTGGGAGCGCTGTACGGCATTGGCCACGGCCTAGCCAACGCCCTGCTGTTAGCGCCAGTGCTCAATGCCTATGGACAGCGCATCGATGCTCAGCTCACGGCGCTGGCACAACAAACTTTGGCAGCAAATAGCGATGCTCAAGATATGCGCGCAGCGATTGCCACCTTGCTACATGACTGCGCTATCCCCAGTACCATTGCGCAACTGCGCCAAGAAGACATCGCCACAATAGCTAAACGAGCGATTGCTGAAGCCCATCCTGACTACCCGGTGCCCTGTTTTTTTAACCAGCACGACATCGAAACAATACTGTATTCGCTACTGCCACAACAGCAGCACTCCAAGCAAACAAACGAGCAACAGTCGTTGACAGGCCAGTATCGCTGAGCGTGAATGCATAACAACGTCCCCGCGCTTGCTAATATAAAGCCAGCGCGGCGGTGCCGCATGGCTATAAAACATATATGAATTGACTCGGCCACCGTATCGGTAGGTCAACAAATAAGGCCTGAGGCTCATCAGCTCCATAGGCATAGCCCGTAGGCTACGCCCCCGGGTGATTGTCAGTACTTCGCAGCACTGCACTTTGACTTTAGCGGTCGCTGAGTTGCTGGTACACATAATTGGCCGCAATGAGGTCACTGAGCGCAGTCCCCACCGATTTAAATAAGGTAATGTCATTATCACCTTGGCGCGCCGGACGATTGATGCTGGCCAAATCACTGAGTTGCCCTTGTATTTGCTCGGGTGAGAACACCCCCTCACTGATGGGGATTAATAGCTCCCCGGCTTCATTGAGGACGTTATCGCGGCTATCCACGTACACGCGACTACGTTTTATCGTTTCGCTATCGCACTCACGAGCATCGCGATGATGATTGCCTATTAAGTCTATATGAGTCCCTGGCGTTAGCCATTGACCACGAAACAACGGCGCGTGACTGCCGGTAGCACAGCAGATGGTATCGGCACTGGCAATAAGCGCTTCATTGACTGAAGTATGCTCAAATTGACAATGAGCAAACTCTTGGCGCAGTTGCGCGAGGATGGCTTCGGCCTTGGCGGTGTTGCGGGCAACCAGACTGACTTGTTGATAATCTCGCACGCTCAGGTGCGCGCGGATCATAAACGGAGCAAGCTTACCCGAACCAAATACCACCAGCTTTTTCGCCTGTTGGGCAGCCAAATAACTGGCCGCTAATGCCGACACTGCTGAGGTTCGCCACAAGGTGATTTCGGTGCCATCCACCAGCGCTCGCGGCTCGCCATGCTGGCGCGAAAATAACATCACCTTGGAATACAAACTGGATTTGCCATGGTGCTCATTATCAGGGAAATAAGTAAAAGCTTTAACACCGATAACTTGCTCATTCCATGCCGGTAGCACCGCAAATGCATCATGGTTATCGCTATCGGGGCTGAGCGGGTAGACATTGCGTCTGGGCATAGTGGCTTGACCAGCAAAGCCTTGTTGTAGCGCTTGTAACAATGGCGCATAGGCCATCACTTGCTGTACTTGCTGTTGATTAATAATCTCCATGTTCACTCCTTAGTGCGAATTGTTGAGGGGCCTGAGTCAGGCGCTGATAGCCTGTCTCGGTAACGACAATGTCTTCTTCCAAACGCACACCGCCATAGTTGGGAATGTAAATGCCGGGCTCAATGGTGATGACGTTGCCACTTTCTAGTTGATAGGGGGCATTGGCTTTAATAAAGGGCAACTCATGAAGGGTTAAGCCAACACCGTGCCCCAACCCTTCGCCGGAATAACGATGATACGGGCTCGAGGCCAACACTTGCTGAGCGGCGTGGTTTAACTCATGGCAACAAATGCCTGCGCAGACCTGTTGCAGCGCTGCTTGTTGTGCCCTGGCAACGGTGTCAAACAAGGCTTGCTGCTCGCTAGTGGGCTCGCCCCACACATAAGTGCGGGTCATATCTGAGCGATAGCCGCTGCGCACAGCGCCAAAATCAATCAATATTAAATCGCCCTCGCATAAG
This sequence comes from Pseudoalteromonas sp. CO325X, assembly GCF_004208955.1. Classification (NCBI taxonomy): domain Bacteria; kingdom Pseudomonadati; phylum Pseudomonadota; class Gammaproteobacteria; order Alteromonadales; family Pseudoalteromonadaceae; genus Pseudoalteromonas; species Pseudoalteromonas sp. CO325X. The sequence continues at coordinate 54,312 of NZ_SGPG01000014.1, forward strand.
CGCTTTGCTCCCGGCTCACCATGGGGCAAGGCCGTACGCTCGGCGAACAGTAAAATAGTGTCAAAAGACACCCCTTGCGAGCCACGTCGTTGCATTTGATAATCAAGCTCTATTGCCAATTCTCGCTCAGTTATGCCGCTTTCAAGCAAAGTGAGCGTATCGGCTAAGGCCGCATCGGCAATCTCAGCAGCGCCACGGATACAGGCAACCTCTTGGCAATCTTTAACACGGCGTAACCTCTCGACCACCTGTACTGTGGCAACACAGGTATTAGCGCGCAAATGCTCGGCGATGTGCTGCCATTGACCGACACTAAAATGCTCTGCTTCAAAGCCCAGAACGCTGTGCTTGGCGCACACCCGAGCCAAACATTGCCCAAGGCTTTCGCGATCGCGTTCGCGCTGGATAACCTCCATCTTTGATGTTTCCTCTAGTGCACGCAGGTAGTAACGGTAATCGGTGATCAGTAACGCTTGCTCGGCGCTGACAACCAAGGTGGCGCCATGCCCACTAAACCCGCTGAGATAAGCAATGTTTTCACCGCTGTGAATGATCAATGCCTGTACGTGATGACTCTCAAGCTGTGCTCTTAAGCGCGCCATACGGCGCTGAAAATCAAATGTTATCGCCATAACTCCTCGCTCTAGTTCCTCTATAGTGATTGCCGCTAAGGTACACATATCGCACCTTAGTCGTTAACGAAAAATGCCGAGCACCTAAGGTGCCCGGCGGGGTTGCGTAATAACGCAGTTCAGGGAATTAAAAACGAATACGCGCCACCAATGAGGCGTAACGCGCCGCTGGACGCCAGGTTGTCATGCCATAATCTGGGTTAAGCTCGAGGCCGTTGGCACCATATTGCGTGCGCTCTTCGTTAATGGCGATGGCGGTATCATCGTTCAGCACGTTATACACGGTGCCCTTAAGCATCAGCTCTTGACCAAATAGCTCGCCGTAGTAGCTTAACGACATATCTATTTGTGTACTCCAAGGTAAGTTGCCTTTGCTGCCACGCGGTGCTGGCTCACCGTTTTCATCATAATGCGAGGCATGATCGTAGTAGCGGCTGATACACGCATCCCAGGGGTTGCCTGGGGCACAGCTATCAACGCCCTCAGGGTGCACACTGAAATAGCTTTTCGGGCGACCTGATATGCCCCGGGCAACCAAGCCAAAGGTTAAATTGTCGGTAATATCATACGTTCCCGAGAGCTTAATTGCGTGACGGTGATCATTCGGCAGGTTGCCATAACCATGGTCCATTAAATCGCCATAGTCATAGGAGGTTGTCCAACCGGGGTCGGCTTGATCGTTGTCGGTTTTTACCAAGCCTTCGGTGTTGCCCCAGCTATGCGACCAGGTGTAAGAAGCGTCAATGCGCAGCTGCTCGGTGATGGCGCCATCCAAAGTGAACTCAAAAGCCAGGTATTTGCGCTCAGCCTTTGGCAATGCCAGCTCTTGGGCACTTAAGGTCACTTCATCAACTTGTCCATCCCCGTCGAAGTCATAGCTCATTTGCACACTCTCGCCGGGGTTATTGAGCACATAATAGGAGCCTTGACCGACATTATCGGCGATGCCTAATTCAGCCAGCTTTTTCGCCAGCACCGGCCCTACATCTGTGTCCTCAACACTGCGCCCAAGCTTGCGATAAATGGCACGTGCTCCAAAGGTCATGTCACTGAACACTTCTTGTTGGTAGCCAACAGTCCACTCATCGGAATACATGGGTTTAAGATTACTGGATGCAATCAGCCCCGGCTCAGTGATCCCGCGTTGACGCCAGCGTCTGTCGCGTAGCATCGCGCCCCGACTAGGAGAGCCATCCGCAAGTAAGATAGGTTCGCCCGAACCATTGAGCTCGTCGAGCTCAAAGTATTCAAACCATTCCACCGATGCCGAACCTTGGGTAATGTTCATATTCGCCGACACGGGCTGAAAATAACGCCCATACGTGGCATAGACTTTGGCACTGCCATCGCCCCATAAGTCATATATGGCTTGCAGGCGCGGCGCTATCTGGTTGTCGATATCAACATAAGCGCGCCCGTCACTGACGGTGTTTTCAAATTGGCTATAGCGCAAGCCTAAATTCAGTACCAGCTGCTCGCTGACCTGCCATGAGTCGTTAATGTAAAACGCCAACGCACTGGTATCGGAATCAACGGCCCGAGTGCGTACTCGTCGCTCAATGTAATCTTCACCAGCGGCGGCACCGGAAATATCATTGTCTGCGGCGGTGGCAATGGTCCACCAGCCCATGGCATCACTTTCGCCATTTTGTCCGGAGAAGTAATCCACCTCGACCTTGGTGTAATCAACGCCAAACTGCAGCGCATGGGCGGCTAAGTCCCAGTTAAAATCTAGCCGCAGTTGGTCTCGGGTATATTCCTCTGCCGAGACATTGGCATTGGTGTGCTCGGAAAGCGTAATAAACCCATCGCGTTCATCCCAAACTCCCGGGTTAGTTGAAGCAACCACATTTTCAACATTCTCGGTAACGCGCCCGGCTACCGCCGACACAGAAAAATAATCACTGAGGTAGCCATTGTACGACAGGCTATACATGTTGCCGCCGTCCTCCCCGGGTGCCGTCACTCCCTGCTGATCGCCAATGCGGTCTTGCTGCCAGTTGTAGCCGTAGGTGTCCGTTTCCCATTCGCGCTTGTTGTTCATCGCTGAAAAGCCAACGGCGTGGTCTTCATTAATAAACCAATCTAACTTGCTGAACCAGCGGTCTTCATCGCGGGAGAAATCACTAAAGGTTGTTTGCCCTGCGCCCTCTGAGCTTTCGCGGCGCGGATTAAACAAAGCATAGGCAAATAAGGTGTCCTCAATCAGAGCGCCACTGGCCCATACTTGCAGCTCACTGAAGTCGTAGGCACTGCGCTGGGTATTGGTGCTGATGGTGCCATTACTTTGATAAATTGAGTCATGCTGGGAGCGCAGGCTATCCCCCTCCCAGCGCACCTCGGCGCCAGCGCTAAAGTCATTATCACCGGATTTAGACACTGCATTGACAATCCCCCCCATTGCGCCGCCAAATTCAGGGTTGATCCCCCCAGTTTTGACCTGGGTTTGCGAAATAGCTTCCCAAGGCAGGCGAATAGAGCCGAGCCCAGTGCGAATGCTGGTTACATTCAACCCATTAAAGTAATAGCCATTTTCCGCAGAAGATGCGCCGCCAAAGCTAGAAGCGCCATTAAAACTGCTGCCACCAGCAGCGGCGGTGCCCGGTGCCAGTAAAGCGATACTTTCAAAACCACTTTGCACGGGCATAACCTTGATTTCCTCATCGGAGAAAGTTAACCCAGAAGTCGATGAACCTAAATCGACACGGCGAATGGCAGCACCGGTAACAGCAATGCGCTCCATGGGCTGCGCACCGGCCTGTAGCATTTGCGCGTCTAAGATGATGGATTGACCAATGCTTACTTTCACACCTTGCTCAATGACGTTTTGATAACCCTCTTTGCTTACGGTGACGTTGTAAGTGCCCACCGGCACGTTCCGCAAAATGTACTCGCCATCAGCGTCGGTGCGGACTTCATAAGTTAACCCCTTGCTGATATGCACTAAAGTGATGGTGGCACGGGTAATATCTTCACCGGCGCTGCTGACTATGGTGCCTTTAACGATACTGCTGCCATCCACCGCCATTGCCGGCGTGGCGCTGGCTACTGCAAGGGCCAAGGTACTAACTTGAAAAAGACGATTTAACGATGCCTGCATGCCCTTGCGGGAGCGGCGCTTTGATGCTGTTGCCATGGTTCTATCCTGTTTGATGTTGTTGTTTTATTGCTCAAGGCGAACACACCATATCGCTTTTACATATTGTATACAATATTAAATATACACAAAATACTTATATACTTAGTCAATTCTCTTATGAGTGAGAGGTCATCGCGGTTATAGCGGCGGTCGGGGTCGTTAGGGGATCACCGCAACCTGCTCAAATAGCTGAGCGAGGGCATCGGGCATAAATTTGCGCTGTGCGGTGATGGCGTAAAAGTGCTCGTAAGCATCTGGCAGGCTTTGATACTGACACAATATGCCTTGCTCTATTTCATCTTTTACCACCACCGGTGGTAGCACCGCCAGCGCACCGCTGTCCCGTGCCAATAGCCGAAGCATCGCCATATCATTTGCTTGTGCTTTAATATCGGGTTTGTACTGCCATCGTGCGCACAAGGCGTTAAAAGAGTCACGAATTTCTGAGTTTTCGCTCGGCACCACCCACTGCACCTGCTCGTACCCCAAGGGAAAATCACTGTCTATTTTAGTGCTCGGCGGCCCGACTATCGCCAAGGCTTGACGGGATAGCAAACGGCTCTGCCAGAGATCGTCTTGATGGTTTGGGCTGATAGCGCGATTGGTTAGCACTACATCCAGTTCATGATCAATCAAGCCATTGAGCAATCCCTCCATGCGCCGCGCAGTCAAAGAAAAGCTCACATCTTGGTGATTCAGTAGTGGGGTAATAAAGCCCTCGATAAAGTTCCGCGATAAGGTATTAAGCACACCAATCGACAAATGCTGTTTCTCTTGCTGTACTCCTTTTAATAAAAACGACGAGAGCTCTTCACCTTTATTAAATATATCATCAGCATAGGCCAATACCCGCTTACCCATATCGGTTAACACAAGGTTGCGACCTTGGCGAGCGAACAACTTAATTGCCATTGATTGTTCGAGCTGCTTAATTTGTACCGATAACGCTGATTGCGATACATGCAACTCCTGCGCTGCTTGGGTTAGGTTTCCCAAACGAGCGACACGCCAGAAGTAATACAGATGATGATAGTTGAGTCGATTCATTATACTTATACAAAACAGAACGGTTCGTTAAATTATATATATTTTTTTTACTTTTGCATCTTTGCCATACTAGCTGCACTCAACCAAGGAGCCATCGATGAGTGACATGTTAATTTCTGTTTTACTGGCCTTTATTCCTGTGAGCTTGGCGCTAAGTTCTTGGTATATAGGGACGCAGAAGCGTGCCAACAATGGCAAAGGAGCGTTTCGCCTTATCTCCCTACTTGGCTTAATTTTTGCCGCCACAGCGGTGCTTTACAGCCAATTTGATGCCAATCCCCTTAGCGTATTAACACTGTCCCCTGCGCGCTTAATCGTCCTTGGTCTTATCCTTTTCATGAGTTTGATATTAATAAAGTTTTGCCGCAATTACATGGCCGGTGAGCAGCGAATCAACTTATTTTGGCGACGCTTAATCGCTACCTTAAGTGCGGTCTCCTTAGTGGTAATTAGTAACCACCTTGTGCTGTTTTGGCTGGGCTGGGTGGCCATTAGCCTCGCCCTCCACAGATTGCTGATGTTCTATCCTGACAGACCGCGTGCGGTGATGGCTGCCCATAAAAAGTTTATTGTCGCACGCTGCGCAGAAACCTCGCTGTTAGTGGCCTTTGCTCTGCTTTATTGGCATCACGATAGCTTGTTAATCAATGAAATTACCGCCTCTTATGTTAACAACACGGTGCCATTGACACTCATCGAACACTGCGCCGGGTTTTTTATTGCCCTAGCGGCCTTGATTAAGTGTGCACAGCTACCCATTCATGGTTGGCTGATGCAAGTAGTTGAAGCTCCGACCCCGGTTAGTGCGCTTTTACACGCCGGGGTTATCAACTTAGGCGGCTTTTTGTTAATCATCTTCGCGCCCCTATTTATGCAAGCCACCGTGGGACAATGGTTAGTGCTTATCGTTGCCGGACTCACCACAGTGATCAGCGCCCTTGTGATGACCACTCGGGTAAGCGTGAAAGTACGCTTGGCGTGGTCCACCAGTGCACAAATGGGGTTAATGCTGGTTGAATGCGCATTAGGGCTGTTTGAGCTCGCCCTGCTGCACCTTGTAACCCACTCAGCCTACAAAGCACACGCATTTTTAAATTCAGGCAGCGCCGTGCAAGAAGATATCGCTCGGCGGCTGTCACCGGGGCGCTCACCCAATGGCAAAGACTGGTTTGCCAGTGGCGTGTTCTCCTGCTTTGCCGTAGCTTTGGTATACCATTTTAGCGGTTACTACGGCGCCATCAGTGTATGGGCGTTGGTTGCCCTCGCCTTGAGTGTACTTATTGCTACTCGTCGTGGGCTTATCACCAACGGCCACTTTGTCACCATGGCGCTGTTAGCTCTGGCTCTGGCCAGCTGTTATGCAGCCCTTAAATCGCTGTTTGCGGTTGCTGTGCCCGCAAGTAACTGGCGAGAGGCCCCCTTGAGTGCTGCCGATCTGTGGACCTTATTACTGATTGTCAGCCTGATGTGTTGTAGTTATGTTTTACGCTATCAAAACCATAAACCTAGAGTGCAAGCTCTCTCGGCTATCTTGTTCGCAGGTTTGTACTTAGATGAATGGCTGACTCGACTCACTCTGAGAATATGGCCTACGCGCTTACCCACTCGGCAAAATGCTAAAACTGCCTCACACTCGTCCGCCAGTTCAGCTAAGGAGAACTTTTAATGAGCGCTCAGCAACCCTCGCCTGCACCGCTATTTAGCTTGAGCACCACGCAGCAACAGGCTATTACTCAAGCATGCCAATACATAGCGCCGAACTGGCCGTTAGATCAGATGATAGCGGTTAATCCGTTTTGGGAAATGCGCGGTCTTGCCATTGAAGATGTGGCTGCCCGGCTGGCAACCTTGGCCAATGTCGACTTGCTCATGCCTCGTGCGTATTATCGCCAGCGCTGGGCCGATGGCGACATCACCGATGCGCATTTGGCCATGGCCAACAGTCAACTAGGCTATGACTTCACCCCCGAGCAACTACACAGTGCTTTGGAAATCGCGCTGCCACAACAGCATTGGCACAATATCGCCGATTTACTAGATGCCCACCGCCCGGCCCACAAAATGGCGTGGCGGGATGAAATAATCCATCAGATCAGTCAGTTCTGCGCTGCTCATTACCAAAAGTTAAGGCCGATGCTGTACCGTGACGATGTCTCGTCAATGCCAGATCTATACCAACACTGGCTCAGTGTTATTCGTGCTGACAAAGGCATCAGTATCGTCATGGATGAAGCTGGTTTACATGAATATTTTCAGCAACTACCAGAAACGGCTGATGAGCTGTTATCGCAAAGCCTGCGTTTGTTAGAGCTGGATGATGATATGCTTGAGCCCTATGCTCATGCGTTATTGCTCGATATGAACGGCTGGGCCTCATGGGTGGCCTACATTCGCTGGCAAGGCCGGCTCTATCAACAACCGCAAGACGACATGCTGCAACTGCTGGCGATCCGCATGGCTTGGGATGTGGTCATTTGGCGCTATTTAAAAGCGCAACACGCCTGCACGTTCGCGGTGTTGCATGAGCAATGGCAATGTGAAAAACAGCACCTTTCTGAGCGAACACAAGCGTTTAAAGCAGCGCAAAAACCTTTGTGGGTGTGGGCCAAAGCGTTAGAGGTCAATTATCAGCAAAACTTGCATGCCACACTCAAAGCAGCAGAGCCTGCTCCCCCTAGCGAAAGTGCGCTACAGGCTGTGTTTTGTATTGATGTGCGCTCAGAAGTGATGCGCCGTGCCTTAGAGGCACAAAGTGAGCACATTCATACCTTTGGTTTTGCTGGCTTTTTTGGCTTGCCGCTAGAGTATCAACCGGCGGACAGCGCGCTCAAACGCCCACAACTTCCGGGGCTGCTTAAACCTGTTATCAAAGTAAGTGAAGCCCAGGCGCCTAAAGGTGCAAAACGCAAACGCCACTTCAGTGCTCATTGGCAAGGCTGGTCAAAGGCGGCGCCGTCGTCATTTTCGATGGTGGAATCCGCAGGCTGGATGTACGCCCTGAAAATGCTGAAAAACTCATTTAAACGAGCCAAAAAAGCCGCACACAATGAGCACATTGAGTGGCAACTGCATAAGGACGACCATAACCTAAGCTTGGCGCAACAAGCCGAGTTCGCCTATGGGGTGCTCAAAGCCATGGGCATTCAGCGGTATGCGCCCAAGGTGTTGTTAGTGGGTCACGGCAGCCACACCACCAATAACCTTCACGCTGCCGGCCTTGAGTGCGGCGCCTGTGGCGGACAAAGCGGCGAGGTGAATGTGCGTGTGTTAGCGCAATTATTGAATGACGAACAAGTGCGTGAACAGGTGGCTAGCAAAGGGATCACGATTCCTAGCGTCACCGAGTTTGTTGCCGCGCTGCATAACACCACCACCGACCATATTCAGATTTTTGATAGCGAGTTGGACAAGCAAAGCCGTCAGTGGCTCGATAACGCCACGAATACAGCTCAGCGCGAACGGTTAATTAATATTGCCCCTGAGCTTAAAGAGCAAAGCGATAAAGACATCGACAAAGCCTATTTAAACCGCGCTGGCGACTGGTCGCAAGTGCGTCCGGAATGGGGGCTGGCGAATAATGCCGCCTTTATCGTCGCACCGCGTAGCTGGACACGCAATGCAAACCTGCAAGGGCGTAGCTTTTTACACGACTACCACTGGCAACATGATGAAGCCTTTCGCACTTTAGAGCTTATTATGACCGCGCCAATGATAGTAACCAATTGGATCAACAGCCAATATACCGCATCGGTCACCGATAACTACAAATACGGCAGTGGCAATAAGGTATTGCACAATGCGGTAGGCGGTAACATCGGGATCTTTGAGGGTAACGGCGGCGACTTACGTATTGGCCTGGCGATGCAATCTATCCACAATGGCGAACGCTGGATGCACGAGCCACTGCGTTTGAGCGTGTACATCGCCGCGCCACGAACGCCTATTGAGTCTATTTATGCGCGCCACGAAAGCGTTAAAAGCCTGGTTGATAACCGTTGGCTCAACTTAATGCGCTGGGACGACGACGGCCAGATTGAACGCTTTTGTGACGGCGCGTGGCAAACCTGCTAAGCATACACGCTGTTGTGCCATAAATGCATAACAGCCAAAAGCAAGAACAGCTGAGCTACTTGGCTTTTCGGAGTCGATCAGTGGTGATGCGCACCAGCATGTAAATTTGGAATAAGTGAAGTTGCCCACTAAGGTCAAAATGAGGCTCATTATACAGAAACAGCTTTTGGCTCGAATAAGTAGAAAATCAGGCTAAAGTACTGAAAATATTAAAGTTACTATTTTACATATCGTGCCATTGTTAGGCTCGGATATCTCAATGCTCGTTTCCCACCACCCTATTCTATTTAGACATTACCAATCTACTCTGGTAACTTTATGAATTTATGGACAAATGTTAAGTGTGCAACTAAGTGTTTATTATTTAAGTTTCTGGCTTAACCCGAAATGCACGCTAATACACTGTTAGGTGTTTCTGTAGGATGGAGATAAATCAAAATTATGGATAATCAATTTAAGGCTTCAGGTGTTGCGTTTACCATTTATGGTGCCTGCACAGTATTAGCATTTTTACTTACTTATATATTCGGTATAACTCTATTTTCTGGTGTTCAATCCTTACCAATTTCATTTTTTTTGCTAATTTATGCCTCGTTAGCAATTAATTTTCTATCTTTGCTCTGTGGTTTGTATCTATTAAAACAAAATGAGGCCGTTCACAAAATCGCACTGCCCGTGTCTATTCTTATTCTGTTTAGTGTTCCATTTGGTACAATTGTTGGTAGCATATATCTAATGCAAAGGTTTAAAAACACCTAACAAGCCATTGCAGTGCGGGACTTTCAACCGTTGGCTTTCCTCACTACGTTCGTTATTTTAGCCAACAATTAAAAGCCCCTGAATGAGGCATTAGGTTTAAAGGAGTAACCATTGAAATATATTTTTTCGCTTGTGGCATTTGTAAGCTTAAATGTTTTTGCAAATGACGAGTTAAAGTCTACCTATTTTGCATTTGAATCAGATTACATGAGTAATGATGCTAGCAAATATTCCCAATGGCTCACTGACGAGTATGAAATAGTCCAAACTATGCATGTCCCTGGTATGGGCAGTGATAGCCGCAAGATAACGGGACAACAAATGGTTGGGTTCATGAAAAAAATGAATAAGCCTAACTCTACTCCGCGCTCTACGTTCGAAAATACAAGTGTGCAATTAACTGACGATACCGGTTTTTGTGCCACTTCTAATACAACAGCCACAACCAAGGTCGCAGGAAAAGATTACGAAGAAAAAGAAACAAGAAAAGTTTGTTTTCTCAAGATCAAAAGTGACTTCAAGGCTGTTGAGCACAAAATAGATGTGTATTACAAAAAGCTATAAACCTAGCAAGTTACTCAAAAGGAAAGTAAATCATGCAGGAGTCTCAAATCGAAACTGAATACCCATACGTCATGGGGTGGCGTAGTATGTTATTTTTAATTTTTATTGGTGTATCTCTCGCGATATTCATGGGCTATGAAGCAGAGCGTAATTATTCGGGTTTAACTATCAATGGAATAATTGAGCTTGGGCAAACTGGAACGAAAGTGTTTTTTTGGTCAATGTCCTTATTTATGGTGTTGGTCGCACTTATTGGAGTCTTCGGTGTTTTTGAAAGGGTTCGTGGTAAAAGTCGTATTGCTTTTACAAACGAAGGAGTAATTCTCCCGAGTGCCCCATGGCAATCTAAAGAAAATTATTTCACCTTCGAATCTGTGCTTGAATTAAATATGAAGCAGATAGGAAAAATAAACTTTCTATACGTTAAAACAGCGAAAAAGACTTATTTAATTGCAGAAAATAGGTTTTCAAACTCAGATGAATTTAAAAATAGCTGCTCAATATTGACGAGTAAATGTAACATCTCGCACTAACAAGGCCATTATGGCAATTGGACGCAAAACGCTTGGCTTGTGCTCCTTCGTCGCTAATTATAGCCAAGCATTTTTGCGCCCCATATTGGAGCGTTAAGCTTATAGGAGTTAATTTTGAGAATTGCTGCAATACTTGGTTTAGCTTTCTTCTTGATATCATGTTCAACGTTAAATGTTTCAGGAAAGATGGATTTTAAAAATGAAACATATACATCTCCAAATAATGAATTTATTGTAGATTTCCCCGCGTTGGTTAATCCAAATGTCAAAGACACAGTTTATATCGACCAATTGTTCGTCGATTTTTTCATTGGCTCAGGTTACTGGACTCCTCAAGGTTTACACACTATTGAATGGGTTACACTACCCAAAGAAATGACAATGGAGCAATTTCAGAAAGTTCTTCCCGACATTGTAAAAGAACATTCTCAAAAAAGGTTTAGCTCTACTGGTGAATTCAGTGTCATAGAGCAACGAAGTTTGCCTGATTCTAACTCTCACAAGTTCTTAGCTAAGGGAACTTACCAAAACATAGCTAGTACGTGGGTATGCACCATTAAACTATATAAAAATAGAATAGCGTTTATTTCAAAAGTGTTACCTTTGGAAAATCCGAAGAAGATTACTAAATTGAACGAAAATACAGATAGTTATAACCAATGGGTGGAATCTTTCAGGGTGTTGTAAGCAAACGCATCAAGGGTGGACGCAAAAAGCTTGGCAGCGCTCATTCTTCGCTTAGAATAGCCAAGCTTTTATGCGCCACTTATGCGGGCGTCATGTGTCTTTCAGATATGTCGAATTAATGAGGTAATAGTGACTAATTTAAAGGTTTATTTACTCGGCTTGATTACATTCATCTTAAGTGGATGGGAGCTATATGCTTCAGTTTTGAATGGTGAAATTAGCATTTTAAGTTTCCTATTCTTAATCACTGGGTTAGTTGGGGCAATGTTTTGCTTTCTAAATAAGATCCATAAGATTGCAAAATGGTTGCTAGGTGTATTTTATTTTATTCAATTAATATTCATATACAGCGAATCTTTTTCTTTTAAATTTGTGGCAAGCTTTGCGTTTCCTATTCATTACTTTTTTCGCAACGAAGGTAATATACAGCAAACTTTTAATAATCCAACTGGCTTAGGCATAAACCTATTTGCTTTGGTAATGTTATTTGTTATCCACAGAGTTTTTAAAGTTAAAACAGCCACATAAAAAGTTACTTAGTTTCATTCCGGCCACAAACAAGCTTGGCTTCTAAGGGACAGCCTACACTGCGAGTTGGCAAGGCGTTAGCAACCCTAAGGAAAGTTATGATTAGAATTGGAAGTACGCTTTTTCTCGCATTTTTATTGACTAGCTGTTCACTTATTATTCCTAGTGGAATACACAATGCTACAGTAGCGGCTACATGTGACTCCTGTATGGGAGATACGGGTCAATACCGAGTAAATTCAGATGATTATCCTACTTACCAAGTTGAAACAAATATAATTCCAAGAAATGAATACTATATGGGAGTCGAGCCTGATAACCACCTGAAATTTGAAAGTAAGTTTATAAGTGCGACTACTTCTAAGGTACGAACAAGTGATATCTGGTATGTAAAATACAATTTAGGTGATTCATTTATTATTCAATCACCATCTTACAATGAGAGATTCTTACTAGCAGATAACAATGGCGAAATTGAGCTTTGGGTTCAAAAAGCATCAGAACTAGGCATCTTGATTTCACCAGACGGTACAATTAAAAGTAATTTGCTCACTACAAAATTTCTCAGGTGGGGTTATATGACAGACCGAGAACAACGAGTTATGGACTTCGATTCAACTCAGTATACAAACAATTGGCCGAAAAGCGTTTCATTTGCTAAAACGGGCAGCTAACAAGCACTTCATTTAAGGGGCACAAAACAGAAGGCTTGTGCTCCTTCGTAGCTAATTTCAGCCTGCTATTTTGCTCCGGCTAAACGAGGCATTAGCTTTATTTACCACAGATAGGGTTATTATGAATTCTGTACAGAAAGTTATTCTAATAGTAATGAGTCTCGCTTTATTTAGCTGTAAAATGACTGAACGACCAAATTTACCAGAAACTATTGATAATGGTTTAGCTCAAAAAGATGGATATGGTGTGATTATCGGCTCTCTATCAAGAGCTAATGCTGCCGCCATTTATGATATTTGGAGTATTAGTCTCCGTTCAAAAGATTCGAATATGGAGCAAGATGTAAATATTTTAGGTAAAGCATCAACTACAGCACCTTTTGTGGCTTATGATTTCGATTATAAGGAAAAAAAATATTCAGGTAACCTTTTTGCTTATATAGTACCAGCAGGGGAATATGAGTTTTACAATTATCGTTTATTCCAAAATCGAGGAGCATTATCCCGAAACTGGCACCCTGAAGATGAATTTTCAATACCAATTGAAGTTAAAAGTGGCGCTATTAATTACATTGGAGAGTATTCAGCGACAAAAGATTATTTTTGGGAAATAACGAGTAATAAAGCGAGGGATATACCTTTATTTAAAGCTAGATACCCTAACTTGGACTGGAGTGAACTCATAATTTCATTACCTAAAAAAAGCAATGAAAGTAGTGTTTTAATTAAAAAATAAAGCTACAAGGTGCTAAAATGGAAAAATTACAGTTGGCTCGCGCCCGCACCTCGCACATTATAGCTAACTGCATTATTTCGCTTAGTTTAGCGTTAACAATATGGAACAATATGGAACAATATTATGGAATCATATGGAACAATCTATTTCTCGAACGAAAACTCCGAACTTGAATTAGTTAATCTAGCTAAAGGCATAGCCGAAGGAGATTTCGGTCTTGGCATAGAAAGTGAAGAAACTACGAATGGGATTTCAGTTATAGAAGTAATCGGCGGCTCAAGAACCGAAGACGGCGTCAAAAGCATTCTAACAGCACTCAATGACAAAAAGGTTCAAGTAGTAAAGGCCTATATCATAGGTGATGAGGGACCTTGGTGTCGTCTATACTCGATTGATGATTCAAACCTCTCTTCTGTAGAATGCTCAGATGGGATCTATGAATATCTGAGTGAGTGTGAAGAAGAAGAAATAGAAGATATTCCAGAACTCAAGATTGCCTTAGAAAAGAAACCAAGAGGGTATTTTGAACCAAAGTTCAATACTTGGGCGTTAGGCCTTGAAAGCGCCGATACAAATGCAATCAAGGGTGTCATGGAAGCAATTATTGAGTCCTCAGAGGATTTGGTGCAGTAAATGTTGCTAACAAGCACATTAAAATCGTTCGCTTCGCTCATTAGGACGCCCAGCTTCGCTGTAAGCCTCTTATGTATGACATTAAGCTTTCACGATTCTTTAAATAAAGGAGTATTAAATGAAAAACGTATTAACTATGGCTGGTAATTTTGCATCCCATGCAATTTGGAGTGTATCAAGTGGCGAGACATTGATTCCAATTGTTGGTTTCTTGAAGTCTGACGGAAGCGAGAATATGGAAAGGCTCGCGATGGGTTCAGCGGAAGCGATGTCAATCGGTGATAAAAAGATCAACGAGTTAGATAGTGACCATAAAGGTGGTGTATTTATCAAAGATGCTCTTGTAACTCTAGATTCTGGTAAAACCGATTGCTTAATTGTTGATGTGGCCTTTGCGAATGACTCGTCCAAAAAGGCGCAGTTCATGATTCCGTATAGGAACGCAGGCCATGAAAAGGGGTTTGCAGTCCACAGGCTTAAAATTACAGAAGCAACTGGTTTTAAAGCTGAGGATTACGAATGGATCTCTGATGCTTTCTTCAATGGCTTAGAGTCGCACCCAGAGGGTGGAAAGATTTGGGCTGATAAGTATGAAGATCAAGCGGGAGTCAGTAATTCAGCGTCTGGGGCAGAGAATACTGAATTCTCCACCGAAGATTTTGAAAAGCTGAAGCAAGCTCCATTTCTGATATTTTTTCTTGTTGCTGCGGCAGATGGAAAGGTAGACAAGAAAGAAGTCTTAGAATTTATGAAAGTGCTTTCTAATCCTGAGTTTCTGCAGAATCCTTTGATTAATAGGATTGTAACGAACGTTATTACACAGATTCCTGAGATAATCGGAGAAATGGCTACTAAGCAATTAGACTATATCGCTGAGCTTGAATCACTAAAGTCTATAGTTGAAGCAAACCTATCTGAGGATCGTGCGAATCAATTTAAGATTTCATTATTCATAATTGGTAAACAGATAGCTGAAGCCTCGGGTGGTTTCTTCGGTTTTGGCAGCAAGATTAGCAAGGAAGAGAGGGCTGCATTGGCGGCTATTGCGATCTGTTTAGGGGTAAAAACTTAGCAAGACGATGAATTTCCCCCTACGGGGCTCAACCGGACAGGCCACGCTACGCGCGGCCTGCTGATTATCACAGCGTTAGCTTCCTTTTGAGCATAGAGAAAAATGTCAGGATATAGATGGACTTGCCAAGCCTGTCAGGCTGGCAACGAGCCAAATTTGGATAAATGTGAGTTTTGTGGCTGCCCAGCTAACGCTGGAGCAGAGGATATTGAAAGACACAAAAATCCAGAAGGATTTAATCGAAGAAAAACAGTAGAAGAGTATAAAAGAAAAGTATTGCCACTTTTATTATCCCCATGTTTTTTTGCTATTTATATGCACAGTGGTAAAGTGGAAACAGCATTACTTTTTTTTGTAACATTCTTTTTTCTTATCACAAGAAATATAAAATTATTAAAACATATTTTTCGCAATAAGAAAGCTAAAAATATGCTTATTACTTTCTCAAGTGCAATGCTGTCGTTTTTCTTAGCTAGATTTCACTTAATTCCACATGATAGCCCTCTTGTTGGTTGGGGACTGATGTTTTACTTCATTTTTTCTTTAGGTTTCGTGCTCTACTTTTCGAAAGGTAATCTATTTAATACACTTTTTGAGCAGTATTATAAAAAAGATAATGAGCCAATTAAATGATAGACTGACAAAGTTTGGCCCGGTTCCGCCTCGCTAAACAAGTTTAGCCAAGCATTAATCAGTCTCTTATTGGGCGTTAGAACCTTGTCGTGTTGCAAACTGTCATAAAACTTTCGTATTCATGCCGTAGTGTCCATTAGGGTCAAAATGTGGCTCTTTATGCAGAACAGCTTTGGCTCGAATAAGTAGAAAATTGAGCTGACCGACTGAAAATAATGAGTTTTTATATTTCCATATCGTGCCATTTTTGGGCTCAGATACCTCTAAGCCAGTTTCCCACAACCCTATTCTATTTCTATTTAGACATTACCAATCCACTCTGGTAACTTTATGAGTATATGGATAAATATCAAGTGTGCGAATAAGTTTCTGGCTTAACCCACAATACACGCTAATACACTTATTTTTTAAAGGACTATCGATGAAATACCTAGGATTAATTCCACTGTTCTTATTGGCTGGCTGTCAATCTACTCCAACCTTTTGCGAAAAGGAGCCTGATTCAAATTTATGCGATCCAAAAACTTATCTGTATGATACAGAGCAAGCACTCAAAGAATTTGAAAAGAAAAAATCAAAGAAAGCCTTTGCTTTAGGGAAAGCTGAAGATGGATGGGAGTTTTATGGCTACTCGGAAGGTTATAGCTCGAAAAGGAAAGCTCGTAAACGTGCCCTTCAAGAATGTCAAAAAAGATTGGATATGCATGGCTCTAAAAATAAATGTGAGGTTATTCGTTAGCAAAACATAACAAAAAATTTAAGCGGGACTGCTAACAGTTTGCTCAGTTTCGCTTCACATTTTAACAAACTAAAACCAGCCCCCAAAAAGATCGTAATATTTACAAGGAGTAATTAATTTTGAAATCTAAAATTGTAATAGCAACCTTTGCAAGTATCTTTACGCTTTTGGTATTTGGGTTGGGCTTTTCTTCAGCGTTCTTTCTAAATTATATGTCGCTGGCAAATACATACACCAAGGAGCATGTTGAAAATGGTCGCTTTATGCTTCAAGCCTTGCGAAGTATAGAAGAAGGAAATATAGACCAAGCTAAGCTTAGGTTACGCGGCCATGTTTCCACAAAAGTTATCATCATCGACGCTGTAAAAATACCACCAACAAGTCAACGAGATATTGAGTTGATAGAAAGCTTTTATCGAGAAGTCATCGAATACTTTAATTCTCAAGGCGGCTTTAATGAGACAATGCAGGTCAAGGAAAATGGCGTTTGGGTAAACAAACCGACACCAGCAATGCAAATACTCGAGGACTTTGCAGCGAAGTGAATATAACAAGACACTTACCATGTATAACACTGCGCGTGACATGGGTGTGTTAACGTAGTGGCCCTTGCGATTATGCCGCTATGTCACTGCCTGCTAGCTCAGCGTTATGTAGCTCTAGTTAATATAAAAAATTTTAATATCTGCAAAAATTCAAATTACGCTCAACTTCGTTCATTTCTGCTGTACTAGAAAATTGTAGAGATTGCTCTCAGGCTTTAACAAAGTTCAAAATAACTTATCAAGGTCATTGTATTTAGAACCGACTTTGATTGAACACTGACCTCCCAAATATCTCACTATCAGGCATAATAAAACCTACTGTTGAGACTCTATGGAAGACAGCTTGATTGATAGATTAGCAGTAGCTAAATGTAACCCCTCAATTGCCTATGTATATGGGCGAAAATCAAGAGGCTAGACGCTAGTTGAAAATAATTAAATAATTCACTTACCTGTACATCAGTGGTAGGATCAACCAAAAAAGCTGTACAAAAAATACAGTTGGCTTTACCTCTTCGTCGCTTATATTAGCCCACTATATTTTCATTATTAACAGGACGTTATTTTTCAGGAGAATAAGTGGACTATTCAAGTTACTCAATCCCAGAATTACAAGAAAGTTTAAGCAACATTGATAAGCATGCCTACCCCGATAGATATCAAAAACTGCTTAATGAATTGGAAGTAAGAAAAGAAGAAGTAGAACAATACCAGCAAAACGAAGAAGACAAGTTCCATATCACAGTACATAGCCGCTTAAACATTCTTGCTTGGCTTCAAATCATCACTTGCATCGGTTTTTTATATGTTGGTGTTGCTAGTTTATTTGAGCAAGTGACATTATTGAATGTCGCAATCCTCCTAGCGGCCTCAATACTCAATGGGTTAGCGGGTTATTTGCTGCTAAAGAGGAAAAAGTCAGGGTTTCATTTGTCTTTGTTCAACCAAGTTGCTCAGTTGCTGTCATTGAATTTGGGCTTCATCTATTACTCATATTCAGGCCTTGGATACCTAGCGGTTGTTTTACAAGATGGAATATCACTGAAAGCTTCATTATTTGATCCCTTACTTCATTTATTGTGGGGGAGTCATTTAGGTTTTGGCGTTGGTTTAGACTTGGTTTCATTATTTTTTGTGGGTCTATTAAGTAGCTGTAAGAATGAAAAAGACACCTGGAAAAAATAACAAACTCTAACGTTCACTCGTAAACTCACAGGAACAATTACCTACCGACCTGGTACATAGCGCAAGTATCGTCAACGAGCGATTCCCCAAAAAGAAGCGTCGGTACATCATGTCAAATTTAACGCTGTCATTTAGCAGTTATTTCAAAAAGATAAGGATATATTGTGGTTAAAAATCATTCCCTTTCGATCATATTTTGTGCGGTACTAGCCGGTTGTGGTGGTTCAAGCGATAAAGCTGAACAACAAGAAACAGTAGACGTACCATTAGATAGTAAATTTTACGGAGTATGGTCAACTGGTCCGTTGGTTCACGTGGCTATTTCAAAAGACTCTATAACAACCTTTGCCTTAGATGAAGAGCGGGGTTGTTATGAATCTGGACTATTTCAGGTAAATAGCAGTACTGAATCATCATTAACTGCAACCGACATACAGTCAGGCGAACGAGCAACATCTAATTTTCAGTTACAAGGTTCGGATTTAATTATCGAAGAAGATGGATATATGCTCTCTTTTTCAAAAGCTAATTCCTTTAATCCATACCCTGGGTGCGAAAATTTCTACGGTGTAGAAAATGTTGAGGTCAAGCTAGAACTTTCATATTTACCCTCTTATATAACGATTAACCGAAATGCCCAAAAATATGGGTATGTCGAATATGACTATGGAATTAATTTTGATATCAATAAAAATGGTGTGTTGGACTCTGGTGATATCTCTATAAACGTCAAGCACTACAAGGGAGCGGGTGACTATACAGATAACCATGAAATTTCGATTGCTGAATTAGGGAGTAAAATTTGGACTCTCTTACCACAGCACCAGACAGATTCTATACAGCCCACCACTGATAGTAACGAAGATAATAATACTGTGCAGTTAACTCAAACAGGTAACAGCTTAATTTTAAATTTTGATACTAACCAAAGTTCCTTGTTGGCTCACATAAGTGAGGATACTCCTGTGCAGGTAAGTACATACCTTAGTTATCCACAACCTGAGCCCGAAGTGTTAGAAGGTTGGCAAGACGGACCTTGGAACTGGTCAAGTAAGATCCATAGAGATTTCCTTCCAGAGCAAGGTTTTACTCAACCTAGCCTTTACCCTGAAATGGTCATTGATGATGCAACCACAGATTTAACCGAAGGAGAGTCCATGTGGGTCGACATTAAATCAGTTCAGTTTAAATTTACAAAATAACCAACGAAAGTGTGAAGGCAAAGGAGCGAATAGTGAAATCTGTAACTTTCTTAATTGTTTCATTAATCATTTGCCTTCCCGCATTTGGAAAAAACCTCTGCGAATATGACGATAAAATAGTCTTTTCTTGTGAGGTAGGGACAAAAAACATTTCTGTGTGCTTAACCTCTACTGGCTCAGTTAAGTACCTCTTTGGAACTCGAGATAACATTGAACGCCAATTGAGTTCTCCTATTTTCAGTAGCGCGGCTTGCTCCGGAGGGGCTGTTAGTAGGGTAAGGTTTAAAACCGGAAATACCAGTTACGTTGTTTATGATGTTATGTGTAACTCATATCGGATCAACGATACCCTCTGGAGCAAATCAGAATCCGCAGGAGTGATGGTGCTCAATGGGGATAAAGTCCAAGTTAAAACTGTTTGCACTGACTTTGATGATAGTTTGTTTGGCATTAATACGGCTCTATTGCCTAGTACTATTGAAAAAGAAGACTTTGACCATGAACTCCCATAGGTGCAAAGTGTAGGCTCCTTTTGGTAGAAGAGTATTAAGCTTGTGGAGAGTGTTGGCTTACGATTCACGCACTTGGGGAGCCGAAAATGGCTTTACCGAATAGTTATTGCTACGCTCGGCTTTTATCGCCCTACTCACCTCACCTCTTATGACTCGGTGCTCGCAAGTATCTAAAATATCATCCGCTTTACAGTGCCTGTGCTCAGAAGTTCTTTGTGTAATGCAACAATTGAAGAATACGGTCTCTAACTATACTTGCCCGATAACCACCACGAGAAATCGCTGCGGAGCTACCAAAACTTTTACGGTTCCAAGTATTCTTAATAAACTCAAATTCCGCATCACGATACTTTACCCAGTTCAACTGCGCAGCCATCAATTCTGAACGTCTATTATCTGGCAATTTAGACGTCATTTCTTGCGCAGCTTTCTCAAGCTCTTCATTCAAAAAGTTCAAGTAATGGTTATAGGCAACAAGATAGTCACTTGTACTATTTTTAGGGTTTTCAATCGCTAACAAATAGCTAGCCTCGCGTTTTACAAATTCTCCAATTAAGTCTGGTGCATCCGGATTATCGATTGCATATGCCTTTACGACCCCCATAAACAACCAAAATGCCAGAGCAAGTTTATAAGCTATTCCTTTTTTGATTTTTATCATTTTGCATAATCTCCTTTACTGTAACTTTACCATTGTGCCTATCTTGTGCTTTTCAAGCCACGGTTAACTTCCCTTGATATTGATACTCGGCTTTTAAAGCTATCTCTACTTTTTATAAAGCTTTCTTATAAAAAACATTTATATTCAGCCTGTTAGGCATTGCTTTATCACCTTTAATCACAACTTTGTCACTTAATTTCTCGTCTTTATCACTTTTATTTGCGCTCATTCGCGCATCATCCAGTGGTGTTTTACAACGAGAAAAAAAGATGAAAGATGCTCTAACCATTCAACGCTACTTTGTTAAGTTACTCATATTATTTATTTGCTTAATAGGTGCGCCAGTACAGGCAAAGTGGCAACAATTCACCCAAACCGATACGCCCATTCCCAACTTAAAAAATAAACCCAAAATCGATGGCAAATTCGCTCCAGGTGAGTGGCGAGATGCAAAACGCATAGAGGACTTTGTCGTTTTTCGCCCAAATATAGGCGAGCGCCCCGATTATCCGATACAAGCTTATATCAGCTACGATAGCGAGTTCTTTTACGTAGCGGCGAAGATCAGCCAGCCTGAGCAAACTCTCACCGACAGGGTGCTCACTCAAGGTGAGTACATGTGGCATGAAGATTACTTCGGTTTGGTGTTAGATACCAACTTCGATAAATCTGATGCCTACCTTTTTCATGTCACCCCCTCCGGTGTAAAAGAAGACGGCCTAGTCGATGGCACCCGCTATATTGGCGAGTGGAAGACCCTTTGGTATGCCAAAACCAGCATTGAGGCACAAAGTTGGTATGTGGAAATTGCTATTCCCATGCAGTCCATCTCATTTGAAAAAGATGCCAAAAACTGGGGGCTACAGCTTCGCCATAGGGTTGCGAGCCCGAACACTCAGGTGTACTGGAACCTCAATAACCCCAGCAATTATGCCTGGCATACTAATCAATTGGCGCCCATTAGCGGTTTAACGGGCTTAAAGCAGGGGCTTGGAATTGAAGCAAAGCCGAGCTTGGCCTATAAACGTAACCAAAGTGAGAGCGACTTAGCGCCATCATTAGATCTACTCTATAAACTGACCCCAAGCCTCTCGGGAATGTTAACCCTCAACACCGATTTTTCCGGCACAGAAGTGGACGAAGTGCCGCTTAATACCACGCGCTTTAGCCAGTATTTTACTGAAAAGCGCGATTTTTTCTTGCAGGATAGTCAGATCTTTCGCTTTGGCGGTATGGATGATAACTACGCGAACGGCATGGCGTTTTACTCCCGGCGCATCGGACAAGGTAAAGACTCGAACTTACTGGATATCAATTGGGGGACCAAACTCACAGGGCAAATCGGCGATACTCGTTTAGGGATATTAAGCGTCAATCAAGATAGCGATACTTCGCGAGCACAACAAACGCAACTAAGTGTGGCGCGATTAACTCATCAAGTTGCCCCTGCGCATCAGCTTGGCGTCATTTTAACTCATGGTAGCCCAGATGATTCGGGGGATAGAACCCTAGTAGGTGCCGATTACCGCTACCAAAGTACGCTGTTTAATGACTATCCTCTAGTCGCCCATGCCTTCTACCAGCAAGCGGAGCTGGCAGATAAAGTGCAGCCTAACGATGCTGATAAAGCATCATATGGCGCCTCGCTGAGGCTGCTAAACGACGCTTTTTATTTACGCGGGCGCTTTCAATATATAGGTAAAGACTTTAACCCTGCTTTGGGGTTTGTGAATCGCAGAGATTTACGCTACTACGAGAGCGTGAGTCATTATCGGATACGGCCGAAATCGGGTTGGTTGGCTCAGCATATTAATTATTATCAGTTCACTGGTTTTTATTATCTAAGGGAGAACACTGAGGGGCATCGCCAAGGGCAAAGCGTATTTATAAGGCCGGTTCAGGTTGAAACCAAAGGTGATAACTTCTTTTTCCTCAGTCACAACCGCTATCAAAAAGTACTCGAGCGACCATTTAACTTTACCGATAAATTGACCTTCACAGCCGGAGAGTATAACTACAGCCACAATGAGCTCTATTTTAGAACAGCGAACAGTAAACCTTTTTACGTCACCGCCAGACTCGCAAAAGGGATGTTTTACGATGCCGACTTTGAACGAGTCAGCACCACCCTTAATTACCGCCCGAATAGGCATTTGTATTTGGAACTGAGCCACGATATGTATTACTACGATACCGACACCGCCGCTGATAAGCTCTTCAACACTCAATTACGCGTGAATATCGCCTTTAACACTGAATGGTCGTGGAATAATCTGCTGCAGCATAACACCCAAGCTGACAGTTTTTCGGTTTTCAGTCGAGTGCGTTATGAGCCATCGCCAGACGCCGTGTACTTGCTTAGTCTTAACCGGGGCTACGATTTGCAGCAGGGCTGGCACCAACGGGAGCAAGTGTTTGACGAAACCGCTATAAAAATGGCCTACACCTACAGATGGTAGCGCCACGAAGCTAACAGCTCCCCCCCTTTTTAAGCCATAACCTGTTATTGCGCGTGTGTTGTATACAGATCACTGCTAAACGCACGCGTACCACCATAGACAATTTGCCCATTTTCAACATCAAAGCCATAGTAAGCATTAAGCGGTTGCTGAGTTAACAGCTGCAAAGAGGTTGAATTTATCTTGTAGGAGGAAAGCTGCGCCTCTTTATAGTTATTTAAATACAACACCCCGTTAACAATAATGGCATTTGAATAGCTTGCCACTTCTCCTATCGGCTCAGCCTCGGGCAGCCGGCCATCAAGAATCTCGGAAAAGGAAAAACGATACAACTCATTGCTTTGATTTATGAGGTAAGCAAATTGTGGCTCGCTGTTATCGACGAGAATGCGTACCCAAGGAGCGTCTAGCTCAGCCAATAACTGCATCTGTCGGTTGTAAATCCTCACTCGGCGCTGGTGCTGATTCTTCACCGTTAAAGAAAACAACGTCGGGTTAAGCCAAGACAGTGCAAAGCCATAGCCATTTATGTGTGCTCGTTTGGCTATACCGTGCTCTACGATATCCACCAGCCAGAGCTGACGATTATCATGATTAACTACGGCCAGCCTATCGTCTGGTGAAACCGCCAGCTCATTTAATACCATATGCTCGGACATAGGCACTATTTGCTGTGCTCTTTGTCCTGGGGCCTGAAAATAAATATGGTCGCTGCCAGCACGATTGGAAACAAAGTAAATACCGGGTTGAGTGTGAGCGAATGCCGGCAATCGCTCATTGCCATTACTGTTGTCCAGCTCAAATCCAGGGTTTTGCCAGCGAATATCTATGTTTTTATCGTAGGTTGAGTAGATGTAATCTTTCTCATTGGGGTGGCGCGCCAGCGCACAACATAGTCTATCACCTAAACTGGCGATTACCTGAGACTCACCGCTTTGAATATTCAGCATTTGTAGTTGTGCGGGTTTTGATGCGGAAACATAAATAAGCTGATGCTGCGCATGGCCCCAAATAGCTTGATTCAACTGTTGCGCAACATCAATCAAAGGCTCTGCCGCCCCAGTAGCAAGGTCAACCTGGTAAAGTCGACTTTGCCCTTCACTATTATTGGCAACCAATAACAAATTTTTGGCTCCGGGCTTTAAATCAAGATCAACTAACTGCCATTGCTCGGGCAACTCAACAGCCACCGATTCAAGACCTTGGTTAAGATTGATTCGATAGAGCCTATTTCTATGTTCATGGTTGCGAGCATGACCAAGCAGCCAAACCGACTCGGTTTGTGTATCAAAAGTGTATCGGTGCGATATTAAGCTCTCGCAATCAAGTATTTGTGCACTTGGTGCAGTCAGCGCTGCACTTTCACGACTAAACGGCACCTTGAACCAGCCGCATTGGTCTTGGTAGTAGCCTTTAACAATCAGTGCGTTGGCGGTTTGAGCAATAAGGGAGTCAAAGTAATAATCTTTACTTTCAATAACCGCACCAACATCGTCATTGTTGTTGTCCAAGCGCTTATGCCATAACTCATTACCATTGGCATAGGTATTATTGATAAAGGTTACAGTGTTCCCTTTTGGCGCCACCACTAGGCTTCTTTTAGCCCCATCAACGCGGGTTAGTACGGTATTTTCACCGTAATTTAGGCCGCCGTTCTCGCCATTTTGCCAAAGTAACAACAATACAACCACCGCACAAATTAGTACGGGTGCCGCAGCTTTAACGGCAAGGTTACGGCTTTTGGGCTGGGTGTTGGTGTTAATTTCATCCACATGCACGTTTGTGTTGAGACTATCTTGAGTGTGTACAGTGGCAATAAAGCGGTAGCCCTGCTTTGGCACAGTTTGAATATAACGCGGCGATTTAGGATCATCGGCCAATGTTTTTCGCAAGCTGGCAACAAGCTTATTAATAGCGTTGTCGGTAACTATCACCCCCTGCCAGATGGCTTGTTGCAATTCGTCTCGGCTAATAATTCTATTTGGGTTGGCAAGAAAAAACCGCAACAGCGCAACCATTCTTGGGTCTAAGGAAACGGAATATTCTTGGTTCTTTAATTCATGGGTGCTGGTATCAAACCGATACTCGCCAAAGAAAATACATTCCATTGATGGCTCGAATTGTTCTTTTTATTGCTCCCTAGTCTATAAGGAAGGCGGTTCAATGCAAGCTTAGGTTGTAACAAAATCCTTGGTGTAATCACGCGCTTAGGTTTCAGCACTGAGAATCACGCTTTGGCCTGAAATAAGCGTGGTTACAAGCTTTAATCAGCATTGCAGCAAGGCTTTTGCTCATGGCAGTAGAGAGTTATATTGGTTCTTTAAAGTAATTAAGCCCTAGCTTATTGCGATTCTTGATTTGGTGAGTAGGTAACTCCTATTTCTGTATTTCTCTCAGCAAAAAGATTTAGACCAAAATATAACCATTCCCACGAGAGCTAATTACTGTTAATGTAAATAAAAAGATAACAACATGGAATGTATAATGAAAATATGGGCGTATCTAGCTAAGTACTTATTCGCAACGAGCATACTTATGGCAAGCTCACATGCGATAGCAACGTTAACAGAGGCATATGCCTGTTCGCGCTGCGATTTGGAGGCAGCCAAAAAAATAGCGATACAAGAAGCCCCTGAAAACAAGTGCGATCACCATAATCACGCTTCGGCCTCTGCTGTTTGTGAACCTATTAGTAAAGAAATAATCGTTCTCTCACACAGCGATAAACGTGCTTACAAATTTATAGTGACTACCGAGTTCGACTTTAACAACCAACCTAAAGTGAGCTCAGATAGGGAGTCACTCACTCCGAGCGAAGAACTGGCTGCAAAAGACTATTTCACATTTCAAAAAGACTTTGCGTCAACAATCGTCAACCTCAATGAATCTAACCTTCAAGAATATAAAGAGCATACATTTCAATACAAAGGTGCTGTAGACGAAACTGAAAACTCTTCGTGCATTGATCATCCCATTAATTTTTTCAGAGGTAACGCTCAGAAGAGACAAATTAAAATGGAGTTAGCAGCCGAGCTCAATGAATTTGCAGTAGGAAAAAACTGGCAACAAGTACAAATCGATGCGAGCGGCGATGGCATTACATTAAACAAAGCAAATAACGGCGTTGCAGTTGTTTTAGAGTATCGTGAAGAAAACTTTGTAATCTCTAAGTTTTATGACGCATCAAACTATCTAGCATTTGATGTATACATGAAAACGCCAATAATCACTGACGGTCCTACTCAAATAATAGCCGACTTCAGCTTAAACCAAGGGCAGTCTAGAATCGACGGCTTTACTGTAAATGAGTTATTCCAACCTGATAATGGTGAGCTCAAATTAGGTAGTACGAAAATGTCTAGATGCTGGGACGATTTTATCAGCGATAAAGCAGAAGATATTACTCATAATAAAGGCGCAAATTCACGCTCTGGGACGTAATTACCGTTTTTAGGGTGGGCCCGACAGTTCTGGTCTAAACCAATTTAACTATTCTATTTTTCCATACACTGGGGTAAATCACCAACAGAGATAGGTAGCCCAGCAATACAATTAAACTTTCCCTTTGCGGAGTCGAACGCAAAGGAGAGCCCATCATCTACCCATTCAAAGTCTTCAAACCAACTCCCCCCTGACCTATCGTGATTAATATTTACAACCTCGTTGCCTGGTACGTTAACTGAACACACCTTGTTGCTACTTGTTAAACCAGCGTGGAGGCCGCCTTCATAGTTTTCAATGATAAAACAGGGTTCGTACTCTGAGTTAAAACTAATTACCCTAAAAGTTCCTTTTCCTTGCACCCAATGAGTTGAAACAAAGTTAATACTTTTTGGGATAACGCCTGACTCTTCAGCACACAATGAAAACGAAAAAGGAATAATTAACAATAAAAATCTCACACCACCTCCACTTAAAAAAGCACCTTTAAATATGCATTTGTCCACTTCCCATAAACTGAGACAGACATAATTAGAGTTTTCTGTAATGATTAATGCAGGAGACGACTATGAAAAAATCACGCTATACAGAATCTCAGATCATCGCAGTATTAAAAGAAGTCGATGCGGGTAGGAAGGTTGAGGAAGTGTGCCGTCAGCACGGTATCAGTAGTGCAACCTATTACAACTGGAAGTCCAAATACGGTGGGATGGAAGCCTCTGACGTCAAACGGTTGAAGGAGCTTGAAGAGGAAAATGCCAAGCTTAAAAAGATGTTTGCAGATGTTAGTTTGGAAAATCATGCGATTAAGGAGCTTTTCGCAAAAAAGGGTTGGTGACAGCGGATAAACGAGAATGCGTCAGCGTAATGGTTGGTGCGGGGCTAAGTATCGTAAGGGCTTGTCTGTTTGTTGGCATTGGCCGTTCGACCTTTTATCGCCCTGAACGAGACTGGCGTAAAGCAGATGCTGCTGTCATTGATGCTATCAATGCCGAGCTTGAGAAGTCGCCACGAGCAGGCTTCTGGAAGTGTTTTGGCCGAATGCGCTTCAAAGGCTTTCCCTTCAACCATAAGCGCGTTTATCGCGTGTATTGCCAGATGGGGCTGAACCTAAAACGAAGAACGAAACGTGTGCTACCCAAGCGAATTGTTCAGCCCTTAGAAGTGCAGGAGCAAGCCAATCACCAATGGGCGCTCGATTTTATGCATGACACATTGTATTGCGGTAAACGATTCAGAACGTTAAATGTGGTGGACGAAGGAACGCGAGAGTGCCTTGCAATTGAAGTGGATACCTCGTTGCCCGCTAGCCGTGTCGTACGCGTGTTAGAGCAGCTTAAGGCTGAGCGCGGATTACCGAATCAGCTACGCGTAGATAATGGTCCAGAGTTAATATCGGCCACCCTGACTGATTGGTGCGAGGCCAATCACATTGAGCTGATGTATATCCAGCCTGGCAAGCCGCAGCAAAATGGCTTTGTTGAACGCTTTAACGGTTCATTCCGCAGAGAGTTTCTTGATGCCTACTTGTTTGAGAATCTCAGCCAAGTGCGAGATATGGCTTGGTTCTGGCGATTGGATTATAACGAAGAAAGAACCCATGAAAGTCTCGGAAACCTGCCACCGGCAGCTTACCGAGCAAAACTGGAAAATTCTAATTTAGAACTGTGTCATTAACGGGGAAGTGGACACATTAAACTAAATTTAAAATAACCGCCTTTAACAACCAAATCCACCTTAAACCTTACCAATATTCATATTTATCGATGATTTTAAGCATTGTTTGCCTTATACATTAATATATTGGAAACTATGAAAAAGACATGTGTTGCGCGAACGGGATCCAGCCATTAGGCTGCCGCTGCCCCCAATTACAAGGAAGGTATCAATGTTAGAACAGATAACCCAATGGATAGAGCATACCAACAATGAGTTTACACCGCAGAGGCAGAGTTGTTATCAGTTAATGGATAACTTTGCTGATTTTTATCCTACGGCCTTTCTACATAATGCCTATTTTGTTGTCGTCGATACCCTTCCTAAACCCGACTTTCCAGAGCTTCGGCAGCTTGGGCTTGGCACTTTTATCGATATGGATGCCGCTGGTATCACTTATAACAACACCTATTACTTGCAGCCTCATGTGGCAAAAAACCTCCGTGTTCATTTTCACGAGTTAGTACATGTCGCCCAATGGCAGCACCTTGGTATGGCGCAATTTATTGCTCGCTATATGCAGGAAATTCAAAGTGTCGGGTATATGGATGCGCCATTAGAAAAAATGGCCTACGCCTTAGATAATCACTTTAGCCTAGATGGTGCCCCTTTCGATGTGCCGCGTTATGTAGCTCAGCATCTGTAGTGCGACGACGCAGCCCACACATCGGTAAGTGAAACGCTAGCTTTTTAATAGCACCTCAAAGCTCGTAAATACGATGGGCATAGAGGGAGTAAACACCTTATCACTGCCTGCGAATACCCGCTGGTAGTAGTCTTGGTGTTCGCGGCGCCAATACGCTAATGATCCATCGCCTTCGCCTTCTAAAGCAGCTTGAGCCTCAGTTACGGCGGAAAAGCTAAGCACTTCCACCGCACATATGCGGATCACGCACTGTGCGTGCCCCTGCCAATTGGTGACAATATGAATATCTCCAACTTGCGGCAGCGGCTCTGCGGCAGCTTCTAACTCCCACAAACCCGGGGCTGTGGCTTGTTTTCTTCCTTGTAACACCCACTGCGCACAAGCGTTAGCGTCGTGTTCATTATCGCAGAAATGCCAAACACCTTGCATCCGCGCCTGCGCTCGCTGCTCACCCACAAAGGTATCCAGGTAGCGCTGCCATAGTTCAGTGACCGATGGGTGCGCGCGCTCAGCAACTTCGGTATTCGCTCTCTCGCTCATCACAGCTCACTAGGTTAGCGTGCCCACAACCCGCACCTCTGTAAGAATGGAATTGGCAATAAAACATTGGTTATGGGCCTTTTCATGTAGGGCATCTAGCTGCTGCTGTGAAGGAGTCGTGTGGTCGGCAAATTTAACCTCTGGAAACAGGGTTATTTCCGTCATTGCCAATTTACCGGCTTGGTTTTTTGCCATCACGCCTTGGGCATGATCATGATAAGCACTGATCTCCAACCCTGCTTTGCTCGCTAAGGCTAAAAACCACAGCATATGGCAGCTGGATACCGAAGCAACGAAGGCCTCTTCGGGGTCCACGTATTCACTGACCGAGTAGGGTATGGGCACCACTTGCGGTGACGACGAGGCCATAACCTCAATTCCGCCATCAAATTGCCAACGATGGCCTCGGCTATACGTGTTATCTAAAAAGCTCTCACCCTGAGGGAGAGACCATATCACCTTAGCTGTGTATTTTGACATGACTGCCCCTATTACTAATTATGTTCGCCAGTACGTTTAATAACTCGTGTTTTCGCTAACATATCATGCAAGCCTTGATTCTTTTTTGAAATAAACAGGGGCAGTAGTAGCACTATATTCAACGAAACTAACATACAAAAGAGTATCGACCTTAAAAACAACTGCCATATCGACGCCTTTTCCTCGCTAAGCTCGTCTACAATAACCAGCTTAAAAATGCGCTTACCAAGGTTAATGTTGAGCGCCCAATAGACAAAAAAGCCAACTGGTACACAAACAAACATCACCAGTTCGACAGCCGCCGGCTCTTTTATAGTGTTGGTAAACAACAAGAGCTCGAGCAGGCCAACAAGGGCTGCTACTACGAACGCTGCATCAATAAAAAATGCCGGTATTCTCAGTGCGGCGGTTTTATTGTCTTTCATTATCACTTTCCTTAGTGTGTCATTATTATTTTGTCCGTACCCGCTTTATCAGGGTTTGTATATGCTCCACTACCCACTGCGGCTGCTCATGGTGTATAAAGTGGTAACTTTTATCGGTCAGTATCGCCTCTCCTTGTGGGAAGGCTTGAGCCCACTGGCTATGCAGGTCGCCCCACATAGCTCGGCCTTGATCAGTAAATAAAAGCAGTGAGGGCTCTTCATAGGTTTTCACCGAGGCAATAACGGTTACTGGAATATCGGGTATGTCTGGGTAGTCTGGCAATGGCCGCTTGGACCAAAAATCTAAATACTGATTAGACATGCCATTTTTCATATCATCGCGCTTAACTTGCGCGATTTGCCGCTCAGCGGTGGCCAAGTCAATTTGCCGCATAATATCAACGTCATGCTCGGAGGCCGGGTCAATAAGCATCAGTGCCGCTATTTTATCGGGGTAACGCGCAGCGAAGGTGCGCGCGATGTACGCACCATAGGAGTGCGCGATATAAACCACCGGCTCAGTAATACCTAATACTTGCAGCAGAGCCAGCGCTTCTTGAGCATACTGCTCTGAGCTATAGTGTTTTTTTACCGCACTGGAGCCACCATTACCGACGCGAGAGTAGCGGATCACGCGGGCATGCTCAGCTAACGCGTAAAAGATAGGTTGCCAATCATCCAACCCGGCAGAGCCGCCGGCTTCAAGTAGCAAGGTAACATCGCCGCCCCCTGCGATTTCATATTCAACGTCATATGCGCCAATTTTCACTGTGGGGTAGTCGCGCGAACCGGCATAAAGCTGGGCGCTGGTGCAAATAAGTAGCAAGCCCAGCAAGCAGTGAGTGAATCGTTTCATTGTTTCTTCCTTGAGCAGATGGCTTGTTAATCCTGCGCTTCCATGGTTAATAACAGCTCTTTAATATCGTCTTTAGCGCCGCTGATGTGGCGATATAAAAACGCACAGGCATCGTCTACGCGTTGCGCGCGGCACAGTTTAAGTAACTCACGATGCTCTTCCGGTGCAGTATCTAACCCCCCGGCAAGAAGAATATGCATGCGCACGTAACGCTCTGAATTTTTGCTAAATTGCTCAACTAATTCACGGGTTTGCGGGCGCTGCGCACGGCTATATAATTTGGCGTGAAATGCGCTGTTAAGGTGCCCAGTTGCGGCTTGCGTATCCCCTGCTGCCATCGCCGCTTCTAAATCTTGCAATAGCTCCTCGGCTTCGCTGAAATCAGCATCGGTGAGCTTAGTTAGAGAATGACGCAGTAGCTCGGCTTCTAACAGTGCCCGTAAGTCAAAAATTTCATCCACCTGAGATGCACTCACCTCGGTTACCGTTGCTCCTTTGTGGGCCTCAAAGTTCACTAACCCCTCAGATTCAAGCTGCAGTAGAGCCTCTCGCACGGGAATACGGCTAACATTGAGCTCTTGTGCCAACGCCGCTTGGCGCAGTGGCGCACCTGATTTTAGCTCGCCAAGTAAGATTTTTTCGCGAATTGCTTCAGCAACTAGTTGGGTACGGGTTTTATGCTCAATTGCCATATAAGAGTGTTGGTAGGTGGTCCATGGAATACAGTATACCACCCTGTATTTATCTTGCGAGTGCTATCTATGTACCTGTTTTATAATTAGAAAAATGCGGACAACAGAGGGGGGGTTGACCGCATTGGGGGACACTTAAAACGAAAACGTTATCGGCTCAGCGCTGCACACACAGTGGCCGCAAGAACCGCCGCATCGCCTCTAACCCAACCGAGGTCGAACGCACATCGGTGGCAGCCGGGTATGGGCCACCATGATTCATTGATTGGCACACCTCTACACCGGTAGGCATTTGCCCATAAATCAACCGACCTACTTTATAGCTTAAACGTTCAATAAGCGGCTGATACTGGGCTTGTTCACCAAAAATTGAAGCGGTTAGCTGCCCTTCTAAGGCATCAATAACGCGCAATAGCTGCTGCTCATCATCGTAATGAACAACAAGAGCTGTCGGGCCAAACACCTCTTGATGCAGCATCGGCGTATTGATAAAACCCTCGGCGCTGCAAGTAAACACCTGCGCTTGCGCGTGGAATGGCGCACTTTTATGCCCTTGTGCCAACACTTGTACACCGTTGCATTGGGCTAACGCTTTGGTATCACGCTCATAGGCGTCAATAATACTCGGGCTAAGCAGGGTATCCGATGGCGCATCACCTATATGCTCGCGCACTGCCGCGATAAGCTCATCGCTGCCGTGTGTTGGCACTAACCATAATCCTGGGCTGGTACAGAACTGGCCATGGCCCATCAGCAATGAAGCACACAGCTGTTGCCCTAAAGTACGCGCACTTGCCAGCGCCTGGGGTAAAATAACCTGTGGATTGATAGCGCCAAGCTCACCATAGAAAGGGATCACCTCTTCACGGCTATGTATGGTACTCATTAACGCCTTGGCCACGGTTAAAGAGCCAGTGAAACCCACCGCCTTAATTTGCTTAGCACTGACAAGTTGGTGAGCAATGCTATGATCGGTGCCCTGTAACATGGCAAAGGTTCCCTCAGGCATCTGACAGCGGCTTATTGCTTTAGCAATGGCTCGGGTCATCAACTCGCTGGTTCCCGGGTGTGCTGGGTGACTTTTGACTATCACCGGGCAGCCGGCGGCTAACGCCGCTGAGGTGTCTCCCCCGAGCGTTGAAAATGCATAAGGAAAGTTAGAGGCGCCAAAAACCGCCACCGGCCCCAGGGGTAAAAAACGCAAGGTGGTGTCAGGCTTAGGCAACGGGGTGCGATTTGGCTCGCCAGCATCGTGATAGTGCAAGTGCAAAGGCGCCAGATTGTCGGCTAAGGCATCAGCAAATGCGCGTAGTTGATTCATCGTCCGCCCACGCTCACCTTGTAACCGAGCCAAGGGCAAATTGGTTTCTAGATGAGTGGTATTGAGTAACTCATCGCCGAGCGCTTCAATTTCATCGGCAATAGCATGCAAAAACTCACTGCGCTGCTGATACGAGGTGCCACGATAGGCAATAAAAGCGCGCTCAGCGCTCGCGCAGGCACTCTCTACATCCTGCAAAGAGGCATTGTAAAAGGGTGTAGCCATGTCCTCATTGCGCGCCGGGCAAAAGGCATGAAATACCTGCTGTTGCTCACTTTGCCACTGGCCAGCGATAAAGCTAAGGCCACTCAGGCCTGCTGCATAGTTCTCCATCTTGGTCTCCTTATAACACTTGAAAGCCGAAGGCGTAGGGATCGTCGTCATCAACCACAATGCTGTTGTGACCGGTGACGCGAGCCCAGCCCTCGATACTAGGAATAATGGCGGTGCGCCCTGCGATTTCGGTCACCGCCTCGATGCAGCCAATAAACTGGCTGCCGATGTAGCTTTCATGAACAAAGGCTTGCCCGATAGGCAAGCGCCCCTGCGCATATAACTGTGCCATGCGTGCACTGGTCCCGGTGCCACAGGGCGAACGGTCTATGGCCTTGTCGCCATAAAACACCGCATTGGCGGCATCGGAGCTGGCGTGTTTGGGCTGTCCGGTCCACAGCACGTGGGAGGCCCCGCGCATGGTGGGGTCTTGCGGGTGGATGCACTCGACTTGGGCGTTGACAATATCGCGGATCAACGGGCTGTAACGCAGTAAAAACGAAGCATTGCAATGCTCTATACCAGCAAAATTAGCTTGCGGCTCAACAATGATGTAAAAGTTGCCACCAAAGCTAATATCCACGCTTAGCGCCCCCAGCTCAGGCACCTCAATAGTAAGTTGCTCAAAGGCCAAAAAGGCAGGCACGTTATAAAGCTTGATTGCATCGACCTTGTCGCCACTGCGACGCACATGGGCATCTACGCGCCCAGCCGGCGTATCTAAGCGCACCCGATGTGGGTCTTGCGGTGTCAGCAGGCCATTTTCCAATGCAAATGTCAGGGCGCCTATGGTGCCGTGGCCGCACATAGGTAAGCAGCCCGAAGTTTCAATAAATAAAATCCCGGCATCGCCATCTGCTGTGGTCGGCGGATACAAAAAGGCCCCGGACATCATGTCATGCCCGCGCGGCTCGAACATCAGCGCTTGACGGATCCAGTCGTAATGCTGCAAGAAGTGTTGTCGTTTCGCACTCATACTCTGGCCGCGCAGCGGTGGGTGGGCGCTTGTTACCAAGCGCA
Source organism: Pseudoalteromonas sp. CO325X (assembly GCF_004208955.1). NCBI lineage: Bacteria > Pseudomonadati > Pseudomonadota > Gammaproteobacteria > Alteromonadales > Pseudoalteromonadaceae > Pseudoalteromonas > Pseudoalteromonas sp. CO325X. Next base: position 88,733 of record NZ_SGPG01000014.1, read on the forward strand.
CCGGGTTACCACAGGTATGGCCGTCAATACAGAAAAAGGTCCCCCGGTTCATAGGCTAGTCCAGGTTGTACTTGCTTAAGTCGATACGATTGGCAATGGCCGTGTTATAAAGGCGCTCCACTTCAGCTTTTTGCTCTGTGGTTAGTGGCAAGCGCGGTGCGCGCGTGCGCTCACTGCCTCGTCCAGCCAGTTGCTCAGCGTATTTAATGCATTGCACTAAGGTGGGGATGGTGTCTAAACGCAGCAGTGGCAAGAACCACTGCCAAAGCTCCCGCGCCTCCTCATAACGCCCCTGTTGAGCCAATTGGTAAATGGCCACAGACTCACGAGGAAAGACATTGGTAAGCCCCGATATCCACCCAGTGGCGCCGAGCATTAAGGACTCAAGAGCAATGTCATCAACACCACCAAACACCACAAAGCGCTCACCAAACGCACTAAGCAACTCGGTGATACGGCGTGTATCTTCGGTCGCCTCTTTCACCGAAACGATGTTTTGCTCAAGCGCTAAGGTGTGCATGCCGGCAATAGACACATCGACGCCATAGGTCACCGGGTTGTTGTAAATCATAATAGGTAACTGGGTCGACCTAGCAATACGCTGATAGTGATCAATGGCCTCGCGCTCAGTGCTGCGGTACACCATGCCCGGCAACACCATTAAGCCATCCACTCCTGCGGCTTGCGCATCGGCGACAAATTCAATAGCAAATTGCGTGGTTGTTTCAGCCACCCCGGTTAATAGCGGCACACGTGCGCCAACCACCTCTTTTGCCATTGCCAACACTTGGCGCTTTTCTTCACTGCGCAGCGAGCAGTTCTCACCGACGGTGCCAAGCACAATAATGCCATGCACTCCCTCGTTAATAAGGTTATCAATCATCGCTGCGGTGGCTTTAAAGTTGATGCTGTCGTCATCATGGAATTGCGTGGTGACTGCCGGATAAACACCCTGCCAATTTACGTTCATATTAGTTCCTCTGTTGTCGTTATGCTTGTCATCATAGATATATTGTATACAATATTCAACATGCAAAATTAACAAAGCCAGCTAAACGAGCGCACTCATAAACGTAATAGCATGAGTTATAAGCAGTTTAATTTTATAAAAAGAAATATCTAAGAGGTGAAAACGAGGAATGCAAAGTCAGGCTCAACATCATGCTGCTAACAACCGCGTTGCGGTGCTCGGTGCCGGCGTTATTGGCTTGAGCTGTGCGTATCAATTGCAGCGCCAAGGCTATCAAGTCACCTTGTATGACCCTGAGCCGCCGGGCAGCCAATGCTCTTTTGGCAATGCCGGCCACTTTGCCACCGAACAAGTGTTCCCCATGGCCTGCTCTTCATTACTCCCTAAGCTGCCGAAAATGCTGCTCAGCCAGCGCTCTGCCCTGCGTATTGCGCCCACATACCTACCCCAGCTACTACCATGGCTTGCTCGCTTTGGGGCCAATATGATGCCGCATCGTTATCGTCGCCACACTGAAGTCTTGAGCACCTTAAACAGCCATGCCCTCGGCGCGTGGCAGCGCTTACTCGCAAATGATTACCACCAGTACGTCAAACACCAGGGTTCGCTGTTAACCTTCGAGAGCACGACAACAAATAAAATTAAAGCCGTGGCTGCGCAGTACTCGCACCAAGGCGTGGACGTTTCGATACTCAAGCGCGCTCAGGTAAAAGAGCTAGAGCCTGCTTTAACTGCCCATATCGACGGCGCGCTTTATTTTAAAGCCGTGGGCCACAGCACCGACCCTGGCGCATTAAGCCAATACTTATTCAGCCAGTTTTGTGCTTTAGGCGGGCACTACCGCGCCGAGACCGTCACTTCATTGACCTGTGCGCATTCACATTGTCGAGTGAGTACCGCAACCAGCCGCGAGCTTTATCGCAAAGCGGTTGTTTGTACCGGCGCATGGAGTAAAGTACTGTGTCAGCAATTAGGCTATGCCCTGCCGCTAGAGGCGGAGCGCGGCTATCATTATCAGTTATCCGAACACCTCGGGCTCAAACGCCCGGTGGCCAGCTTTGAGCGACAGTTTATTATGACGCCCATGAGTGCAGGCCTGCGACTGGCCGGCACGGTTGAATTTGCCGGTTTGCAAGCGCCTGCAAATATGGCGCGCGCTCACGCTCTATTGGCTCATGCGCGGGAGTTGCTGCCGCAACTAGGCACTGAGTTTGACGAGCAGGCCTGTTGGCAAGGGGCGCGACCCTCTTTGCCAGATTCATTACCGGTCATTGGCGCAGCTCCCAGGCATCCAAGTCTATTGCTGGCGCTGGGCCATCAACATTTGGGGTTAACCCAAGCAGCCATCACCAGTGAGTTGATTGCTGCACTCATTAATCAACAACCCACCGCGATGAATATCGATGCCTTGAGCATCGCGCGGTTTCAAGGTAACAGGAGCAAAGCGTTATGAAAGGCATTGGCTATCAAAACCAAAAACAAGCCTTAGCACAACTGAGCGATATGACCGGCGATATCAGCGCCGTTGAAGAGCACGAATATCGCCAACGCATCGCCAAAGCCCAGGCTTTTATGCAGGAAAATGGCATTGATGCCCTTTATTTAAATGCTGGTACCAACATGACCTATTTCACGGGACTAAAGTGGTATGCCAGTGAGCGCTTGGTGGGCGCGTTACTGCCTGCCCAAGGCGAGCTGGCCTTCGTCGCGCCTTTTTTTGAAATAGGCTCGTTGCGAGATTACCAGGTGATTGATGCCGATATTCATGGTTGGCAAGAAGAGCAAAACCCTTATGCATTGATTGCCGAGGTGCTAAAAGGCATGGGTTGTGGCGACGATGCGGTGCTGGGCATTGACGAAAGCGCGCAATTTTTCATCGCCGACGGTATCACTAAAGCGGCGCCACAATTAACGCAGGTCAATGCTGGCGAAGTCACAGCCCATTGTCGCATGCACAAATCCACTCACGAGCTTGCCCTTATTCAGCGGGCAATGGACATGACCTTAGAAGTGCACAAAGCCACGGCGTCGATGTTATATGAGGGGATCACCACAACAGAGGTCGAGGCGTTTATTAATGCAGCGCATAAAAAGGTCGGTGCCAGCGGCAACTACTTTTGCATTGTGCTCTTTGGCCAAGCCACCAGTTTCCCCCACGGAGTGAAAGACCCACAAACACTGAAACAAGGGGATATGGTGCTAATTGATACCGGTTGCCAATTACACGGTTATCTCAGCGATATCACTCGCACCTATGTGTTTGGTGAAGCAAGCGCTCGACAACAACAGTTTTGGCAGTATGAGAAAAACGCCCAGTTAAAAGCGTTTGCTGCCGCCCAAGTAGGCAACACCTGTGGCGATGTAGATAAAGCCGCGCGCGATTATCTCAGCGCCCAAAGTCTGGGGCCAGACTACCAATTACCTGGTTGCCCCCACCGTACAGGGCACGGCATTGGCCTGGATATCCATGAATGGCCTTATTTAGTCAAAGACAACCCTCAGGTGTTAGCAGAACATATGTGTTTTTCTAATGAGCCAATGCTGGTGGTTCCCGGCGAATTTGGTATCCGTTTGGAAGATCACTTTTACACCACGGCTGAGGGGCCAAAGTGGTTTACTGAGCCGGCACACAGCATTGATAACCCATTTGGGTTGTAACAAAGAGGTCGCAGCCGATGTCAAATTGAACTCAGCTGCGACCATAACCCCCTCAATCATTGTGGCTTTTGTTCGACAATAATCGCCACCACAGGGTGGGCACTGAGGTTTGTGACGCGATGGCGCCAAGACGGATGCCACATGACCTCACCATCGGCTACAGTGACCTCTTGCATCCCCTGCTCGGTTTCAATAGCAAGAGTTCCGCCACGCTGAAAATAAACCGTTTCACTGTGATGGCTGTGCCACTTATCTCGTTCATTGGCGGCCAGCGTCATTTTCAAGGTCAATACTTGGTCATTCTCAAACAGCACTTGATACTGCGCTGGCGCAGCGTTCTGCGCTGGTATCGCCGCCTTAGCTACTCCTTGCAGGCTTGCCAACAGTGTCATCATGGCAATAACTAACTGAGTATTCATTTAGCCCACCTCTTTACGCATGCCCCGAATGGGGTAGTTATTGTTAACATCACGTATCCATTTGAGGCCACTAACCAAGGTATTGAGCTCGGGGCGTACAAAGGGGTTGTTAGAAATATCCACTACGTGCAAGCGCTGCTGAGCGTTGACCACAAAGAGTCCGGGCTCGGCAAAGGGGTGATCTGTTTCCTCTGGCGAGCGAGGATCCGAGACATACAACCCCAAAGCCCGCATCTGAGCAAGGCTTAAGTTATAGGCAATGGGGAAAGTCACAGTCAACTCCTCAAGGTGCTTTTCAAGTTGTTCTTTGCTATCAGCAGAGACCGCAATAACATCAACCCCCAGACTATGTAGTTGCTCAGTCACGGCCGATAACTGGGTAAGATACTTGCTACACATGGGACAATGTCGGCCCCGATAAACCACCACCAACTGCCAGTCATAAGGTGATCGGGTATGCCCTAATTGCACTTCAGCGCCCGCCAACGTCGGCACTTTAATAACTGGAAACTCGCTGCCAGCGTGTAACTTTTGCGTATATTCGTTCATTGCGAGCTCCTTAAAAATGTGCTTCTAGGTGATCTTGAAAGCGCGCAAAATCGGCCTCAGGCTGAGCATTTTTCATCACGTCAAAAGCGCTAAATGTCGGCATTGGCGTCATATCAAAGAACTTAAAGTTCATATGCATGGGCATTAATAAATCGTCGATGCTATGACCGTCAAAAAACTCTTCAGGGTCATTAAAGGCTTGTTGCGGCGCATTGGCCGTCACCGACAACATATAACGAGTACCGCCTAAGGTACCGCCACGGCCGTAGTTTTTTTGCGGTGCATCGGCGCTGCGTCCATCGCCATTACACAGTGCTCCGCCCATACCAGCGGTATACACTTCATCCATATACTTTTTGAATGACCAGGGGACCCCCATCCAATTCAAGGGCATTTGCACTAACACGATATCGGCCCATTGGTGCTGTGCCAGCGCAGCTTCCACATCAAACCCTTCTGAGGGTTTGCTTATTTGGATGTTGTAACCTTTGTTTGCTAATAGTGTTTGTGCTTTATCAACAAAGCTTTGGTTGAGATTTCCCGGCGAAAACGGGTAGTGATGGTGTGCATTAATGATCAGTACGTTACTCATATGCAAGGCTCCTAGGTGAATGTTTAACTTTAAAACCACGCGGTTTATAATAGTGACCTAGAAACCAAAAACAATTAGTATACTTTTAGTAACCTAATAAAAAGACGAGGGTCTATCATGCAAAGTTCTGTAAAAACAGATAGTAAGGGCAGAAAAAAAGTGTTGAACGCGTGCACCGAACCTTGCGCTATTGAAAAAGGGATGCGCCTTATCGGCGGAAAATGGACGGGTTCAGTGATCTATCACTTAAAAGATGAGCCAGTGCGTTTTAATGACTTAGTACGCATGCTAGGCGGAGCCAGTAAAAAGATGATTGATCAGCGCCTTAAAGAGTTAGAAGCCAACAACATGGTTATACGCAAAGTGATCAGCACGCGTCCTGTGGCAGTAACTTATGAGCTTAGCGAGTTTGGCAAGTCAGCCTTGAGTATACTTGAAGAACTCAGGCAGTGGTCGGAGTCGAATAACCTGCCAAGCTAAACGTTATCGTCTTGCTGTTTCAGCCAAGCTCTCGCCTCATTAATATCGGTAAAAAAAGCCACTTTTTGGGTCGCTAATGCGGGCGTGCGCTGCATCAAAATATGCCTATTCATGGTGCTTTGAATGACAAAGGCTTTGGCTATCAGTGCTTGCGAGTTCAACCAGTCATTATAATTGTCGAGGGTTTGATAAGCTTCTGGTGTGCCTCCTTCGAACCCCGTGTTATCAATTAGCATTGAGAACTTCGCACCGTCAAAACCCGCAACAAGCGCTTTTACTTTACGTGCATATTCTTGTACGCCGAGCGCGTTAAAGCTGCCAATAAAGCGCGCCTCTATTACCCCATCCTGGGCGCTAACTTGCGATGTACCATGGGACAAACTTGTCATTATTATATTATTTGCCAATGAAACCTGAGCAATTATTAACACTCTTTTCATAGATAAACAATGACTCAGATCACTGCTCCAACCATTGCCTTCGATAACCACTGACCTTTGTAGCCTGTGCAGGTGAGCGGCACAACTTAGGGTATAAAAATAGATTGAATCTTTAAGCTTAGTGATAAGGCTACTTGTGTTATTGCTGCTTTGCCGAGCTATGAAAGCAAATAAGTGCGACTGCCGTGAGCGCAGCTATCCCGGCAAACAGCCCCCACATTAGCTCAGGACGCCCGAGCACTAAGGTAAGCTGCGAGTAACTCCACCCAGATAAAAACCCGGCAAACAAAAAGCCCAGAGCCATAGAAACAAAGTAGTAACCCATGTAGAGCGCCGCTTGCTGCTTTGGTGCAATGCTGGCTACGTATTCTTGGCTTTTTGGTGAAGTGAGCATCTCTGCCAAGGCGATAAGCAAAATAACGCAAACCACAGCCCAACCACTGGCATGCATATCCATCGTTATGAGGTAGCAAAACGCCGTGGCCATCACCACTAACCCTGCGCTTAATACATAAAATGTTTTAAAGCGCTGACACAGTGCGCTTACCGCGATTTGCAGCAACACGATGGCGGCAAAATCTAAATTAATAAGGTACTCTGGATTGACTTGCCGATACGCCGAAAGCGCATCGACCATGGTCGTAAGTTGCACCGTACTGAGCTGCGCTTGTTGCTGAGCCAATAGTGACAAGCGCTCCACCAGCACCGTCAGCTCTGCGTTGGGAACATTGACTTTGTAATGCACCCACTGCAACCGTAACGCCTCTAAATCGATGTTGTTTGGGCCCTGTTGCAGCTGCAAAAACAATGCATTAACGGCTTGAGCTAAGGCATCTTGGTCGACATGGGCAAAAAAGTTCACCGCCGAGTCACCAAATACTGCCAGTAGCGCCAGCACATCGCCGGTATCAACGTAGTCGCGAATATACAAAGGCAAGGTATAAAAAAGCTGGTTATAGACGGTCCAAAACCCAGTCAGAATCAACAAGTACAAGGCAAAACGCGGGTTACTAATACGGATAGGTTGTCGCCACCAAGTCTTGGCGCTCATTGTTGCAACGGGTAGCCTATCCCAGAGCAAATTGGCCCCAACCCACAGAGCAATCAAGAGAAATGCACTGCCATAGCTGAGCCATTGTACACCGGCGCTCATCAGCACGATTACACTCAGGGCAATGAGCAGAGCAAACCGGGCATTGCCCAGGACCTGCTGCGCCTGCTTAAATATCAAACTGAGTGAGGCGTGTTGTTGACGCAAAGCAGGCGGATCACGGTAAAACAACAACACTGGAATAAAGTTCAGTACTATCCATGCTGCCGACATAAGAAAAACCGCATCCCAGCTAATCGCTCGCATCGCTCCAGCAACCATAGGGCCTATAAAACCGCCAATATTAACCATGGTATAAAAAACGCCAAAGCCCACGCCCCGGTTATGATCATTGGTGCTGTGGGAAATGGTGCCAACCACCACAGGCTTAAAACACGCCGCCCCCAATGCCACCAATGACAGCGCAGCAAAAAACGGCCAAAAGCTACGCGCCTCCCCTAACAGGTAATACCCTGGCGCCATCAGCATAAATGACACAATAAACATCTTGCGATAGCCCACTCGATCGCCCAAGGCCCCTGTTAACACCGGCAATAAATACAAAAAGAAGGGAATAATGCCTTGAATAGCACCGCGTTGACTATCGCTAAAACCGACCCCTCCATGACTTTGTGGTGTAGTCATATACACCGATGAAACAGCGAAAAAGCCATACCAAGCGAGGCGTTCAAATACCTCCATTAAGTTAGCAATGTAGAATCGAGCACCGAAGCGCCAGTGTTTGGTTGCGGGTTGTTGAGCTTGCTGCGAAGTGGTCATAATGATGTCTTTTTATTATTGTATACAATATACATATCATACTTGTAGTGTGCTTCTCAACCACAACCAGCGCCCCTGACCAGCGAAGCAAATATCCAGCGACTAACACCCTGTCTTACTGACGCTTACAGGCATAAAAAAACCCGAGATAAACTCGGGCTTTTAGCATGGTTTCAGTTATTCGCTAGGGGTATTGAGCAGATACTTATCAAGCCACTGCTCTTGCTCCCATAAAACATGAAGCAGACTCTTACGGGCACGGTAGCCGTGGGCCTCGTAAGGCAGCATTACCAAACGTGCATCCTTACCTAGGCCCTTCATCGCCGCATACATGCGTTCACTTTGCATTGGGAAGGTACCGCTGTTGGGATCTTCCTTGCCGTGGATCATCAACATCGGTTCGTTAATCTTATCGACATGGAAAAATGGCGACATGTTGGCGTACACGTCTTGCCCTTCCCAGAAGTTACGCTCTTCACCTTGGAAACCGAATGGCGTTAAGGTGCGGTTATAAGCGCCACTGCGGGCAATTCCTATTTTGAACAAGTCGCTGTGGGCAAGCAAGTTAGCCACCATAAAGGCGCCATAAGAGTGCCCAGCGATAGCGATGTTGTCTTTATCGGCGACGCCTTTGTCTACCAGTACATCCACCGCTGCTTGGGCGCTGGCTACTAACTGTTTACGGAAGGTGTCGTTAGGCTCTTTGCCATCCACGCCGACAATGGGCATTTTCGGGTCATCAAACACGGCAATACCTTTAGCGAGATATGGCATTGGGCCCCAATAGCCGATATAGGTAAATTCATAGGGCGACTCCCGCACCTGAGAAGCCACGTCTTTATCTTTATACTCGAGTGGATAGGCCCACATCAGCACCGGAATGCTGCCCTGTGAAGGGTCATAACCTGGAGGTAGATACAGAGTACCCGATAGCTCAACACCGTCATCGCGCTGATAACGCAGTTGCTCTTTTTGCACCCCTTTAAATGCTGGGTACGGGTGCGGGAACTCGGTCAGCTGAGTTAACGCATTATTGTCTAAATCACGAATAAATAAATTAGGCTGCTCGGTTTTTGACTCACGCACAGTGATAAAACGGCGCCCTTCATCATCAAGCATCCCCACCACGCGCTCATAATAAGGCGCTTCACTTTGCCATAACCGCTGGGTGCTGTTGGTTTTTACATCATAGCGGTCTAGAAACGGAATATTGCCCTTTTCTGAAGCGCCATTACCACGTAAAAACACATAGCGGTCGCCGATGACTTTCATTACTCGAGCGCCGAGGTCGTTGGTGGTGTAAATCGGATTACCGGGGTCTTTGTAGGCATCGTTATAGCTGCGCTCTGAGAAAAGCACCGGTGAGCTGGATGCATCGTCAGGTTGAATAACCCAAGTACGTAACATGCGATCGCTAAAGCGCCATTCACTGAGGGTTGCCACCGTATCGTTACCCCAAGTAATACCAGCGAAACGACGCTCTACTTTAGTAAACAGCTTAGGTTTACGCTTAAACGGTGCACTCAAGCTATAAACGTAATCATGGTGCGGCACATCGGTTTTCATATCGCCGCCATCTTGAGCCTCAGCCCAGATCACCGTTGCCCCTTTATCAGCACGCCATTCAAAGTCACGAGGGCCGGTGCGCACACTGTCAAAGCCCTGGGGAATATTATCCGCCAGTGGCTGTTGCGCCAGCTGTTTACGCTCATAGCCACTCATGCCCCAGACAGACCAAGTCGCGGCGAAGCGATAATAAGGCACCTGATAAGAAAACGGCTCATTCAATGCGCCAATCAAGAGATTGGTGCTATCGGGTGAAACACTAAAGCGACGAAATAACGCGGGTTTACCTACTTTTGTCGCCTTGCCATCGAGGCTAACGCGATACAGCTGCCCTTGCCCGTAAAACTTGAATAACGCTTCGTCATGAGGGCTGGTGAGCAAGTTTTGATAGGTACGGGCCGGTGCTTTTTCCCCTGTGGTTTGCTGGATCACCGGCACCACGGTACTGGCATCATCTTCAGGGGCTTGTTTATCGGCATTGATAGCATGGTTGATAATCACCCCGCTGGCATCGGGTAGCCACTGATAGGGCTTAGCTGCCACCACTGAGTTCAGGGCTAAATCTGAAAGCTGCTGCAGTGCCTGGTTTTCAATATCATAAAACCACAATGTGGCGCTATCTGGAGTTTCCCACACAAAACTAAGGTAGCGACTATCACTGGACCATTGCGGTGAGCGCATAATACCCTCACCTAAACCGTCGACTTCGATACTCTTGCTGCCATCCACTGCCTTAAAGCTTAACGCCGTGTATTTATTACGTACGCGAGAGCGAGAGAAGTTCTTTGGATTTAGTTTAATACCAGCGAGCTTGAGCTCCGGTTTAGCCAATGCTTGCAAGCTTTCAACTCGACGACGCTCAAGTAAGGCCACATATTGGCCATCAGGAGATAACATCGACCGGGGTGCAAGCTTCGCTTCTACGACTTGCGCCAGCTCTGGCGAGGGCATTTGATAGCCCGATTGTGCCGCTGCCTGTGAAGGGGCCGCATGAGTGTTCAGGCTTAGCGTACAAGCTAAGCCCAACACACTGGCAATAAAGCGTTTTTTCATTATTTTTCCTTTATTGTTATGGATTCCTGTTAATGTCTTAAAGGTATTCTAATGCCTAAGTGTTACTGAGCAACTTTTTGGGTCCAATGCCCGGTTACCAAGGTAATTGCTCTGCGCGATAGTTATAAAAACCGCCGCTTTGCGACATCTGCAACGAGTCGATGACTTGTTTTAGGCCACGGGCCGACTCACTGGCATCAATAAGCGCATGGGGTCCGCCCATTTGTGTACGCACCCAACCCGGATGTAAGGACACTGTTTTAATGCCGTGTTCACGCCAGTCGTTACTGAGGCTTTTCACCACTGAGTTCAACGCGGCTTTAGAGCTGCGGTAAATATAGCCACCGCCTTTAGTATTCTCGGTGTGACTCCCCACTTTTGATGACAACGCAGCAAACACACCGCTGTCGGCGCGCGCTAAATGCGGGAAAAAGGCTTGCGCAAGTTTAGCCGGTGCTAACACATTAATGTCCATGACCTGTTGCCAAGCAGCAAAGTCGAGATTAGCTAGGCTGTAGCCTTTAGGGCCATAGATGCCGGCGTTACTGATCAGCACATCAATCGCAAGGTCATGGTAGTGCTCTGCGAGCGCCGCGATTTGCTCATTATCGCCGATATCTAACGCCTCAATGCTGATGTTACTGTGCGCTTGCGCCAGTTGTTGTAAGGCCTGCGCCTGTTCTGGATGGCGGCAGGTTGCGATTATTTGCCACTGCTGCTGACAATACTCTTGTACTAGGGCTAAGCCAATGCCGCGATTGGCACCGGTGATTAAAACCTGGGGCATAAATGTCTCCTTACGCGTCTGTCATAGGTCTATGCCCAGCGTAACAAAGTCATCATCACAAGGCTGCTATTTAGGTCAATTTAAGCTAGTATGGCCCGTCATATTGCAGCTGTATTACGCCATGATAAAAAAGCACCCCAACGATAAAATCACCATATTTGATGTCGCCGAGCACGCAGGCGTATCAAAATCAACGGTCTCCTTAGTGCTCACCCACAGTGACAAGGTCAGTGATAAAAGTAAGGCAAAAGTCGAGCGCGCCATTGCCGAGTTGGGCTACGTATACAACCGCGATGCGGCGTCGCTGCGCTCAAGGCGCTCTCGTTTAGTGGCTTTGGTGATTAATGATTTAACCAATCCGTATTCGGCGCAGTTAGCGGTGGGCTTGGAGCAATATATTTATGATTTAGGGCTCGTTCCCATGTTGGTTAACACCGGCGAGAGTTTTGCTCGCCAGCAACAAGTGGTCAACACCTTAAAAGAGTACAATGTCGCCGCATTTGTAATGTGCCCTGCGCCGGCAACGGATAAGCAATGGCAGAATGAGCTGATCCAAAGCGGCTTCCCAGTTATTAATATCATGCGCGAAATTAGCTTAAGCAGCGCGCCATGTATTTTGCCTGACAATCGCAAAGGCACATTTTTAGCCGCCGAACACCTCCTCAGCCAAGCGGTGCAGGAGCTAGCATTTATCGGCGGCAATAGTGATATTTCTGATTATCATGAGCGTCTCGCGGGGTTTGAACAAGCGCTCAGTGAGCACCCAAGTGCTGTACACAGCCACATCATTAACTCTGCGACGACACGCCAAGGCGGGCATCAAGCCTTTCAGAAACTGCGCCGCCAAGCACCCTCGGTGCAAGCTGTGGTGTGCTTTTCCGATGTCATCGCCTACGGCTTTATTGAGGCCATGCGCGAGGTTGGCTTGACCCCAGGGAAAGACATTAAAGTGGTGGGCTTTGATGATTTGGATGATTCGGCGTTGATGACCCCAGCGCTGAGCTCAGTGCGCATTGACGCTGCAGAAATCGGCCGGCGCACCACGGCGGTATTAAAAGAAATCATGGCGGGTAATAAAGCCCCAGTACGCACCTTGATAGATGTTGAATTACAAGTACGGGAGTCAAGCCTATGACCCAAGTGTTAGTGATTGGCTACGTGTGGCCAGAGCCGAATTCATCGGCGGCGGGCAGCCACATGATGTCGTTATTAAAGTTGTTTCGCAGTCAAGGGTGGCAGGTCGAGTTTGCCTCTCCTGCACAGCGCTCCGAACACATGCAAGATTTGACCGAATATGGTATCACCTGTCGCGATATCGCCCTTAATTGCAGTAGCTTTGATGCCTATATCAGCGAGTTGCAGCCGGATATTGTTATGTTCGACCGGTTTATGATGGAAGAGCAATTTGGCTGGCGCGTGGATAAGTTTGCCCCCGAGGCACTGAAACTGCTCGATACCGAGGACTTGCAATGCCTGCGCGGAGCTCGCCATGAAGCGCACAAAGCGGGCCGTGAGTTTAGTCATAACGACCTACACGGTGATCTAGCCAAAAGAGAAATCGCCGCCATTTTACGCTGCGATTTAAGCTTGATTATCTCCAGCTACGAAATGCAGCTGTTAGAGCAGGTGTTCAAGGTTGATAACGCCTTAGTGCATCATTTGCCGTTTATGGTTGATACCGCCGCGCTGCATTCGCATTGGCCGAGTTTTGAACAGCGCCAACACTTTATGACCATTGGTAATTTTCGCCACGCGCCAAATTGGGATGCGGTGCTGTATTTACAACAGATTTGGCCTCTTATTCGCAAACAGCTACCTAAGGCTGAGTTACATATCTACGGCTCATACCCACCGCCTAAGGCCACTGCATTACATAACCCGAAAACCGGCTTTATCATCAAGGGCTGGGCCGAAGATGCACATCAGGCCATGAGCTCGGCACGGGTATGTCTTGCGCCGCTGCGCTTTGGTGCGGGCATTAAAGGCAAATTACTCGAAGCCATGATCACCCGTACGCCTTCGGTTACCACCGCCATTGGCGCAGAGGGCATGCATGGGGATTTGCCTTGGAATGGTGCCATTTGCAATGACGCGCAGCTGTTTGCCGATGCCTCAGTTAAGCTTTATCAACAACCCAGCGAATTTACTGCTGCACAACGTCATGGCGATGAGTTGCTGCAACGCTTTTATAACGGCGAAGCACTCGGTAAGCAACTGATCACGGCTCTTGATGGAATACGCGCCGATTTAGCTGGCCATCGCCGCAATAACTTCACCGGGCAAATGCTCAAACACCACACCATGCGCAGCACCCAATATATGGCGCAGTGGATTGAAGCGAAAAATTCATTTAAACCTTGATAGAAATCAGTAGACAGTTAACCTTAGATCAATAAAATGCGCGAGCGCCTGCAATGCAAGGTGCTGTTTTATTTTAAAGATTTGAGGTCACTGCGTGGAAGACGCCCAATTTAAAGAAAAGCGTAAATTTATCGTTAAGCTCGGTAAAATGCTGCATAAGTATGGCACCCCAGCCTACCGCCTAGAAGCGCATTTGATGGAGGTGGCGACCTACTTGGAACTCAAATCCTCGTTTGTAATGTCGCCCACCTCGGTGACCTTTGTGATTTGGACAGAAGGCCATGAGAATGAATACACTCATGTTGCTCGCGTCGACCCCGGCGATCACGACCTTGGCTCCCTCGCCAATACCGATGAAGTGGTAAACTTGCTGCTTAATGGCGAGCTCAGCATTAGTGAGGCCGATCAGCGCCTTGACGACATAGCCGTGATGCCCGCGCCTTATAATAAACTCACCACCGCAGGTGCCTTTGCCATGACCGGCGGTGCCTTTGCTATGCTGATGGGCACAAGCTGGAACGATGTGCTGTGGTCAGCATTGCTGACCTTGGTGGTGTATCTGTTTGTGTTATGGTCCGGGCGCTCAAAGCGCGTGGCACACATGCTAGAGCCCTTAGTGGCGGTAGTCTCGGCGCTGATCGCCTGCGCCGTCAGTGTCTATCTCGACCCTTACATCAATATCCGCTTGGTGGTGCTCTCCAGCATTATTGTGTTTATTCCCGGTCTCGCCCTGGCGCTCGGGCTCGCCGAGCTGGCGGCACGGCATCTGGTATCGGGCACGGCACGGGTTATGGACTCTTTCATGTTGCTGTTTAAGCTGTATTTTGGTGCTTTTATCGGCATTGGCCTGGGCTTTGCGCTGTTTGGTCAGGCTGACTTTGTGGCCCCACAACCGCTGCCGAAATGGACCGCCTGGCTCGCAATTTTACTGTTATGCTTATCTTTGGTGGTTATTTTTCGTACCAAAACCAAACACGCACTGTGGTCTATTGCCTCGGGGTTTATTGCCTATGGTGCCAGCATTGGCTCCGCCGCCTACTTAGATTACACCCTCGGCACCTTTGTCGGCGCCCTAGCCGTAGGCATTTTTAGTAATCTATTTAATCGCATTGCCAACGCTCCCGCTTCCATTGTGGCTATGCAAGGGCTAATCGTACTGGTGCCGGGATCAAAAACCTATATTGGCTTGAACTCCCTAATTGAAGGACAGGACTTCGTCTATGCCGACCACATCGGTCAACAAACCTTTTTGATTTTTATGTCGCTGGTCGCCGGACTTATCTTCGCCAATGTAGTCCTGCCACCGAAAAAGAGTCTATAACATCAGTGACTAAACTGAAATAAAGCCACCACTAACAACACAAGGAGAGAGGGGGAGATACTACCAGCTCATATCGAGTAGCTTGAGTTACCAAAAAACAAGAATTGGTGGCTCATTCATCTTGAACTCAATGTTGTAAAATGAGACATAGTCTTCGTCACATTTCTACTTTAACTGTTACCTCATAACCTGGCGCTACCAATAATTCTATATTTACTACAAATGAGAGCGAGAAAAGTATTATCCCCGGTGAATAGGTTTTTCATGTGCTTAAGCGGACCATTTAGAAAGTCTCGCTTGAGGAGGTACCGGAAAATTGTTCGATAATATTTATAAAAATTTAAATAAAAACAGTAAAGTAAATAAACTTGCAACTCCATAATCCACACTATCTGCTCGCTACTTTGGAAGTTCTTTTAAGCTGAGAGAAAACTCTCCAAGAAACTCCTAAAAAATTTACTGTTTGATAAAATCAACATACCTATGCTTTATCGAAATAGATTTCATGTACTTGCTTAAAAAGTCCTGTCCCAAAACGAGATTACAAATAAGAGAGTTATTTGCTCTAAATAATATGGGTACATTATCCAAAGAGAAGTTATCACCTCGAATGTATAATTTCATAAGTGGTACAATTTTTCCTAGGGCAATCATCTTACCTATGATTTCATCCGCACCAACATTTACCACCCTCTCACTCTGCAATAAGTCTCTCATTATTTTATATGTTTTTGGCATCAAAACTGTTGTTCTTGAACCAGAGTCTATACAAATATTAGCACCCTCTATAAATTTTCCTCGCATTTCGATACTTCCGGTAAAGAAAAAATTATTTTGATCTCTGAATAGTTCACTTCTAGAGCTCTTCTTTTTCAAGTTTTCGATGAGGTTAATAGACGCCAATTCATTTAAGAAACTAACACCCAAAATATTTTCCTCTAACTCGAAAAGGGTTGGAAAATAAGAACCTAGAATATCCTTTACTCCTATATTTACACTATATTCTTTCCCATAAAAGGTAGATATTGAAAAGCTTGAGTAGGGCTTTGGCAAAGGCTTAGATATTCCAGAATGACCAGCAGCAGTATCCACTGTAAATGACTTCAAGCTTCCATAAGAATCTAGGGATGGATGGAATGTTGTATCTACATAAAGCACTGTTTCGTCAAATTTTGACGGATCAACTTTAAAGAAACTATTAAGAAACTTTAAGTTTCCTAATTTTTTCTCTATGCTATTTTTAATGTTTTCATGATCGTCTAACCTTTCATTATTCAGAATCAAAAAATCATTAAGGACCTTCCATGATCTATTATAATCTTTATTTTGCTCAAAGTAATGTGATTCAAATAATGCGCAATTATAACTCCGCTCGAGACTACTTTTACACAGTTCACAGCTAGAGCTATTGACCTCTTTTCCGGTTACATAGTGTAGCCATAGTGCCGAATAGCAATTGTCTGAAACCTTGCTAAGCTCGATATAATTTCCATAATAAACATTCCTATCTATTGCGCCCTGTAAATCAGTGGCTTTGCTGCTTGTAACCACTAACAAAGTCAAAAATAGGACTACAGGTTTTCTCCAAGAAATATCTATTTTTTTCACTTTTATTATCTTCAAACTTTTTAGTTGCATCTAATAGGTTGTCAATTGCAAATTTCTTGAATCCTAAACTTGCCGAATAGGAAACTCTATCACCTCTATTCCTATTGTAATAATGCATTTCAAACTCTTTTTCATTGAAATTATATGTGAAGTCAAGATCTTTGACATTAGAAGAAAGATATTCGTTACAAAAATCTATTGTATAAGCAAGAAATTCTTCATCATAATGATCAATCACCCGCTTATTTTCAAAAATATAAACATGAAAAAGCTCATGAACAATTACTCTTACAGCCTTAACAAACGTTTCGTATATTGATGGTAGATCACAATACTTTAAAGGCATTGAAATTATAATTGCAAGTGGTTCATTATACTTTATTTTACGCTTGATTGTAACATCAAAACCCACTTCTGGTACAATGTAAACTTCGAAATCAATTCTTGGAAAAAACTCAGTGAAACCATGATAAAAGTAATTTTCATCATATATCAAATCCACATTATTTGAATCAAAGCAACTCATTAATGAATTAGAAGCATAGAATGAAATTGAACGTTCACCAAAACTTATAGATGAAACATGTGTACTATTAAAATCATCTAGACTTTTTATATAGATATTCTTTCCACTTGGCCTGTAATATGAACGAACAGAATAAGTCGAACCATTCATATTAACCATATGTATGGACTTATTATCTGGTATATTAATAACAGAAGAGCAAGAAGTTAGCAGACCAAAAGCTACGTAAAGAAAAAACTTTAACCGATACATAGGTGTTCGTAAGAATAAAAAGGGGGAGAAATCCCCCTTACTGTTGTTAATCGAAACTACATTCCGATACAGGCGTCAGGGTCTGTTTCATGGAAATCATCATCCGGATCGGCTGAACACCCAGTGTTCCCTGGAACCGAATAGGTTACAGTTGCAAGGATTTCACTTTGTTCCTTTACCTGTTGCTGGACACTAACCGGCGTCGCAAGGCGATTTTTTACTGTAGTATCATATTCAATTTCGACATTATCCGCGATATCTACAAATTGCAATGACCAATTCTTTATATTTTCAGGGTTGGAAAATTTTGCGATATTCCCGACTTTGACTACGGGGAAAGCACGAGAGCTTATTTCCTGACCACTAGAAAATACCTTTACTGTTGCTTCATTTCTATCGATTGTCGCGGTAGCACCAAATGAGGGGTTGATATGAATTTCATATTCTGCGACATCTAACCCCTGCCACTCTGAATATGTAAAGCCTGTTACGCTAGCAACCATTTCTGCTATACTTCTCATAAAATTATTGGTTTGCCCCGTACATAGACTCGTGTGTGTTGCTGCACAAGCACTAACTGTAGTCTTATCAGTTGAGCCATCTCCATTGTCTCTTGTCCTTTCATGCGTGGCTTTTAGAGATGCTTGACACCCCGCGAGTCCAACACATCCTACAACCACCAAAGATATAGCTAAATTTTTCATATGTTTATATCCTTATATATCTATTCTTATCATTTCCAAATAAACAACACAAATAATGTGTCGAATAAATAAGCTAGAAAAGAAACAAGCTAGTGTCAAGATTCTCATTTTAATTTTAACCTTAATTAATCGATTTAAGGTATTAATGGTAGGCATTGGCAAAAGCAAATAGGTTTATTCGTTCACTCACTGCTTATACTCATGACCTTTATTCATATTTTCTATAGCCAAGTCTGTGCTTGGCTCGTTCCTACCTATACACCTCTGAGCGTTCAATCACTTCAATATCATAGCCGTCGGGATCTTTGATAAAGAAAAACTTAGCGACTAAGTCATCACCATTGTAAAAGGATTTGATTTCTTTGGGTTGATAGCCTGCGACGATGGCTTTGCCGTGCAGCGACTCGAGATGCTCCTCGGCAAAAGCGAGGTGGCCATAGCCGTTACCTAGGTCATAATCGCTATCACTGTGATGATTCCAGGTCAGCTCTAGTTCAAAGCTGCTGTGTTCATTAGCTAAATAGATAAGTGAAAAATCAGCAAAATCGACCCTTCTTTTCACCTGCAATGCGAATACATCGTGGTAAAATTGAATCGAACGTTGCGCGTCTTTCACGCGGATCATGGAATGAATCATTTTGGCCATTATTTACCCCAGAGAAATCTATGTGTGAACTCTATGCATCAACTTCCCCTGAACGCTACAGTGTTAAAAAGCGCTCTATTCGTATTCAAGGTGTGGTTACCAGCCTCGCTTTAGAAAATGAAATTTGGCATACCTTAGAGCGCATTGCTGCCCAAGAGCAGCTGCCCTTAGCGGAATTTATTTCCACCTTGTATCAGGAAGTGATTGAGCGTCATGGCAGCATAACCAACCTCGCCTCAATGCTAAGAGTCACGTGTTTAACGTACTTAGACCAGTGTAAACAAAGCTGAGTCGCTAAGGGTAGTAAAGGAATACTACATTAATAATAAAAAGCGGGTGAGCGCCTTATCGGGAGCCTCATGGGTAAAAGGCTACTCGCTCACCCCAAAGGGAAGGGATTAACTTTTCGCTGAGAGCTCTTGATTGACCTGGTCAATACCCACTTCGCTAATACGTGCAATGATCTCTTTTTGCTTCGCGTTGAGTAATGAGATGCCCTCAGCCACGAGGTCGTACACACGCCAGGTGCCAGATTTATCGCGGCGCAGCTTAAACACAATATCTATGGTTGGCTTACCGGGCTCAACAATTTCGGTTTTTACCGAGGCATAGCCATTGTCACCGTGGCCGTTAGGTTTAATAAAACGCACTTCCTGGCCTTTATAACTCATCAAGGCATCGGCATACGTCACTGTTAAGTACGACTCCACTGCATCAATGAACGCCAGCGCCTGCCCCTTATTAATCTCGCGCACGTGTTTACCCAATAACTTAAACGACACAAACTTAGTATCAATGTGCGGAATTAACCGTGTTTTCACGACTTCTTTAAGTTTGGCTTTTTTGTCATCACCTTGAGCATCGACTGCGGCGATATCGACAAAGAGCTTATCGCCCACTTGCTTGAGCAGAGAAAACGGCGTATTGGTTTGCGCAGCATGAGCTGAGCCAAACGCAACAGCAAAAAAGAGTAATAAAAAATAACGATATGCTTTCATAGTGCATTCCAATGAGCTGTGAATGGTGAAATTCTAGCGCAGCGGCCTTCGCAAAGTAAGAAACAATAATGCACAGCATTGGTTCCAAAAATGCACATATCAATAACACCAGTAAAATCAGCTAATTAAGGTTTTTGTGCCATAAAGGCACAGTTGTTGTGCACGGGTGCGCATTGAAACTAAAGGGGTGGATATAGATATTACCGCTACTTTTTAGCAGCTAAACACAGACGTATGAAAGCAGTAATCATCCCATTAACCTTAGCGCTAAGTTCGCTCGTTATCACGCCGGCTCAGGCAGAGCCTCGCCATGGTGTTGCCAGTCACTACATTCAAGGTGAAGGTGATGTTAAAGGCATAAAATTGGCCTATCAGTACTACGTCAACGACTATTTACCCGAGCAATTCTCCCAGTTTGATGTGTACTTCGAGACCAGCATCAATTTTTGGCGTTACGGCAAGGACAATCAACACGATCAAAATGTGGTGGTGGCACTATCACCGGTGTTTCAATACCCGATGACCACATTCAAAGGACGACCCTTGGTGCTGGAGTTTGGTATTGGTGTATCACTACTTGACGACACCCAGTTTGCTGGCAAAAACGTAAGCACCCACTACCAATTTGAAGACAGAGTTGGGGTGGTTTATAAAATGGAAAATGCCGATATTGGTGTGCGCTATATGCATTATTCTAATGCAGGGTTTAAAAGCCCGAATCCTGGCCTGGATTTTATCTCTGTTTCTTACACTCATTTCTTCTAACAGCAAAAAGGGCGCTAAGCGCCCTTTTATAAAACAATGTGCTACACCCGCATTAAGGCTGAATTTTGACCACCGGGCGCGATCGCGCACTGTGATTGTATAAGGTCGTCAGCGCATCTCGCACTGCCGCTTCGGTAAACGGGATCACCTCCAGATCCGGCGCAATAATCGCTCCCGATTGTACGTCTCCAATCAACTGTTGCCCCATAAAGCTAAGCTTTTGCTGTGCGCATAAGCTGTTCGCCAACCAAGCACCACCGAGGGACACCACAGAAATGTTCGGTGCGCGGCGGAATAACAGTTCTTGGGGAATACTAGGAAAGCCATTTAAACAGGCGATACGGCCACAAAAGCGCAAATGCTCTAGGTCACATAAGAATGAGTCACCACCACAGGTGTTAAGAATGGCATCAAAGCCGCCCGGACCCAGCTCATGTTTAATATTGCACTCCAGCCCTTCGCAATTGGCATCAAATACCACATCGGCCCCCAAAGCTTTCAGCCGCTCATGCTCCCCTGCTTCACTGTAAACGAACACCATAGCCCCGCGCAGCTTGGCATACTGAATAGCAAAATGCGCCACCGCCCCGCAGCCAGAGTCAATCAGCAGACTGTCTCCTTCTTCAAGCTGCAGCTTGTCGAGCGCTGCTAAGGCCGTCATACCGGCATTAGGCAAGGTGGCCGCAACCTCACTTGGCACCTCAGCGGGCACTTCCGATACCGCATAGTTAGGAACAGTGGCATACTCTTTGAGCATGCCTTGCGAGCCGAGGCTGGCGTTGAACATCACCCGTGCACCCTTGGCGGGAAACACGCCTGCGGGCGCGTTCAGTACCGTTCCCACCGCATCTAGGCCCAGCACATGAGGATATTGCCAATGGCAAAAGCCTTCTGCTGCCAGCTTGGCGTCGATGTGGTTTAACGCCACATATTCAATCGCCACTAACAACTCATTGTCATCAGCGACGGGAACGCTCTGCTTATTCATGCAAAGGGCAAATTGCGGCGACGGTTCATTGATCACCATCGTTGTCATTTGCTGTGCTGACTCTGCCATAACTCTGACTCACCTCTTAAATACTGTTCATGCGCAGAACCCCTAGATGACGGGCACCTTGTGCAGTGCGCGACTCCAACGTCCACTGAGCTCGGAATATACGCCAACCTGGGCATTGAGCCAAGTGTCACGCGTGATCAGGGTATCCTGCTGTGCTATTAAAACATCTTGACGGGCGTCCAACAACTCAAGGTATGGCAACTGCCCTTCCTCGTATGCAGCACGCGCTTGTGCATAAGCCTGTTGCGACGCTTGTAAGCGCGATTGCGCCAAGTTCAATGTTTGCTGTTGTTGGAAAACGGTTTGCAGCGAAAGTTCCGCACCGGCTATGACATTACTCAAGGTTTGCCGATAGCTATGATACTGCGCCTGCGATAGGGCTTTTTGTTGCTGCAATTGTGCCAATAGCTCAGGGTAGCTAAACAGCGACCATTGCACTTGCGGCGTAACCTGCCACTGCCCCTGAGTTTGTTGAAAATGACTGCCACCTACGCCCAACACACCGGCAAACGCACTAAGGCTAACATCGGGGTACAACGCACGTTGAGCGCTGGTGCTCAACGCCGCCTGTTCGGTTAATTGGGCAACACTGCGGCGTACATCGGGACGTTGCATAAGCGCTTGCTGTGGGTCTAACAAGGCGAGATTGAGCGCCCACTGTTGATATTGCGCCTCGCTTAGCGCCGTTAGCTGGAGCTGCTGCGCGCTGCTATCGAGAATCATCGCTAAGGTGGCGCGCTCGGCCAGCATCAAGGCTTGTAGCTGTGGCAGGCGTTGTTTTAGCTGGAAGTATTGTGAGCGGGTGCGATTGAGTTCAAACTCGGTCGCCACGCCCTCTTCGACTTGTACCGCCAGTATATCCATACTTTTCGATAACGCCTCAAGTTGCCGCTCGGTCAGCTGCTGTTGTTGGGCAAACCCTTGCCAACGCATATAGCTGCGCACCGTGGTAACCACCAGCTCTTTACTGAGCTGTTGATGTGCCGCAAGTTGGGCAAGGGTGCGGGCACTGGCAGCATCGGCAAGCGCGCGCAGACGCCCTGATAAATCCAGCTGCCAATTGAGCACACCGCGCGCACTGGCCTGTTCCTGCACGCCACTATATGCAGTTTGAACGTTCTTACCACGCTGCGCTTGAGCATTCAGGCCACCATTAGGCCAGTAGGCAAACTCACTGACATCCAAATTGGCCAATGCCGCCTTAATACGTGCGCTGGCGGCTTGTAAGTCTTGGTTGCGCACCAACACGCTATCCACCAGCTGGTTTAGCTCATCACTGTGCAGTTGCTGCCACCAACCGATTTCATCCGCACTGCGCTGCGCCATCAGCACCTGATTGCGCTCAAGGCGCTGCTGCGTTTGTTTGTCTGCCTGTTGCGCCTGAGCAATAATACGCTCGCCGGGAGCAGCGCAGCCTGCTAAGGCTACGATACTCAGAGCTATGACACTCATTTTAGTTGTGTTCATGATGCGCTCCTTTTTGCCCTAAGGTCACCACATAGTAAAATACCGGCGTAAATAGTAGACCAAATACAGTCACGCCAATCATGCCAAAGAACACCGCATTGCCCATGGCATGGCGCATTTCTGCACCAGCCCCAGAGGCCAGTACCAAAGGCACAACCCCCGCTGTAAAGGCGATGGAGGTCATAAGAATCGGGCGTAAGCGCAAGCGACATGCTTCAATAATGGCCTGCCAATGACTGCGCCCTTGTTTGTGACTATCGCGGGCAAACTCCACCATCAAAATGGCATTCTTAGAGGCCAACGCCACCAATACAATTAAGGCGATTTGCGTGAAGATATTATTGTCGCCACCAAGTAGCCACACTCCCAGTAATGCCGAGAAAATCGTCATCGGTACAATCATGATAATCGCCAACGGCAAGCGTAAACTTTCGTACTGCGCCGCCAGCACCATAAATACCAACAGCACCACTAAGGGGAATACGTAGACCATGGTATTACCGGCAAGAATTTGCTGATAGGTGACTTCGGTCCACTCATAGGCGATGCCGTTAGGCAAGGTGTCGCTGAGCACCTGCTCAATGGCCAACTTCGCTTGATCTGAGCTGTAACCCGGTGCCGGACTGCCGTTTAGCTCGGCACTGGGGTAGCCGTTGTAGTGCATGACACGATCAGGGCCAGTGGTAGGCGTGACCTTTAATACCGAGCCTAGAGGCACCATGTCGCCGCTGCGATTACGCACTTTAAGCTGGGCGATTTGCTCGCGTTGCTGGCGATAATCAGCATCGGCTTGTGCTGTCACCTGATAGGTGCGACCAAAGACATTAAAGTCATTCACATACAGTGAGCCCAAATACACTTGCAGCGCATCAAACACCTCATTGAGCGGGATCCCCTGCAGCAGTGCCTGCTCGCGGTCGATATCAATGTTCATTTGCGGCACTTGAATGCGGAAGCTGGAGTATAAACCCGTTAACTCCGGTTGCTGACGCGCCTCGGCGATGACTTTTTGTAGCGCGGAAAAGAGCGCTTCAAAGCCTTTATTTGCTCTGTCTTCAAGCTGCAACTTAAAGCCACCTGTGGTGCCAAGGCCTTGAATGGGCGGCGGTGGAAACACTGCAACATAGGCTTCATCAATAGCCGCAAAACGCTGGTTAAGCTGGGCTGCGATAGCGTGTGCCGACATGCTCGGATCACTGCGCTTATCAAAGTCATCAAGGGGCGTGAACACAATGCCGCTGTTGGTGCTATTGGTAAACCCGTTCACCGATAACCCAGGGAAAGACACGGTATTAGCCACACCGGGAACTTGCAGCGCAATTTTCTCCATTTGCTGCACCACTTCGTGGGTACGCTCTAAACTGGCCGCGTCGGGCAATTGCGCCACCGCAACCAAATATTGCTTATCTTGCACCGGAATAAACCCACCCGGGACTTGTTGAAATAACCCCACGGTGGAGCCCACCAATACCACGTACACGGCACCGACGACCACACTCATGCGCAATAGCTTTTTAACCAGTCGCTCATAGCCGTTGGCGCCTTTGTCAAAGAGTCGATTAAAAGGTTTAAATAGCCAAGTCCCAAATAACCGCTCCAACAGCTGTGTTAGCTTGTCAGGCTTGGCATCATGGGGCTTAAGCAATAAAGCAGACAACGCTGGCGATAAGGTTAAGGAGTTAAACGCCGAGATAAGCGTGGAGATAGTAATGGTTAACGCGAACTGCTTATAAAACTGACCCGATAGCCCGGTGATAAACGCCGTGGGAATAAACACCGCACATAATACCAAGGCAATGGCGATAATGGGCCCGGTGACCTCGGTCATGGCAATGCGCGTGGCCGCCAATGGGCTATGGCCATTTTCAATATTACGCTCGACATTTTCGACCACCACAATGGCATCATCAACAACAATGCCGATGGCCAGTACCAGCCCAAATAACGACAGGGTGTTAATCGATACACCGAGCCACTGCATCACCGCGAAAGTACCAATGAGGGAGACCGGCACCGCAATAAGCGGAATAATGGATGCACGCCAGGTTTGCAGGAATAAGATCACCACCACCACAACCAGTAGAATCGCCTCAAGCAAGGTTTTGATCACCGCATCAATCGAGCCGCGCACAAACACGGTAGGGTCGTAGGCAATATCGTATTCGACGCCAGCAGGAAAGTCTTGTGACAGGCGCGCCATGGTTGCACGAACATTATCGGAAAGTTCAATGGCGTTCGAACCCGGACGCTGAAAAATCGGAATGGCTAACGCCGGTTGCCCGTCTAGCATCGCCCGCAGGGCGTAATTGTCTTGCCCTAACTCGATACGAGCAACATCGGCTAAGCGGGTAATTGCGCCGTTGTCATCAACACGCACCACCACCTGCTCAAACTCGTCAACGCTGGATAACCGCCCTTTGACGTTTAGCAGCACTTGAAACTGACTACTTGTTGGTGAAGGCTGAGCGCCCAGACTGCCCGCTGCGACTTGCTGGTTTTGCTCACGCAGCGCCGCAACCACATCCATAGCTGTTAGCTGACGCTCGGCCAGCGCACTGGGGTTGAGCCACACGCGCATAGCGTATTTACCACCGCCAAACATCTGCACATCGCCAACACTGCTCAGGCGTGCCAACTCATCCTTGATATACAAATCGGCATAGTTCGACATATACGAGGTATCGTGGGTCTTTTCAGGAGAATAGAGGTGAACCACCATAGCCAAATTCGGCGAGGACTTTTGCGCCACCACACCTAAGCGCTGCACTTCTTGCGGCAATCGCGGTAAAGCGCTATTCACTCGGTTTTGGACCTGTACCTGAGCGCGATCCAGGTCTGTTCCCAAGGCAAAGGTCACCGTCAGGGTGAGGCGGCCATCACTGGTGGCCTGAGAAGACATGTACAACATGTTCTCAAGGCCATTTATTTCCTGCTCTAACGGCGTGGCAACAGTTTCAGCGATCACCTTAGGGTTAGCACCGGGGTAAGTGGCATTGACCACCACCGTAGGCGGCACTACCTCAGGGTATTCACTGACCGGTAACTGGAATAATGAAATAGCCCCGGTGATCACAAACACCAAAGACAACATGGCCGCAAAAATCGGCCGGTTTATAAAAAAGTGTGAAAAATTCATACGCTCCCCTAACGCGCTGCGCTTAATGCATTATCAGCGTCCTGCGCCGGTGCCATAACAAAGCGCGTGTCGCTAAAGTTAAGCGGGATTTCGTTCACCGACACCGTCATACCAGGGCCGACACGCGCAGGACCATTGGCAACCACCAATTCACCCGGCTCCAGTCCTGATTGAATAGCGCGAAACTCACCATAACGCTCACCGAGTTGCACTCGGCGGTATTGCAAGGTGTTATCGCCATCAACGGTCAACACAAAACGGTTTTTCAAATCGGTGCCAATGGCACGCTCCGGAACAATGGCTGTTGGGCTGGCCCCTTGTGCTGCCAAGTTAATGCGGGCAAAAGCACCAGGCTTTAACTGATGAGCGACAGCGTCAAATACCGCACGTACGCGCAAGGTTCCGGTTCTGGCATTAATTTCATTGTCGATAAAATCAATGCGCCCGGTGATAGCCTCGCCCTCTGCGCTTTTACGCAAGTTTTGTAGAATAACGCGCGCCTGAGATTGCGCATTAATACCGGCAAAATCTTGATACCAGGTGCGCTCGTCAACATTAAAGTAAGCGTAAACACGGTCGTTAGAGACAATACGCGTTAACACATCTTGGCCTGCGGTGATGTGATTGCCGGCTGTAATTTCGGCGCGGGAGATAACGCCATTAATCGGCGAGCGTATGGTCGCAAACTCTAAATCGAGTTCGGCGGCTTGCAGCTCAGCTTTAAGGGCACTGCGCTCGGCTTGGCGCTGCTTTAAAATAGCATCGCGTTGCCCTGCTTGTTCCGTGGACATGGCATTTTTGGCCAGTAGACGCTGCGCCCGCTGCGCCTCACGCTCGGCCTGTGCCAATGCTGCTGAGTTGCTGATCAATTGCGCTTTTAAACGGTCCACTTGGGCGGCAAAAGGACGGGGGTCAATTTGAAATAACGGCTGACCTTTCTGTACCTGCTCACCCTCACTAAAAAAGGTTTGCGTAATTTGCCCAGATACCCGGCTTTTCAGCGCCACTTTGCTCGGCGCCTCCAACCGCGTAGTGAAACTGTGCCAACGCTGCGCGGGTTGCATTTGCACGCTGGCCACATCGATGGTCATCATTGGCCCCTGAGGGGTTGCTTGCTGGCTGGCTTGCTCCGAGCAGCCTGCTAGTATCAATGCAGCACTTAATAGTACCGCTGTTGTTTGCGCCAATCGCATAGTTTATCTCCTTGTTCGAAAGTACTGTCGATCCTAAGGAAAGCGATTGATGATAAAAATAGTGGTTTTATAAAAACATTAATGCCAGAATGGCACCAATAAATCATCGCATTGTCATGCAGGCCGCACTATGGATACCACAAGCCGTTTAATTATGCTGCTCGAAGTGGTTGAGCAAGGCTCTTTTTCTAAAGCCGCAGAGATGCGCAATATCGATCGCTCGGTGATCTCAAAGCAAATTAGTAAGCTCGAAGATGAGCTCGGTGTACGATTGCTCAATAGAACCACTCGTTCATTTTCGCTTACGGCGGCGGGTGCAGAAATGGTGAAAAAAGCCAAAGAACTGCGCTTGCTGCTCAATGACACCGTGCAATTGGCGGAAAACTACCACCAAGAGCCACGCGGTTTACTGCGTATCACCACCTCCACTATTTTGGGCCGACGCTACATACAGCCGGTGATCAATGATTTTCAAAAGCGCTTTCCGCAGGTGAGCATTGATATGCGTTTGGACGATCGCTTGGTTGACATGGTTTCTGAAGGCTTTGATTTGGCCTTTCGTGTAGGTGAGCCCCGCGATTCATCTTTGATTGCACGAAAGCTGGCTCGTAACCGCGTGCTGTTGCTGGCCACTCCGCAGTTTGTCAATGCCTATGGCGAGCCGCAAAGTATGGAGGAGTTGGGTAAACTGCCTGCGGCCACTTATCATAGCGCGCACAAGCGCGTCGATACTATTAGCTACATCAATGATCAGGGTGAGCAGTGTGAACAAGGGATCAATGCGGTCTACAGCGCCAATGATGGCGAGGTGTTGCTGGATAAAGTGCTCTCGCATACGGCCTACGTGTTAGCGCCTGCTTTTTTAATTAACGACGAGATTAAGAGCGGTAAATTAGTGCCGTTGCTGCCCCATATTACTCTACCCGATTACAGTGCCATGTACGCCTTGTACCCACACCGTGATTTACCGGTGCGAACACGGCTTTTCCTTGATGCTGTGCGCCATTACATTGGTGAAGGGGTGCCACGTTGGGAGCGTAATATTCCCGGCTTAGATAACTTGTATCAGGGCCGTTAACGCCCGTGTAATGCATCGGTAATTTGCGTAAAGCCAACGGGTTTACCGATAAAGCTGTCCATTCCCGCCTCCAAACAACGCTTTTTATCGAGCTCAGAAATATTGGCTGTGAGCGCGATAATATGAGGCTGCTTTATATCTGCGTTGCCGCGTATTTGTGCCGTAGCGCCAAAGCCATCTAGCACCGGCATCACACAGTCCATAAAAACCACGTCATAACCACCCTGCGTGTTACCCACCAGATCCACCGCTTGCTCGCCATCCTCGGCAAAATCGGCATCTAATCCCAGTTTACCTAACAGCGCTTTCATCACTACGCGGTTCATCTGATTATCATCAACCACTAAGATGCGTAAATCAGGGTTGATCCCTTGGGTATCAGGCAAACTTCGCAGCTGCGTGGCAATCGGCTCGCCCTTCGCAAGCTTGATGGTAAAGGCGAACTGACTGCCCTGGTCAGGCTCACTCTCAACCTCAACATGGCCACCCATTAACCGGCACAGCTCATAGACAATCGACAAACCCAGACCGGTGCCGCCAAATTCACGGGCTATATGCGAACCACCTTGGGTGAAAGGCGTAAATAATGCCTTTTGTACTTGTTCATTCATGCCTACACCGGTATCTACAACCTGGGCCTGCAAGGTGTAACCTGTCTTACTTTCAGCAAGTTGGGCACTCAAGGTAATGCTGCCTTGATGGGTAAACTTAAGGGCATTACTCAGCAAGTTGGTGAGGATTTGTTTGATTCTCATGCCATCGGCTTTTACCCAAGCCTCGTTACTGACATCGAATTGATGATTCAGGGTAATGCCTTTTTGCGCGCACAAAGGTTGATAGACAGAGATCACATCGTTAAGTAATAACCCGACATTCAGGTCTTGATGCTCTAAGTGCATCTGCCCTGCATCTATCTTCGAATAATCAAGTACATCATTGACCAAGCGCACTAAAGTATCAGCACCACTGAGAGCAAGCTCAACGCGCTGTGAGATTACCTGTAAATCTTCCTCTCCTTGCATCGCTAGCAACATGCCGTTAATGCCATTGATGGGGGTTCGCAGTTCATGACTGATTTTTGCTAAAAAAGCACTGCGGGTACTTAATAGGTGCTCGGCCTGCTCACGTTGCTGCGCGAGGGCCTGGCGTGTGTTGACAATATCTGTGATATCTTGAATTGCACCATTTATACGCACGCATTGACCCTGTTCACACTCTGGTTTGCCCTTTATAGCCACCCATTTTTGTTGACCATCTCGGGCAGTCAATGCGACTTCACAGCTCCAAGGTTGGTGCTCAGCAATGGCATGATTGATATGCTGTTCAATCTTGTCCCGCTCAGTTGGCACGTAGAATGATAGCGCTTCATTTAAGGTCGGTTGAAAATCATCTGCGACACCATGAATGGCTTTGGTTTGTTTTGACCAATACAAACTATCGCGCACTAAGTCGACCTCCCAGGCACCGATTAGCGCCAGCTCACTCATGGCTTTAAGGGACTGATGTTGCAGTCTAAGTGCTTGAATGTCTTGGTACCTGGCTATCTCAATGCCTATCCATTGCCCGAGTAAAGTCACGTAATCGAGCTGCTCACGAGTGAACGCTTGTGGGTGAATATTTGGCGAGGAAAAGTTGATGGTGCCATAGACTCGACCCGCCACCTCAATAGGTGCACCAATGTAACTTTCTAGCTGAAAGTTAATATAGCAAGGGTGAGTCGCAATATCGCTGTTTCCTGCATACTCGAATGCCAAGGCGGACTTGGCATGCAGTGTATGCGTGCAGTAGGTTTCACCGAGGTTAAAATGTGTTCCTACAGCTAATGAATCATCAGGGGTAATAACATGCTCAACAATATAGTCTTTACCATCAATGCGGCTGACAATGGCGATATCCAGTGCAAATTCATCAAGGCCAAAGCGCATTAAACGATGCACTTTTTCAAAGAAGCTGAGCTGTTGATCTGAGGTGATCTGATGTAGTCGAGCCAGTGTGCTCACGCAAATCCTTAGCAGCATTAAGCGAAAAAATAGCGGAGTATCCCCGCTGGGTACTCACTCTAGTATCACCAATAACAACCGAATTATCTACCTTAGTGTAAAAATTCAGCCTTTGTTCGCAGCTAGGCATAAAAAGACGCTCAAAACACGAATAAGTAAACTTAATTTATTTACCCTATCCCAAGATAAGCTTCAAATAAAAATAATTAATAATCATAGAGATAAAAAATAAAACCCAGTAATTCATAACTTTTCATAGTGATTCAAGACTCAAAATGCGTACTCGACCTAGGTTGATGACAGATAAATGATAACGCTGTCATTTGTCGTGTTTGTAGCAGTCAAATAATAACTAAATGCGCTCCTTCGGGCATTGTGCCGCCACAGGCCAAGCACAAGGGAGCACAACAACACCAAGGGGAAAGTTTATGAGTCATCAACTCACACCGGTCGCTTGGGCCATAGGCCTTGCTTACATTGCGGGGTCGTTTAGCACACCGGTGCAAGCGCAACAGCCGCAGGCCACCAGCAGCGATATGGAAGTGATTCAAGTGCGTGGTATTCGCTCCAGCGTAGTGCGTTCGATGAATACCAAACGCTATGCCAATGCGGTCGTCGATGCCGTTACCGCCGAAGATATTGGCAAATTTCCGGACCAAAATGTTGCCGAGTCGCTGCAGCGTATTACTGGCGTATCCATCACTCGCAGTTATGGTGAGGGCGAGCGCGTCAGTATTCGCGGTACACCAGAAAGCCAAAACCGGACGTTGCTCAACGGCCAAGCGGTGGGCTCCGCCGATTGGTGGACTAACTCAGCACCCAGTCGCGGCTTTAATTACACCATGCTGCCCTCAGAGATTGTTTCTGGGCTGGAAGTGTATAAATCGCCAGAAGCCGACCTAGATGAAGGCTCTATTGGCGGCACCGTGATCGTGAAAACACGTAAACCATTGGACTTGCCCGCCCACAAGATTGCCGGCTCGGCATTAGCGCAATACAGCGAGGTATCCGGTGAGACCGATCCGCAGCTATCGGTAATGTACAACTATAAAAATGAGCAAGAGAATTTCGGTGCGCTATTGTCGTTAATTCGCCAGGAGCGCAACCTTCGACGCGATGGTATCGAAGCTTGGAGTTGGATAGACAGAAACATTACCACCGCAGCGGGCGATACCTATAGCAATGTCTACAGCCCAGGAGGCGGCGGCTCAGCGATGTTCACCCAGGAACGCGTACGCACGGGTTACACACTGGCATTGCAATATCGCCCCACCGATGAGCTCGACATCAGTTTCAACGCTTTGGATTTTACCTTAGATGCCGACAACACCAACCAAAATTTCCTTTGGTTACCCGGATACGGTGGCTCTAACTACCTTGATGCTGAGGTCATCGACCACCCCGTTGTTGGCGATATGCTAGTCGCCGGAACCTTGGGGCTATCTCCTGATGGCAATAATATCTTGGATGAAACTAAGGTGCGTAACTCGCAAATAGATACCCTTTCTTATGACTTAAAAGTGGTGCACCAAGGTGTACTTTGGAAAAGCAGTGTACACCTTGGTTATACCGAAGGCAGCGGCGGTAGCCAAGCCGATCGTAGTGTCGGCTGGGAGGGTAACTATCAGCATAGTTTCGATACCAGTCAGGTTGAGGATGTACGCACTGAATATGGCGCCGACCCAGCGGATGGTCGTAATTGGGACTTAGGTTTTTTACGCTATGACAGCAACGATGCCAAAGATGACGAAAGCTACATTCAATTCGATTTTGAACGCCCTATTGATGTAGCGGTATTTAGCGCTATTAAACTAGGTGTAAAGTATCGCGACCATACGCGCTTTAATACTAAACACACCACCGATGCGCGTACCGATCTGGGTTGGAACCTTGGCGACTATGCCAACACCATGCCCAGTGACTATCTTGACGGGTTAGGCAGTCACGGCACGCTCACTAATTATGCCATTACTGACTCTGACAAAGTCCGTCGCGAGGGCGATGCCCTAGACTGGCAATACCGTGTCCTAAAAGCCAGTACTTTTGAGATAAGCGAGAAAATAACCGCAGGCTATGTCAAAGCCACGATTGATGTCGAAGGTATGCGCGGCAACTTGGGAGTACGCTTAGTGCAAACACAGCAAGACTCGGGAGCCTACGCAGGTGCCGAAGGCGCACAGGTGTGGACACAACAAGATAAAGACTATTTCGATATTCTCCCAAGTATCAACTTGGCTATCGACCTGAATGACGACTTGTTAATGCGCTTTAGTGCAGCGCGAGTGATGTCGCGCCCAGATTACGCAGACTTGAGCTCGGCTACCTCCTATAACAAGGAAACCCAAACCGGGACCGGAGGGAATCCTGATCTCGACCCTTATCGCGCTGATCAGTTTGATACTGGCTTAGAGTGGTACTTCAATGAAGCAGGGCTACTATCTGGCGTGTTCTTTTATAAAGACATTCAATCCTTTATTGATAGCACACCCAACTTAGAGGTACATGAAGGAGTAGAGATATTAATTAGCCGCCCCGTTAATGGCCGTGCTGGGCGCATTCAAGGCTTAGAACTTGGCTACCAGCAAGAGTTATATCAAGGCTTTGGCATCGGTGCCAACTACACCTATGTCGACGGTGAGGCGAAAAATGATGAGGGTGAGGATGTCACCATTCCTGGTAACTCAAAGCACACTATCAATCTCAGCGCCTACTACGAGAGTGCGCGCTTTAGTGGCCGTATTTCCTATAACTATCGCACCGGTTACGACACCGGCCGAGATTGGCCCGGGTACATCGATGATTATGGTCAAATTGATGCCAACCTGACCTACAACATTAATAATAACGTCGCGGTGGTGTTAGAAGCCATTAACCTCACCGATGAGCATACGTTCAGCTATCAGGAGGAGGATGTAAAACAAGCCCTGACCTCGGTCTATGCCGATGGCCGACGATTTACCGCCGGCGTACGCTTTAACTTTTAGCCCCTTCCCCTCAATATCAACTCTGCCACTTATCGTTGGTATTGAGGGTGTTAGCAGCCAAGCGCGGCTAGCACAGGCCCGCCAAGGAGGCCGTCTCCACGACCACAGGCAACGGGCCTTTATCCCCTAATGGGGAAGCTAATAGCTCTTTGGCAAGGTGCCAATGATTATATGCTGTTAGCTTTTTTTTCACTTAGTTTGTACAATTGAGTCGTTTTAAATCGCCAGAAGAAGCGCTTTGTTGCTGATATTAAAAGGCTTTACTTATATTGCGCCGTACTAACCTCGTCTCAACTACCTTTGTTATATTGTTGGTATCGCTCAGTTATGCGCTGCCGGTACGTGGCGATCTTGCTAGTGCCACCAAAGCCTACCAAGCGCAACAATACACTGAGGCGTATCAGCAATTCAAAACCCTAGCGACGCTGGGGAATGTCGATGCACTCTATAATTTGGCGGTGATGAATTTACACGGCCAAGGCCGTGAGCAAAACCTCAATAAAGCTTTTAGTTACTTTGTTTTAGCCGGTGATTATGGCTTATCTGCAGCCGACAACCATGCCCGCCTCATTGCGCAACAATTAGAGCATAACCCCAAGCACAGCGAGATCTTCACGCAGTTGGCGCATCAATTCGATTTTAGGGAGTATAATCGTCGCTTGGGGTTCGAAAGCAGTGACCTTGGCAATACCTCTATGCTCAGTACGACCTATCAAGTACAACCTAACTACCCCAGCCATGCGATTGAAAAAGGCATAGAGGGCTGGGTTTGGGCCGAGTTCGATATTGACGCCAGTGGCGCGGTAAAAAATACCGTGGTTATTGATGCCTACCCACCCCATGTGTTTGAAGAAAGCGTTCTCGCAGCGCTAAAGCGCTGGCGTTATGTCCCGCCCGAAAGCCAAAATGCCCGTCGCGGGCGTTCCTTGCTGTATCACTTCAATACTCATAAAGGTGAGCGCTATCGACAAAGTTTCACTCGCCAACAACGCCTTTATGCAGAAGAGATCAGTGCGCTTGTCGAAGCGGCAGAGCAAGGACAAAGCGACATTCAGTACCGCATTGCCACTTGGCTCAGCTCTGAGCAGTACAATGTCAGTCAATTACTTAAAGCGCACTGGCCAGATAACGATGCCAAAATCACCTTATTGCGCGCCAGCGCGCAAAATAACAACGCTAAAGCGCAGTACCGCTTAGCAAAAAAATTGCTCAACAACAGTGATCCACGCACTCGCCAGATTGGCCTAAATTGGCTCCGTGTGGCCGCCCACAATCAACTGAGCGCTGCGCAATGGACCTTGAGCTTACACACCACCAACTCCGAGCGCCAAATGTGGCTCAAACGCAGCGCCAAGCAAGGTCATTTACGCGCTCAGATTGACTTGGTGCAGCTACTACTTGAGGAGCCAAAAAACGCTGAGCAAGACATAACTTTTTGGCTGAATCAAGCACAACAACAGGACAACACCCACCCTGACTTATTGTGGGCACAGGCCCTATTTAATAAGCATCGCGGCCGACCCTATCAGCCGCTTATGTCGCAAGCCCGACAACAAGCACAGTCACGAGGCTGGTCTGAGACTGCCTATCAAGATTAAAGGGTATTGATGACGATATCGTACTCAAAGTCAGTAATTTGGTTGTACACTAAACGCGAGCCATCGCTGGATGTCGCCAAGGACAACGATACATCGGCGCCGTAACCATAAAAACCAAGCTCGCCAATATAGGTATTCTGCCTTGGATTGTGTGTGTAACGATACAAACTCAGCTGATGCCCTTGGCGAATCACAT
Source organism: Pseudoalteromonas sp. CO325X (assembly GCF_004208955.1). Classification (NCBI taxonomy): domain Bacteria; kingdom Pseudomonadati; phylum Pseudomonadota; class Gammaproteobacteria; order Alteromonadales; family Pseudoalteromonadaceae; genus Pseudoalteromonas; species Pseudoalteromonas sp. CO325X. The sequence goes on from NZ_SGPG01000014.1 coordinate 124,007, forward strand.
AATAAATGCCCCCATTGAATATCGCCGGTCGATAGATACGCATTGAATCAGCAATCACATCGCTGGGGATAAAGGCGCTAATACGTGCTTGCCACACTGCTAAAGGCTCATTTTGCGGCGCTAGCTTATCGCTGCTAGGGGACGCCACCCGAGAGTCTAAATCATATTGCCATACCTTCCATGGCACGTTTTCATCATCGCGGATATGATACTGGATGTGCTTATCATTGGCGCTAAACTGCGCCATCTTCAGGCCATATTGGGGATCCACTATCTGCACCAGCGTGCGCGAGAACACATGCAGTAAATACAGGCTATTATCAACATTGTGTATCAATAAGTAGTCGCCATCGTGGGAGTAACGCATAGATTTAATGCGGGTATTAGCAGGGAATGAAGCTAATAAGCTGGGTGAGCTTTGCTGCTGGCGCTTTTGCCAAATTTCAACGGGCAGGTTCCTAGGATCGCCTGCTTTGGCATATGAGGCGTAAGCCAGCTGCTCGCCATTGGCTGACAAAGTGGGGCGCACATCGAGGCGTGTTGATGAACTTAACTGGGCTGAATGAAGCGTCCCTGGTGAGCGCCACGTGGCGGCAAAAAGGTTGACTCCAAAACTCCCCTCATTATGCACCACTCGCGTGCCCGCTTCGCTATGACTTACACTCAAATCCTGACCTAACGCAGCGGTGTCGCCAAAGCTTTGCTTCCCACCATCAAGAGTAACCAGATGCAGCTTTTGCGCACCCACCCAAAGCCCATTTTCAGACCAGGTAAGACTTTGAATGGGGTGAGTGGAGGTAAACAACTGTTGTTGTGAGCCGCTATCGATATGCCGCACCCAAACCTGGAACTGATTTCGCTCGCTGACCACATACGCCAACTGATTATCCTGGCTTAACGCCGCCACTGTGCTAGGCAGCTGAGCAATAACTTGGCGCTGGGTTAAGTACGCTCGGGCCTGCAATTGCAAGCGATACGTCACCAGAGCAATCTCTCCTTGATGCCATTCAAATAGCCACACCGTGTCGGCACTGGGCCAAAACACCGGGCTGCCGCCCACGCGCTGCTGACAGTGCCCTAAACTGATGTCTTTTGCTAGACGCCAAAGCTCAATGGGCTGCGATGTCGGCAAAAGACGTAAGTCACAGCCAAATGCATCAAGGCGCTCATACAGCAACCAGTGACCGTCTTTGGAAAAGGCCAACGCCTGTTCACTATACCCTGAAGTGCGAATGCTGTGGTGGGCATGGCTATGAGTGTCATAAATCATTAAATCAAAATGTCGGCGGTTTTCAGCACGTTGCGAATAGGCTAAATAGCGGCCATGATGTGAAAGCGTTAAATGGGTCTCGCCCCCGGGAGCTGAGGAAGCCCGGTATTGTTCACTAAAGTGCTGCACTGAAGAGCCTTTCGGCCACACCCACATCAGGATAACAAGGGCCAGTGTCAGTGCTGCCATCCCGAGCCAGGGCAACCGCTTATTAAACGCAGAACGCTGAATAGTTACAGGCGTAACCTCAGCAATAAGTTGATAGCCAATGCGCGGGACGGTTCTAATAAATTGAGGTTGCCCCTTATCATCGGCTAACTTTTTGCGCAGCTGGGTGACCAATTGGCTCAACGAGTTATCGCTCACCACCACATCGCCCCATACCGCATTGAGGATATGCTCGCGACTCACGGCCTCGCCCGGACGCTCGGCAAGTACCCGCAACAGCGCACATTGCTTTGCCTCCAAAGGATACCAACGACCCTGGCGACGCACGCGCATGGCGGCAAAGTCGACAAGGATATCGCCGATATAACATGATTGATTTGCCACAGCCGGGTTATTCAAAATGTTCGCAAGGTTAAAAAGTGGTTAATGATTGCCAAGCACGATATGATACCTCAACTTTGCGCTTTTATTAGTCGCTTAGCTTGATTTTACTGAGCATGGTGAGGTTGAAGATGCGTGCCCTAACACCCAGTCGTCGTTATTTATCTTTCGCTAGATTAACATTTTATTTCATCTTAAGCGTCCCTTTTTTGGCATATGCCGAGCAACAAACCCAGCCTTCGCGCACTAAGGTGAGCATCAAAGGCTTAGAAACCATTGAAATTCGGGGTTTTCGTGACAGCGCTGTCAAATCACTCCGTGAAAAACGACATCACAATGGTGTCAGTGAAGTGATCAATGCAGAAGACATCGGCCAGTTTCCAGATAAAAATGTCGCCGAGGCCCTGCAACGATTAACCGGCATTTCCTTGTTTAGAGCGCAAGGAGAAGGTGAGCGTATCGGTGTGCGCGGCACCACCGCTGAACAAAACCGCACTTATTTAAACGGCCAATATCTAGCAAGTAGCGATTGGTGGATCTCCAGCTTACCTAGTCGCGGCTTCAACTTTACCCTGTTACCAAGCGAAATTGTCCACTCGGTGAGTGTATTAAAAACCCCACAAGCTAAGCATGATGAAGGCTCTTTAGGGGGAGCCATTAATATCACCACCCCTTCTCCCCTTGATAACTATGCGCCAAGGACCGTGCTCGCCGCGCAGCTGCAATATAACGATCTTAGCCGCGCCTTCGACCCTCAATTTACGCTCCATAGTGAATGGCAAAATTCCGCTCATACCTTGGGGGTCATCGTGAGTTATACCCATAATCAGCGCAGTGTGCGTCGCGATGGACTGGAATCTTGGGGCTGGGATGACCGCCATTTCAGCCAGCAAGGCACACGCTTATACCCCTTGCTTGAAGAGCAAAACCCGGCTCAAAGCATCCAGCTTTGGTCACCCGGGGGCGGTGGCTCAGCGGTATTTCAGCAACAGCGGGAGCTAAATACCTTGATGATTGCCGCGCAGTACGTACCCAATCCGCGTTGGCGATTTGCCTTGACCTCCTTGTACTCGCATTTGGATGCTGACAACACCAATCAGAATTTTCTTTGGCAACCCAGTAATGTGTATGCTCGCGGTGGCCATCTCAGTGATTATCATGTTATCGATAATGTGCTCGCCTACGGCGCATATACCCAAGTGCCTGCAGATAACCCCAGCTCGCAACCGTTTAACACTGCGATGGAAGCTATATGGAGAGATTCGGCCATCGCCACCACCAGCAATACCCTCACAGCCACCTGGCAGCGAGGGTTATGGCAAGCTCAATACCAACTCGGCATGAGTCGAGGCAGCGGCGGCACACGAGAAGACCACACCACACAGTTTTCGGCAAATACCGCATTTCGTGTCGATACTCGCCAGCGACAAAACATCATCGCTGAATATGAGGTAGCGGCCACCGATGCACAGCAGTGGTTACTCAGTGACATTCGCAATGACGCTCAGGATGCCGAAGACGAGCAGTGGTATACCCAAATTGACATCACCCGCGCGGTGGATCATAGCGTTATTAATAAAATAGAGCTGGGTATCAAAGCCCGCGACCACCAACGAAGCTTCACTCGTCGGCGCTCTATTGGCGGCGACTACACTGGTTTAGCCGGAGATTTAGGCTGGCGTCTAAGTCAATTTTCAGCGCCCTTCCCTGAGCAATATATACGCCATATTGGCAGCAGCGATACTTTGAAACGTTACGCCTATGCCGATACCCAAGCGCTGGCAAAGCAATATCGTAGTATTGACTTTCAGCAGTACGAAGAGCGACCCAGCCGCTTTGAAATTAACGAGCGTTCATTGGCCGGTTATACCCAGCTTCAGGTAGGGGCTGACACCTGGCAAGGGAACCTGGGGGTGCGCTTGGTGGCCACCGAGCAGCAAGCCGAAGCCTATGCCGGCCCAGCCCACTCGGGCGGAACCCAGTCAGGCCGAACCCATTCGGGCGGAACCCATTCAGTGGCAAACGCCAGTACTGTGCAACTCGGGCAATGGCAACAAAGCCGACGCCGCTACTGGGATTTTTTACCTAGCTTAAACCTCAGTAGCCACTTAAGTGACAACTTACTGCTACGCCTTGGTGCGGCGCGAGTGATGTCTCGTCCGCAGTATCATCACCTTATGCCCTCAACCAACTACAACGTCACCCAAGCGCAAGGCCAAGGCGGCAATCCACAACTTGACCCTTATCGCGCCAACCAATTTGATGCCGCCTTAGAGTGGTATTTTAATGATATAGGTTTGCTCTCTGGCACCGTGTTTATGAAGGACATTGCTTCGTTTATTGAATTCGAGCGCCGACAGGAGGAGCATGAGGGCATTTTGATGACCATAGATAGGCCCACCAATGGCGCGGGCGGCACCATAACCGGTGCAGAACTCGCATTACAGCATGAGTTTTGGTACGGCTTTGGGGTGCTGGCCAATTACACTTATGTACAAGGCTCTCGTGAAGCTCACTCTGCGGGGACACTCAATGCCATCCCCGGGACGTCAAAGCATTCGGTGAATTTTTCTGTTTATTATCAACAGCCATTGTTTGATGTTCGCTTGGCTTACAACTACCGGACCCGCTATGCCACCGGCGTAGGCGAAACCTTCATGGATAACTATGGCCAACTTGACGCCAGCGTCCGCGTCAATCTAACCGAGCAATTACAACTGAACCTAGATGTGATCAATCTCAATAATGAAATCACCTACCTGTATGAGCGTAGTCACTTGGCGCCCACTGGCATTTACGAAAATGGTCGGCGTTTCTACACGGGCCTGCGCTACACATTTTAAAGGCAAAATGTAACTTTCTGTCAACTTGGGTAATAGTATGTAAAACACGGAATTATTAGCCGTTTAGTGCGTCTTAGAGATAGCTAATAAAGAGAGTGCGCAATCGTACTCGCTAATGTTTTTAGCCATTGCATAGATAGTAAACCCAATCCCAACCTTAGGGGCTCCAGCATGGGGCCCTTTTATCGCAGCCAGTGTGACCTTGAGCGCAAACACTGGCTTTCACTTGTTGCTTTTGTACAATAGCCAAAGCTAATAACAAGTGAAGGACTAACATGAAACTACTGACAACAGCGTTAGCGCTGGCAACAGCCATGGGCACCAGCCTATCGGCCCAGGCCAGTGATACCATTACCGTTGAAGATATTCCGAAAATTAAAAGTGTGATCCAAACCGCTATCAGTCCAGATGGCGAGCAGGTTGCCTTTACGCGCTCTTTACCACGCGAGCTGTACGTTGATAAAAATGGCTACAACTACAGTGAACTCTATGTGGTTGATGACGAAGGCGTAGAACGCCCTTTTATTACCGGCAAGGTAAATATTAAAAGCATTAGCTGGTCAGCAGACGGTCAAGACATCTATTTCCTCGCCAAGTTAGGCGAAGACAAGCACACCGCCTTGTACCATATTCCGGTAGACGGTGGTCAAGCGCAACAAGTGTTTGCCCTCAAAGGCCGCCCAATCTCCAGCTACGAACTTAGCCCAACAGGCAAGCAAGTCGCAATCCTAGCCATGCCAAGCAAAGATAAGTCTGAAAAAGAGCTAAAAAAATTAGGCTTTATGGCCGAGGTGTATGAGCAAGGGCTGAAAAACAAGCAACTGCACTTAATTGATCTGGCCAAAGCTGACAAACCGCTCGACCCTGAAGCAATTAACATTGATGGCTATGTTAGCGACATGAACTATGCTGACGATGGCAGCAAATTATTAGTCAAAACTCAGCCGACGGCATTGATTGATGATAAATACATGAAGTCGCAGTGGCACTTGTTTGATGTCCAAAGCAAGGCCGTTACGCTGTCGTTTAAAACAGAAGGGAAATTAGGCGATGCCGAACTTTCTCATGATGGCCGTTATGTAGCTATCTTAGGCGCCGAAGATAAACACGACCCTGCCACCGGCCGTTTATATCTAGCCGATACGCAAAGTGGCGAGATTAAAGAGTGGTTACCTGACTTTATGGGCCACATTGCCGATATTGAATGGGCCAACACCGAAAACACCCTTAACTTTATTGCCGCTGTAAGCCCAGAGACCTTTGTTGGGCAAATTGAGGTAGGCGATGAGGACTATGACACCCTAATTGAGCAAGGCGAATTTATTGCCAGTCGTTTGAGCGTGTCTGACTCGGATAAAACTATCGCGCTGCGCGCTAACACCGCCAAGCACCCGAACGAAGTATTTATGATCCGTGGTGATGAGGCAACGCGCTTAAGCGACTCAAACCCATGGCTCAACGATAAACGCTTTGCCAAACAGCAAGCGCTTAGCTTTGAAGCGCGCGATGGTGTAGAGATTGGCGGCGTCTTGGTATATCCATTGGATTATCAAGAAGGTCAGCGTTACCCACTGATTATGGCCGTGCATGGCGGTCCAGAAAGTCACGATAAGAACGGCTGGGTAACCAGTTATTCTGATCCGGGACAAATGGGCGCGGCGCGCGGGTATGCGGTCTTTTATCCGAACTATCGCGGTTCTACCGGTAAAGGCGTTGCATACTCTAAGCTGGGCCAAAATGACTACGCTGGCAAAGAGTTCGACGATCTTGTCGATATGAAGCAATACTTGGTAAAAATGGGCTTAGTCGATAGCGACCGTGTTGGTATTACCGGCGGCTCTTACGGTGGTTATGCATCAGCCTGGGGCGCCACTAAATTAACCGAGCATTTCGCAGCCAGTGTGATGTTTGTTGGCGTGACCAACCAGCTTTCTAAGTTCGGTACTACCGACATTTCCAACGAAATGTACTTAGTACACGCACGCTCTTACCCATGGGAAAAATGGCAGTGGTACTTGGAACGTAGCCCAATTTACTGGGCGGGTCAGTCTAAAACACCGCTATTGATTATGCATGGTAAAGACGATCCCCGTGTACACCCAGCGCAATCAATGGAGCTATATCGCTACATGAAGGTGCAAGGGAAAGACGTTCGTTTAGTGTACTACCCAGGTGAAGGTCATGGTAACCGCCGTGTCGCTGCCCAGTATGATTACAGTCTGCGCTTAATGCGCTGGATGGATAATTACCTGATGGAAGGCAACAAAGACATGCCTGATTACAAAATTGACCACGCCAGTAAATTAAAAGCAGTGAAAGACGCCAACAAAGCGGACTAAGCTGTACTCCTTGAGAAGCCTGCATCACGCAGGCTTTTTCATCTTAACAATTAACGTTCTGTTGTATGACTTCCGCCCGCGTGCCTCAATGGCTGCTTGGTGTGGTGAATTTTCCATTTTTACTTGTAAAAGCTACATTGCCTCACTTCTTTAAAATAAAAAATATTTACTAATCATGGACTTGAAATGTGGCATTTGACTTGCTCTCTGTAGTTGGTAGCAAAGTAAAAAGGAGACACTATGACCATATTTGAAGCACTACGTCATGACCATGACACCCAACGTGAGCTCATTGATAAATTGATCGAGACCAGTGGAGACACTAAAACACGCCATGCCCTGTTGGAAAAACTCAAACATGAGCTGCAAGAGCATGCAAAATTTGAAGAGCGTTACTTCTATGACCCACTTATTTTTAAAGACCTAACTCAAGAAAAAGCGCGTCACAGCATTGCCGAACATCATGATATTGACGAATTGATCGAAGAGCTTGAAAGCACAGATATGAGTTCACCTGCTTGGCTGGCAACGGCGAAGAAGTTACACCACAAAGTGCACCATCACCTGGATGAAGAAGAACAAGAGGTGTTTCAATTAGCTGGGCGTGCCTTAAGTGATAAACAAAAACACGATTTGGCGCAAAAATACGACGCGAATATGCACTAAGCCGTAACAGTGATGACGCCGCTGCATCTAGAAAACTAGGTGCAGCCCTATCCAAGCTAGGCGATAAGCCCACTTACCCTTGCTATACATCCACCATTGAGAAATGATGGCTGGCGATGTTAAAACCCTCACGCAAATAGAATCGATGTGCAGCAAAGCGTTGAACGCCTGAGTCTAAGTGAATTTGCTCACAATTATTAGCCCGCGCATAAGTTTTAAACCAATCCAGTAGAAATTGACCTACACCACGCGAGCGATACTTCGCATTAGTCACCAAATCCTCAATATAGATATGTTTACCCCAAGCCAGTTTTTCACCAACACTGAACCCTGCCACCGCAAGCACTCCTTGTGAGGATGTCACATACACAAGCTGGTAATGATGTAATTGTTGCTTGTCAATTTGCGCAGATAAAGCATCGAGAGAATACTGCGGGCGAAGCTGTAATAACACTTCCAACACCGCTTTATAATCAGCATCCTTTTCAAGAAATTTAACTTCCATGATGTCTTCCTTATTTCAGCGAGATTTTAAGCGGTGCATAGACAGTTTTTGATAATAGCGACTATCGCCTATGTGCACCGAGCACTTATTTGGACACCGGCTTTGTATACACTTTAGCTGTTTATCAAACCGTACAATACCAAGGCAAGTCCACCAGCGCTTTGCAGCGTGATGATGAGCCAATACAACACTGGAAAGCGAGCTTTGGATACGTCAAACCACACCCACCAATCGAGGAGCAATACGGTGTCAGTTTCCTCCTTGCGATAGTCCCAATAAGTAATCGCGAGCACGACCAACCCCAGAAATACTAAAAAATACACGTCAAAATCCTTTAAACCGACTAGAAACTCAATACCGAGCGCTCAGGTTAGGTTGCTTCATCCTAAAATGCCCCACCTTCATGCCATTGATAGCAAATTTAGCCAACCGGTTCTAGCTTTAATAACTTAAACGCGGTAGCGATGAATAAGATCCAGATTGCTACTTTATGGTTTTCGCATCGGGTGTGTTTCACACAGTTTTACCGCTTTGGGCGCTGCTAACTAAGCTTGCCTTCACTGAATATACTGATTACTCTAAACGCAGCAATTTTAACTAGGTGATTTAGCCTATGCAGCTTTGCATGTACATTATTGACGCCTTCACTCGTGAACAGTTTGGCGGGAACTCTGCGGCGGTGGTGGTGCTTGATTCACCGTTACCCGATGCGCTCATGCAACACATTGCCAGTGAAAATAACCTCTCGGAAACCGCATTTATCATTGCTCACCCAAGTGGTGGCTATGCCATACGCTGGTTTTCACCGCTGATGGAAATTGACTTTTGCGGTCATGCAACGTTAGCCTCGGCTTTCGTGCTATTTGAATACTTTCAGTGTCATCAGACCATACGCTTTACCACTCAGCAGGTCGGTGATTTAACGGTGTGGCGCCACCATGATGGTTGTATTGAGATGCGCTTTCCCAACCTTGCTCCTAAAGCAGTAGAGACTCCTGCGGCGTTGTTGGCAGGTTTATCACGCCCTCCGAAGCAGGTGTTGGCCAACGCGCAGGCCTATTTTGCGATATATGACGATGAACACGACGTGATCTCATTGCAAAGTAACAGTGAGCAGTTAAAAACCTTGGCACCACGAGATGTGGTGGTGAGCGCCAAAGGCAGAGATTGCGACTTTGTCAGCCGCTATTTTTGGCCCGCTAACGGCGGTGATGAAGACCCTGTGACCGGCTCTATCCATGCTGGACTCACTCCCTATTGGGCAGAGCAACTAGGTAAAACCAAGTTTCACGCAAAGCAAAAATCCATCCGTGGCGGTGAGTTATTTTGCTCATTAGATGCAGAGCATGTTTTGGTCAGTGGCTACGCTGTGCTTTACGCGCAAAGCACCCTGCATATAGCCACGGCTGCAAGCTGACGGTGGCCAACAATCGCTTATTTGGTAAATAATACCCTATGGTGTTAAGACGTATCAAAGTCGCGCGCTGGCGCGCAAATAAACATATACAGCGGCAACAGAGCCAGTGGCAGCCGCATAAAATGCGCCTGTTTAAACGTTGCCAGACGATTTGGTTTAACCTTGGCAGCGCCCAAAAGCTCTACCTGCTTGCCATTCTCTGCTTAGTGGTACTGCAATCAGGCTGGCTGGCCACTGTCATCACTATTATTGCTTTAGTGGTAGAGTTCTGGCCTAAATTTAACCAGCTGTGGCACTCACTGGCAGGTAAAGCACTGATTTTAGTGTTCTATGCCACCATCGCAAACTTTGTGCTCGCCAGTGCCAGTGGCATTGTCAATGAAGTTACCGGAGTGTCGGCCAGCCACTTCAACTACACCCATAACTTTGCCACATTATTGTACCTGCCCCCTTGGGCGCTGGGGATCACCTTATGTACCTTGTTGTTGTTACAGCTTTTTCTACCATTTTATATTGTCGCACTGCTGCTTATTAAACCCTTTGGCTCGCAGCGCATTAAATTTATCAGCCAGAGCTATTCGCCACTAATGACCGCGTTGGTGCGGTTCTTTCTCGCCAGTGTGGTGATTGTGAATATCATTTCCTTCGTTGATGACAAACCTGCTGAGGCGGTGCTCGATGATATCACCGCCAGCTTTAGCGAGGGTAAAGCCTTAGTCGATGATTCGCCTGCTCGTCAAGAGCAAGCGGTGCAGCAACTGAGCGAGAAAATCCAACAAGATTTGCCCACCCAACACTCGGGCGCAAAACAACCCGGCAACAGCGCCGAAGTGCAGGTTGAGGGAGACACCGAGGCAGCAAAAAACATCCAGCAGTTTTTACACACTAAGGGCTATTTTGAGCGTAGCAAGCGCCTTATTGCCATGTTCGCATACAGCTACGAAGCCGATAGCTTCTCCCGCTGCGAAAAAGCGAACAGCGTCAAAGCGGTGGAGCTTAACGACTACGAAATCGTCGAAATTGCGCCGGATGATAGTATGCCCTATGGCTACCGCTTTCGCGTCAGGGCGTGTCAGTCACCCGGGATATCTCCGCCCTAGCAGGGAGGAATTGAAAACGTTAGGTTTTAGTCAGCACGGTTTATTACCGCAATATTGGATTATTGATGGTTATTGCTTTGGCTCAGCGCTTTAGGGCCTACTTAATGAGGAGTTTTTAGTGTATGAGCACTTACCAGGATATAGGTAAACGCGCTTTTGTCATTGCTGCGCTGTTAAGCTTTCTTGGCGCACTGGCGCATTTACTGACCATTTTCGCAGGAGCGCACGGGTATCGTACCATGGGAGCCGGTGAGGCGATGGCAGTCACAGTGCCAGTGCTAAGCGATTACTGCTTGTAGGTGACGTGCAGGGGGATATCAATAAACTTCGCGAGGTCTTCACCGTCGCGCTCCAAACGTTTTTTAAACCCTTTAGGAGCGAGGTTGAAACGATCGCCATTAGTTAGTTGTAAAAAAAGCCGCGCATCATGACGGTCTAGCATCCGTTCATCCACAACAACCGCCTCGATATCACCAAATTTAATATGTTTCGTTTTTATTGGAAACAGCATCTTCGCGCGTATAGTCACGGCCTGTTTACGCTTATCAACCCACACCGCATAACTGCCAAACAACCCGATAAGGCCAAGTGTAGTAACCGATGCCCATACAAACAGTGGCATATCACCACGGGCCACTGAGAACAAATTCGCCGCGCCAATGAGGGTAATAAATACACCGATAAACCGAGCAACGAAGATTTTACTGCCTTTATTTAGCACCGCTAATTCATTAGAAATTTGCTTAAAAGACACGATGTAACTCCTTGGCAATAAGGCCGACCACTAGCAAAAAGAAAAATGGCCCGAAAATAAACTTAGCGAGCGCAGTTTTATCCCAAAAATACAGTTCTCGGCCAACGCGAGGGGGTGTATCAGTAGTCTGGTTTTGCACGGTTTCCGCTTGCTCTTCACTTTTGTCAGTGCCGAAAGAAATCGTTTGCTCCGTAGCCGTAACACTCTCTTTCACGCTCAGTTGGCAGCCGAAGTGCTGCGCAAGAAAGCGGGCCGCCGCTTGGGTGTCAGCAAGGGTCCCTAGCGTATATCTTTGCCCACATAACGCAAACTGATAGTGCGTAACCCTGCTGGGGATGGGTTGCACCACAATTTTAACGTTTTCCAAATGACCCATAGGCATGGGAGTGCCTGCTCTGCCCGCGAAACGTGACTCTATATATGCTTGACCCTTCGCTGCATCCAGCACCAAATAATGGCTCTTAAGCCAACAAAAAAGGCAAGGGATCAATAAAATAGGTGCAACCACCGCATAAAACGGTGAATCATCAAAAACCGCGACCACGGCCGCTGATATTGAGAAAAACAGCAACAAAAAACGAAAGGTCACAATTACATGGTGCGTTTTTGTTTGCAGCGCGACACGCTCAGGTAAGAGATCCGCTTTAATATGATGACGCGCACCTTTGGATAGTTGGCTATACTGCATTTGTTTATTACTTCCTTGTTTACTCACTGTATTACTTTAAACGCTCTGCACCTTTGATTGAAGCATTTTTATCATAAAAAGGCCTGCTTGATATCACTGCGGTTGGGTTGCCTTTTTAAAACATAGCTAGCAATCCACCTAATCAGTGAACAGTGAGCATAAGCGCAATCACCAGCACGTGAGTGGCAGCGAAAAGAGCGATTCAGCTGTTATACCCCTTTGTTTTCGTTTACAATTAACATTATGTAAACACTCAGTCATGAATTAATAAGGATATCGCCCTATGGAAATGGCCGATTTAACATGGATACACTTTCTCGCCATCGTCGGTGCGGTGATTACCATGCTTTCAGGCATAGCGCTGACATTTTATCGCCTGCATGTACTCAATGCCGATTTTGGTCCTAACTCTATAAAAGCACTGGGAGTGATGGTGTTTTTACCGTCGCTGCTGATCCTTGCCGTGCTCACCGACTTCGGTAGTGAAACCTTAGCGGCATTACTCGGTACCGTGGCAGGTTATGTGTTATCGGGCTCAGAGTCCAAGCCCGAACAAGGTCCTCACCAGTAAGTTCTAAAAATAGTAGCAGTGCCCTGTGTGCTGCTATCTCCTTTACTCCCAGTTACCTCGCTGATCACACTGACACAACGTGAATTTTTATCACTTTCTCCCGAACAAGGCGTCTCGTTTGAGCCCTTACTCGCTTGCACCTAGCAGGTAGTCACCCTTTGAATAGCCGGATTTACTTTAGAGCGGATGCATTATTCGAGTATGAATAATAGACATGTAACAAAAATGTAAGTTAAATTAATCCCTTTTTATTATTGCCAGTGATAACCATTATCATTACGATCCCGTTTCTAATCTTTGTACCTTAAACGGAGTTGCGTCGTGAATCAATTAGCCCCTGTGGTTGATAGCCAATCAGCTAGCAATAGTCATAGTGATCCAAGTCACCCCTATATTTTTAACGAGAATAACCTGCTGCATTACGAGATGGCTTCTATGCAGACCATGTCGTTAATCCATCAAGCCATACGCCGTGCTAAAAAGGTTCATTCAGGTGTTAACCACCAGCAGCTTAGCCAATTGGTTGCCAATATAGATTTAAGCCAGCCATTGCATAGCGTGGATAAAGCACTGGATGAAATAAAAGCACTGTACTTAGATCATGCCGTCTATTTTCACCACCCCAAGTACGTGGCACATTTGAATTGCCCGGTCGCCTACCCTGCGGTGATAGCCGAGCAATTGCTCAGTGCCATTAATTCTTCGTTAGATACCTGGGACCAAAGCGCTGGCGGTACCTTAATAGAGCAAAAGCTAATTGACTGGAGCGTGCAAAGAATAGGCTTTGATAGCCACGCTGATGGCATTTTCACCAGCGGCGGCAGTCAGTCCAACCTAATGGCATTATTACTGGCGCGGGACGATGCGGCTAAACGCCTGCATGGTCACGTCATCCGTGACCATGGCCTGCCAGCACAAGCCAAACGCTACCGTATTTTCTGCTCAGAAGTAAGCCACTTTAGCATTCAAAAATCGGCAGCCCTATTGGGACTTGGGTATAACGCAGTGGTACCAGTGAGTGTTGATAAGCACTTTAAAATGGACTTAGCCGCGCTCGATGCGGCCATGTGCCAAGCCCGAGCACAAGGTGACATTCCCATCGCCGTCATCGCCACGGCAGGGACCACCGATTTTGGCTCAATCGACCCATTAGCGAGCATCGCTGAGCGCTGTCAAAAGCAGCAGGTATGGATGCATGTCGATGCCGCTTATGGCTGTGGCCTGCTCGCCACCGATGATTACACCCATCTACTTAGCGGCATTGAGCATGCCGACTCGGTCACCCTAGATTACCATAAATCTTTCTTGCAACCGGTGAGCAGCAGCGCCTTTATCGTCGCCGATAAACAGCAATTCCAACATTTAACCCATCACGCTGATTACTTAAACCCGTTTAGTGATTGCCCACAAGCAGCGCCTAATTTAGTGGATAAAAGCCTGCAAACCACTCGCCGTTTTGACGCCCTGAAGCTGTGGTTGACGCTACGGATTATGGGCAGTGAACAGGTTGGTCGCGTGTTTTCAAGCGTGATGGCTTTGGCGCGCAGTAGCTTTGTGACGTTAAAACAAGATCGGGAATTTGAACTTGTTCACGAGCCAGAATTAAGCACGCTGGTGTTCCGTTTTATTGACCCTCAACTCGATGACGAGCAGCTCAACACACTGAATTATCAGATTAAAGACGAGTTATTCAAACAGGGTGAATGTGCCATCGCGCGCACCAAATTTAGGGATATAAATTACCTCAAATTCACCCTACTCAACCCCAACACCGCCATTGAGGACATTAAGACCATTGCCGCCGAAATTAAAGCATGCGCCTACACCCTCAAAGCGCGCTTATTCGAAAAGGAGACAAACTATGAATAAGGTGTATGACTTCATCGCTATTGGCCTCGGCCCTTTTAACCTCAGCCTCGCCTGCTTAAGCGACCCGATTGAGCAATTGGATGCCTTGTTTCTTGAGCAGCGCCAGTGCTTTGATTGGCACCCAGGGTTGATGCTTGACGGTGTCACCTTGCAAACTCCTTTTATGTCGGACCTGGTGACTTTGGCGGACCCCACCAGCCGCTTTAGCTTTCTAAATTATGCCAAGCAGCAGGGGAAATTATACCAATTCTATATTCGGGAAAGCTTTTTCTTACTGCGTGAACAATACAACCAGTATTGCCAGTGGGCAGCGAGTGAATTACCCAGTGTACGCTTTGGCCACTGCGTTCGCCGTGTCGAATTTGATAATAGCCAAGATTGCTACCAGTTAACCGTTGATACGCCAGAGGGTGAAAAGCGCTTTTTTTGTCGCCATCTCGTGCTTGGCACGGGTCCTTCGCCGTACTATCCACCCGCAGTGCAGCCCGATGCTACCAATGTCTGCCATGCCACTGAGTATCTGTATCGTCGCGATACCCTCAACCAAAGTAAGAGTATTACCGTGGTGGGCTCAGGGCAAAGTGCCGCAGAAATATTCTATGACTTATTATGTGATATAAAACACCAAAACTACGACCTGCAATGGGTCACCCGCGCTCCGCGCTTTTTCCCCTTAGAGTACACTAAATTAACCTTGGAGATGACCTCTCCTGAGTACGTCGATTACTTTTACCAATTAGAAGACGCCACTAAAGAGCAACTGCTTGCCAATCAGCGTAACCTCTATAAGGGCATAAACAGTGAGCTGATAAACCAAATTTACGACAAGCTTTATGAGCTTGATGTTCAAGGTATTCAGCGGGCGCGGTTATTTACTAACAGCGAACTCCTTAAACACCAAGGAGAGAGCCTGCAATTCAAACATTTAGAGCAGCAACGTAGCTTCACCTTGCACAGCGAGCAAACGGTCATGGCCACCGGCTTTAATTATCAGTTACCCGATTTTCTCAGCGGCCTAATGGATGAGCTCTGTTGGCGCGACGATGGTCGTTTCGCCGTTAATCGCAACTACAGTATCGATAAACGCCAACGCGTATTCGTACAAAATGCCGAGCTCCATACCCATGGTTTTGTCACCCCAGATTTAGGGATGGCCTGTTATCGTAACAGCTGCATCCTTCGCGGCATTCTCAAGCGTGAGCCCTACAAGATTGAACAGCGTATCGCTTTTCAAGAGTTTGGCGTCCCAACCAGTGTTCAGCAACCACAAAAGAGTCCAGTATGAAGCAACAAGCGCTGAAATCGACGCTTATACTGCTTACGGTGATCTCTGTGGTGTGCGACACCATGATTTTGCCGTTTTATCCGCAGTTTTTTGCCACTGAGTTCAACGTCAGCTCCAGCTTGCACGTAGGCAGCTACCTTGCCACTTGCTGTATCACCGTGATGTGCGCCTTCCCGCTCTGGGCTAAGGTGGCACGTCGCGTTCATGAACTGCACTTGTGGGTGGTGACCCAGATCATTGCCGGAGGATTAGGAGTGGCGTGTTATTTTGCCACCGATCTCCTCGCATTCTGGCTACTTTCGCAAACGATGTTGGTGTTTAAGGCCAGCTATTTACTTATCTACCCCTTTGTTCTCAGCCTTGAAGAGAAGGAAAAGCACCTAGGCATCGTCGGCCTGTTCAGTGTGTTGATGCATTTCGGTGGCATTGGCGGGGCGTTACTGGGTGGTCTGGTCTTACACAGCTTTGACCCTCGGGCGCTGTATCTCATTATGGCGGCTGGCGATGCTGTACAAGTGCTGCTGTGCCTGTACTTAATTCGTGTTTTAGCGGTCACTTGGCATCAACGAGCGCTTGGTGAAAGTACCACTGAGCGGGCACGCATCCCCCGGTTTGTGCTCGTCCTTGGGCTGGTATCCATGGGAGTCTACTTCAGTGCTTTTTTAGCGCGTCCGTTTTTCACTCTCTTTTGGCAGCAACTAAGCGGGTTCAATAACGATATCCTCGCCGGCTTTATTTTCGCCATCCCGGCTTGGGTGGCGCTGGTATGCCTGTACCGTAATCATCGTCGCCCGCGCTCACAAGCGCACCATGGCAAAGACATCGCCCGGGCTATGCTGCTTGCCAGCATCGGGTTACTACTGCATGGCGCACAGGCATGGCCGGTGATGATCTTTGGCCGAGTGCTACTCGGTATCGGCTTATTTGTGGTCACGGTACGCCTTGAAGTGGTGCTTTTTGCCCTGAGCGAGCCTCGCTTTTATGGCAGCGACTTTGCCAAGGTGCACTTTATGCAAAACATAGGGCTGATCAGCGCCTCGTTTCTCGTCGGTTCGCTTGTGAGTGACGGCAATTACACACTGCCCTTTTTCGTTGCCAGTGCCGGCTTTGTGCTCACGCTGATGGTGTTTTATGGACTCTATATGCGCCCCGAAACACAGCAATTTAATCGCGTTTCGCAAACCAGCACACCCAGCCATTAATAAGGAAACAATCATGAATACTCACCGTCTAACTGCCGTCGACTTTGTTCGCGGGTTTAGTGTACTCATCATGGTCTGCGTACATACGCTGTGGATGTACGGTTCCAGTTATACCCAGGGGCAATCGTTACTAGGGGAGATTATCCATTTACTTGGCAAAGGCACCGCTGCGTTCCTTATTGCTATGGGGATTTCCTTATTGCTTTCTCGGCATCATAGTCCGCGAGCCTTGGCAAAACGGGGCGTAACTATACTCGCGCTGGGCTATGGTATGAATGCACTGAAGTTTGTGCTCCCTATCGCCCTTGGGGTATTACCTGAGAGCTTTATCAATGCGTATGGCTGGCAATCGTCGTTACAACTCCCGCACTACCTGTACTTGCTGGGCACCGGCGACATTCTGCAAATGGCTGGGCTCTCGCTACTGTTGTTAAGCCTTGTGGTGCACCCAAAGCGCAGCCCATGGCTTTATATTGCCTTAGCCTTGCTCGTTGCTTTGGTGACGCCGCTGATACGCGGCTGGCAAAGCGGTATGACTGGGCTGGATTACCTGAGTGATCTTTTTGTCGGCGCGCAGTTTAACGTCTACTTCCCGGTATTTCCATGGCTGGCGTGTGTGCTTTTTGGTCTTGCACTATCAGCGCGGCTACGCCAAGGCCGCCCTCTTGCGCGCAGCGCCCTACATCTTGGTCTGCCGTTGCTAATCGTCGGCGGCGCGCTGTGCCTATGGGATAAAGACACTCATTTTAATGACTTTTTCCATCTTGGCCCCGGTGGTGCCTTGTATTTAAGCGGACTGAATTTAGTCGCACTCGCGGCTATCGACAAGCTGTTGCACTTGAGCCAAAACGGGCCTGTGCAACAACGGGTTATGACGGTGTTGACCTACTGCTCTCGTCATGTAACCAGCTTGTACATTACGCAATGGGTACTGGTGTGCTGGGGCATGGCGTGGGTTGGCTTTAAAACCCTATCGCCTTGGCAATGCGCCGCGATGATGCCGGTGATGTTACTGCTCACTTTCGCGATTCATCGTCTTTTATTTGTACGTCAGAGGCAGCCTGCCACCACGCAGCCCCACACTCATAAAGTTATTGACTGAGCTACTTTACCAACCAGATTGAGAACGAATTATGACGAAAAATACTGTATACACGCACTCTCATCCACTGTTAGGCACGCTTACCTTTCGTGCTCTGGACCTTGACCACGACTTACCCCTGTTGGTGCAATGGCTGCATCATCCGCAAGCCCATTTTTGGGGCGCAACGCAGCAATCTGCCGAAGAAATTAATGACTTCTATCAAGCACTCAATAACGACCCAGCGCAGCAAGCTTTTATTGTCGAGATCAACGATAAACCCAGCGCGCTTATCGAGGTATATCAACCGCAGTTACTAAACCTTGAGCAGCACTTAAATCTACAAAGCGGTGACTTGGGCATGCATTTGCTTTTGGCACCGGCGCACTTGCCCGTGCACGGCTTTAGTCTGGGGGTGATGACGTCGGTCTTACACTTTATGTTTAATGAGCTTGATTGCGAGCGCGTGGTGGTTGAGCCGGATGCCGGTAACCACAAAATTCATACCCTTAATTTAAAAGCGGGGTTCAGCCATCACAAGGTGATCCAGCTAGGTGATAAAACGGCACTGCTAGGCACTTTAACGCGCGCGCATTTTAATTATCTCAAGCAGTTGCCTGAACGCTTTGATAGCTCAAGGCAAAGCCCAGAAAAACAGCGCATAACACCGAGCCTGAGTGGCCAACATTTGGATGATGAGTCATGGCAATACGCCAATCGTTTGCTGATCGCGAAAATGCTGAGCGAATTTTACCATGAGCGGATCTTTACCTACGACCAAGATGCCGAGGGCTATTTGCTCAGCACCCTAGGCGGACACAGTTATCACTTCCAAGCCCACGCCATGGCGCTCAACCATTTGCAGGTTGACCCGCACAGCATTACCAAAGTGCACCTTGGGCAACACCAAGCCCTAGACGCCATCGCCTTTGTGTTAGAGTGCAATGATAAATTAGGCATTGCCCAAACCATGCTGGGCACCTATTTGGAGGAGCTTGCCAGCACCCTCAGTGGCTTCGCATTTAAGTATCGCAATAACAGCTTCAGCAGTGCCCAACTAGCACAGGCTGATTTTCAGGTGATTGAAACGCAGATGACTCAAGGCCACCCCAGCTTTATCGCCAACAATGGCCGCATCGGCTTTAATGCTCAGGACTTTCACCAGTACACGCCTGAGGCGGCCAACGCATTTAATATTGTTTGGCTTGCGTGTCATAAACACCACACTACCTTTAAGAACACCGCCGATTATAGTTATGAGGTCTTAATTACACAGGAGCTCGATATCGCCGAGCGACAACGCTTCGATGCTCAGCTAGGCGAGCAAGGGCTAAACCCTGACGACTATTATTTATTCCCCATGCACCCATGGCAGTGGTTCAATAAGCTGGTGCATGTTTACAGCTACCACGTAGCGCAAAAACAAATAGTATGCTTGGGCTACAGCCAAGATAAATACTTACCACAGCAATCCATTCGCACCCTGTATAACATCACAAAACCGCATAAATGCTATGTAAAAACAGCCTTATCGATTCTCAATATGGGCTTTATGCGCGGTCTTTCCAGCGCGTATATGAAAGTAACCCCTGCCATCAACCAATGGTTATTTGATTTAGTTGCCGGTGATGATTACCTGCGCCAATGTGGCTTTATACCGCTTCGAGAGGTGGCAACTCTGGGCTTTGACGAGCAGTATTACACCCACCCGGCGCTCGGTGATAACCCCTATAAAAAAATGATGGCGGCACTGTGGCGAGAAAATCCACGCCATTATATGGATGACGATGAAAGCTTAGCGACCATGGCCAGCTTACTGCATATTGACACCCAAGGTCAGAGCTTTATCGGCGCCAAGATTGCAGCGTCTGGGCTCTCGCCACAGCGCTGGTTAGCGCATTACCTGCAGGCCTATATGACGCCCCTGCTGCACTGCTTTTATCAATACGATTTGGTGTTTATGCCCCACGGCGAAAACCTCATTTTACGCTTTAAAGATCATATCCCAGTTGGGGTGTTCATTAAGGATATCGGTGAAGAGATTGCACTATTGAATAGTGACATGGCCATCGCCGACGAAATCAGTCGGATCAAGATTGAGGTACCTGAAGAGGTGGCGGTTCTGTCTATTCTTACCGATGTGTTTGACTGCTTCTTCCGTTATTTGGCGGCGATTATGGTCGATGCCAAGCTGGTGAGCGAAACAACATTTTGGTGCTGCGTGGCAAAGAGCATTCATGCATACCAACAGGCTCACCCCGAGCTGCAAGACAAGTTTGCCAAACATGATTTGTTTGCGCCCTCGTTCCCATTGTCTTGCTTAAACCGCTTACAACTGCGCAATAACCAACAGATGGTGGATATCGCCGACCCCGCCAGCAGCATGCAATATGCCGGTGACTTGCGCAATCCGCTTGCCGATTATGCCGATGTCAGCGAACGTGCATAACAAAGCTATTGAGCAGCAATTACGCCAACAGTGCTCGCTGTTGGCGTTTGCCGAGCCGCGCCCGGGTGACATCTGGTTTGCGAATAACCACCTTGAGCGGCAACCATGGCAGGCGTTGTTGACCCGGCTAAACGCCCGCGCCGAGAAGCTGAGCTCAGCGTATATCAGCGTTAATAGCTTTTTGCAGCTTAGCTGGCAACCGCTTTACCTGAGTGTTGCCTGTGTCGAAGGGTTGCATTGCGTACCCCAATTAGACGTGATGCAACAGCAGCTGCACGCCAGTGGCAGTATTTATGGTCTCAGCGCAGTGACTTATCAATATGTTGATGAGTGCATAGATAAACAGGTATTAAGAAAGCAGTGCCATGCTCAGCTGCTAACACTAAGCCAAGGTTGGCAGCAGCACATCGCAAGGTATGCGGGGTTAAGTCCAGGGTTAGCCCAACGACTGTTAAGTGACACGTTAACTTCGGCACTCCTACATGCTGCCAGGTACAGCAATGAAGCGCATCTGCACCAAGCGCATCAAGGTTGGCAACAGCTTTTATATCCGCGCTTTCGGCAAACGATTCACTATGCACAAGGTCAATACCACAGCTCACGTATGACGTGTTGCCTGCACTATCAACTCAAGGCACAAGAGGCTTGTCAGAATTGCCCCATCAAGTGCAAAGCACAGCAAAGCGCATAAAAAAAGCCCCTAGATAGGGGCTTTAGCAGGGTAGAATAATATTAGAAACTGACGTTCACACCAGCGGTAACGCGTCGTCCAATAACGTCATAGTACTCACCATCAGTGAAGGCGAATGGATTACGTGGTGGTGTGCGGTCAGCCAGGTTTTGCACACCTAAACGTACATCGACATGGTCATTCACAGTGTAATCGAAGTTAATATCGAAGGTTGTGTATGATGGAATGTCGTTGTAGTTATTATCCTCGATACTCCATGCAGGGCGCTCTTCAACCGTTGCATGAGTGTAGTTCGCCGCAAATACAGTACGCAAATCGCCAACTTGATACTCGGTCGTGAAGCGTGCTTCCCAGCGAGGTTTGTGCTGCTCACCTGTACGAGTACGGTTATCTTCAGCGTTGCCTGTCGGGTTGAGCTCATAGTTGTTCAGATACGTTGCGATAAGCTTCATTTTAAAGCCGCCAATGCGGGTATCAAAGTCATAGACCGACTCGATATCGACACCGCTTAGCTTTTCTACTGACGCGTTAAGGGACGTCTCGTAGAAATCAACAACTTCATAGGTGTCTGGGTCACGAGTGAAGGCATCGCAGAACGGGTTGTTTAGGCTTTCTGAGCGATAACAGTTGCGGATTGAGTCTTCGTAACCGAAAAACGCTATGGCGTTTTCAATTTCAAAGTCCCAGTAATCAACAGTGATGTCAAAGCCCTCAAGGAAGGATGGCGTATAAACAAAACCAACGGTGATATCGTTTGATACTTCGTTGTCCAGATTCGGGTTGCCACCAAGTTTACCTTCTAGGGAACCGCCGTTACGCCAGTCGTCAGACGGGACCCAGCCCTCAGGAATACCTGCAGCCGCGCAGTTACGAGTAACTTGCTCTTTATACTGGTCTTCTTTCGCGATGGCATCAGCCGCACACGGCTCTGCACGTTCTTGCGCATATTGCGTCCCTGACGAGCTATATAGTTCACCAATGTTAGGTGCACGCACCGAGCGAGCTTTAGCAAAACGCACACGGATGTCATCATTTACTTGCCAAGTGAACCCTAGTTTATAGGCATAATCAGTGCCAGTGGAGCTGTAATCCATATAACGATAGGCAGCTTCCAAGTTCACTTCCTGCATTAGGTATCGGTCATAAACAAGCGGCACTAAGAACTCTGCCGCATACTCATCAACAGTTAATGAGCCTTCATAAGGCAATCCTGAGTTACCGAATATAAGGCCTTTGCGAATACCCGTTCCAGGTGTTTCATAGGCACTCTCACGACGCCATTCGTAGGTGAATGCAGATGACACATAACCCGCTGGCAACTCCATCAAGTCACCGGTAACGGTTGCACCAAAGCTTGACTGCTCATGGCCTCGTTCGGCTTTGGCAACAGTTGAAATATACTCTAACGCTTCAGCTGAATGTTGCGGTTTACCCAAGAAGTTAATGGGCGCGCACCCTTGTAGTGCACCGATCACCTCGCCTTCTTCATCACGATCAGCACAAACAACTTGCCCTTCGTACTCTACGGCATCAAGCGCGTTAAATAGATTCTCAGTAAATACTTCACCGTACCACGATGTATCTTGAGTCATTTCACCGTGCTGGAAGTAAGTGGAGTAAGTCCAATTATCATTGATATAGCCATCTAAACCAACCGATACACGGAACGTAGAACGGTCTTGTGAATACTTACGAGGACCAAAATCATCACTCAAACGACGCATATTAATCTGCTCTACGCCATTTTCATCCATAAGCGAAGCTAGGTCATCTTTGATAAAAGCGTTATCACGGCGAACCACCAACTCGTCACCACGTAAGAATATAGGTGTTCCCTGACCAAATGCTTCACTCTCAGAGTAAGTCACGTCAAAGCTAAGGTCATGACCATCAACAATTTCTTGGTGGCCTGCCAAATTAAACGTATGACGCTCTAGCGGCGTGCGGAAGAACTCATCAACGCCATATTGGATACCATCACCGAATGGGCCTGTGTAGTACCAGTTAGTTCCTGCGCCAGGAAGACCACTGCCTGGTAATGGACCATCACCATTGTCAAAAGGACGTAAGTTTAAGTTCTCATCAAATGTCCATTGTTGCCCACCTAAGAAAAATTCACTAGATTCGTCATACAATCCATAGTGCTCTTGATCATAGATAGGAATACGGGCCGGAATGCCATCGTCGCCCGACGTGTCGTTCGGGTTAGGCGTCGAACCTACCGCATCGACATACCAATCTTTGTCTAATCGGGCCATCTGCTCTTGATCGGTGTAATCATAGTTAAAGATGAAACCGCCACCATCAAACTCACGACCAAAGGTTAATGAACCGAATTTCTGGCTACCACCGCCCTCTAAAGGCTCAGTTGTGGCCAAGTCAATTTCGATGCCATCGAACGACTTACGAGTGATAATGTTAACAACACCTGCCACTGCGTCTGCACCATAAACAGCTGAGGCACCGCCTGTCGAAATTTCAATACGCTCAATAAAAGATGTGGCGATATTGTTTAGATCCACTGAGTTTCCACCCGCCTGACCCGGTAGGAAGCGTCGACCATTTACCAATACTAAGGTTCTGTCTGAACCTAGGCCACGCAGGTCGGTGGTATTTAGGCCGTTAGCATAAATGAAGTTGTTTGAGTTCTCTGGGCTGAGACCAACAGAGGCTGAAGGTAGCTCTGCTAGGAAGTCATTCACGTTGCTGACACCCGCATCTTCAAGTTCAGTGCGACCAATGACAACCACAGGCGTTGGCGCCGTGGCACCAATACGTTTGATTTTTGAACCTGTTACCTGAATACGCTCTACTTCTTGTTGTCCATTCTGTTGCTCGGCTGCCAGCGCTGTCTGTGCACCAACAACACCGCCGAAAAGGATTGCAGAGTGAACTGCAACCGCTAATTTACTTGTTTTTATCATAATTAATCCCTGATTGAACTGAAAACTTTTTTATTTATATATGCACTACCAAGTAGGTACATTATGAATGTGTAACATATTAAAATAAAAATGTAACCTTTTTTAAGACAAAATAACTGTTTAACTACAATGAGTTACACAGAACAATAAGGGTGAAAATAAAACAAAAAAATAGAATAAATGTAAATTTAAGTATAACAGCAACAACTTATTAAACATAAAAACAATATTTAAACACAATTATAATCATAACTAGTGGGAAGGGTGGACTGTATCAACGAGCAGGTGCAAGGGGGGTGAAGGACGGCGGTTCAAAACCGCCGCCCCTGTGCAGGCTACTTTAGGCCGCAGCGATTATCTAACCAGTTAACTAATTCGGAGTAAAAAGTTATTTTATGATCAAAAAACAACGTGTCAGAGAAATGGTCCGCATCCTCTAACACCACATACTTAAAGTTTTTGTTATGTTGCTTTAGCTCATTTACAAACGCGTCACTATGCTCAATAGGCACACGCCCATCAATATCACCATGAATGACCAAAATAGGCACATTGACTTTTTCCACCTGCTCCACAGGAGAAACACCAGCGATGGTAGGTTTTTGCAGTTTACTCAACAAAGGATTATCGTTTAGCGTGGCATTAATGCGATTTAAGTCACTCACGCCAGCCCCAGCGACAGTGCATTGATAGATATTTTTATCACGCATTGAAGCAGCAAATGCGGCATAACCACCGTAACTCCAACCAAACATGGCCAGCTTATCCTTGGTTGCAAGTCCTTTATCAACAAGATACAGGGCAGCATCATCAAGGTCGTCTTGCATCTTCAAACCCCAGTTCTTGTCGCCCGCCTTCCAATGCTCTAAACCATAGCCTGTCGAGCCTCGATAGTTGGGCTGTATCACCACATAGCCATGAGAGGCAAGTAGTTGTGCCCAGTCATCAAATATGACCGTATCGCGCACCCAAGGCCCACCATGAGGTAACACGACAGCTGGGAATGGTCCTTTACCCTGAGGAATGGTTAAATAGGCGCGGATCTTACGACCATCACGGGCTTTATAGCTAATATATTTGGTCTCTCCCAGTTTATTTTTATCAATAAAGGGCATTTTCTCGCCCAGTTTGATGATGTCTTTTTTGTTCAAAATGACATAGTAAGTACCTGGGTCATCGTCCGACTGGGTCATCACCACTAAGGTATTATCGTCTTCAGAGCGACTGACTACGCGAACAAATTTGTCAGGATACAACTGTTTCACGCCATCTTGGACAGCTTGATACTCGGGGTTGGTAAAGTAAAACTCTGGATGCTTTGCCGTGTAGGAAAAGCCAATTAGGTTGTCTTCTTTGTCCTGCAATACTGCATCCACATCGACTGACTTCAGACCAAACAAGCGCTCGGAATACGTCTTCTCAACAATGTCATATAGGTATACCCCGGTGGTATTCTCGCCTTGGTTTGCAATAACGTATAATTTGTTGGGTTGCTCAGCAGACACACCGGCGATATCAAAAGTTTCACGCTTTTCACCGCTGACACTATGAATTTTAATCCATTCGTCATCGCCCTTTTTTCGCGCAAATACATCAATAGCCTGATCAGCACGATTAAAGCCTTGACCAACACGAACGTCACCATCTTTGTCGGCAATAAAGCTACCGTTTACCTTGTCGCTGCCGCGCACCAAAGTTTTGGTTCGACCACTATAAATATCAAGCTTTACAACATCAGGGATGTAGTTGTCATTGACGTCACCTTCGACCAAGATATGTTTGTTATCATCGTGCAATAAATCAATGATTGAGAATCCCTGACGGCTTTCACGAAAGGGAATAAGCCACTCCCCTTTACCATTTGCATTAGTAATCGCAAATTGAGTCACCCAATACTTACTGCCACTGTCTTCTAGTAACTGGCGAAACATCACACCAATTTTTTCGTTATTTAACCAAGAGACACTGGATATACGCATTTTGTCTGCACCTAAACGTACAGGTTCTGCGGCCATATCAGCTGTTTTTCTAACTTCAAGAACGTAATCACCATTCTTGCTGGTTGCTTTTAACACAGCAAGGTGCTTACCGTCAGGAGAAGTTTGTACACTGCGAATCGCAGGTAGTATAGAGAAAGATTCGATGGTAGAGACTGAAGGCTGCTCAGATTGGGGCTCAGCATTAGCCCCTGGAGCGACCATCATTAGCATTGCTAAACTAAAAATTGAGGTTTTTAACATTTTTATGTCCTCATAATAATTGAACCTAATTGTCCAAAAAAAAGGCTCCTGCAAGCAGAAGCCTTTTTACCAAATTTACTTCTTTAGCTTAAAACTGTGCTTGGAAGTTAATAAATGGTGTACGACCATCTGTATCATATCCAACACCTAGAGGGATGTTAGAGCTTGAGAATGAACCATCAGGGTCTACTTTTGGTGGCTCTTCATTAAATACATTTCGAACACCGGCATTGATACTGAAGCTATCAAATTCATAACGGAAACTAATGTTATGGACATAGTAATCATCAGTGTAACCTAGTGGGCGACACTTCAACGGCTCACCGGCATTATTAGTCAGGCCAGTACAACCATCGGTACCTTCTTCGAAATCGCCAAGGTCATCCGCATCTTCAGTGCCTTCACTGATATAACGCGTTTCCCAGTTAAATGCGAGGTCGTTGTACTCAAGTTTCAAACGAGCAGTACCACGCCATTCAGGATATTCAGGCTCGCCTAAGTTGTCATCAACGGTTCCAAGAACATCATACAGCGACTCAGTCATCTTCGTTGCTTGCAAATCGACGGTGACGCCTAAGTTCTCCTCAAATACAACGAAATCCTGTTTATAGTAGATGTTGTAGTCGTAACCCTTTGACGTAATCAAACCGATGTTAATGAAGCTAGCATCAACTAGGCCGATTTGTTGATTTTCGTCACGAGTAATTCGGCTACAGAATGCATCGTTACCATCGGCTGAGTAACACTGATCGATACTGTAAGGTGCACTTGGCTCAGCAATCGAGTTGGTTACTTCAATATCAAAGCGCGTTAATGACACTGTTAGGTCAAAGTCATCACTAAATGGTTGTTCGAATACGAAACCATAAGTTTTTGCGATTGATGTCTCTGGCGTCAGGTCTTGTGTACCACCAGTAACAATCTCAATGCTAGTCGAGTTAGTGAACTCTTCCTCACCGTTTTGGCCCAGACCAAGTGCAGTCGGATCTACACCAGAAGCAGCACACGCATCCAATACGCTTTGTGTACGGTTATCTTCCGCTGGATTGTAGGTAGCTGGCACATCGTCATTCAACGGATCTTCGATTCGAGCATCATCCGGAACCACACAAGGGTCAATTACGGTGTTATAGCCTGAAGTACCGTTTAAGAAGCGCTCACGTAAGTTAGGAGCACGGTACGAAGTACCTTTGGTTGCACGAAGCGTGAACCAATCAACTGGACGATATACAGCCTTTAAGCTGTAGGTGCTTTCTGCATCATAGAAGCTTTCTTCTGAGATACGACCTGACGCTGTAAAGGTCAACTCTTCAGCCCATTGCTCGCCACGAATAAGTGGGAATTCCATCTCGGTGAAAACCTCTTTGAGGTTTCGAGATCCGTCAGCCCCTTGGTCAGAGAAATAACCCCAAAGCAAACCTTTTGCAGCCACATCATTTGGATTTGACTCGATCTCGTCGCGACGGAACTCAGCACCAAACACCGCACTGACAGGCTCACCATTCCAAGCGATATCAAACAGGTCACCGCCAATAAAGCCATTCACCACCAATTGGTTAACTTTTGTCTCAATGGTGCGGTCAACAAACAAGTAGTTCGCTTCGGCGTCCGTTAACGTACCACCGCCTGGCTGATAAATATTTTCGCTAAATAGGTTAACCGGAACACAGTCTGCGCCACAGGTTACTGTACCGTCATCGTTAAGCACCGCTTCGTTAAGTGACTTAAAAAGTCGTGCTTCTGAAATACCTTGACGGCTATCAGTACCCTTCGAGGCGCTGTAAGATACATACGCATCATAGTACCAATTTTCTAAACCGATCGCCTCTAGAGCCGGTAGGTCAGCGGTAAAGCCCGCGACTGCACGATATTGCTCAACCTCGACATCGAAGCGATCACGGTCACCGCGAATATTGATAATCGGTAACACATCTTGTGGACCGTACGGAAAGCCAATTCCTGCGCGACAATCGGTACCATTTACACCACATGGGTTATACGGGTTTGAAGCTGGCACGTCTTCAAACAGCTGGGCACCAGGGTTAAAAATAGGCGATTCACGCTTAGCATAAATACCTTCGTAGTAGAACAAGGTGCCATTGTCGTCATCAAAAGAGTATTCACCGTTGAGCATAACGGAATAACGTTTGTTACGACTGCGGTAATCACCACTGCGATAATAGTCTGACTGTTGTAACGCGTATAGCGGGTCTTGGAAATCTACGTCACGATAACCGTCACCGTTGCCATCAGGGAACCATACGTCATTGACACCATCACCATCTGAGTCACCGAAGACCCATCCAGGTACACCGAAATCTGGGCCTAGCTGACCCCCTGTCGGATCCGTTGTTTCGCTAAAGTTTGGAACACCGACGTTAGAGCTACCGCCTGTGTAGTATAGGCTACCCCAAAACGGGACTGACACACGGTTTGTTAAAGGAAAGATATCACAAGTATCGTCGCCACGGGCAAGTGGGCCATCACCGCTGTAACGAGTAATGATGTCACCCTCTTCTGTTTCCCAGATACGCTCTTCACAGCCTTTTGTAAAAGGGTTTCCAGCATATGACTGAGCTTGGCGGTCGGTGTACTCTGCACCAATAGTTACAAAGCCATTATCAAAGGTTTTACCCCACATTGCTGATAACGATGATTCTTCACCACCATCACCATCAGGTTGTTTATATGAGCCTTGCACCTCAAAGCCTTCTACATCTTTACGGAGAATGATGTTGGCAACACCCGCAACAGCGTCGGAACCATAAACGGTTGAAGCACCATCAAACAGGTTTTCTACGCGTTGGATCATAACCCCTGGCACAAGGTTTAAGTCAGGTGAAGTTGGTGCACCACCGACCCCTGCAGGTGCCATGCGTCGACCATTAATAAGTACAAGAGTACGTTCAGCACCTAGACCTCGGAAGCCGATTGTTGCTGCGCCCGGACCATTATCTAAAACATAGCCACCAAAGGTATTGTCAATTTGCGAGCCCGATGCTTGGTTCGTACCTTGAAGCATTTCGCCAGCATCGAAAAGACCCATTTCACGAGAAAAATCACCACTGATAACCTGAATTGGCGAGGCGTTAGAAAATTCTGCTCGGCGAATACGTGAACCAGTCACCTCGATGCGCTCTGGTGCTTCTTCTTCAATGACCGTTTCATCCTGTTCCTCAGCTGCATAAGCCCCAGAAACAAATGCTGCAGACCCTAGCATAAGAGAGTATTGCACGGCTTTTGATAGTACCGTTTTTTTAAACATTGTTATTACCCCTGACATTATTATTTTAATTCAATGTAACATCTACTTACATTGGTCACAATTATGTACACAATTGACGGTAAATTAACAACAAAAATCGATAAAAAGTACTAAAAAACACAGCAACCTTGTAAACATTTAGTTACTTTTGTTGGGTTGTTAGCTTAATGGTACAAAAATTCATCTAACACGTATCCAGTACTTGTATAACTTTGCGGTATTTATCTTGGTAGGAAATGGACGAAAAACACCTACTGAAATAGGAGGTTTAGGGGTAAAAATAATATGACCGCACTAAAATTAGCGCGGTCATATTCATTTAACAGCAGAGTTTATTCTTATCTACTCGAAAGTCACTGTCACTTCATTCGAACAAATATCGCCCTCTTGGCAAATTTGATAGGTGTAAGAAGTTTGGTCTGCGCGGCGTTCAAAGTCACGATAGCCACCGGTATTGGCAGTGCTTTCTAAAAACTCGCCATTACGGTACACATCCACTTGCTCAGCGCTGCTTCCCTGCCATGCCAGTTCAACGCGCATAAAGCCTAAGCGTGTTTTATTAGCACGTACCACTTCGAGTTGCACATCATCTGCGCTTAAAGTGACTTCTTGAGTTAAGGTATCACTGTTACCTTCACTGTCGGTCACAGTCAGGCTTACACTGTACGTGCCATAATCCGCGTAGGTATACATAGGGCTAGCATCAGAGCTGCTGGCACCGTCACCAAAGTCCCACATCCAGCTAACAATATCGCCGTTCACATCAGAACTAGCATCTGTAAACTGCACGCTTAGGTCATTAACGTCATAGCTAAAACCTGCCTGCGGCGGCTGCGCCGTTACTTCGCCAATGCCTGTAAGGTTAAGGGTCCAAGCGTTTAATGTCCCCGTGTCAGCACCTACATTATCAGACACCGTTAGCGTCCAATCACCGGTGGCCACTTCACCATTAAAGGCCTCTGAGTTGAAGGTTTCGTTAATGTCATCCGCACTACCGCCACTGCGATTATGGAGCGTAGCTACCGTGCCGGATGGCGAAGTAAGCGTGACAATCAAATCGCCAATCCAAGTGTGGCTGATATCTACCAAGGTATTGGTATCAAACACCGTGACGTCATCTGCAACAGTGATCACTGACGTAATACCTGTTGCGTCATTATCAGGAATGTCCACAGTTGTGGTGTTTTCATAGCTAAACTCAGTTAACCCCTGAGGTAATACGTATAGCTCAACTGACTTTTGCTGTGCTAAATCACCCGAGGTTGCATCAATGGTAAAGCTATACTCACCCCATTGGGTTTGCGCTGTTGTTGGCACGCTCAGCGTTACCACATCACCTGGCTGTGCAGTATTGCTCGACAAGCTCGCGCCATCAATGCCTGCAACGAGCGCAAGGTCGATTGTTCCTTGCCACTCGGCCACCGAACTAAAGCTCAGCTCATAAGTCGCAGTGTCACCGGCAACAATCTCTTGGTTACGGGGCGCAGCCGTCATTCTAAAGCCTGGCTCAGGGTCAGCATCAACCACCGCCTGGTTCACATTTAAACGTGTACCCGCAACGGTCATTCCATCTAAGTCAGCATTCGCATCGCCACTGCTCATTAGCAATTGCTTCACTTCTACTGCACTCAAGCTCGGATTCACCGACAGCACTAACGCTGCAGCGCCTGCAACATGAGGCGTGGCCATTGAGGTGCCAGAGTAGGACGCATAACCGCCCCCCGGCACAGTAGAGAGGATAGCGCTGCCTGGAGCACCCATATCAACACTTGTTAAGCCCCATTGTGAGAACCCTGACATCGCATCGGTGTGCGTTGTACTGGCAATAGAAAGCACTGATTCATGCTCATAGCTCGATGGGTAGTGAGGGTTAACATCGTTATCAACCGCGTCATTACCTGCGGCGGCAACGAAAAGAATGTCGGCATTCTCGCTCGCCGTAATGGCATCCGCAAGCGCTTGGCTAAAGCCGCCGCCACCCCAACTGTTGTTGGTAACACGAATGTTGTGACCGTCATTTTTCAGGGCCACGAAATAATCGATACACTCAATCGCATCCGATGTTGAACCCGAGCCTGTAGCACTGAGGAACTTACAACCAGCGATGGATACTTCGTGATTTACACCGACAACGCCCTCAGCATTATTACCGGATGCGCCGATGGTGCCAGAGACGTGCGAGCCATGACCTTGGTCATCCATAGGGTCGCCATCACCAGTGATGGCATTAATACCGTGAACATCATCGATATAGCCGTTGCCATCGTTATCCACACCGTCACCAGCAACTTCACCTGGGTTCACCCACATGTTCATAGCAAGATCGGGGTGTGAGTAATCAACACCAGTATCGATAACACCGACAATTACATCTGCGGAGCCGGTGGTAATATCCCATGCTTCAACAGCATCAATATCTGCATCCTCTGTACCACCTGTTTGCCCAAGGTTATGAAGGCCCCATAACTCGTCAAAACGGCTGTCATCAGGCACGCCTAATGCTTTTACTTGGTAATCTGGCTCGGCATATTCCACACCAGGGTGCTTATTAAGAGCCGCCAAGGCTTGTTTGGCGCTGACGCCATCGAGTTTAAAATTGGCAAGACGACCACCAAGCACATGCTTGTAGCGATCATCAACTTCATCAGCATTCAAATCGCTGATTTTTGCTTTGACTAAAGACCGTGCTTGAGCACGCACTGCGGCAGAAGTGCCTTGTTTGAATACCACAAGGATGCTGTCGTCATTGTCAGTGGCAGCTGTATCTTTAATGTGAACGCCCGCGTGAGCGCTTAATGAAAGTACCGGAACGAGCGCTAAAGTCAGCGCAGATAGTTTGGTTTTCATAGATCTATTCCATAGAAGTTGTCTGTGTGGCCCGAAGGTACACAGAAGTAAGTATCTCTTCTCCAAAAGAGCACATACGCAGTCAATGTGTGGCAACCTCTTTGTTGTAGCGACTGTTTTAGGAACACGCAAAACAAAAATGAATAGAAAGTTAAAAACCACTCTTTTTTGTTAAATTTAATCCATAAAGGTTGAGGCTCTCATGCTTTTTTTTGATCCCACTTCGAGCAATTTCAACTCATTTTTTCTCATGCTTTTTTGGTAGCAGCCGCTAATCTCCACCATTAAAATCTACAAAAACAAACACAAAACACTGATTTTAATAAACAAATAACCAACCATAAAAATTGCTAATTTATCTGCTTTCAAAGTGAACTTAGAGTGAATACCTCGGTAGGAAAATGAGTATTACTAATATTGATACCTTGCAGCACCAATCCATGCACTGTGCATGCAACTATCAGTGACCCAGGAGGGAATATGGCTCGTTGCAATTACTCAACAAAGCATTGGAAGCAAGTTTTTCCCATGCATGCGCGTAATTGCAACTTAGTGACGAGTTTTATTTCTCTCCCAACGCTTACCGAACTCTTAGGCTTCTCCGTATTCCAGCGCCCGGCTACTTATTTACCGCTAAGGCAAAGGAATGACGCCATACGCACCAGTGACCGTTGGCTTTTACTACTGCCAACACCTTTTAGGACAACAACGCTGCGCTCGTTCACACGCTTTTTTGATTAACCCAGCTCAGGTCGGCAACCCTGAGATGAGCCTTTTCATTTGTAACGTCGTCGCAGTAATAACAAACAACAAGGAGATAAGCGTGAAGCTTTCTAAATCTATTTTAACCTGCGCCATCGCGATGGCCCTATCAACAGGTGCTTACGCACAAAGCGAAGACAAACCTGGGTCAACATCTGCACTTGCTAACGTAGAGCGTGCAGCCGCCGTTGGTAATGAGCTCACAAT
Organism: Pseudoalteromonas sp. CO325X; assembly: GCF_004208955.1. Taxonomy (NCBI): domain Bacteria; kingdom Pseudomonadati; phylum Pseudomonadota; class Gammaproteobacteria; order Alteromonadales; family Pseudoalteromonadaceae; genus Pseudoalteromonas; species Pseudoalteromonas sp. CO325X. Next base: position 157,531 of record NZ_SGPG01000014.1, read on the forward strand.
TTCACAAACGTCTGTACAGGGTTTAGGTAACAGCGCCAGCTCTTTGCAACAAGGCGACGCCAACCTTACTGAGATCACCACGGTAGGTGATGGTAACCAAACAGATGCCATGCAAATAGGTAACGGCAATGTGGTGTTGGTGACCACACAAGGCGACAACAACCAGCAATCTTACAACCAAGATGGCGAAGCGAATGGCGCATTAAGCGAAGTGACTGGCAGTGACAACCAAATCGCGGTTGAGCAAAACGGCACTGGTTTCTTAGGCATCAACAATGAGGCCATCAACGTGATTGGCGGCGATGCAAACCAAATTAATGTTGTTCAGGGCGACGGCGGGCACTGGTTCTACAACCTGGATATGCAGGGCAATGCCAACGTGGTTAATGCACAGCAAGCTGGATTATGGAACGAAGCGCAATTTACGTCGGTTCAAGGTGACGCCAACGAACTGAGCGTAGAGCAGGATGGTTTTTGGAACCAACTATCCGTCACTTCTATTAATGGCAGCATGAACGAATTTGCCAGTGAACAGCTAGGCGATACCAACGTCATCAGCATTGGCGATATTTTCGGAGATGAGAACGAACTCGCTGTTGAGCAGGAAGGCGCGAATAACAGCACTGATATCGTCTCTATCGAGGGCAATGAAAATGCTCTGTCAATTGATCAAGAAGGCAGCGCGAATACTTTTGAGTCGGCTCTATTCTCTGGTGATGGAAACGAGCTAAACGTTATGCAAATGGGTGATAATAACGCAGCATCAGCTGAGGTATTAGGCGATGAGAACGATTTCAGCGCAACCCAAAATGGCAGTGGCAACGAAGTATATCTTGGCGTGCTAGGTAACAACAATGAGTTTGATGCCATGCAAATCGGCAACGACAACGCCACGCATGTTGTTAACTTCAACGGTAATGACAACGACGTAGCAGTTGCCCAATCTGGTGACATGAACACCGCTGTTATTGAATCATCTTACCCAGATCCAAGCATTGCCAGCAACGATAATGATATCGCTATTACTCAAAGTGGCATGGGCAATGAAGCTGTATTGACCATGGGCTCAGTGATGGAAAGCTCAAGCAACCAAGTCGACTTGGTACAAAGTGGTGAGCTCAATGCTATCGACCTCATGGTAGAAGGCAGTGGCCACAGCATTGATATCGCCCAAGAAGGCGGCATGAACATGGTTGCCGGCATGGGACAAGGTGCGTTCGCAGTCGCAGGTGAAGGTAATACTGTGTCTATCAGTCAACTTGGTGAGGGTAACTTGGTTGAAGGCTCGGTTATGGGCACTGGTAACACCGTTGCTGTCACTCAAGTCGGTGACTATAACTCTGCAACTGTTGTACAACAGTAAAGCTCTAATGGGAGGGATAACCCTCCCTTTCAGCCGATGATGAAGTATTTTCTCAGCACCCTGATTGTGCTCCTTGCCCTGACTCACACGTCAAGCAAAGCACAAGAAGTGGAAATTGACGGCCTCGTACTCGATCGCAGTATTAGCCGCTTTGGCCACCAATTTTACTTTAATTTCTCACAGTTATGGCGCGATCTACCTGATACCAGCGGCACCAACGTGGTGATCAAAGAAACGGTGCTCCCTCGTGCTGGCACCCGCCTTGAAGTACTCATGAATAATGAATTGGTATACGTCACTTTTATGGGCCGACGTGGTGGGCCACTCAAAGAGCGCGTCGAAAGCGCGATGTTCGCGATTATGGACGCCATGGCGCGCGCCAGATTTAAACAACACTCCCCTGATCTAGCAGCAAGTGGATGGTAAAAATGAAAACAATAATTTATGCACTTTTGCTTTGTGCGTCACTGCCACTGATGGCCACTGAGCTTGTATACAAACCTATTAACCCATCATTTGGCGGAAACCCGTTAAATGCCAATATGTTGCTCTCTAAAGCACAAGCCCAAAATAAGCACCGGGCCCCTATCAGTGAAAAAACCTATGGTGAAAAGTTTCAAGAATCGTTGGAGCGTACTTACCTCAACCGCATGGTTCGTGAAATTACCGATATCGCCTTCGGTGACGATGTTGAAGACAGTATTTTTAACCAAGACTCCATCTTTATGAGTGGCGACTATCAAATCCAGATTATCACCAGCACCCCTGATAGTATCACCGTGCAAATAACCAATACCCTGGATGGCACTGTCACCGTAATCGAAGTACCGAGGTTTGGCTAATGAAACGTATATGTGCATTTTTACTATTGGCTTTGCTTAGCGGCTGTTCGGCTATCACCTCGACTGTGCCCCCAGATGAGCAAATTGCTGAGCAATTGGCGCTCACAGAAACCTTTGCCGAACTAAAAGCGCTACCTAATCCCAGAGGCGCAATTCCCGTCTCAGTTTATTCATTTCGCGACCAAACGGGGCAATATAAGCCGCAAGAAAACGTCAGCTCGTTTTCTACCGCCGTAACCCAAGGTGCGAACTCTATTCTGATGCAAGCGCTGCATGAAACCGACTGGTTTGTGCCCGTGGAGCGTGAAGGATTACAAAATTTGCTTACAGAGCGAAAAATCGTGCGAGCGGCGATGAGTGATAAGGGCGACAATGCCCCAGAGCTGCCGCCATTAACCACCGCCAAAATCATTCTTGAGGGCGGGATCATCAGTTACGACAGTAACGTAAAAACCGGAGGCTTAGGTGCAGAATATTTTGGCATTGGCGCCTCAGAGCTGTACCGTGAGGATGTTATCTCTATTTATATGCGTGCGGTCGATGTGCGCACCGGGCAGGTATTGCTGTCGGTTGCTACCAGCAAAAAAGTACTCTCACAAGAGATGCGTGCTGGCTTTTTCCGCTATGTGAGTTACAAGCGCTTGTTGGAAGCCGAAGCAGGCTTCAGTGATAACGAACCCATGCATATTTGTGTCACGCAAGCGATTGAAAAAGCACTGACGTTACTCATAAAAGACGGCATTAACAAAGGGGTATGGTCGGCGCGAACCAGTTGATCACCTCGGCACTGACACAATAAAGGCGCCTCGTTTGGCGCCTTTATTTTTGCTCAATGGTAACCTCGCGCTCAATAGCACGCTGAGCAGGTTATTGACGCTGTTCCATGACGCGAGATGCCACCGGAATATAGCGCTGTGCCCAATTGGCCAATTCAATACGATTACGCGAGTTGGTCTTACGAAAAGCACTGTATATATGCGTTTTCACTGTGTGATTACTGATGTTCAGAGCGCAGGCGATATCATCATTTTTAGCCCCCTTAGCCAACAATGAAATCACCGACTTTTCCCGTGCGGTTAGCACACTTAAGTCGATGTCGCTGTGGCGTTGCGCCGATAGCGCATCGGTGGCGGGAAGCTGTTGAATTAGATCGCCAAAGGCATTGGAGATGGCCTTGCGGCAAAACCATAGCTCGCCGCCGAGGACGCGGCGCACGCCTTTAAACATATGCTCAGGACTGTCATCGTTATAAAGCGCGCCTTTAAGATTCGCCAGCAGCGCTGTGCGTTCGTTCAGCGCGTGGCGCTGAGCATTAAACACCGCAACACTGTGCTGGCGCGCCAACTGAATGATCTCCTCGCTGAGCATTTCTTGGCAATCACAATACGCAGCATCCACTAAAAATAGTGCAATGTGTTCGCGCTCACCCACCTCTGGCAGGCGGGAATCGACCTTAACGGTTGTTGCGAGCGTTTCCAATACTTTGAGTAACAACAAGAAATCGTCGCTTTGAGTATTTGCATTATCTTTTGTTAAGACAAATAACTGCTTGTAATTCATTACTTCTTCCTCTGAAGCATCCAAACACTAGGGGGAGGGGGAGCATTGAGTGTACCTATTTAAGCTTTACTATCAAGACTAACCACGCACAAAATAAACATCTTGTTTACATAACAACAATAGAGCTAAACCTCTAACAACGCCTTTATTGCATCATAAGAGTGCAAAAATGCACTCTGTGAACTAATAAATTTAATGGCGTCTAGAGATAGTAACCACTCGCAGACATTCATTTTACATTCAGCTAATTTTGCGCTTGAACGAATTATTGCAAAATAATCACCAATTTATCTAATAAGGCCTGCTTGAGTGTTCAACAAGGCATACAACTTGCGCCACCACATTTGTCTTTTAGGGTATTGCACGGCTACAGATTCAGGGTCTGCAGCGCCAGCATGATAGTGAGTGACAAATTGCATCCCTAGGTAGGTGGCAGTATGGATGAAAGGGTCCACAAACGCTTGCGGCGCCCGCTCGGTATAACTAGTGGAGAGCAAGGATGCTTGCTTAGTGCGCAGTTGTCGTAACTGGCTACGCAATTGGGGCTGATCCATGTATTCCGTGAGTCTATCAAAAAACGCCTTCATCTGCGGTGTGGTGTTATACCAATAGACGGGCGATGCAAATACCCAATGGTCAAACTCCAGTAATCGCGTGATTAACGCGCGGAAATCATCGCTTTGTTCGCGAATATCATACCGATATGGGTTAATCTGATAGGCGTCTAAATCAATGAATTGCGCATCTAGGTGTCGGGCGAGAGTGTCGGCAGCTTGGCGGGTGTTACCTTGGCTTCTAGCACTTGAAAAAATAATAACATGTTGGTTCATAATTGCTTTCCTGCATTTGTATGTTTAACCTAAGGCTAAAAGCTCAAGTTAAGTTTAGGTCAACAACAAAATGACATTGGAAGCAAATTTATCTGTTGGTACTGTCGCCAAACGTGCTGGGGTCGCCGTATCGGCGCTGCATTTTTACGAGAAAAAAGGACTTATTCGCAGTTGGCGAAACCAAGGAAATCAACGCCGCTACAAGCGAGATGTACTAAGGCGCATTGCGGTTATCAAGGCCGCACAAAAAATGGGGATCACCCTAGAGGAGGTAAAAGAAACACTCAGTACCCTGCCCGAAAAACGCACCCCGAATAAAGAAGACTGGGCCAACATGTCACGCCAATGGCAGCACCAACTCGATGAAAAAATTGCCTACATGCAACGAGTACGCGCCTATGTTGATGGCTGTATTGGATGCGGCTGCCTGTCAATGCAACGCTGCCCTATTTATAACCCTGAAGATAAGCTCGCCAATGTCGATGGTGGAGCCGTGTTATTAGATCACCCTGAGCTGGGAGACTAGCGCCAACAAGACACAGGTTGTTTATTATCGAACGCAGACAATCACTCAGTGAGCTATGAGGGGAGTCACTTTGGGCCGCCACAGATGTTAAATTTCTGTGGTTAAATGTATAAATTCACTTGTTTATTGCATAGAGTAACGTCTTACTCTTTCAAATTTGGATATGAACTGGTAGCGTACGCGCCTTTTTTTAACCTCGACAGGTAATATATGAAGTTAGGACCTGGACTACTGGTTGCCGCCGCCTTTATTGGCCCAGGCACCATTACCACCGCCAGCGTAGCCGGTGCAAACTTTGGCTTTGCTTTGCTATGGGCCTTGGTATTCTCAGTGCTGGCAACCATTTTATTGCAATCACTGGCCGCGCGTTTAGGTGTGGTCACCGGCCTAGATTTAGCCCAAGCACTGCGCGCGCATATTGAAACCCCTGTGTTTCGTTGGCTTGCCGCATTTTTGGTGATCAGTGCCATTGGCATTGGCAGTGCCGCCTATGAGGCAGGTAACCTCAGCGGTGCCAGTCTCGGTTTACAAGGGTTATTTCCCTCCGCTTCAGCGCAGCTGTGGACACCCTTGATTGCTATTATCAGCGCCGCACTGTTATACAGCGGCAAATATAAGCTGATAGAGGGCGCACTGATCTTTTTAGTGTTGCTGATGAGTTTAGTTTTTTTAGCGACTCTGGTCATCGCCAGCCCCGATCTCAGTGCCATGTTTGCAGGTTTTAAGCCTAGCTTCCCTGAAGGATCACTGACCACCGTATTGGCGTTAATTGGCACCACCATCGTACCGTATAACTTATTTCTTCACTCTGGGGTGGTCGCACGGGCCAGCCAAGGTGAGCAAGATAAACAACAGGCCATTCGCAGTAGCAACTGGGATACCGGTTTATCAATTGGTCTTGGGGGATTGATCACCTTAGCTATCGTGTCCACCGCGAGCGTGGCCTTTTTTGGTCAGGGCAATAGTCAGCTCAGTGCCGCCAACCTGGCCTCGCAATTAACGCCTTTACTGGGTGACAGCGCTCATTACTTTTTTGCACTCGGACTGTTCGCCGCTGGGTTAACCAGCGCCATAACGGCGCCTCTGGCGGGTGCCTACGCGGTGTGTGGCATGCTCGGGTTACAAGGAGATACCAACAGCCCTCGCTTCAAGCAAGTGGCGTTGGTGATATTAGTGTTTGGTGCTGTTGTGGCCAGTCTTGGTTTAGACCCAGTGGCGGTAATTATTTTCGCGCAAGCCACCAATGCACTGTTATTACCCATTATCTGCATTTACCTGCTGTGGCTAATGAATCAAAATAAGGTCATGGGCAGATTTAAAAACTCACTGCTGATTAATGTGCTGGCGATGCCGCTGCTGATACTGATCATTACGTTGAGCGGATACAAACTGCTTACGCTCATATAATGCCTATTAAGTGAGCGCAAGGCGCTTGCCTCTGTGCTCACTTTCCCCTACCATCTCGGCTCATTTTACCAAGGAGTCGGTTATGGCAACATCCCCATCACAGGACAAAAAAATCCCCAAAGTGCTGCAACAAGTCGACAACAAAGAGCTACGCAGTACCGGTTTTTGGCTCAACCAAGTATTTTTGGTGCTATCCACCATTTTTGGTGTCTACCTCGCCGCACAAAGCGGTTTAGAGCAGGCAATTAAATTCGATACCTACTCTAAAATGGAAGATAACTACTATCTGCGTACGTCTCTGTACGATGAGTTGCTCGACAACCAACAAAAAATTCAAGCGTATGCCGAGCTACTGGCTAAGAGCCCGCCTACATCTGAGCTTGAGTTCAATAAACCCACTTTAGATAAATATGTGTGGCACACCATGCAATACTCACCCACGACTTTGGAAACCCCAAGTGCCATTCTCTCCGCTGCGCGGCGTTTTTATAGTCAAAGTGAGTTTTATATTGAACGCGCGCTAAAGCGCAAGGTGTCAGCGCGTCACGCCAGTGAAAAGCTAGGCAAACTTGCAACCGACCTAGAGCAAAATACGCTCCCCTATTTAAAGCGCAGTGCCCAGGCACTGAAACAAGAATTAGCTGATAACGACGTGCAAATTGGCAGTCTCAAGGAGTTAGAGCATGAATAAACGCTGTCCCCATTGTGTTGATGAATACCTAGAAGTGACCGAGTATCAAGGTGAAGAAATTGATGTGTGTTTAGAATGTGGTGGCCTTTGGTTTGAAAAAAATGAAGTCAATCGCATGTTGAACGAGGTCAACGACGGTCCTGTGGGTGAGAAATATGAACACAATTTTGGTGAACATGTAGGTATATCTGAGCGTGACTGCCCCGATTGCTCAACATTAATGGAGCGCTACCACTTATTAGAGCACTACCACAGCGAAATCGATGTATGCCGTCATTGCGATGGCAGCTGGATCGAAAAAGAGCAGTTAGAAAGTGTCGAAAATAGTCCACAGCTAAAAGCGGCACTTGGCGAGCTCAACCAGAAGGTGTCATGGAAAACCTACTTATTTCAATTTCTAACGCAAATGCCAGTAGAGTACAACATCAAACCACATCGTACCCCGTGGGTAACTCGCGCTTTGGTGGCGTTGAACGTGTTGATATTTGCCGCTTACTTTTTTGTTCCCAGCCATTTTGAGTTTGTACTTGAATATTTTGCCATGCGCCCGGTGGATGTGCTCGCCGGGGAAGAGCCTTGGACCTTGCTCACCTGTGTGTTTTTACACGGCTCTATTATGCACCTGGTAGGCAATATGTACTTTTTATACATCATTGGCGATAACCTCGAAGATGCACTTGGCCACTGGCGCTTCTTAGGCTACTACCTGCTTTGCGGGGTGCTCGCCTCCGTTGCCAGCCTCATGCTCTCAAGTAATGGTGCAATCCCCAGTGTCGGTGCCAGTGGTGCCATTGCTGGTTTATTTGGCATGTATTTAATGTGGTTCCGCTACGCCAGCTTGACCTTTATGTTCATTATTTACCAGAAGAAGCTCTCCGCCATGTGGTTCTTCATTATTTGGCTGGGTATTAACTTATTCGGGTTATTTAGCCTGCCCGATGGCGTTGATTATGGCGCTCATATCGGCGGTTTTATCGTCGGTCTACTCATTGGCTATGCGCTTAAAACCAAAGTAATGAGCGACAGGCCTATGATTGCACTACTAAATAAGCCAGCCGCCCAGCTTAAACGCTAATACCGGGTTTCATCGGGTGAGTAGCGTGCATATATGCCATGCTGCTCACCATCACCTACCCCTTATTCATGATGGCGGCGCTCGATGGCCTCTAATTCGCTTTGCGGTTCGCTAGGCGCACTTGATTGCATGGGCGCAACTAAATCACACTCAGTAATAGTGTCAGACAGTTTCTTACACTCTTTATTGCTTTTGCTCGGCGTTGGCTTTTGCAATGCACCGAGGACCGCCGAGTCAATCGCCAAACCAAGTTTAGCGAAGCTAAAACCATCATTATCTATTGGCGTGTAACTGGATTTACCCGGGTCGCCTTGGGTGCTGGCAGTATAGTGCTTTTCTGCGCGCTGCTGCATATTTGGCTGCGCATAGCCATCGACTAAAATGCCCACCACCGTACAACCATTTAAAATACTCAGCGCGGCCAGCGCGATAAATAATTTAAGCATGCTGCGTATCCTTTCATGCCTTCGTATGCTCGTTCTATCACTTTAACGTTAAACATTAACGCAAACTGTAAGAAAGTGTACCCTTTTATTTTTTGCACCTTGGCGGCGGTGGTTTACGCTTAAAGCTATGCACACATTATATGCTGTAAGCGCCATTGTACTGCTCATGATGCAGTTATGGTCATCATCAAGCTGGGGCTCACAGGCACCACTGCGAATTTGCTTTGAAAGGTGGTGGCCCTACAGCTATGTCGACGAATCGATGCAAGCAAAAGGCATTGAAGTCGATTTAATTCGCTATGCACTGTCACACTCAGGCACTGACGTCATCTTTACTGAGCTGCCCTACAAACGCTGTGTTGAAGCCGTTAGCCAAGGTAAGCTTGATTTCACCTTGCACGTGGATGAAACCGATGGCTTGGCAATGCTCGACCAGTCGTTCGTGAACTGGGAGCTGACGTTAGCGGTGGCCATCAATCGCCAAGAGAGTTTTTACGAGCAGGCTGTGCAGCGCTCCCCCATTATTCTCATTGCTGAGGAGTTCCCTTACCCTGATGAAGTCTATAACGCACTAGAAGCACTCAATGCTGATATTGTTACTCGCTCTTACTACGAATCAACAGACGCGCAAGCTAAATCATTTTTCTCGACGCTGAGCGATAGTCGCGTCGATGCCATTGTGGTGGATAGAACCTGGGCCGCGAAAATTATTCATGATTTCGATTTGCCCGTTGCGCTTTTACACAACCTGCATATTGAGCCTCAATACATCGGCTACCATCCTAATAACGAAAAAAAGGCGTTGCGCTTGCAACACCTTTTGTCATCTATTCCTGAGAGCGTTAAAAAAGAGATTGAACGCCGCTATCAGCAACTTTAGGCTGGTTTTATTAGCCTGTTATTGCACAGAAATATTCAAGGTTGCACCGGAGTAATTGCTGTAAGCACGAAGGCCTACATGCCAAGTGCCAGCTGCTGCGGCCTCTGAACACGACTCGTTATTGCCTGAACGATACGGGCGACAATCATAGCTAGAGGTCGTTGGCTGCGCGCCTTGACGAACATACAAATCGACATCACCGCTGCCACCGGAGGTGCTTACATCAACCGTGCTCGCGCCCGCAGGCACATCAACAGTAAAGTATTGCCACTGACCTTGGCTACCCGAGAGGTTTGACTCAGTGATCTCAACCGGTAAATCGCTGCCACTTTGCTCATAGCTTGCCACTAAGGTTGCGCCACTATAGGCGTTGTAACCATGCACCATAATTGAGTAAGTGCCTGCGCGCGTATCTGTACAGCTCTCGTTATTCCCGTTTTCATAAGGGCGGCAATCATAGTTACTCTGCGATGCCGTTGCGCCGTATTTTACATACAAGTCTAAGTCACCTGAGCCACCTGAGCTGGTAATGCTGATATTGCTGGCACCGGCTGGTACTTCAAAGGTGTATAGCGTTTCACTGCCATTAGCACCGCTGATGCTAATAGGCTGACCACTTTCAAGCTCATTTGGAGGCGGTGGTGGCGTGCCGCCACTGCGGAAATTAGCAATTGTTGGACTGGTAATATTCAAAACACGTGTGTTGTCGCTGCGCGTGGTTGTGCCCATCGCCGTGCCATTGTAGCTCTTGTTTGGGTTTGACCAATAATTGATACGAGTACAACCACTGTTGCAGTTATACGCCATCACCGTACGCCATTGCGAGCTTGGGTCTTGGTAGCCGTGACCGTAGGCATAAGGCGAATTAGTGGGGTCGTTTTCAGGGTTGTGACGCGCCGCTTGAAGGTGGCCAATTTCATGACCGAAAGAGTAATAGCCGGTAGCACAATCATAATCAACCATGGCAAAAGCACTGCTGGCGCTGGCACCAATGGCATCAGCTTGACCACAATAGCCGTTAACATCATTCACTAATACCACCACATCGGCACCATACTGGTCACGCAAACCATGCACCTCATCCATGTAGCCATCATTGGTCCCGGCCAAACGGTTTAAATCGGTGCCTGAGCTACTCGCTTCGGTGTAGTTGACCTGTGCTTTGTGGGCAAGACTGACGGTGGCATTCACACCTGAATTTTGATAACCCTGATTGGTCTCATTGATTGCAAGGTCTATCAAGGCATCAATGTCGCCAGAGAGCTGAGCGGCCTTGGCAGTGTAAACCACCAGTAGGTCGATTTGCGTATCGGCAACAGCCTGCGGCTGCGCGAAAATGCTAGGGCTATTATTGACGCTAACCTGCTTTGCGAGTGGGCCTTCTGGCATAACGTGTCCTGGTTGGTGCTCTGGTGGCATTTGCTCAGGCTTGAGTGTACGCAGCTGATGACCATGGGCGCCAACAGGCTTAAGCTTTAGCACGTCACCGTTGGTTTTAACCGTACCAGAGATGCCTTTTGCAGTTTGCACTAATGTGACCGAGTCACCATTGTCATTTTCACCTTGCCAAATAAGGTTACCGCTGGCGCTAAGGCTAGCGTTTTTGCGAGTAAAGTGTACCTGCGCACCATCAACAGGCAAAGACAAGGAGGCAGTATTGCTGGTTAATTGGAACTGCGCGCCACTGAGCTGTGACATATTTGCTTGTGCAGCGTTAACGCTGTTTGCCATTTGCTGCGATGACACTTCAAACAGTGGACCTTGAGCAAATACAGCGGTACTGCTAAGCAGTGCGCTGGCGATAAAAGTGGGTTTAAACATGGGATATCCTGGTTGTTTCTTTTATGAGGAACAGCAAAATAAAACAACACCAATCTGTTTTCAATTATTTTACATTTAAACCACCAAAAATTTGTAAACGCTTGTAAATATGAGATATTAAAGAATCAAAAGCAACAAACAAAAAGAACCAACTATTAACCCAAGGTTAATAATTAGCAAAAATGATCTCTTTGTTCTTTTTTCTTGAGCTTATCGAGGCTGTGTCTCAAGCTTACCTAAAGCCATACTCCACCATTAAGGAATTACTATGAAACCTTTGTTAGCAGCGCTCCTGCTGCTATTACCGACTCTCGCGCTTGCGAAGAGCTCATTGTCACCTCAACTGAGTGTTTTCGAACCCTACTTAGGCACTTGGCAGGCACAGTTTCAACCCGCTCCCGCTCAAGAGCAGGTCACAGATGTAAGCCAATGGCAGCGTGCCCTCAATGGCACTGCTATTCGCACCTTACACAGCATCAATGACGGCGATTATGGTGGCGAATCACTGATATTTTGGGACCAAAGTAAACAAAAACTGGTGTTTTATTATTTCACTACCGCCTCTTTTTACACTCAAGGCTGGCTTGAAGTGGGCGATGACGGCAGCTTCACCGCATATGAGGAAGTAACCGGCAGTGCTCAAGGGATCACCCAAGTAAAATCCACGAGCCAATTCGTGGATGGCAAAATAGTAGTCAGTACACAATACTTACAAAACGAGCAATGGACATCACCGCAAATCCGCACCTACACTCGCTCAGATAAAGCGGTCGTTTTTAAGTAGATTTTCACAAAGAGGTATTCATGTTTCGTAAGCTGCTAAGAGCTTTGTTGCCATCGTTTGTGCCCGCTGAGGTTGACGCTAATTATGCGTTTTTTGATAAAACCCCGGAAAATGAGCCCTTACCGTTCGCCGATAAAGCCCCTGTCGACGACCAAGCAATGTCTTACGAAAACGACTTAGAGGGCGCCTATCTCGATTACTTATTTGGCTGTGATGCTCGACCAATGCAGCAGAGCGACAGCCTCAGTCACTTCATTTACCATCAACTGAGCCTGTTAATGCATGAGCCTGAGCAGTTGCTGTCACATCTACCCGTTATGCCGGCCTCCATCAGTCAGGTGCTCAAAGAGCTGGATAACCCTAATTTCGACGTGCAGCGATTACTCGCTGTGGTAGAGCGGGAGCCTGCGATGGCAGCGGATCTTATCAAGCTAGCGAACAGCCCTCGTTACCGCCGCCGCGAACAAGAAATCACCGAGCTTAAAGCCGCTTTTATGAGTATGGGGGCCAATGGCCTGCTTGAGGGCGTGGTGCAATCTTATATTAAGCGCTTTACGCCGCGCCCGAGTATTTATTACCGCCAGTTTGGCGAAAAAATATGGCAGCACGCGTTGCAAACGGCTGACTTTGCCAAGTTAGCAGCTGCCGATAGCGAAACCGACCCTGGCGCCGCATATTTTACCGCACTGCTTTACAACCTCGGCACCATGATTATTTTTGAGCTTATGATAGAGGCCTTTAATGTTGTTGACCCCGACGTCACTCCTAGCAGCGCAGCCTTTAAGCGCCTAATTAGAGAATACAGTCACGATTTAACCTTAACCTTGGCAAATTATTGGCAGTTACCGCAACTGATTGTAAAAGGGTTGCACCACAGTAGGTTGCACCGCATTAGGTTGGAGCGCAGTCGGGCTCAACTCTCGCCTTTAGCGCAATTGTGTGAGCAAGCGGACATAGCCAGTAAACTGTGTTGCTTACAAAACCAGCAGCAGGCGAGGCAGCTCAGCGGCCACCTCACCCACCCTGTACTTAAACAGCGAGTCGACACCCATTTATCGGGTGTTTGAACTGGGCAACAAACACTTAGTTGGGCTGCGCTATCATTATCGATTTAACATTAACGAATTCACGCATGCCAAAGCCACCGTGCTCGCGACCATAACCGCTGTCTTTAACGCCGCCAAAAGGCAGGTTAGGCTGTGCTAACGAATAGCCGTTAATGTTGACCATACCGGTATCGAACTCGGTTTTTGCCAATGCCACGGCTTTTTCTGTGTCCTCACTGAAAATACCGCCACCTAAGCCATAACGCGAGTCGTTGGCCAGTTGCATGGCATGTTCATCGTCATTGGCACGAATGAACGACGCCACCGGGCCAAATAACTCATCATCGTAGGCGGGCATGCCCGATTTAACGTCTTCCAATACGGTGATCGGGTAGAAGAACCCTTCACCTTGGGGCACATCACCACCGAGAATACACTTTGCACCGGCTTCAATGGATTGCTGCACTTGCTGGTGCAATTGGTCGCGCAAGTCATCTCGCGCCATCGGCCCAAGATCGGTGCTGGACTCTTTTGGGTCGCCCATTTTCAGCTCTTTGGCCGCTTTAACAAAAGCATCGCGAAATTCATCGTACACCGCATCAGCGATAATAAAGCGTTTGGCGGCAACACAAGTTTCACCGTTATTGACCACACGGCCTTGAATACAACATGACACCGCATGCGCAATATCAGCATCGCTGAGCACCACAAATGCGTCGTTACTGCCAAGCTCTAGTACCGACTTTTTCGATACCGACGCGGCCTGCTCCGCCACTTTCTTACCGGTTTCATCACTGCCCGTGAAGGTCACACCGCGTACCTTATCGTGCGCAATAAGTTTACTGGCGGTAGCGCCATCGATAAGCAGTGATTGATAACAGCCCTCAGGGAACCCAGCTTCAAGAAACAGCGCTTCAATTTTTTTCGACATACCAAACACATTGCTGGCATGCTTCAACACCGTGGTATTGCCCGCCATAATATTAGAGACGCTATAACGGATCACTTGATACAGTGGGAAATTCCAAGGCTGGATCCCTAAAATCACACCTATGGGCTGATAGGTCACCAAGGCGTGCCCATCTTCAAAGAAACGGTGTTCATCTTCTAATTCTTTGGCGCCATGCTTGGCGGTGTAGCGGCAAATTTGCGCGCACAACGCCACTTCTTGTTTACCTTGGTCGGTGACTTTACCCATTTCCTCGGTCATTAAGGTCACCAAAGCGCTCTCATTTTGTTCGATCAGGTCGGCGAGTTTGTTCAGTTTCTCAGCGCGCTCTGAAAAAGACGTTTTGCGCCATTGGCCAAACGCGTCATGGGCAGCATCGACTGCCTGCTCTGCTTGAAACTGTGATAATAAGGTGTACTCAGCTAATGGATTACCATTACTTGGATTTACGGTTGTTACCGTCTTTGCCATAACCTTCTCCTTTAAATTTAATCGTCGAGCTTATGGGAGCAAAAACAGCACCAACTATTTAAACCTTTAAAAATCAATAAATTAAGATTAAACAGTGAAAATAAATGGCTCTGTACCAGCAAGCACTACACACACTCAGTGAAGATTTTTCAAAAGCGCGCTTGAGCAATGCTGAGCCTATCTTTTGTTGCACTAAAAATAGGGTCAGATAAAATAGCCGCAAAACAAAGGAGTGTAAGATGTTAAAAAAGTCTCTCAATATCGGCCTATTGGCTTTACTAGGCTCACCTTGGATAAGTGCCGCCGCACCGACACCTGATTTCGATGCCGCCTATGACGCCTTTGAGCAAGCACTGCACACTGGCGAGAATGTGCAGCAGCATGCACAAACCGCCTATGAGGTAGGCCTGAGCACCTTTGGTGAAACATCGCCAGCTGTTGCTAAGTTAGCCATTAACTACGCCAACGCGATGGCTCCTTCACCCACGAATGCGCAGCGACGCGCGACCCTTTATAAACAGGCGTTGACGATTTTAGAGCAGCAGCCTAACCCAGACCCACTAAGCCTTATCGACCCGTTAATGGGCATTGCCAAAAGCGCGGATAAGGCACACACCGTTGAGAAGGCCATCGAACGTGCAATAGATATTGCAAAGCAGCAACAAAAAGCTAAATTGGTCGCCGATTTAAAAGTAGACGGTGCCGAAATTTATTTTCGCCGCTTGGACTTTGATAAAGGCCGTGCGGCAGTAGTCTACCTCAATGAAGCCGAAGCATACTATCAAGCGCATATCGCCGATGACACGGTCGAAATGATTAATGTCACCATGCTGTTAGGTGCGGTAGACAAAGCCCGAGGGCGTCGACATACAGCCATTGAACGTTTTAACAAAGTGGTCAATATTTTTGATGATAACTTTAGTTTTGACCACCCTGCTGAGCTGCAAGCTCACTCGCAGCTCGTCGCGCTGTATGAGCAAGAAGGTGAATCCGAGCAAGCCACTAAGCATTGTGTTGCCATCGCAAAGATGCGTCCGTGGGCGAAGAATCAAGAGCAAACCCCATTGTATCGCACTCCTCCGCGCTACCCCGCTATCGCCGTGCGCCAACGCCGAGAAGGCTGGGTACAAATGGAGTTCACCGTGAACGAGAGCGGCTTCGTTGAAGATGTCAGCGTACTGGACTCCGACGGCAGTGCGGCGTTTGAAAGAGCGGCTGTTAATGCTGTTAAGCAGTGGCGATACGCACCAAAGTTTGAAAATAATCAAGCTGTTAAAGCAAAAACCTCGGTCCAGCTTGATTTCAAAATAGGCTAATCACTCGGCCCTTGGAACATCAGGGCCTCCTACTTTTTACTTATTTTAGAAACAAATGTTAATTTAGTGTTTATTTTTTGTTTTTTCTCTTATAGGGTAATTCCACTGTCTTAATCAAAGGCAATATCGATGGCTTACAGGAGTATAAGCAGTTGTAGAGCCCGTGGAATGATTCAAATGGAGAGAACAATGAAAACACTTATTGCATCAGCCGCTCTACTGATTGGTGGACTATTTAGCGCCCAAGCAAGCGCCGACAGCATGGAATGTTATGTCGATACTCAGGCATACGATCAATTTACACCTAACCGTTGTTTCGCACTGGTTTATGGTGCGACATCAAGCACCGCCGTTTTTCGCGTGGTAGGGAACGGCTCACAAATCGACAGTGTTATTTGGTCTAATGCGGCCTCATCGTGCGGCACCTCGGGCACGTCGTGCTCTTTTGAAATTCGTGCTTTCCGCCCATATAAAGCCGAAGCAACCATTCTTTACAGTAATGGCTCGTGGAGCAAAGTTTCAGCTACGGCGTCATTTGAAGACGGCCGATAGTTAACAGCAACCGCCACGCGGTTGCAGGTACCTCGTTCATTGAATGGACACTTCGTGAATGTGCAAAAGCCGACTCGTTCGGCTTTTTTTTATGGCTCACACAACAAAAACGCAGCCAGTCGACACCCACTGCGTTTATAATGATGTGCTTGGGATTAGCTGGTTTTTAGCTGTTGCTCTATTAGGTAAGCAGCCACCTCATCCAGACTTTGTCTTTTTAAGCGCTTGGCAATGTTTTTGTCCTGATTATCGGTTGGCTCACCGGCTACAGGCTCGTATGCTCCTGCCTTTAATATCCCGGCACCGACGTCATATTCATCTCGCCAGGTGCACGCAAACGCTTTAGCATTCAGCGCTGTGGCAAGAGCGCCCATGGCTACTAGCTGCTCATTAGGTTCAGGCATGTTTAAAAAATCATACTGAATTTGCAGACCCTGAGATATTTTTTCGTACGGCATTGATAACTCTTCACACAATGCAAATAATGGCTGCTCGTGTTCTGGCACCTCGTCCTCAAAATCAGGGCGTGTTTCAAAGTCGATATAAAAACAAAACCGTGCTAGGTCCGCTTCATTAGCGAAGCTTGCAACTACCACTACGACATTTTCCATTAGGCTGTACCCTCCTTGGCGGCTTTAATATAGGGGGCGAGTAAAGTATGTACTGAATCAGGCAAGTCTGCTTCATTGAATAAACGAGTAAACTCTTGCGCCGTTTCCACAAAGCACTGCGGGTAATCGTCTGGGGAAGCAGTAATTTTTTCGAGAGCAGTAAAAAAGGTTACTAGGTTTTCTTTTAATATTTTCGCCCTAAATTCACTTCCTTTAAAGTTTTTGAGTGCACTAATACAGTAAGAGAGGCGATAGCGATAAATATAGTTTGGATTCGGGTTTTCCATATGCCTGCTAAGATATAATGAAAGCACATTAATTACCTTCCTGATTTTTCTCTCACACTTTTCGTTAATCCTATCATCATCTCCATCTTTTAAGCTATTTTTATACCGAAGCAGGTAATAATAACTCGGCCAATAATTGCTCTTTGCCCTGAAAAAAGCTAGTGTCCCTGTCGTCTGTGGCGCTTTTATGAGCTTCAAAGTCATCCTCACAAAACTCTAATACACGGTTAGCCCCAGTGTCATATTGCATAATGGAACCATCTTGATATTGGACGGTTGACCTAAATTTATGTAATTCTTCAATAATAGACTCTTTATTGAATGATGGGTATAGCCATATAGCAACCATGCCCATATAGGATATTTTTCGTTTAATCCCCCCATCGTTATTCACCGTTCTCATAGGTTCTTTATCCGGGCCATAAAGAAAGTATTCTTTTATTAATTTAACGTCTTTTGGCTCATATACATACATTTCTTTAAGCGACTCTTTCACTTCTTTCCACTGTGCTTTACGTGCTTTTAGCCATGTTTTATCGTCTGGGTACCAACTCATTGTCTTCCTTGTTTTTTATTGTCTTTTTTTAGTTAATGCTAAGGCTATTTCTTATAGCCTTATACCAAGTTAAAACTCTTAACGTCATTACGTTGCCAGTCATCAACAATCGCTTGCGCAGCGTTATCCAACTCGTGTCGTTCGCTATCCGTTAAGCGCTTTATACTCGCATCAATGTCCTCTTGTGCGCTCCACGCGTCCTGACCTATTAGGTTGTAAGCAGCTACTAAAGTGAATAACGGTTGCCCTGGCTGTGGAGTGCCCCCTAAGTCCATATAACTTAGTACCCCAGTAAAGCACCCTTGCTGAGCGGCTGTGAAATAGTGTTCCAACGCGGCTTGCTCATCATTGTTAATATAAGCCAGTGTTCCCTGAAAATAGCTGGCCGTTGCCATGTCTTGGGGGCTACTTTGCTCGCTAGTTATCGTCTCTGTTAGCTCAGTTAGCCGTGCTACGTAATGTTTGTTGTCCAATTTCAACGTGCTACTTTCTAAATCAGAAACAAAGTCATCAAGCTCATATTTTGCAAAGGGGTTTCCTTCTGGAAGAATACGCACTTGCTCGGGCTGCCCGGCACGTCGAGGGAATACCTGAGTGCGAATATAGCCTCCCGTGTCGGGGTTTTTAAACCAGCCAACTAAGGTATCAAAGCCTGCCGCCCATTCATCCACGCGCTGTTTGAGTGTGGCGAGATACTCGTCAATTTGAGCTATATCACCTTGCACATCGTGCAGTACTAAGCGAATAGTGCCATTAAAACGCTCATCCGGTTTTAGACCTTGCTCAACTAAACAGGGGCCGCTGCGTAATAAGCTCAGGCTGTGTTGCATGGCCAGCTTACGTACCGTAATTTCTCCAAAACGAATGGCATCATCAAGCGATTCTGTGGTGATATCTATATGTAGTTCACATTGCTCCGGCGTGTCTTCGGTCGCAACAAAGCGCGAGGAAATATCAGGAGTGGGTTCAAACTCTATTGGCGCATCCAAGTTATTTGGGTCAAGTTCAAGCAAAAAGGTATTACCTACTTCTTTTCTTGGCTGACTGGCGTAAAAGTAATACAAACCACTGGTTTTACCTATACCCATGAAGCTATCAATATGAATCCCCTGAGGCAAAGAAACCTCTTTAACTATTGAATAATCATACAAATCGAATACATACAACTTGCCTAGCGGTGAATGACAAACATATATCCTACGCTCATCATGATATATATTGGCATTATGTGAGTCTAGAGCATTCACCCCACCCCCTTCATAACCAAACTCAAAGCCATACAAAATCTCATTTTTGTTGATATCTAAAACATAAAAACCCTCTAAAGCGGCTATCAACAAAAGCCCTTTATAAAGAATATAGTTCTGAACCTTAAAAGTGTAGAAATCAACCCAATTTTCGCTACCACAACTATCATTTATTGATATAACTTTTGTGCGCATCCCACCATCAAATTCACCTGGCAAAATAAAAACAACACTATCTTCAAAAAACAAAAAATCCAAAGATATATACTCACGCCTGTCAAGTTTATATTCCCAAACAGGCTCAAGCCTCAAGTTTCGCTTTTGAAAGCTACTGTTACCTCTGACGCCTTGAAAGTATAAATACTCATTAAATGGATAAACACCTAGAAATTGCCCCTCATATAAAAATCTACTGCCAGAGGACTCGGAAATTAACTCCTCATTCCTCCCGCAACTCGCGCCATGATAAATAACAAATTCATCATGGACGCAAATTATCTTGGACGGTTCAACTCTACTTAGAATGGCCTCTAAATTCTCTTTCGCGTTTAAATTAGCTTTTTCAACAAGATTTTTAGCTTTCTCTTCAACCTCCGAATTATTAAAAGCCTCGTCACAAGAGTAACTTTCAATCACCCACCTCCCTTTAACTAGAGAGAAATACGAGTTCTCCAACAAGGACAGATTAAAACCCGGACTACCTAGAGAGTTAAAATAAAGCTGATCACTATAATAAACTTTCAACCATTCACCCCTTATGATCTTTTAAAAATATCATGAATAAAAACTTCACTTTTAAATATATAAATCACCTCACTTTGAAATAAAAGCCACCTCACCGCTCTTGCATATTTTAATTAGAATCAACATTAAACCATTGAGTAAACCACTACTTTATCGCCAAACCACCCTGTTAACAAAGCATTATTATTAAATCACCCAGCTCATCTAACAACTGACCTACACTTTCTGGCTCGCCGTCTTTACCCTCTTTCATCGATAAACCACCTCTTGATGTGCTTGGGATTAGTTGGTTTTTAGCCTCCCCCCCCATATTAGGTAGTTGTTTTCTCAAACATACTATCCGATGAGAGCGCCTCACGTGTTATACCAAGTTAAAACTCTTAACGTCATTACGTTGCCAGTCATCAACAATCGCTTGTGCAGCGTTATCCAGCTCGTGTCGTTCGCTATCCGTTAAGCGCTTTATACGCGCATCTATGTCCTCTTGTGCGCTCCACGCGTCCTGACCTATTAGGTTGTAAGCAGCTACCAAGGTGAATAGCGGTTGCCCTGGCTGTGGAATGCCCCCTAAGTCCATGTAACTTAGTACCCCTGTAAAGCACCCTTGCTGAGCGGCTGTGAAATAGTGTTCCAACGCGGCTTGCTCATCATTGTTCATGTAAGCCAGTGCTCCCTGAAAATAGCTGGCCGTTGCCATGTCTTGAGGACTACTTTGCTCGCTAGTTATCGCCTCTGTTAGCTCGGTCAGACGTGCAACGTAATGTTTGTTATCCAGTTTCAGCGTGTCACTTTCTAAATCGGAAACAAAGTCATCAAGCTCATGCTCTGCAAAGGGGTTTCCTTTTGGAAGAATACGCACTTGCTCGGGCTGCCCCGCACGTCGAGGGAATACCTGAGTGCGAATATAGCCTCCCGTATCGGGGTTTTTAAACCAGCCAACTAAGGTATCAAAGCCTGCCGCCCATTCATCCACGCGCTGTTTGAGTGTGGCGAGATACTCATCAATTTTAGCTGTATCACCTTGCACATCGTGCAACACTAAGCGAATAGTGCCATTAAAACGCTCATCCGGTTTTAAACCTTGCTCAGCTAAACAAGGGCCGCTGCGTAATAAGCTCAGGCTGTGCTGCATGGCCAGCTTACGTACCGTAATTTCACCAAAACGAATAGCATCATCAAGCGATTCTGTGGTGATATCTATATGTAGCTCACATTGCTCCGGCGTGCCTTCAGCCGCAACAAAGCGTGAGGAAATATCAGGAGTGGGTTCAAACTCTATTGGCGCATCCAAATTATTTGGATCAAGTTCAAGCAAAAAGGTATTACCTACTTCTTTTCTTGGCTGACTGGCATAGAAGTAATACAAACCACTAGCTTCATCTTTACCCATAAAACGCTTGATATGAATACCCTGAGGTAAAGAGATCTCTTTTTTTAACGTTAAATCACTAAGGTTATATATAAACAAACTACCTATAAGGTAACTAGAATAAAATAGGCTATCACCATCAATATAGGTCGATGCACTCTCTAATACTAAGCCTCTTTCCCTTTGCTTATAGTTACTAACGTCGACAACATCTAGCACATCACCGTTGATAGGGGATAAAAAGTAAACACCATCAAGGGACGAAACTACTAAGGCTTCTTTATATATAAAACACTCTTTAGCCTTAAAGTCGTACTCTTTAGTCCACTTTTCTGCACCATCAACCTGCATAAGCACTCTAATTTTCGTCTTTCTTTCTTCTTTTTCGTCACTAGGTGAAATAAATAATACTGAATCATCAAAAAGTAATGGGGGAAGGGCCCAAGGTTCATATCTAGGAAGCTTATAGTCCCAAATCAAATCAAACTTCTTATCTCTTTTTTGAAAACAACTTTTTTTCCTTTCCCCCTGAATATATATAAAACCACCCCTAAATCTTACCCCTTTTGTTTTTTCAGTGAAGACGTAAGAGCCTTCTTTACAGTTAGAAACAATACCTCCATGGGACTCATCCTGGTTGTAATGTAAAATAAAATCATCCTCGAACGCTATTAAGTAGCTTGGATCTATATTTGAAAGCTCTTTTCCCAACCAACTTTCAGGCTTTACTTGATCGTATAAGAAAGTGCCAGATTCGAGCTTATAAACCGGGACATTATCACCATTTATTCCAACACACTGTTTGAATTTTGTTCCTTTATATGAATTATCTAAAACCCACTTGCCATCTATTTTTTTAAATAATATTATTTCAAGAAGACTAGCTTTTACTTTTCCGCCTTCGGAGTGCAAGTAGCCTAGACTATCGCTGAAAAAAAGTTTCATTTATAGCTCCCGTACCAAATTCTCAAAGGAAATCACCTCAAATAGCATTTCTTCTTCAACCTTTTTCAATAAATAAGATTTACACAAACTCCGGTAAGTCCGCTTCATTGGCGAAGGTTGCGACAACCACTACGACATTTTCCATTAGGCTGTACCCTCCTTGGCGGCTTTAATATAAGGGGCGAGTAAAGCATGCACTGGATCAGGCAAGTCTGCTTCATTGAATAAACGGGTAAACTCTTGCGCTGTTTCCACAACACATTTCGGATATTTGTCCGGACAATCAGTGAACTTATCAAGATAAGTAAACAGGCTCACTAAATTCCTCTTCATCAGTTTTGACTTAAATTCTGAATGCTTTATATATTTTAGCGCACTAATACAATAAGAAAGGCGATACCTATAAATATAGTTTGGGTTTGGAGCAGCCATATATTTATCGAAAAATAACGTCAGCCTATTAATAGCTAGAGCAAATTTTTCACTGCATGCCTCACTAAGCCTCTCCAAATCTTCATGTTTTACACAAGACTTATACCAAGACTCCTCCTCTACCGAAGCAGGTAATAATAATTCGGCCAGTAACTGCTCTTTACCCTGAAAAAAGCTAGTTTCCCCCTCATCTGTCGCACTTTTATGAGTTGCATAATCTAGATCACAAAGCTGTAACAAGCGCTCTCCGCCGTTGTAGTAGTCTTTAACTCTGTCATTTGAGTTTCGTGTACCCGCTTCATATTTATCAAGTTCCTCAACAATATACGAGCGCTCAAAAGAGGGATGAAGCCAAACGGTTATCATACCAACGTGAAGCACTTTACAACGCACTTCACCGTAATTATTCACCGTTCTCAGTGGCTCCTTATCCGGGCCGTACAGGAAATACTCTTTTATTAATTTAACGTCCTGTGGAGTATAAAAACGCATTTCCTTTAGCGACTCTTTCACTTCTTTCCACTGTGCTTTGCGTGCTTTTAGCCATATTTTATCGTCTGGGTACCAACTCATAATCTTCCTTGTTTTTTAATTATATTTTTGCGGAAATAACAATGGATCGAGCGTAAGTCATTGACCGAGCACATATTGCTGGCTGAGAAGAGTTCATTCCATTGAGTGACAGCTCACTTAGCTGTCTTCCCTTTGCATGTTAATACGCGATAAACATATCGCAAAGAGCAATAAAAACAAAGAGCCAGCTCTTATCAAGCGGTGTAGAAAAAATCGCCATCACTTTCCGTTAAGTCATAAAACTGTCATTTAACTGCGGCATAATTGTGCGCAAATTATCAATATTAAGCAGGATATGGCGCAGTATCGCTCCCCTCTCGCTGTGTTCGCATTGCGAAGCGAAGGATTATTATCAGACTTTGAAACTTTGGCTGCCCGGCCAACCACTCTGGGCGGTGCAGGTGTGCCTGTACAATTGCTGTGTCGGTTGCCCAGCAGTGCGCAGCAAGGCGATGCGCTGCAGGCCAGTATCACCTTTGCACAGCAACGTGATGCCCAACTTTTGGCACATCAGCCATTGCATTACAAAGATATCGACAGCGGTATGGTGGCTTTGACCCTCTGCGCGCATAGCACGATGAAGGGTGAGTGTGAGTATGAACATGCACAATTGCAACTTACGCTACATGGCCTGCACAACACCGTAAAAGAAAGCGCGCAATACACCGTGCATATTCATCCGCAAGCGCAGTTAAGCTCGCCACAAATGATGAATTGCACCGGCCTGCGCCAACGCCTCGGCCAGTATTGTCAACGCCTGTGGCGCAGTACGGCGTCAGTCGGGAAAGCTTAATTTACCCATAGAGATTTGCGGCATTCCCTCTGTGTCCGCTGCTTTCGCTGGCTGACCGGCAAGGGTTTCATTGGCGAGTAAGGCAAACAACACCGCCTCTTTGGCGTCAGGGTTCATGCCCAGCTGCGTCAGTGAATCTAGCTGCACCTGCTCACCGCTGAAATAGGCAATGCGCGCCATTAGCAAAGGGTTGTGCACACCGCCGCCACTGGCATAGACATGCAGCGGGCCGTGGAATTTCGCCAACCGTGCTAACTGCGTTCCTACTTGATAAGCCGCAAACTCACATAAGGTTGCCAGCACATCTTCATGAGCCAGGTACGTTTCCCCGAGTGCAGCTTGGCACTGTGCTAAATAGGCAAGATTAAACACTTCCGGCCCCGTGGTTTTGGGCATGGCGGCGTGCAAAAAGGGATGCTGCGAGAGCTTAGCCAAAAGAGGCTCATGCACCTGCCCCTGCTGCGCCAGGGTGCTATTTTCGTCGAATTGTCGTGGTGCAAAATAGCGCTGCACATAGGCATCGAGCATGGTATTGCTAGGGCCAAGATCAGCACATAGCGTATCGCTCAGCTCCCCGGCCTTGGGCAGCAAGGTTATATTGGCAATGCCCCCTAAGTTTAACAACACCCGGTGCTCGTGGGCGCTAGCAAAATAGAGGTAATCGCCATACGCGGCCAGAGGCGCACCTTCACCGCCTGCGGCGATATGCTTTTGGCGAAAATCACTGATAGTCAAAATACCGCTGGTGCAGGCAACATGGCAGCCATCGCCAATTTGTAAGGTGGCATTAGGGTAATCATCCAATCCATGCTGAGCTTTAGGGCAGTGGTACACGGTTTGCCCGTGACTGGCAATGGCATCGACCTCATCCGCATTGACCTGCCACTGTGCTAAACATTGCTTGACCAACTGGCCATGCAAGCGCCCCACCCACGCATTTAATAAGGTGAGATGTTGTAAATCGATATCGCGCTTGGCGAACACTTGACGCAGTCGTTGCGAATACTCCTTCGGGTAGGCACAGGTGGTGAAGTGCTCAACCTCAATACGGGTATCACGACCCGTACCGCTGACCCGGCACATTGCCACATCCAACCCATCCATTGATGTGCCGCTCATCAGGCCGATAATCGTGCGCTGCGGCTTGGCACTGAGCTCATATAGGGCATGAATATGAGGATGCATAAGGGCTCCATGGAATAATTTATGACAACAAAATAGCCTGTTTATTATCATCATTCAATCTTTACGCTGCGGATGACATTGCCGCGCGATAGGCGTAAGCTAGGAGTCGGAAATCCTCAAAAACAAGCAGTTAGCCCCTGGGTTAATGATACCCAAGTGCATTTAAGCGGTACTGGGCGTGCATTTGGGTATGCAATTTTTGAGGAATAAACCATGAACCAAGACTCTGTGGAGCGTATAATTGTTATTGGCGGTGGTGCTGGCGGACTCGAGCTGGCAACCGGTCTAGGAAAGTCTCTAGGCAAAAAAGGCCGCGCTGAAATTGTACTCATTGATAGAAATCGCACCCATATATGGAAGCCGCTGCTGCACGAAGTCGCGACGGGCTCTCTTGACGCCAGTTTAGATGGCGTGGTGTACTCGGCCCATGCCGCTAAGCATCATTTTCAATTCCAACTTGGCACCTTCTGCGGCCTAGACCGCGACAGTAAACACATTACCTTAGCCCCGCTTCGCGACGAACGCGGTAACGCTATTCTTCCCGAGCGTACTCTCAGCTACGACAAGCTAGTAATTGCCATTGGCAGTGTCAGTAACGATTTTAATACCCCTGGGGCGCAAGAGCATTGCTTCTTTTTAGACTCGGTCAAAGGAGCGGAGCACTTTCAGCATACCTTATTAGACAGTTTTACCCGTTTGCAGCAAGGCGAAAGCGATAAAAGTGCGCTTAATGTGGCGATTATCGGCGCTGGCGCGACCGGTGTGGAGCTCTCCGCCGAGCTTTACCATGTTACCAATTTGCTCAAAGCCTATGGCCTTAACAAAGTCTCCAAAGAGCGTTTAAAAATTCATTTACTGGAAGCAAGCCCACGCATCTTACCGGCTCTGCCAGATAAAATCGCAATCAAAGCCAGCAAAGAGCTGCAAAAAATTGGCGTACAATTGCACCTTGGACAAATGGTAAAAGGCATCGACGAACACGGTATTGATGTCGGCGATGAACGTTTGGATTGCGATATAAAGGTATGGGCCGCCGGTGTAAAAGCGCCCGACTTCTTACGCGACTTAAATACGTTTGAGCTTAATAAAAACAACCAAATTTTGGTTAATCAATACTTACAAGTGCGCGGCGATGACACACTTTTTGTGATTGGCGATAGCTGTGCTTTTGAGCAGCCAGATGGCAGTTTTGTGCCGCCGCGAGCACAGTCTGCGCACCAAATGGCCAGTAATGTACTTGCTAATATTAAACGTCAATATAAAGGCCAGGCGCTGCGTCCATTTCACTATAAAGACCATGGTTCGCTGGTCAATTTAGCGCGCTTTAGCGCGGTCGGGAACCTCATGGGTAATTTAAATAGCAATGTGTTTATCGAAGGTAAACTGGCGAGATGGATGTACATGAGCTTGTATCGCATGCATCAACAAGCCGTGCATGGCACATTAAAAATGATGGCCTTATGGATAAGTGAAAAAATAACGCGGGTGGTACGTCCAAAGATGAAACTGCACTGAGGCATCAAGTTTAGGGATGCGCAGCACCCAGCTGGTTTTGCAATAACGCCGTGATAGCCTGTTGCTGCGCTTCAATGGCTAGATTGAGCTCGCGCATAAAGCCTGTGTTACTTAGCTGATGGCTAATAAGAAAATGAATAGGTTGTGCCGAGACTACCTTGGGGTGCAGCATCAGTTGCGCGCCGCCATACTCGCTCAATAAATGCCTGGCGACCTGCTCGTCTTCTATGGTGACATCAGCACGGCCCGCTTTGAGCATTAAGTAACGCTTCACCGGCTCACTCACGGTTTGAATCTGCTGTTGATAACGGCTTTGTTGCACCAGCGTTTCCACTTCTTCACCATAATAAGCGCCTGGGGTGTACACCAGCGTTAGGCCACTTTGCAGCATCGCCTGTAAATCGGCTAAAGCAGATGCTTGCACTCGCTCGCTGACAACCAAACGCACAATTTCTTGCCGATAAGGTGCGCTAAATTGGCCGATATCTTGGCGATAAGCGGCGAAACTCACCCCACTGAGCAAGTCAATTCTCCCAGCGCGCAGTTCATTCATAGACCGTCCGGCACTGGGCAAACGCACGTAGTTAAAACAACGGCCCATACTCTCTAGTAATAAAGTAATAATGGCCATGTCTAAGCCGCCGATATGGTCATTCTCAATCGAAATATAAGGCGGCCACTCGCTGTTTACGCCAACTCGAATAGGGTTTGTGCACTGGCCAAACGCGGTGCTAGAGAAAAGTAAAATAATAAGCAGAAATTTGCCCACGCACATCTCTGTGGAAACAACCTTAAGTATCCATGAGTATGGTGGCGAACATGAAAAAGGGCAACTTTCGTTGCCCTTGGTCTCTCAAGTAGGAATCTTATTTATAGCTGGTTCCACACAGCGGCAACGCCAGGTTCTTCACCTTTTGTCCACCATTTAGCTTCAAAACGTGCGCCGTTATAAGACACAACATCACCGGTGTTGTAGATAGCCGATGCACTCCAAACTAGGTCGCCGTTACCGTCTGTGGGTGCTGATACTGGCTCCCAAGGACCACCCAAGTCAGGTTGGTCGCCTTGAGTCCACCATTTAGCACGATACTCAACACCGCCATAGATCACCGTATCACCACCGGTATACACAGCTTGTGCATCCCAAGTGTCACCCGGTGTGGTGGCGCCTGAATCGGTCACCGTAACGACAAAGCTCTGGCTGCTGCTGGCTTGACCATCACTGACAGTAACCGTGACGGTATAACTTGTATCCGCATCCACAGGGTCCGCACTCAGCGTCGCACTGGCACCGCTACCAGAGAGCGTCAACCCAGCTGGTACGTCCCAGCTGTAAGTCAAAGCGTCATTGTCAGCATCGCTGGCAACCACGTTAACGGCTAGGCTTGCGCCCTCTTCGATACTGGCATCAGCGATAGCATCAACCACAGGTGCCGTGTTGCTGCCGCTGCCATCCGCTACAACATTAACACTCACCACTTTACTGACCGTGTCTTTGCCATCAGAAACCGAAACCGTCGCACTGTACTGAGTGTCTTGGCTTACTTGCGGCGCATTGATCACTAAAGTCGCTGAGTTTGCACCGCTCACGCTTAGCGCGCTATCCGCCTGCCAGCTAAAGCTGAGCGGGTCATTATCACCATCAGTGGCCGAGGCAGTAACTGACACCGAGCCACCGCTTTGCACCGTGACACTGCTGTCTACACTGAGCACAGGGCGTTGGTTGGCCGGCGGTACATCACCTAAACCTTCATGCATAGCATTAAGAATATCGCCATTATCGGCATCAATTTCCCATGCGAACAAACCACCGAGGTTATGTTGTTGCACGTATTGACCCTTGGCCATTACTGTTTGTGGGGTGTCTAAAGTGATCAGCTTACCGCTGCTGCGGTTCCACACATAAGCCGCTTGTGCTTGCGCATCATAACCCGCTTCAAAACCGTTAATACCTTGGAAGTTAGCACCGAGCATATTGGCTTTTACGCCTTTATAATCAATGACTCCATCTTCCCATACACCTTGTGCTGTGGTGCCTTTAAGCGGTCCATTACCAGATGCGGTCATCGGGTTGCCTGCGGTACTCGCGTTTTCAGGATACACACCTTCCCAACCACGACCGTACATAGCCACACCCGCCACTATTTTTTGCGATGGCACGTTTTGCGCTAGCAACAGCTGAATGGCGTTATCCATGGTGTAAGCCGGGCCTTTATAAGGCTGGCCATTTTCATCGGTGCCGGAGCCGTCACATTGACCCGGGCGGAAGTGTTCGCCACAATAAACGGCTGTTTGGTGTCCGGTCACATTGCTCCAAGCACCATAGAAGTCATAGGTCATGGCGAAGATGTAATCCATGTACTGCGCTGCGGTAGCATAGTCAACATCTTCAATCTTATCGTAACCCGCACCGATGGCTGACGTCAGCTCATACTGGCGGCCTGTTTCCGCTTCCAGCTCATCGAGCATGACGCGTAACTCACGCATCAACGCAATGTAAGTAGCGCCATCGGTGGTTGGGTCGCCAAGGTTCGGGTTAGCACCATCGCCCCCTGGGAATTCCCAATCAATATCAACACCGTCATAAAACTTCCACGTTTTAAGGAACTCTTTCATCGACGCCACGAAGGTATCGCGGTTGGCTTTATCGGTGAAATAGTAGAACGGATCAGAGAGTGTCCACCCCCCCACTGAAGGCACGATTTTCAGATCTGGATAACGCTGCTTCAGCGCCATTAACTGTGCATAAGTACCACGAATAGGGTCGTCTGCACTGACACCCGGTAGGGCTTTTTGCACTGCCGCCCACGGATCGTGAATAACTACTTCAAAGTCTTGTGAACCCTGACAAGCGGTATCAAGCGCACGCTTTGGCCCGCCAGTCAGTGAGTCATTCGGGCCACAAATCGGAATAAAGCCGTATAAAATGTGGCTAAGGTTTTGTGCTGGCATGTTAGTGACATCATAGTCACGACCATAAATGCCCCACTCAACAAAGTAGGCCCCCGTAACCATGCCTTGCTTTAAGCCATAGTCTTTGTTGTTAGGATCATAATCCATCGGTAACGGTGCTAGATGCGCGCCGTCGGTATCGGCAATGACGATGGGCTTGCCATCACTGCGCGCGCACACGGTGCCTTCACACAATTCAACATACAAGGTATGACGGCCAGCCTTATCATACGGGAAAGTGATCACGCCACTTTTAGTGCCCGCAGGCAGTGCACCAGAGTTCACAACTTGGTCATCAAAATAGACTTTATAGTTGTCACCGCCATCACCACTCCAGGCATTCCACTCGATGTTGATGTTGACTTGGTCTTGGCGACGTACCAAGGATTTATAGCCACCAGTGCCTTCTAAATCTACTTCAACAAAGGAGTACTCTTGCGGCTCCCAGTTTAAGCTCGGTGTCGAAGGCGCGGCAACGGCGACACCCGATGCCATAGCCAGCGTAATGGCTGCGGTTAATTGAGTTAATTTCATATCTTTCTCTTCTTGTTGTCTTATTAAAGGCTAAGCACGACGCATAGGTACTTGCCCGACTAGCGGCGATTTAGGCGCCTCCGTGTGTCCATCATCGCCATTGTTTACTGCTTAAAGTGCTTGCCAAACGGAGGCCTGACCCGGGGTATCCCCTTGAGTCCACCACTTGGCTTGGTATTGTTGCCCTTGATAGAGCACCGTCGCGCCACTTTCATAAGCGCGCTGACTATCCCATTGTGCGCTGCCAGCATCTTTGCTCAGCGTTTGCCATGCCGAGGATTGATCGGGTTGTTCACCTTGATTCCACCACTTCGCCTCATAGTCGCTGGCGTTGTAGCTCACCTTGTCGCCCGCTACATAAGTAGCACTGGCCTGCCACGCAGGGTAACTTGGAGCAGGGTTAGTGCTGGTATCGGTAACGGTGACGACAAAGCTTTGGCTGGTACTGAGTTCACCATCTGAGACAGTGACTGTAATGGTGTACGGGGTATCGGTATCGACATTGGCAGCGGTGATCGTTAGGTTGGCACCCTCACTGCTCATAGTCAGTGGTGCTGGCACATCCCAGCTATAGTTCAGAGTACTTTGCTCATCGTCAAAAGCATGCACATGAACGACACTGGATTGTCCTTCAGCCAAGGTAATATCATCAGGCTTAACCACAGTGGGCGCACTATTGCCTGGTGCCTGTTGCACACTTAAGCTATAGCTGTAGTTGGCATTGGTGGTGTATACCTGATTTACCAGCGGGTCGCCGCTTTGGTAGACCACTTGACCTTGCTGGTCTTGCAAACCAATTTGCATATATTGGCTGTAGTCGAGATTAAGCATAGCCGCGAGGTCTTGCTGCCAGCTTGCTTGGTTATCGGCGCTGACGGCAAACATTTGGTTAACTAGCTCTTGACCACTCTCGTCAAATAGCCGCACCCAAATAGAATCACCCACCGCCGGCGTTTGACCTTGTTGCAAGTAGTAACCAATGCTTTGCCACTGGCTGGGATCACTAGGCCCGCCATCACGCACTATGGTGATGTCACTACAGTTGTAAAACCCCTCTCCAGCTGCGTCATCACGCTGCCAGCGTGTGTACAAGATGGCATCACCTTGGCGCTCAGCGGGAATAGCGACATTCATTTCATAGTAGCGATGGCCCTCTGCGTCCTTGATAAAGTCGATATTGCCCACTTCTTGCACCAGCTCTAGATCGCTCCAGGCAAGTGTTTGCGTGGCGCCATCAAACCCGGGTTTGCTTAGGTAAAACTTCCAAAAGCTGGGGTTATGTGGAGTGGTCGCACGAAAGCGCACCTTAATCTCGCCATTAGCATTGGGGGTCACGTCACTGCGTTGCCAATGCGCTGAAGGTAAATTCATACCGCGCTTGTTGGTGTCTCCAGCGGCGCACAAGGTGCCATCGGGAACGCTGGCCTCAACCGCTGCTTGGTTGTAGTAATCAGCGGTGTTAACGGCAAATTCATGTTCTTGAATAAACTGAAAGTGCCCTGATTCCAAATAGGCTGCGCGACACGCCAAGTTAGGAATGTTGGAACCATCTTCTGGCCACCAATAACCGCCCTGAGCCTGACAAATAGCTTGGCGAGCCTTCGGGCTATCCATGTAACCATGGGCATAAGCTTGGCTGGCGCTGAGCGCAGCACCAACGGCTAGCGATGACACAGCCAGTGATAATAATTTCGCTTGTGGTGTTCTCATATCAATGTCCTCGTTGACAAAAGAGACCCGAGGCAGCCCTTACAGGGAGGGCATGGGGCCGCCTCAAGTCT
The DNA here is from genome assembly GCF_004208955.1 of Pseudoalteromonas sp. CO325X. NCBI lineage: Bacteria > Pseudomonadati > Pseudomonadota > Gammaproteobacteria > Alteromonadales > Pseudoalteromonadaceae > Pseudoalteromonas > Pseudoalteromonas sp. CO325X. The sequence goes on from NZ_SGPG01000014.1 coordinate 189,614, forward strand.
AAGATGGCGAGTTACAGGCTACAGACCTGATCCCAATCAGCGCTGCTACCCGGCTCAGCAGAAGTCCACCACTTCGCCTTATAGACAGCATTACCGTTGACCATTAAGTCGCCACCCGCAGCATGGCTAGGGTTGCCGGCGTAGTCACTTTGTGGCCAGTTAGGATAAACGGGGATATCGGCAATCGCGGTGCCTTCACAGGTACCATCGCCGCTGCCATTGCCACCGCCAGTGTCGCCGCCGCCTGTTCCAGGCTGAGCATCAGGAAGGTGCGGGTATTGCGATTTAAAGGCATAGGTTTTGCCATTTTTCTCGATGGTAAAGTTTGCAGGACCGGTAATAGGCATGTAATACATTACCTGCGCATTCACCGTGTCACCTGGAGCAAAGGCTTTCTCTTGTCCGCCCCATTCGTTGGTCAACGTGATTGAGAAACGGTGGAACTCATTCTCAAAACCACCGATATTGTTACCTGCTGCATTCGAGCCATTGACGTCGACCGCCATGCCCAATTTCTCTTGTGCGTTCCAGTTAGACTTGAAAATGGCGGAGGTCGCCACTGGCACATCGAAAGAAATCTTGGCACCACTTAAATCAATGTTTGAGTTGTTAGTGAAAGCAAAGGTTGGAGCAATCGGGTAGTTGTCATCACCGACTGGAAAGTCCTTGGCTTCAAAGCTCACATCAACCGCTTCTGTTGGCACTACAAAATTAGTATTGCCTTGGTCAATGCTGTACGGCACGCCGCTTTGATTAAACTGATTATAAGCAAGGGTAGTGAGCGTTGAGCCCATGAAGTATTCGCCCTTGGCCTGGTCATAATCGTAGTCACCCGCCAATTCCCAGAACATAATGCCACCAATGCCTTGGTCGATAACGTATTGCACTTTAGTGGCCATTGATTCCTCGTCTTCCATAGACAAGAACACATTCTTATCGGCATTCCATAACCATGGCGCAACGGCCACGTTGTCATAATGACGCGTGTAGGTGCCAATCAGCTGATCATCTGGATCGGTTTGTGGCGTTAAACCGTAAGTTGCGCCATAGCTTGGGTAAATGCCGTTTTCTAAGTTCTTGGCATGCCAAAGAGGGTTAGAGCCTGCTGGCATTTCTTCGCCATTGGCATCTTTATCGTGCCAAAGGTTATCAATGCCAATGGCACCGTTACCGCATTTGTTTTGCTCGCCAACGCCCGTGCCTGCTGGACACTCGCTTTGGTTCGGCAGCGCCGCCTGGCCCCACAATCCATTGGTGCCACCTTGTACGTCTTTAAAACCACGGGTGTAATAAGGAATACCAATATTGATACGTCCTGCCGCTAGCGCGCCACGGAAATAGCGTACCGCCCAATCGGTGTTCAAATAGCCAATGCCTTCGAACTCCTTGGTGCTGTATACATTCCATTGCGCCAACTCCGAGTCTTCACCGGTGTCGTACAATGCCGCATTGTGCCCGACATGAGAGTTCCACGCGCCGTGCAAGTCGTAAGACATGATGTTGACGTAGTCTAAGTATTTAGTGACCTGAAAGGTCTCCATACCCCGCAGTAGGTAACCCGATGACGGTGAAGCAATCGTGAGCATATAGTGCTGACCATCTTGTTCACCCGCTTTATCAAGCTCTTCACGTAGCACCTTCATCAATTCTTTGTAAGATGCATTGAGACTAGCGCGCAAAGGGTTGGAGATAGCAAAGTCATCTGGGTGACCAGAGTCCTTCATTGACGATGGGTATTCGTAGTCAATATCCACACCATCGAAATCGTAGGTACGAATAAATTCAACCGCACTTTGTGCGAACGCGGCAATACCTGCGTGATTAATTGAGCCATCAGCATTGGTGGTCATGGTGTAGAAGCCACCGCTATTGACGCGATTGCCATTTTCGTCAAAATAACCGCCAGTTTCAGCCCAGCCACCAACAGAGATCAGCGTCTTCACGTCTGGGTATTGTTTCTTGTACTTGTTAAGTAGGTTGAAGTGACCTTTGTACGGCAGGCTTGGGTCCATTTCGGCGCCTGGTTCACCTGGCCATTCCATGTTCGTTGCTGGATTGCCTGGGGCACTGGGGTTACCAATGGACAACTTATTGTTGGCATCAACGTGTGCGAAGGCATAGTTAATATGGGTAATTTTATCCCATGGAATATCGTCAACTAAATAACTAGGTTGCTCATTGGCGCCGTTACGCCAACTGGTAAAGTAACCGATGATACGACGAGGGTGATCTGGGCCCATTAGCTCACGGCCGTCTTGATCATAAATAGTACAATATGGCGTGTTCACTCCCGGCGTTTGGTATAAACCTGCTGGGCGACAAGCGTCAACGCCAGTTCCTGGCTCAGACACATCTACCACGTTGATCACTTGAGTGGCCGTCCCCGTGGCCCCTTGATCGTCAGTCACATTGAGTACGAATTCAAATTGCCCCGTTGCTGGAGCCTGCCAAGTGTAAGCTTCACTGGCGTTTGCTGAACTCAGCACTTGGGTGCCATTCTCACTGAATGTCAGCGCGGTGACTTGGCCATCGCTGTCTGTGCCGCTGAGGGTAAAGTTCAAGCTATCTCCCACCATCACTTGCGTGGGCAGATTAGCAATTTGAATGCTTGCGCTTGGCGCTTCATTCACGGGGGTGCCGCCGCTTACGCTAACAGCATTAGCAAGAGCTGTAGATAGCGCGCCCTGATCGTCTGTAGCCACAGCGCTTATGGTCGCGTCGCCGGCTACAGCTTGCCACGTAGTGCTAAAGGGCGCGGTGGCATCAACCGCGATAGATTGATTATTAACGAAGAATTCTACCTGGCTAACTTGACCATCACTATCACTGGCTGACGCCTCGATGATAACGCTGTCATTTTCAGCAAATTGACTGCCTGCAGCGGGGCTCAACGAGGTGACCTCTGGCGCCTGGTTGACAGCGCTGTCACAAGCACCCAAAAGAGTCCAGTCTTGCCATTGTCCAGAATTCTCCACAGGATTCGTTTGCGTCCACCAGTTCGCCTCATAGGCACTGTTTTGGGCCTGGACTTGGCTTCCGCCAACGTAAGCGTCACCACTTTGCCACTGGGCTAAATTGCTGCAATCAACAGCAAAAGCACTGGCGCTGCTCATACCTAAGCTGGCAAAACACATCGCCAGGGCGCTGCGTTTAAAGCCGCTTTCGCGCATACTTTGTTTACTCATTTTGTTCTCCACGACGTAAGGTTTGTTGTGTTATTTTTATAACAATATATTTACAATGCTTTTAAAACTTATCACACCTATCCGGCTCTTCAAGCAATAGTCGACCACTTTTTAGACGTTTTAGTTCTAGAAGAACCGTTTGTTTATTCGAATAAATTGCTAAAAACTGGGGTAAGCATGCCACTTTATTCATTCAGTTTTTTGTAAGTTTGTACCTCAAAGCCGCGTGGAGTCTAGCAATCACAAAATGAACAAAAGATTAACCTTTGGTAAACAATTAGAGTTATATTGGGTACATATTTATTTCGTCTAGTTTATAACCAAAACAGTTTTTTAATAGCTTTGATGATAGAAAATGCAAAGAGTTATGCTATTTAGAAATATGACATGAACGTCAACGTTAATGCTTCTGCACACGTTGGTGGTTTTTACTTGCCGTTCACAAGCACTGGGCAAAGGGTTGACGGGGGAGTTAAGAGTGACACGTGTGCTAGCAGGTTCACCGCCATAAGCGTTACTCAGGCGGTGATAGGCCTAGTCAGCACGCTAGCGCGCTGACAGTTTAGGTATTAATCATGTGAGCGAGAGAAACGCACCACCAGCTCACAGAGCTCATCTGATACAGTTGTTAAGCGAGTAATAGCTTGTTGCGCTTGATCCGAGCTTTGCTGGCTATCATCAGCCAGGCCGGCAATACTGACCACTTGCTGGTTAATATCCTCAGCCACATGAGCCTGCTCTTCAACAGCCGCAGCCATTTGATTCGCCATGTCATTAATGTTGGCCACCGCCTGAGCAATACCACTGAGTTTTTCGGTGCTTAGTTGCACTTCATCAAGGCCTTGTTGCGACTCTTTACGCCCTTGCTCAGCAATAGTGACCGCCTGCTCACTGCGGCTATTGAGCTCGCTAATGATCCCTTGGATCTCCCCGGTCGATTTCTGTGTGCGTTGTGCAAGTTGCCTTACCTCATCAGCTACCACCGCAAAGCCTCGGCCTTGCTCACCAGCACGCGCCGCTTCAATCGCCGCATTGAGTGCCAATAGGTTGGTTTGCTCAGCAATTTGTTCAATCATTTGCGCCGCTTGCGCAATCAAGGCTGACTGCTCTGAGACCCCTTGTACCGAGTCACCGATTTGTTGCACCGTGTGCCCTAAGGTTTCAATAGATTGACGAGTCTTATCTGCCACTGCGGCACCTTCTGAGGCCAAATCATTGGCCTCGCTGGCTTGCTCAGAGGTCAGCTGTACATTTTGTGATACTTCGCCAATGGTGGCCGTCATTTCGTTCATTGCCGTGGCTACTTGCTCGGTTTGCTGATGCTGAGCGTCTATTTTCTCCCTCGCATCGACCGACATGGAATAGCTGCTGCTGGCATCTGCAGCAACACGGTTCGCGGCATTGTCGATACGCGTTAAGATGGTATTTAAATGCGCCCTGTCTGATTTCACCGCTACGCTTAAACGCCCCAAAGGGCCACCATGATCGCAGTAGCTTTGCACCGCAAGTGGGTCGCAGAAGCGATCGCCTATGAGTGTGTCTAAGCGTTTTTTCAAACGCACCCGGGAAAAGGTATTAAATCCGGCAAACACTAATACACTCACTAGGGCCACCGCCTCGGCGGCGACAGTATTGCCACTTAGGAAGATAATAAAAGCGACTGCGAGGGCAAGGCCCAAGGCATAAAATTCAGTATTGTTAGGCAGCGTGAACGTGCTTTTGTTGTCTCTGATGCGCGCGTAAAGTGCCTCTGCGCGGGCAACATCCTCACGTCGTGGGCTGGTGCGTACCGATTCATACCCTACCACTTTACCTTGTTCGGTAATCGGCGAGACATGGGCATCAACCCAGTAGTAGTCACCATTCTTACAGCGGTTTTTTACTAGCCCCATCCACGCTTTACCTTGCTTTAGATAACCCCACATTGTTTTAAACGCCGCAGGTGGCATATCAGGATGGCGGACGATATTGTGAGGTTGGCCAACCAGTTCGTCGCGGCTAAAGCCACTGATATCGACAAACGCTTGGTTACAATCAAGGATAGTGCCGTTTAAATCAGTGACGGAAATGAGCTTTTGCTCGGGAGGAAAACGCTTTTCACTAGCGGTGATGGGTTGGTTATTTCTCATTAATGATTCCCTGTTACGACGCCCGTGCCATGCTGCACGTATAAAACTCTATATTAACAAAAACTTATACTTCATAGATAGCATTTGCTTGGCAAAAAAATAGCAGCTGCCATACTAACAGTGATGGTGTTGTAAGCTGCTGTAATTTACTTAGTTCAGTCTAGTTAAGCTCTGCACGAAATTGCAAAGAATTCGCTGGGTACAGAGCCGTTGTCGATCAGTTTTGCATAAACAATACATCTTATCGGTAAGTTGTTTACCTTTGTTCACCCTAGGTAAATTATTGCGTAGACGCATTGCCCAGGAATGTGACATAATATCGGCAAACTCACCCTAAAGAATTAGTTTTAACAGCAACATTCTGTAGCAAGCTATTAAAGGGCTTACCCAGCCGCACATCGTCACTTGGTTTAAGTTAATTGGCAGTATTACTATTGACTAAATGTAAATTTGTTTTCACTGTGGTTGTTGCTCTGGTTGTCTCGGGTTTAATAGCACAGCCTACAAGAGCAGTTGCATCCACCCACTACGAACAGTCAATCGCTTTTTATTACGGCGAAGTTGACTCCGTGCGCGAGCTTATAAGCTATCAGCGGGTTGTGGTGTCACCGGAGCAGCTGTCAAAACGCCAGTTACAGCAATTAAAAAATGCCAATACGCAAGTGTATGCATATCTCAGTGTGGGGGAATACCTAGGCGCAGATACCCGGCTTTTAGACGCCGCAAGCATGGGCCGTAACAGCGCCTGGCAAGCCGAAATTATGGATGCGGCATCGCTTGTGTGGCGTCAACATCTGCAACAGCAAACTGAGCGCTATCAGCGCCAAGGATTCAGCGGTGTATTTCTCGATACCTTAGATAGTTATCAACTTGCACTGCCTCGCGAACAACATGCCTCGCAACAACAGGCGCTTGTCTCGCTCATCGATAATATCGCCACATCACTGCCGGTGATGCTCAATCGCGGCTTTGAATTGGTCGACAAGCTGGCCCAGCCGCCGCAAGCGGTGGTCGCCGAATCACTGATGTACGGCTTCGATATAACCAAGAATGACTATACTCGCCAAAGCGATAGCGATATCCAGTGGCTTCGCACCAAGCTTGAGCACATTGAGGGCTTGGGCATTGAGGCCATTGTGATTGATTACCTGCCAGCGGGTGTAGAAGCCAGAGTCGCGGCAGCAAAAGAAATCGCTGCTTTAGGCTTCACCCCCTATGTCAGCGACGGCTTATTGCAGCAGTTTGGGGTTTCTTTGCACTACCCTGTTCGTCGGCGAGTACTGGGGGTCTATGACTCGAGCGTAGTGCTAAAAAAACAATCTGCGTGTCATAAGTATTTAGCCACCTTAATCGAGTATCAAGGCTATGTTCCCCAATGCGTTGATATTCGTGATGGTCGCCTTGCACAACTTGACTTGAATCGGTTCGCCGGCGTCGCGTTTTGGCTCCCCCAAGCCAGTTATCAGCATTTAGATGCACAACAGCTGCTACTGCGCAGTATTTCTCAGCGGCCAACAGTCATTATCGGTGAGCTTCCCGATGATGAAGCCTTGCTAGCGCGTTTAGGGATACGTGAAAACGGCAGTTACATCGGCGCGCTTGAAAGTAGCGGAGCCAAGCTCACCTACCCCATGCCCCATGCTGCGCCCAAACAATTTCCTCGATATCAGTTAACTGATTCACGCACACCGGCGTTAGTGAGCATTAATGATAGCCAAGGCAATACGGGCGTGGGCGTAGCGCGTATGCCCTGGGGTGGGCTGTTTCTTGAACCTCTGACGGTCCAAGAGTTAATAGGCGATCGCAACCGTTGGCCACTAGAGCCATTTGCGCACCTAATGCCACTGTTTTCTCTTGCTGCTATTCCGGTGCCCGATGTCACCACAGAATCCGGGCTGCGCATCGTTACCGCGCACATCGATGGCGATGGTTTCCCCTCAGTCGCTTGGCTTCCTGGACGCCCCTATGCTGGCGCATCAATACTCAATAATGTGCTGAAAAAATCGCCCCTCCCCCATACGGTTTCAGTGGTTGAAGCGGAAGTTGCTCCTCATGGCTTATACCCTGACATTGCCAATGAACTAGAGGAAATAGCGCGGCAAACCTTCGCACTTGATAACGTTGAAATAGCTTCGCACACCTATAGCCACCCTTTCTTTTGGGACGACCGTATTGATGCGAAAGAAAAGCTCTACGGCGATTCCTTACCGGTCCCCAATTACACCCTTGATTATGACCGTGAAGTGTTTGGCAGTGTGCGTTATATCAACGAGCATCTAGCCCCTAAACATAAGCAAGTAGAGGTGTTCTTGTGGTCTGGCATGGCTGACCCAACCGCTGATGTCATTTCTAAAACCAGGCAACTCGATTTATACAACGTCAATGGCGGCAACACCTATGTACTCAACGACAACTACTCTATTGCCCAAGTATACCCACACCTAAACTGGTATAAAGACGGCATTCAAGTCTACGCTGCGGTGATGAACGAAAACCTCTACACAGAGCTGTGGACTGAAAACTACCGAGGCTTTGCCCGTGCCAGCGAAACCTTTGAATTACTCGGTGCGCCACGACGCTTAAAGCCTGTGAGCATTTATTACCATATGTATTCCGGGGTTTATCCTGCTTCTTTAGGCGCATTAGATCACCTCTATGGTTGGGTAGAGAAGCGCGAATTAACACCACTGTACTTAAGCGAATACGCCCACCGTGCGCGCACGCTTTATGAAACTGGGGTGGCTCGCGCCATTGATGATGATAATTGGCATATTACCAGTACCGGCGTGAAATCGTTGCGTGTCGCCAGCAATCAACTGCCAGATGGTGACAGTGAAGGCATCGCAGGGTTCACCCCAGGCCCGGATGGTAACTACATTACCTTAGTACAGCCACGCTCAACTTTATCGCTTAGCCAAGGCGATGCGGCAGCGTTTTCTAACCGTGCCTATTTAGCTAAAGCCAACGCGGTGATTGAACACTGGCAGTGGCAAGGAGCGAAGTTACGCTTTACGGTGCTGGCTCATCGTGATTTGCAACTAACGTTAGATAATGTCGCTTCATGCCAAGTAATCAAGCTCAGCGATCCCGCGCTTACGCTTGATAAAGCAGCTAATCAATGGACAATTCGCAGCACTCAGCGTGGACGCTACCATGTTGAGCTCCATTGCCCGGGGCAGGGTCAATAACGATGAACCCGCCAGCGCGTATTCACACCAAGGGCGACCCTCGCGGCGACAAGCGTATCGTGTTGATGAGTCGTCGTGCGCTGATCACCCTTGCAACGGTAACGTTGGCGCTGTTGTGGATACTGCAACCCAATCGCGCTCTGCTGATTGATATGCTTGAAGACGCGCAAGACCCCACTGTGGCCATCGCCTTCTTGAACGTACTTAAAAGCAACCAAGTACCGAGTTTAAAACTGGATTTAACCCTCGCAAAGCAACACTTCAAGCTCGATCAATATCATCAAAGCTTGGCCCAGCTAACACCGCTGACTAAATTTGCCGACTCCGCGTTACTTACACAAGCGCAAACGCTCTACGCCGACAGCCTACTGCGACTGATACAGCGCCAAGACCCAACGGCGCGCAGACAATTAATCGATTATTTAAACGCCCTAGTGCCAGAGCTCAACTCATCACAACGTCAACACTTTGCCAGCTATGCCTTGCAAATAGGCGAGCCTCGCCTTGCTTATCAGTTGTTAAGTCAGCAACAAGGTGAACATCAGGCTTTATTGTCTTTAGCGTTGCAGGCGGGGCTTAAAGAGCGGGCTATTTTTCACAGCCAAGCCTTGTACGAGCAACAACCCTCAGATGCGCACTTTGAGCAGTTACTTGGGTTATATAGCGCCCAACAACACTGGCAACAAGGTGAGGCGCTTATTCGCCGCCATCAGCATCAGTGTGACAACACCTGTTTGCAGTTGAGTATTAATTTTTTACGGGCCGCCAACAAGCCAACGTTAGCAGCCCAATTAAGTGCGAGTAAGGCCAAACAAAGTACTGATCCCGCTGATTGGCGCCAAGCCAGTGAACGCTTTGCTGAGGTGGGTGATATTGAACAAGCCGCAGTGTGGCTTGCTAAAGTTTTGAGTGTTGCACCTACTTTGGCAGATAAGCGCCAACTTCATGATTACTATCTTTGGCTGGGCGATACCGCCAGTGCGCTGGTACTTGCAAAGCAAATTATTGCCACGCAACCTGACAAAGCCCTTCTGTGGCAAGGTGTCAGTGAAGCTTTAGCAGAGAGTGACCTATTTGCTTTGAGCGACTTTTACTATCAGCTAGCACTCAAAGACGAGCTTGATGATAGCACCCTAAAACAATGGGTCGACTTCAGTGACAAAGCCTTAGGCGCACAAACGACCCTCACGCATTTGCAAACGCTGCATCAGCGCTTTCCAGAACGAGAGTTTTATTGGTTCCAACTCGCGCGTTTTTATAATTTTGTCGGCGCACCAAAGCAAGCCACGGCCTTGTGGGCAACTTTGCCGCTTGAGCCGACATACGATTACATCAACTTGAATTACTTTGCGCAAAGCTTTGTCGCGATTGGCGACGTATATAAGGCGCTGATGCTACTTTATCGATACAGCGATGAAGAAGCCTTAGATGTAGAGCAGCTTACCAACTTACAAGAGCTGGCGACCTATATCGCAAACAGGCCATTGCAACAGCGCTTTCAGCGTGCTCGTGTGCATCGAGGCGATACCAGTTTGGACCCCTACTTACTGATTGCCACCCACAATAAGCTAGACCAACAAAGCTTGGATACCTTGTGGCTTTATTATGCGCAAACAAAAAGCATTGTGGTGCTCAATCATCTCCTAGAATACGGCCTCAGCGAGCAAAATGCAGCACTGATAAAACGTGCCAGCGACGCGTTAACAGCCGATCACAGTGGCGACAAACGCTTATCCGTGCAGCTATTGCGCGTGCGTTTAGCCATGTATAAAAAACACCATACTCGCGCCAAAGAGCTGCTAAGTACATTACTCACCCAGTACCCGCATAACCCGAACGTGCAACAAAGTGCATTGTGGCTGGCGATAGACAGTCAAGACACCCCTTGGCTGCGTGAGCTGTACTGGTATTTAGCACCACACAACCAGCAAACTGCGTCCATGTATCAAGCGTTAGCTTATGCGGCGCAGCAACTGGGCGAATATACTCATGCTGATAGCTGGTATCGCAAGTTAGATAACGCCAAGTTAAGCACCGCCGCTGATAAATTAGCCTGGGCATCGCAGTTGCAAAATCAAGGTGCTTTAGCGCAGGCTCAACGCTTGCGCGTGCAAGTGCTCACACAATTAAGTGCTGAGCTTCGCGCCCTCCAGGATGGCGAAATTAGCTACGTATCATTGCTACGCACTTTAGTATCGCCCGCCTATGCCAGCGCACAGCTCAATTGGCATCTGCACCAAGGCAACGGTGGCGCTGATATCAATGCCTTGTTTAGCGACCCAACGCTTGGAGCCTTGCAAAAGATAGCCTTGTTACAAGCCCATCAAGTCATCGCTTCCGAGCAGTTCAATGACAGCATTTTATTGTCTTTAGCGCTGGCACAGAACAACCACTCGCAAGCGCGTACTTTGGCTTACCAATCAACAGCACTGACCGCCACTGAGCGGGCCACAGCACTCTCGCAATTAGGTGATAATTTTGCCGCATGGCAATTGGGCCAACAAGCCCTCAATAGTGGTGTCGCCAAACAAGATTTAGCACCATTGCAACGCTTTTTAGCTGCCCAACACGACCGCCATGCTCATGGTGTGCGTTTTGAACACAGCCTGCTTGATACGTGGCAGCTAAGCACAGAGCAGCTTAGCTATTATCGTCCTTTAGGCGATGGTCATATGGCGCTCTCTTATCAATATGATAGTGGCGACCCCGCCTCAACCCTAATCGATCATTACCAAGACCAGAGTGTGAATCTAGATTGGCGGATACGCGCTCGACCGCGTTGGCAAGGCCTGCACTTTGGCATTGCCATTAGCGAGCGCGATACCAACACGGTATTTGGTCAGCACGCAAGCGCAACGTGGCAATCAGATAGACGTCTAAGCCACACCTTGAGTGTGCGTCACAGCATGCCCTCGCAGCAAAGTGAAAATCTCTACATGTTCGGCAATGAGGATAGGCTCGCCTATCAACTGAGTTGGCAGCCAACGCGCTACGAGCAAGTAAATATAAATATTTCGCGGGCGCTGTTTCATTCCGACTTTGGTGAGCCTATCGGTCAACAATGGCAAAGCAGCGTGCGTCTGAGTGAGCAATTCAACTTTACTCCAAGTTGGCAGGTGTATGCGCAATATGACCACCAGGAGAATACCTTGGACGAGCGGCCATTACAGCGATTAACAGCACACTTGCAGCGCCCAGAGCTAGTTAGAGCTGTGGATTTTCTAACCCCTAAATACCGACGTTTAGCGTTGGGCCAATCGTTGCTGCGTGGTGAAGTCTCACAGCCTGGACGAAACACCCCAGGTATGCGCTATTGGCTTGATACTGCCGTGGGTTATAACTTTATTGAGCAACGCGTCGATTATTCGGCTAACGTAGGGCTGGGTGTGCAAGCATTTGGCAATGATGAATTTTTCATAAAGGGTGTGTGGCAAAGTGCCGACCAAAATGGCCGTGAGAGCTTAACACTCAACGTGGGATACTTTATCGACTTTTGATGTGAGGATAAAATGATGAAAACAATAATGGCATTGGCTTTGGCCTTCATACTCAGTGGTTGTGCAACGCACTATGCCGGTGAAAGCCCGACGCTCAGCGCCAATCAACAGGTTTATATTATGCCCTTGGCCAATCAGTCAAATATGCCTATGGCGCAGGCTCAGGCTGAGCAACTGCTGGCATCTGCACTAGCTGAGCAAGGGTTGAAGGTAACACTCTACCCCAAGCAACAAGTGGGTGATTTACAGGCGAGCCTTGAGCCTGCCCAGCGTAATCAAGAGGCGCAGCGGTGGCTGAGTGAACAACAGCCGGGCTATGTGGTATCTGGTTCAGTACAAGAGTGGCAATACAAGTATGGCTTGGATGGTGAGCCGGCTGTGGGGCTGACACTGACCCTTGCAGACAGCAGTGGCAATGAGCTTTGGCGTGGTTCCACATCAAAAACAGGATGGGGCCGAGAGTCGCTCTCGCAGGTCGCACTTGAGGCCATCGATACCCTGATTGATGAACTAGACTGGGATTAGTCGCGCTATGCCTCACAGTAAACGTCGTGGCCTTAATGCCGTTATCAGGCGCCTGCTTTTTGGCAGTGACCACCAGCCTATCGCCTGGTTTGAACTGGTTTTTATCACCTTTATTGCCCTGAGCATCTGGGTGTATCAAGCCAGCCTCGCTCATGAACACGCCACTGATTACTTCTATTGGCCGATGTTGGGACCCCTTGTCATCGCCCTGCGCTACGGGTTTGGTCGCGGAATGATGAGCTTCGTGCTGTTACTTGTGAGTGTCGGTGTGGTCGATAATTTTATCGCCACCGAAGTATCGATTAGCCTATCTGTGTCTGTGGGCACAGCAGTGGTGACCATGTTGGTGGGCGAATTTCGCGATCACTGGCATGATATCAATCAGCGCTTTGAGCTAAACCACCGCTATATGGAACAAAAGCTAAAAAGCTTTACGCAAAATTACCATTTATTGAAGATATCCCACGACCAGCTTGAGCAGCGCGCGGCTGGCAAACAAATGAGCCTACGCACTGGCATTCAACTACTCCAACAAGCGGCCTCCGGCCATGCGGAAAACCGTCTTGCCAACCTGGCCCAAAAGAGCCTACAAGTATTTGCTGATGTGATTACCATGTATCAAGCAGGTTTGTACGAAATACGTGACGGCAAGCTGGTGCCCGGCGCACTGGCCACCATTGGCAGTGAGCATGCCCTTATCGCTGATGATTTAATGCTACAAGATGTGTACACCTCTAAGGCTGTACTCTCTCCGGCGAACTTTATCGACAGCGATGAGTATAATCTCAATTATCAGTTGGTGATCCCCCTCGTTGATGTCAGCGGCGAGCTGCAAGGGGTGGTGCTTGCAGAGAAGGTCAAGTTTGTGTCCCTCACGCAAAGTAATATTGCCCTGATTGCTTTACTGGCCGGTTATATTGCCAACTTTATGTCGCACCAGTTGTTCGCACCCATTCTCAAACCCGAACAACGCCAGTTGTTCCGCCAGTATTTGGAAAACCAACTGTGGTATAAGCGCCATTACGGTGCAGATAGCGCCATGGTGGTGTTTTACGACAACAGTGAAGCGCAACACCTCGATTTAGAACATGTTACCGATTTTCGCCGTGGTGCCGATATTTACTGGTCTTGCGAGCGTGAAGATGGCCGCCAAGCATTGTGCGTGCTGTTACCGATGACCACAGTGATGGAAGCAGAGCAATTTGTGCAGCGGATCCGCAGCATCCTCGCCAATAATGCCCCCATTGCCGAAGGCGATTTAGACGTATTTGGTCCGCTGTTGGTATTTGAGCAATACCAGCAAGTAAATACCTTGCTCGAAGACTTAGGAGCGTTCGATGAAGATTTGGCTGATTCTTCAAACGATTCTCTTTGAGTCGGCAAGCCTTTACCTACTCGGCGAGCAAGACCTTAGCCTGCTCGGCTGGTTAAGTTATGCTGCCAGCCACGGCGCCGCTGCGGGAACCTTCACCTTAGTGTGTTGGCTGGCGCTGCCACGACGTTATAAACAACCCGTTATCGGTGCTATTACCTTTATTTTTGTCATTGCGTTTAGTATGCCCATGGTCGGTATGCTGGGGTTGGCGACGATTTTTATCGTCGCCTTGTATTTCCCGAAGAAAAAGCAGCCAGCACTATGGGAGCGCTCCGAAAGCTTGGAATTACCTCTGCACCCAGAGCAATTAGAACAAAGCCAATTTGGTGCCGCCGCACTGAAAGATATTTTGTTGTTTAATCCCTCCGATGAGCGTCGCCTGATTGCGGTCAATGCCTGTCGCTTTTTACCAGAGCGCGTGGCGGTGCCACTGCTTAAGTTAGCGCTGACTGATAAGGTCGATGACGTGCGTTTACTTGCCTACGCCGCCATCGAAAAAATAGAATTTGGTATCAACCGCAACATTGACGCATTGAAAAACAAACTAAGAGAAGGCGCACAAGCCTCATTGCACTTTCAAATTGCTGAGCTGTATTGGGAGCTATGCTACCTTGGCATCGCTGAAGGGCCGCTGCGCAATCACTACTTAGAGCAAGCGAAAAGTTACCTACTGCAAGCCGAAGCCCTCACCCCTTCACCGCGCAGTGAGTTACAACTCGGCCGGGTGCTGCTGGAATTACAAGAATATGATTTAGCCACGCAGTATCTAGAAAAAGCGCGTCATCGTGGCCTGTTATTAAAACAAGTGGCGCCCTATTTAGCCGAGGCCGCTTTTGCTCAGGGCGATTACGATCATGCCGCTTTATTAGTCAGTCACCTGCCCACTGAACCCGGTGACGCGCTAAATGAATTAAGGGAGTTTTGGCGCCGTGAAGCGTATTGATGTGTGTTTATTGTTAGAGGGCACGTACCCTTATGTGCGCGGCGGTGTATCAAGCTGGGTGCATCAGCTGATCAGTGGCCTTAGCCACCTTAACTTTTACCTTGTATTTATAGGCGGAAGCCGCTCTTTTTATCAACAGCAACATTACACCTTGCCTGACAATGTGGTCGGCATGGAGACCCATTACTTGATGGATAAAGACGGCTTGCTGGCACCGCGCGCTCGACGCGGGAAAAAATCCGCCTTCAGCCTTTGGCAAAATGTCATCTCACGCTTTAAAAACCCGGAGCAAACCTTAGATGGTGAGCATTTACAAGGTTTGTTGGCTAACTTGGGTAAAAAACATGGTCTAAGTTATGATGACTTTTTATACAGCGAGCGCTCTTGGGATGTGATTGTTGATTTGTATTTCCAACACGCGCAAAACCAATCGTTTGTGGATTACTTTTGGACCTTTCGCAACATTTACAGCCCCCTATTCACCTTAGTCAAAGTGGCTGAAAACCTGCCCCCTGCGCGGCTATTTCACAGTATTTCGACCGGTTATGCGGGGTTTCTCGGCGCCTTGGCAAAACAAAAACAGCAGGTGCCTTATTTATTAACCGAACACGGCATTTATACCAAAGAGCGCAAAATCGATCTCACTCAAGCAAGCTGGATCAAAGACCGCCACAGTGCGCTGGACACCAGTATCCATAAAAAAATGGAGCAAACACGGCAAACCTGGATAGATTTTTTTGAGCAATTAGGGCGTACCGCCTACGACCAAGCAGATAGCATCATCGCTTTGTATGAAGGCAATAGACAGCGGCAAATAAAAGACGGCGCACCGGCAGATAAAACCGGGGTGATTGTCAACGGTATCAGTATGGAGCGCTTCAGTGAGGCCTACGCCAAGCGACCGCAACAGGCGCCTAAAGTTGCGGGGTTAATTGGGCGCGTGGTGCCCATTAAAGATATTAAAACGTTTATTCGTGCTATTCGTGTGGCCCTTAATAGCGAACCAGAACTGCAAGGGTGGATCATTGGTCCCACCGAGGAAGATCCAAGCTATGTTCGCGAGTGCGAACTGCTGGTTAATAGCTTGGGGCTGCAAGACAATGTGCTGTTCTTGGGCATGCAAAATGTTGCCGAAATTCTTCCCAAACTTGGCGTGTGTATGCTCACCTCCATCAGTGAGGCGCAACCTCTGGTACTGCTTGAGGCCATGGCCGCGGGTATCCCCTGTGTGGCTTCAGAAGTTGGCTCATGCCGCGAAATTCTTGAAGGTATGAACGAACACGACCAACAACTTGGACGCTGTGGCTATGTAACAAATATAGCCGACCCCAACCAAGCGAGTGAGGCCTTGCTGGCGCTATTGGAAGATGACCAGCGCTGGCGACAAATGGGTGATAACGGCTACCGCCGAGTGCAAGCATATTATCAAGAACATACGATGTATGAGCGCTACCAAACGCTGTATGAGGAGCATTTAACATGGCAGGAATAGGCTTTGAGCTACGCCGAATATTAAAGAAAAACACCCTGCTCTCTTACCTCGAAGCATACGGCTTGGCGGCAGTTGTGGGCTCAGGGCCCTGGGTGCTATCCATTTTAGCGCTGATGATCATAGGTATGATAAGCATCGGTCGAGTGTTCCCCAACACTCTGATTATACAGTACCTAGTGCTAGTCACATACATGATGGCTGGCTCACTGATCCTCAGTGGTATGTTCCAACTGCTACTAACACGGTTTATCTCCGACCGGCTATTTGAAGGCAAAGATCACAAGGTAACGCCAAATTTATTGGGCTGCATGTTACTTGTTTCGGTGCTTGGCACAGCCATTGGTATTGCCGTGCTCGCCAATACATCGTTAGATGCAGCAGTAAAAATGGCGTTGTTATGCGGCTTTGTGGTGCTGTGCAACCTGTGGTTAATCATCGTATTCCTAAGCGGTATGAAGCAGTATTATCGGATTGTTGCTACCTTAGCGATTGGCTATACGCTGATGGTGTTGGCTTCTTGGTTACTGCCACCTTACGGTATTTTGGGGCTATTGATGATCTTTGCCGCGTGTCAGGGGCTGATCACCTTTGTTTTACTCTTTTTCATTTTACGCAATTACAGCGCCGGTTCGCTTATCGCCTTTCAGTTTTTAAACCGCAAGCAAGCTTTTTACTCGCTCGCATTATGTGGGTTGCTTTATAACTTGGGAGTGTGGGTAGATAAATTCGTATTTTGGCTACACCCCGAGGTGTCTTTTGCCGTTATCGATATGTTCCGCGCCTCATATATCTATGATTTGCCAATCTTTATCGCGTACCTCGCCATTATTCCTGGCATGGCGGTGTTTATGCTGCACATGGAAACCGACTTTGCCGCATCAAACGAGCGGTTTTACCAAACGGTGCGCGAAGGCGGCACCTTGGAGTCGGTGTACTTACTTAAAGACCAAATGGTATTGCACTGCAAAGACAGCTTATATCAAATTTTTAAAGTGCAAGGGATCACCCTCGCATTGCTGCTGTTGTGGAGTGAAGAAATTCTCACACTGCTGAAAATAGACCTCGCGTATCTACACTTGCTGTATGTCGATTTAGTCGGCGTGTCTTTGCAAGTTATTCTAATGGCCATACTCAACGTTATGTTTTATTTAGATAAACGTTATCAGGCCACGGCCCTAGTGACGGTGATGACCCTCGCTAACTTGATGCTCACCGAGCTCTCCATTCAGCTTGGGCCTGAGGTCTATGGCTATGGTTTTGCTTTAGCCATGCTGATCAGCACCGTCTTGGGGTTAGTGATGCTAAATCGTCAGTTTAACCGCCTCGAATATGAGACCTTTATGCTGCAACGCTAACAAGTAAAGGGCTCATTGCTCGCGACAGCTAAAGCGATACGCGTCATTCAATGCCGTGGGCAGCACCAAGGTGGAAAAGCCTAGCGGCTCAGTTTGTGCACAGACTCGTTGTAGCTCACCGCTGCCGACCTCGACCACCGACAAATATTCCACATGAAAAACCGCCTTTTTAGCATCAACAAAAGGGGCTAGGCGTGCACACTCATTAAAGCGAAAGCACGATTCATTAACCGCAAAATCAAAGTAAGGCTCCAAGGTTTGCGCCAGGCCAACATTGTTTTTAAGACCCACATACAAGCCAACCGAGCGCGCATATTCAGCGATAAACTGGCTGTAATTAATGCTGTTCTCACGAGTGAGTGCAAAGCCGGTGTTATTAATGTGACCATCAACATTATCCGGCTCCACCGCATCACACCCTTTGGCAGCGGCCAAATCCATGCGCGCGCGCATGATAGCGCGGACATTGCTACTGCGCGTGTCCAACCAACGCTCGTTAGCAAAGTTCGCCAAGGTATTGCCAAGCTCGGAGTCTAAAAACTCGCCGGCATCCTCACGGTAAGATTCATAACTTCCGGCTGAAAAATAACAGATGACGAAGCGCCCTTGCTGTTGGAGGCTGGCAATGGTCTCGGCAGCGGTATTAAACAAATCAATGTCGTAAGCGAATACATCGTACTCGCTATTGAGCGCCCCCAATAATTGCCATTGCCATGTACTACCTTGCGGTGGATACGGCGGCGGCCCTTCAGGCGCTTGTGAGTCGGAGTTTGACCCACCGCAGCCCACCAACATACTCATACTTAGCAGCAATGCACTACTTAACCGTCTTATCATTGATGACTCTCTTTTCTCTGCTTAGCAGTCCCTTGCGCTGGTATTGTTTATTAATTGTGTGCCTCATGAGCCCATACCCCGAGGCCAAAGCACTTGGTTATCTAAAAGCGGCCATCATTTGGGGCGATGCTGCGCTTTCGTATAGGTGTTATATTCCGTATCATTGGGTTTTAGTCAAGTGAAAGAAGCGGATGAATATTCAACAGGTTATTGACGACATTAACGCCGATGTACGTTCACGATTGTCGCAGTTCGAGGGCGCGGTGGCCAGTTATATTCCGGCTTTGGCTGAGGTCGACAGTGAGCAGTTTGCAATGGCGGTGCATACCGTGGATGGGCAAACCTTCAGTACCGGCGATGTGGAAGTGCCTTTTACCATTCAATCGGTCTCCAAAGTACTCACTCTCACTTTAGCATTGCAACGCTATGGCAACTCGTTGTGGCACCGCGTGGGCAAAGAGCCTTCAGGCACTGCGTTTAACTCGCTTACCCAGCTTGAATTTGAACAAGGCATTCCGCGCAACCCGTTTATTAACGCCGGCGCGATTGTTACCTGCGATGCACTTTACTCCCGCTTAAGCGCGCCCACTCATCATATGTTAGAAACGGTGCGTTGGCTCAGCGTTAATCCTCGGGTGTGTATCAACCAAACAGTATCCCGCTCAGAGTTTCAACACCGCCATCGTAACGCTGCCATGGCGCATCTAATGACCTCGTTTGGCAATTTTGAAAATGATGTGGAAGAAGTGCTCAAGGTTTATTTTGGCTTTTGCGCCATCGAAATGAACTGCCAAGAATTGGCGCGCACCTTTGGCTATCTCGCTAATCGTGGTGTCGACATCGCCTCAGGCGAGCGCATTCTGACCAGCAAACAAAACTCGCAATTGAACTCGCTGCTCTTTACCAGTGGTCTTTATGACGCCGCTGGCGATTTTGCCTATCGCGTCGGCATGCCCGGTAAATCCGGAGTAGGCGGCGCCATTGTTGCCGTTGTTCCAGGGCAGTTTGCGGTCTCGGTTTGGTCACCCAAACTCAATGCCTTTGGCAACTCCAGCGCGGGTCTTTATGCGCTGGAGCAATTCGCCGACAGACTTTCGCTGCACCTGTTCTAAACCTTAAATTGACTCACTAAGTCACGCAGATGCTGCGCCCGCGCTAATAAGCTTTGCGTTGCGCTTTGCTGCTGCTCGGCATAAGAGTGAATACTGCCAGCACTGTCTGATATTTCATGGGCCGACTGGTTGATGTGCTCAACCACGGTGCCCTGCTCTTCGGTGGCGGCGGCAACCTGATGATTGCCCTGACTGATTTCCTCAAACTTTTGCTGAATCGCGCGCAGCGACGCCACCGCCGTTTGCGTGTGTTCAGTGACTTGGCGGCTACTTTCTGTGCCTCGTGCGATGGCCTCTTGTGATTGCGTCGAAGTGCTTTGCAAGCGCGCCACTTGATCGCGGATCTCCGAGGTAGACTTTTGCGTACGCTGCGCCAGTGAACGCACCTCATCTGCAACCACAGCAAAACCACGCCCTTGCTCACCGGCGCGAGCAGCTTCGATAGCGGCGTTCAGGGCTAATAAATTCGTTTGTTCGGAAATGGCATTGATCACTTCCACCACCGAGTTAATTTCTGCCGCCTGATTAGCAAACTCACCCACGCTGCTATCCACATTATTGAGAATATCGTTGAGTTCTTGCATGGTTTGCGCGGTGAGCGTCATATTGTCGTTGGTGGTGGTCGTTTCACGCACCGCTTCTTCTGTATCACTGGCGGTACGGTGGGCAATATCGGATACCTCGGTAATCGTTTGCCCCATTTCAGTGATCGCTGTCGCGACCTGATCCGTCTGTGAGCGCTGGCTTTCTGTGGCGCTGAAGGTTTTATCGGAAAAATCAGCCAGCTCAGCAATGCCCTCGCGCATCGCTTGTTCGGTGACACTGATTTCATCCACCAGCTCTGCGACTTTGGTAATAATGGCGTTAAAGCCCTTGGCCAGATGCCCCAACTCATTATCAACGCTATCATCAAGGCGGGTACTTAAATCACCTCCTTGCCCAGACATGGCAAGGAGGTCATCACCCACGGTGCGAATGCGGCTGCTTAGCCAGTTGGCAAAATACATGGTTAGCACCAAGAACACCGCTGCAAGTACCACACTGGCAAGCACCGAAGTCCAAATAACCGAGTTAATCGCACCGGAGATCTCATGCTCTGGCAACACCGCGACCAGCTTCAACTCGGTGCCTTCAATGGGCATCACCGCACCATAGACAGCTTCGCCATCGAGCTCAGTTTCATTGAGTACAAAACCGCCGCCATTGCTAGTAAGAGCCGAGCTCATTGGTGCTAACTGGTTAACATCGGCCACCGTTTTGCCAATAAAGCGGCTGTTTTCATGAGCAATAATGCGCTGGGTGTCATCGACCAAAAACAGATACCCTTGCTCGCCGACTTTACGAGAGGTCACCATATTGGCAATTTTCGACACATCATAACCCAGTCCCGCAACCCCTGCGCGCTGGCCATCAATACTCACTAAGGTATTAACGTATAAAGTCAGTTGCCCACCTTGTTCACTGGCATCCAGCGCCAACTGCTGCTGCGCACTGCTGGAAATGAAATCAAAGAACCAGCTATCCCGTGATTCACTGCGCGATACCTGCTTAAACAGCCCGCCCTCGGTGTAATAATTCAGGCTTTCTCGGCTTACCCAAAATACCGATGTGGCACCGGATTTTTGCTGTAAGTCGCGAAAGTAATCAAGCACCAGTCCATGCTGAGCACTCCCTTGCTCGCCATCGCGCACCCATTGATGCAACATCGCGTTTTGCGACAGCGTTTTTGAAACCGTAATGGGATACATTAGCTCGGCTCTAATTTCATTCGCTACTCGCCCAACAGTATCTGGTAATAACTGCGTTTCAGTTTGCCGATAATAAAGGCTGGAAAACTGCCCAGTATTAATGAGTGCGGTGACTAACGTAACCACAAACAGGGCGACAAACACAAAACCAATGAAAATGGTTTTGAGGGTGAGGTTCTGCATGGTGTAGCTCCTAAAACATCGGTCTTATTCACTATGGCACAAGATTGTTAAATTGCGATTAAAACGCTGCTAATCGATTAATTTTAAACACTTTTTGAACCTATATTGGAAAATTAATTGGGTCGCTATTCATTCCCATTATGCTTGGCTAACAGCACCATCGCCTCTTTTAAAGGAACTGCAGGGGAGTAATAATAACCTTGGCTAAAGTGACAACCATACTCACGCAATTGCTGCTGTTGCTGCTGTGTTTCCACGCCTTCGGCAATCACTTCCATATCGAGTTCTGAAGCGATACGAATAACGCTGGCAATCACCACTTGGTGCTTGTGTTCGCTGAGCATTTGCTGGGTAAAGCTCTTATCGATTTTGATATAATCAGCATGTAGGTCGATGAGGTGGCTTAATGATGAATACCCGGTACAAAAATCATCCAAGGCCACCATAACTCCTTTGCTGCGTAATTCATTAAGCACCCCTTCGGCTTGCTTTCGGGCATGAATGGCCACCGATTCGGTCACCTCAATGGTCAAACAGCTGGGCTTTAAATTATAGTCAGCCAAGGTATCGAGCACCGTATCAACGGGATGCAATACATGGTTAAATTCTGAGGCTGAACGATTCACTGCCATGCTGATGTCGTTGTAGCCTTGACTATGGATCCATGCCAAATCGGCCAGCGCTTTGCGCAGCACAAACTGGCCCAAAATCGCCACAAGGCCGAACTCCTCAGCGATGGCAATAAACTCATCGGGACGGATCACCCCAAGTTCTTCATCGCGCCAGCGTGCTAGGGCTTCAAACTTTACAATACGCCCGCTTTGGTTATCGATAACCGGTTGGTAAGCCACATCTAGGCCGTCAAAGCGCAGTAGCTTATGGAGTTTGTCGCGCAGTTTAAGTTTACGCAGATAAATGGCTTCAATCTCTTGGCTGTGTACGGCAATACTGTGAGACTGAGCGCGTTTAACACTCAACATGGCATGATTGGCGTTGCGAACGAGCACCGTGGCGCTATCGGTATCACCGTGCATGTGGGCAATGCCAATACTGCAACTTAGTTCAATGCTTAAATCCCCCAAACGTATGGGCTGGTGAATTCGCTCCAGCACTTTCTCGGCGCAGCGATGCGCGTGCCCAGGTTTGGCATCGGCAATCAAAATAGTGAATTCGTCACCGCCATAGCGGCTGATCACATCATGGTTACGCACACAATTTTGCAGCCGCAGCGCCACCGCAATCAGTACCTTATCGCCAATTTCTGGGCCATATAAGTCGTTGATATCTTTAAAGCGATCGAGGTTTAAAAACAGTACTGACGCGTGCTGCTCCCGAGCGCGAAACAACGAAATATGTTGCTCCACTTTCTCTAAGAAACTGCGACGATTTAAAAGCCCAGTTAAGGGTTCTTGACTGGCGTAAAACCGTAGTTGGCGCTCACTTTCTTTCCATTCGCTAATATCACGAAACAAGCCAATATAATGGGTGATTTGCCCGTTTGCGTCGCGGTTAACGGTGATCGACAGCTCTTCTGGGTAAATTTCACCACTTTTACGACGATTATTAATCTCACCTCGCCAATGGCCCATCTGCTCGAGCTGACGCCACATCTGATTGTAAAACTCTGGGCTATGCTGGCCTGAGGAAAGCACTGCGGGTGAACGCCCTTTAAGTTCATTCTCGCGATAGCCGGTGTATAACTCAAAGGCGGGGTTCACCCGTAGGATGCGATTATTGCTATCGGTGATCATGATGGCTTCTTTGCTTTGCTCAAACACGATGTTACGCAGTGACAGCTCGGATAACAGCTCGTCCTTTCGTGCCAAGTCAGCATCATGACGGGCTTGAGCAGCAACGATAAACGCCAAGTCCTTGAACCACTGCTCATCGACTTGGTCAAACGCTCGCTGTTGTTCAAATAGCGCCACCAAAATACCAATGGGCTGGCGCGATACATCGCGCAGCGTCACGCCGATGTAAGCTGCAATCCCCAGCTCCGCAAGCATGGTATCGTCGGGGAATAAATCAGCCACATCATCGCCAAAAGCGCACACATCGACGCTTTGTAATGCATCGGCGCATGGAGAACCAGCCAAAGGGTATTGGAAATTTGCGCGTACGGCACCGTCTTGATGGTAGGCCACAGTCTGTACTTCTGTCGCGTTGGCGCATAACTTACCAACAAAGCAATGGGCTGCGCCAAAAGCTTCATCAATCATACTCAGTGCCAGCTCATAGGCTTGCTCGCTGCAGCTACATTGGTAAAGCGCGTTAAAAGACGATGTCATATGATTCTTGTAATTTTGTATACCATTTCATAAGAAGCTTAGCACAGTATCAGGAACAGGCTTTGAGGGAAATTCTGGTTATTGGTTAGCTGGCAAATGTATGATTCAAATCAATAAATTACAAGAGTTTAATTGTTACTTTCCAACAGTTTAACAGCTGTGATCGGCGCGCCAGCTAGCCGGTGGTGAAATTTTGCTCATCGCATCTTGAATTACGTTGCTAAGTTACAAAGTGAAGGATGATCAGCGCCCAGAAGTTGATATACTATCGGCAGTTTCTAAAACGGTAGGTGTGCATGACTAAACTGGCGAATAAACGCAAAAATACTTTACTGAGCATTTGTGTGTTTTGCTGCATTGTGCTGAGCCTAAGCTGGTTATTTATTAATGATTCGGCGCTACTACTGGTGATCACACTGCTGATGATTTTGCTGTTAGTATGGGGCATTGCGCAGCGCCTATTGTCGCTTTGGGATAAACAGCAGCCACGCAAATAACCCTAACCCAGCAACTCCACTTCACAGCGGTTGCGGCCTCGTTGTTTCGCCCGATACAGCGCATTATCAGCGGCTTTGAGTACCGCATCCACCGAGCAACCAGGCTGCCATAAACTCACGCCTAGAGACACCGTCACTTGCGGTACTGGTGTAAAATCATGAGCCTGGATAGTCACTCGCAAGCGCTCTGCCAGCTCTAACGCAATGTCTTTACCTATGCCAGGGAGAATAAGTAGGAACTCTTCGCCGCCACTGCGACACACGCCATCGTATTCTCGACAACTGCTCTGCAATAGCTGCCCTAACCCTTGTATAACGTCATCACCCACATCGTGGCCATAGTTATCATTGACACGCTTAAAGTGGTCAATATCCAAGGTGATCACCGTAAAGGCTTGTTCATCAGCAACCATAGATTGAATAAACACTTCCATATAACGGCGGTTGCCAATGCCGGTAAGCGGATCGGTTAAGCTTGCTTTATTCAGGTCGTTAATACGCTGGTGCTGTTCATTACTGTAAGTTCTCAGTGCGTTGCGTAGTGTTTTCGCTTCAAAAAACCACGTTGGCACATCACCATATTCTTTACTTGAATCGGCCACGCGTTGCGCTAGCTGTCGCAGCGGAGCACTGATTAAATTCGCCAAATACCAAATCACCAACAAGGTGATCACGGTCACCGGTGCAGCTTTGGCAAGCACATTCATTATGGTGTTGCCGACACTCTCAACGACTTGATTGCGCTCAGTCCCCACTAGCACCACCCAATTCGCTGTGCGCACAGGTGCATAGCCCACTAACATACCGCCAACACCTTCGCTGCCACTTTGCATTTGCGCGTTGGCAAACGCAGGCCACAACGGCGAAGCGGGTGTTATTTTAGCGCCCACGCGCTGGCGTTGAGAATGATAAATAACACTGCCATTTTCACTGAGCACTATAATATTGGCTTTATCGTTGTGAAAGTGCTGCCCAAGTAGCCGCGAGAGAATATTGTCGCCATGCAAATAAATGGTGCCAGCAATATAGCCTTGATATTGCTCATCGGCGCTAAAAATGGGGTGTGAGGGGCTCACAATTAAATTACTAGCCGGCGATACAAACGGTTGAGGAATAGTGGGTGCTTGTGCGCGCAAAGATTGTTTGGCACTGTCGCTTTGTAATCTCACACCTTTAACACCTAAGGTTAACGGCGCAGTGCTGGTGATCACGCCTTGCTCGTTCACCACCACCACGGAATTAAAAGACGCGGTTTGCTCTAATAAGCGCAGCGTTTCTTGCTGCTGTGACTTTGGGGTGTTGTTATCGGCTAATTGCGCAGCGCTATAGCGCAACTGCATTTGTAAAGAGTTGAGGAATTGTTCGGTAATATCAGAGAGCTTACTGGCATAAGCCTGATTGGATGCCAGGGTATGGGCCACCATTTGCTGGCTGTGTACTCGATAGTTAATAATGAACTGATTACCCAGGGTAACCATCACGCACAACACTGCAAACCCGAGAATAACTTGGCGTAAGTCAATCACACCAAAACGGGAAAACTTCATATACACAGCCCAACTACAAGCACTACCTACTACTTTATGAGTATAACAATAGCACTAATCATCAAGCTTGTGCTACATCAAATGATCTTCCTACTGCGATGCCCCGTACTGCTCGGTAGAGAACTATGTATCACCCTAGGTGCAATCGTTTAACTACGGTTGTCGAACAACAATGCTATTGCTGACACGGCTGTAACTATGAATCAACCAAGCGCACATTTAGATTTAGCCGAACTCACTGAGCTGGAACTGTTTACCTTATGGCTTTGCCTGCATGCAGACAAAAGCAAAGAACAGGTTTTGGCACAATTACAACCCATGCTTGGCAGCGCTTTTTTATCGCCGCAAACCATGGCGCAGCGTTGGCGAGAGGATGTTTACAGGCAACTTATGCACAAAGGAATGGCCACAGAGCAGCGCCCGGCAAAGCCTGGGTTTGCGGATTATCTATTTTGCCTGTTATCAAAAGTGCCCGATGTAGAAACGCATTATGCCAAAGAGCTGGCGCTATTGGAGTCCATCATTCAGCACCCAGAGAAGTATCAAAACAATCCAACCATCATTCAGCATTGGTTGGAATCCCCTATTCACTGACCTAAAAAAGGCGAAAAATTCATCAACTATTCAGTATGATTGCGAATCGCGCTTTTTGGCTATAGCTAAATGTGGCCACAAGCTTTAGACTACGTGTAGATAACACCTTGTTTACCCATGTTTATAAAATGAGATTCGCGTATTTCGTCTTATTCCTAACCTTGAGCCTTGCGAGCACTCAAAGCAGTGCCCGCGAGTATAACAGTGCCATGTGTATTCTTTTGAAGCAGCAAATGGCGCAGTTTGATCATTCTCGCACGCACCCAAGTTATCGCAGTGCCAAACGAGATTACGATGCCAATTGTAAGAATATAGAAAAGCGCACACCGCAAGCGAAAGCGACCTCAAAGCCAGAAAATGACCAATCTCAGCCTCAGGAAGTAGCCAGCAAACCTAAAAAGGTACTAAAAGAGCAAAGACCTGAGGCCGAACCAACAGTAACCACCTCTGAACCGCAGCTCACTATTGTCGAGCAGCGTGCCGCCGAAGAGGCTGCAAAACAAGCGAAGGCAGAAAAAACGCAAACTACGGCGCCAAAAACAGCTCCGGTGACAGCGAAAAAGGTGGCTCCGGCCCCTGTACAAAGCCAATCCTCAGAGCCCAGTTCACCTTTCGTTGGCTTGATTTTCCCTGCATTAATAGCCTTGGTGCTTATTGCCATGCTAATTACGTTACTGATTTTTATTCGCAGCAACCGCAGCAGCCAGGGTAAAGCGGTGAAGCCGAAAAAGACAGCGGCTATCAAAGCTATTCCTGTGCCGAAGCTGCCTAAAAAACAGGTTAATTACAAAAAGATGTGGCAAAAGGTCACCGGTAAACAGCCTGACACGCTCGACCCACAAGTTTATAAACGCTTTTCTTCGGTTCCTGTACTGGTGGGTCCAAAAGCCAAGCCCTCAGCCATCGAGCAGTTATACATTAGCCCGTACGGCGTGTTTATCGTGGCGCGACCAAACCAAGAAGGCGACATTTTTGGCGGCGAGCACGCTCAAGAGTGGACCGCCCGAAACGGCGATGAAGAAATCAAGTTTGATAACCCCATCACCGAGCTCAAGGCCCAGGCTGGTGCGCTAGCCAAAGTACTGGACATACAAGAGCAACAGATTAACTTGCTGGTCCTGTTTAGTAACAACGCTTTATTCAAATCTGATTTGCCTGCGCTGGTGATGCAGCGTGAAGACTTGGTTGACTACATTCTTAGCTACAGTGTTGAAAGCTTTGACGCCCAACAATGTTCTAACTTAGTCGATAAGGTGAAGCAATTGCTTGCGCAAGGAAGCAACGCCGCGCTGGGCGCGTCTTCAACCAAGCCGTTAATCGAGACGCCCGTGCAGCCACCAAAGTCGGAGCCGCGCACTGAGCCTACGCCTCAACCAAGCGCTGCACAAGAAGAGACACCTCGCCCAGAGGTGCCCGCAGAGAACGTTGCGCCGATGCCCAAACCTGCCGCAGAGCCTCGCTCCAGCGATCCGCAAGGAGCAAGCAAGAGCGCGGAAATTCACCCGTTCAAACGCAAAGACGACGCACCCAACTCGGACGATACAGCGCACGCTATTAAGGACTCAGCACCCGCGCCGACTCCCAAACCGACACCTGCAACGGAGCAACAAGAGCAAACTCCTCTGCCCAGCAGTGACAGCAGTAGCAAAGACTGGTCGAATATGAGTGATGAGGAGTTTATGGCGTTTTTAGAGGCCGCCAATAAACGTGCAGGTGGCGAGTCCGACCCAAGTTCCGATGAGCAAGCATCATCTACTTCTGCCATAGAGTCGCCTGCATCAAGCTCGCCGCAGAGCCAAGGGGATGACCCATTTGACGACTTTGATCCGTCACAACCCTTGTTAGAGACCCCTGAGCCTGAGCCTGAGCCTGAGCCTGAGCCTGAGCCTGAGCCTGAGCCTGAGCCTGAGCCTGAGCCTGAGCCACCAATTATTGAGCCCCAAAGCACAGCCACACAAGGGCAAACATCATCAAGCGATGAAGAGTTGGCGCTAGATATTGACGATGGTAACAGTCAAAGCCTTGATGACGCGCTTGCGGAGTTAGAATCTGCGCTTTCTCCAGAGCAAGACCAGCAAAGTGAAGAAGCTCGCTCTGATGACTCGGAGCCAGAAAAAACCAGTGCTGAAGACGAAGACGAGAACAAAGACAAAGACAAAAAGTCGAACCCTTTTGCTAATCTTTCGCTAGACCCTGACTTTAAGCCAAGCGAAGAAAAAGTAGATATTGGCGCCGGCCCGCTCGATGACGAGAAACCAAAACGTTAGTGCCTGCGTATTATTTACTGGTGTGCGTGGCATCGAGCGAATGTGCAAAAATAGTCAGGCTACAACGCCGTGTGGTGCCTATACTAAATAATTGTCAGTGGCTCACACTGGCGCAGTAAAGTTCCAGTTACGTATCTAGCGTGCGGAGCAAGATTGGGCATAGTCACAACGTTTTTGTTGTGAGGAGAGTGGCAAATGGTTGATTTATTTCAACTTAACTTGGCTTTAACTAACCCAGGTTTAAGCCACATAGAAAAGCTGCAAAAGATAGTTCACACTGCAGCAGAGCATGTTCCCCAAGCCGATGTCGTAAGCCTGTGGGTGGCCAATGAGAACACCTCAAGTATTGTGTGCATCGCTAAATTTGATAAACACACCGGCGCCTATTCTGACGGCGGGGTTATTGGCCAAGATACAGCCCAGGCTTATTTTTCTGCGCTATTCAGCCATGATTTCCTTGCCATTGAAGATGTGCGTCACCACCCGTTTACCAAACACATGGTCGCAGGCTACTTTGAGCCATGTGGCTTTTACTCTTTGCTTGATTACGTGCTGCACGATAACTTCGAGCCAAGAGGGGTGCTTTGCTGTGAAAGCCGCACGCAAGTGCCGCAATGGCAGGACCAAGAAAAAGCAGCATTGAAGCGTATTGCCAATATGAGCTCGCTGTTCTTCGATTTGCCCACCTACCAACGTGCCGTGGGCTAGGTTATTTACTGATAAGTGCTATCACTCACACCGAAATAACACATTGATTTGTGAACCAAAGCTGCTAATTTAGACGCTGGTCAATTATCTAGGAGTGATGATGGCGCACATCGATTTTACTACAAAAATAAACACCGCACGCCAAGTGAACCCGCTGAAAACTTTGCATACCAGCTTAGAGAGCGATCGCGGCCGCATCATCAACTCCTCCGGCATACGCCGATTGCAGCAAAAGACTCAGGTATTTCCATTAGAGCGCAATGCTGCCGTGCGCTCACGCCTCACCCACTCCCTTGAGGTACAGCAAAACGGCCGTTTTATTGTGCAAAAACTGTTTTCTAAGCTCAATGCACAAGAGCGAGCACACTATGGCCTCACCGACATGGAGCGGCCCTTTGAGACCTTGGTGGAAATGGCGTGTTTGATGCACGATATAGGTAACCCGGCCTTTGGCCATTTTGGTGAGGCCGCCATCAACCACTGGTTTAGCCGCTACCTGCAGCAACGCTTTGGCCCGTTGCCGACGCTTGCGCAAACACACTCGCTAAAACACGAGCTACTGCTTGATTTACAAAGCTTCGAAGGCAACGCTCAAGCGATCCGCGCAGTTCACTCGCTGTTAGCGCTGAACTTAAGTTACAGCCAAATAGCGGCCATTCTTAAATACACTCGCCCCGGCACTATGGCGAAAGACGCGCGGCCTGAAGATAAAAGCTACCTTATGAAAAAAGTCGGCTTTTACCACAGCGAGGCTGCGTTCATCGCTCAATTGAGTGATGCCTTAGAAATGGATAATGGCTGTCGTCACCCCGCCAGCTACATTATGGAGGCCGCCGACGACATTGCCTATTGCTTAGCCGATATGGAAGACGCGGTAGAAAAAGGCATACTCTCGGTGGAAAAATTGGTGCGCTACTTAGATGACGCTTATCGGCAAAGACTGGGGGCACTGAATACCGCAGAACAAAGTTACAGCGACCTGGTGGCCAAAGCCTGCGAGTTTGCCCGACAAAAAGCAGATGAGGCCGAGTTCAACTACAACAACACCTTTTTCATATATCTGCGTGTAAAACTCTTACACCCGTTGGTTGAGCATGCGGCTACGCGCTTTAAAGACAACATAGAGCAGGTGTACGCCGGCACCCTCAACGCCTCATTAATCGAAGATGGCAGCCACCACCAAGCCATTACCGATGCTTTGAAAACAGTCGCTCGTGAACGCGTATTTTGTCATCCCGAAGTTGAAAAGCTCGAGCTACAAGGCTATAAAATCATCTCCGGTTTGCTCGATGAATACCAAGTGCTACTCGATTTAGAGTATGAGCAATTCACCCAAGTGCTGAGTCACCACAAAGACTTTTTAATTGCCACACGCATGGTGAAGAAACTCTCCGGAAAATACCTCAACGTTTATGAAAAAGCCGTTGCCAAACTGGATAAAAACGCCGAACACTTTCACCTGTACGAGTTTTACCACCGCTGTCGATTGATTCAAGACCACATCAGCGGCATGACCGACCAATTCGCCTACGACGAGTACCGTACCTTAAAGGTGGTGGATTAAGTAATGGTGATAAAGCCGTGAGCTCTATACAGTCTAAAGGTAAGACATCACCATTCTTGAAGCTGTTGCATTTCCCGTAAACGATCACGCTGCAACACTAAGGCGTCGAAAAGATCATCGACTGAGGTATTATTAATATCTAAATTCGGCAGAGCCAAATTGGCCTCTGCAAAAAACCGTTGCTTTTGTCGATTCGCTGCATTGCCAGTATCAAGCCAAGCACTACGCCACCAGTGCTTTATTAAACCTTCTTGTGCTTCTAGGCGCTGTACACTTGGCAAGCGGTCGCGCTTTTCGTTGTTGGCTTGAGCTGATGCGGGAAGCAAATTCCACAGGTCATTATTGGGCCATCGCGCAAAGGGCATGCAATGATCAATGTCATACTCACGTTGCAGCTTACGGGTTGTCCAGACACAAGATAAGCTCTCACCTGCATGGCGCAGTTGGTCAAAGCGCTGGCGTACCTCGGTTGTCGTTCTTTTCGGCTCTAACCAACTCAATGCTTCCATAAAAATATGACGCTTAGTGGGGCACTGGTACTGATCGTTGCCCTGATAGGATTGCATGGTTTTAGCCCATTCATTGACTAAAACAGGCTCAATCCAGCAGGCATAGCGATTAAGCGCTGTCCAGGTGTGCTCAGGCAAAGAGAACTCGCCCCATTTGCATAACGTTTGAAAATCAAGAAATAGTAACTCAGTAGCTCGCACTACCGAACTGCTGAGTTCAAACACGCATTGCTGCGTATTAGGGAAAGTAATGTAACGACAAGGCATATCACGAATGTTACTCACCGCATGCGACAACGTGCGACACACAGATTTAGCCTCTTCTCCTTTAAAGCCATTCCCGACTTTCAGATCTGAGGCGGTGAGGTGGCCTAATTTGTGCCAACCATTTTCCTTCATAAAACCCATATTAGGGCTTTTATTGGGCGTTTGATAAAGGCCATAGTGATCAATTAAGGTTTTATATTGATGGCACCAATAAAGAGCGACTAAGCCAGCTGGTAATATCACGCGATTATCCTCGCGCCGTATTACAGCACCGGGATGACCATCAGCAATACGCAGTAGCACTCGCATCAAGGCGAGCTTATGTGTCGCTGACTTACCATCATTTAACGCCACATGGCGGATCAGCGGAAATGCACCGGAACCATCATCTGGTAAACGAAAAACCAGCGTTTGCCAGCTTACTTGTTCACGTTTTAGCTTATCGCCCTCACGTTCAGTACATAGAGTGCAACTAAGGCCCAAATTGCGAGCCATCGCTTTAAGCGAGTCAGCGCAAACTTGATACATAGCTCGCTCGTTACGCTCATACTCACCTTGACCATAACGCAGGGAAATAACAATTTGTCCACCTGGTTTAAGTAAGTTGGTCAGTTTACGCAACGAGCGCTCGCGCTGAGACTCCGGAATGTGCATCCAAACGGCGCTGAGTAAAATAAGATCGAAACTAACTTCTAATCTTGTCACGGCGTGAAGTGCTGGTAAGGAATCCTCTAGCCAAGTTACAGGTAAGCCTTGCGTATGCTGTTCACCGAGCTGAGCTAACAGTTCCGCTGGCTCCACAGCATAGACTTGAGTTTGGTTACCTTGTTCAGCAAAATAGCGCGCGTCACGACCTGCCCCAGCACCAATATCAAGGACCCGAGCGCGAGCCTTGTTCAGCACCGGTACAATATATGGCATACACTGCTCATGTACCTGCTCAAAGTCAGTACTTAGATACTGTTCTGCTAAGCGCTCGGCATGGATGTTGTAAAAGTCGCTACTCACAAAAAGCTTTGTTATTTATAAAGTTAGTTAAAAACTATCATACAACGAACAAAAAGTAATGAGGTGCTTTGCACATAAAAAACGCCTCACTGAGGCGTTTTTAAAAGTTAATGTCTCCGGCTGATAATCTCGACTATTTCTAGGCTGTTCTCTAATAGCCGAAACACATCGCCGTGCATATCCACAATTACGTGGCCATGGCGGTCGCGCCTCAGGACCTTGCCGTGACGGTATACGTCATAATCAATATGTCGGCCTATACGCCAGTAGTCATCGTTGTATCTATGGCTGTAATGATCACAGTGATGATGGCGCTCATAGCGCTCTTTGTGTTTGTGCTTATGTTTTTTGCCGTGGTGCATTTTCTTCGCATGGCCTGGGGGCGTGAAGTGTTCAGGCTTAGCCATTGCCTCACTCATAGGAAGAGCGCCGGCCAGTAACGTAGTTAAGCATAAAGCTGTCAGTCGCATAGCAACCTCCTTAATTGGTCTGTTGACCATTTCGCAATAACTTTACTGTAAATGTGCGCCAATGAACCCAAGCTAAACGTATTGAGGGCAAAAATATTGCGGTTTTCTCATTTTTTATTCTAGTAACGCACTAAAAATAAATAGCTTTTAATAATTAGCCTATACTTTTGTATGAGCTATCAAAATAAATACACTCTAAAGTATCGGTACCTAAAATAGGTCATTGATTTGGCTAGGGAAGGAGGCGCTTTGCAGACACAGTCGCACACATCACTGCTTATTTTCGACTCGCAAGGAGTTTGCAGCGCTGCGCACCCTGCGCAGCTTGAGCGCTATGTAGGTCTGCATTTTGATGATTTTTCATTTTTTAACAAACAAGATTTGTGTGTGTTCACTACGTTTTGCAAGCAAGCTCCTTACATTACCCTGCAAGTTGAACTTGAACAACGTACTTTTATTGCTACAGCGCAGTGGTGTCAGGGTAATCAGAGTAGTTTGGTGGTCTCATTAAGCGAACATTTTGAGGGTTACCGACAGCGCTCCAATGCTGAGCGTTTGGAGGCCTTAATCGAGGGCACTCAAGCCGGTACGTGGGAGTGGAATATTCAAACTGGCGAGGTTGTGTTAAATGAGCGCTGGGCCAATATTATTGGCTATACGTTGGATGAACTCTCACCCATTTCAATTGATACCTGGCTGCTCTACGCCCACCCTGAGGACTTACACGCATCGGATGCTGCCTTTGACCGCCATTTCAGCGGTGAAGACCCCGTTTATCAATGTGATGTGCGCATGAAGCACAAGCAGGGTCATTGGGTTTGGGTTCGAGATTGCGGCAAAGTGGTGACCCGCACCGCAGATGACAAGCCCGAGTGGATCTCTGGCACCCATATCGATATTACCCAACGCGTGCATGACTTGGAGCAGCTCACGCAAGTAAGAAACGAGCTTAAAACCATTATCGACAGTGTCCCTGCCGCTATTTATAAAGCCCCCTTTGATGAGCCTTGTTGTTTTAGTTTTATTTCTTCGCAGATAAGCCATATTACCGGCTATAACCGCATAAAGTTCGTACAAAGCCCGCACTGGTGGCGCGAACATATTCACCCTGAGGATTTAGATGCACAGGACACACAAACCCGCCACTGGCGCAAAGAAGGGGCACAAGGGGTGTTTAAATCCGACTTTCGGTTTCGCCACAAAGACGGCCATTATATTTGGCTTACCAACTACAGCCAACGCATGCAAACCACGACGAATAATGGCCAAGATTATTTAGTGGGCTCGCTCACCGATAAAAGCGAAAATGTCAGCCTCTCCAATCGACTGGATGCGTTTGCACAAGTGCTTCCGGGAATGATTTATCAATTTGCGCTAACGGCTGAGCGCTCTTGGCACTTCCCTTACATAAGCGAGGGATGCACGCGCATCTTTGAAGTCGCACCCGAAGCAGTGCAACAGGACCCCGCCTCGTTGCTTACCAAAATTGCCCACGACGATCGGCAGCGGGTGGTGCGTTCTATTTTAAATTCCGCGCAAAGCCTAGATGACTGGGAGTGCGAATTTAAAGTGGAGCTTGAAGACAATGAAGAAAAATGGTTATTCGCTCATGCTATTCCCAAGCGCCAGCTCGATGGCACAGTGTTATGGTCTGGCATGGTGATTGATATTACCGATCGTAAAAGCTTGGAGCTCACCTTACTGCGCGAGTCAACAACTGACCCACTCACCGGACTGTATAATCGCCGTCATTTCAATGAACAATTGCAGCAGCAACTAGCTCGCGCAGAGCGAGATGGTACCCATGTATCGCTGATGATCATCGACTTTGATTTATTCAAACAGATTAATGACCAATATGGCCACCATGCCGGTGACATTGTGCTCAAAGAAGCCACCATGCAGATCAGCGCCATTTTACGTAAGTACGATATTTTTGCTCGCATTGGCGGTGAAGAATTCAGTGTTATCTTACCCAATACATCCTTGGCACAAGCACGCCATGTGGCAGAAAAAGTACGCCGCCAGGTGGAGCATTGCCACATTCAAGCGCACGAACACAGCATTTCGGTGACCACCACGATAGGTGTTGCTTCTACTGAGCAAACCACCGCTCACCCCGGGGCACTTTTAAAGCAAGCAGACAATTGTTTGTATCAGGGCAAGCATCAGGGTCGTAATTGCGTTGTGAGCGACTAGGCGTTGGCCTACGTATCAGCACCATGGACAATACTTAAATCTTAATGCACCCTGTGCTTTTAATTGCAGTTATCAACGAATATGAGCCTACGCCAACCTTACTCTGTACTCGTGGTTATCTACACCCTCGAGGGCGAATTCCTGTTACTACAGCGCGCTGACGACCCTGACTTTTGGCAATCGGTTACCGGCGGTATTGATGAGGGTGAGCTCCCCTGTGCTACCGCAGCTCGCGAAGTGTTCGAAGAAACCGGCATTGATATTAGCCAGCAGCAACTCAGGCTGGTGGATGAACAGCGCTGCCACCGGTACGCTATCCGCGAACAATGGCGCTATCGCTATCAACCGGGGGCAACGGTGAATACCGAGTATGTATTCTCATTGTGCTTGCCCAAACGTTATCCAATCCAACTGGCCGCCGACGAGCACCTTAGTTACCTGTGGCTTGATGCCAATCAAGCCTGCGACAAAGCCTGGTCTGCCAGTAACGCGCAAGAAATCCGTACACTCGCGTTAAAGCTTGCCCATAACAGCCGTTAAACACGAATATTTGTTCCGCCTTTATCTGCTGTGGTAATCTTTGCTTCCTAACATGGAAGTGTGAACGCTATGGATACTGCACAGATACTGATCAACCTCTTACTCTTCGTTTTTTTGCCGCTGTGGGGCATTGCCGGCTTCATTGACTGGTGTTGTCACCGCGCAACCGATATCGAACACACCTCTGGGTTAAAAGAGTCATTAATGCACTCGGTCATGGGCATCCAAGTGGGTATCCCTATCCTGATGTGTTTGCTATATCGCGTAAATGTCTTGGTGCTGCTGATATGTTTTGCCGCTTGGCTGCTGCACGAGGTGGTGGCCCATTGGGATGTCTCGTACGCGACCGGTAAGCGCCACATCAGTATATGGGAGATGCATGCACACAGTTACCTGGCGACCTTGCCGCTTTATATGTTGGCGCTCATCGCTGTGGTTAATTGGCCGGTGGTGGTCGATTTAGTCACCCTCAATTGGCAAGGCCAAATGCAGCTTACCCCAATGGAATACCCTCATGGTGGCTCTTGGTTCTTACCCGCTTACTTAACCTTTATGGCGGTGCTGTGTGTGTTCCCTTATTTAGAAGAAAATATTCGCTGCTTGCGCAGCAGTTTGAAAGGACTTTAACGTGAGCGTTTATATCACCAGCACGGGTTATCACTTGCCGGGCCCGGCCATTAATAATGAGCAAATTGAGCCGCTTCTGGGCTATGTGCACGGCAAAGCAAGCCGCCTAAAAAAGCGCATTTTACAATCTAATGGTATTAAAACACGCCATTACGCCATTGATAGCGATCACAACACCACGATTTCTAACGCCGAAATGGCCGCTAAAGCCGGTGCCGACTGCCTTGCGCAAAGCTATCTTGATAAACATCAACTTGGCTTATTGTGCGCTGCCACCAGCCAAGGTGATTTGGTGTTGCCCGGGTTTGCCTCTATGGTGCAAGCCGAACTGGCACTCAGTGATGTAGAAATCCACACCAGCCACGGCATTTGCTCGAGCAGCTTAATGGCATTAAAGAATGCCTATTTACAACTGTTGGCTGGCGAGCACGAATCGGCCATGGTGGTCGCCAGTGAGCTCACCTCGCGGCTGTTCAAAGCCAGTCGTTATGAGGCGGCAGACGCGCAGCTAGATTTTAACGCCGAGTTTTTACGCTGGATGCTCTCCGATGGCGCGGGCGCCCTCATGCTCGAGCGCCAACCCCGTGGCACCTGTTTTAAAATAGAGTGGATCCGCAGCTTTTCGCACGCCGATGCCTATCCTGTGTGTATGTCGGTGGGTACGGCGGATAAAAGCACTAAGCCATGGCAGGATTACCCGAGCTACCGCGATGCCGAGGCCGCAGGGGCTATTTTATTACGCCAAGATGTGCGCTTACTCGATAACATCGTCAAACTGGGCGTGGATGGCTTTTTACGGTTATTAGACCAAGGCCGTGTCCAGGTTGACGAGATAGACCATTTGCTGTGTCACTACTCATCCGACTATTTTCGCCAGCCCATCTTCGACATGCTTAAGCGCGCTGGCTGCCATATTCCCGAGCATAAGTGGTACACCAACTTGTATGAACGCGGCAACACCGGCTGCGCCTCTATTTTTATTATGCTCGATGAATTTCGCCGCACTCAGCAGTATAGCGTAGGCGATACCATTATCTGTATGGTGCCGGAAAGCGGCCGCTTTAATAACGCCTACATGAAATTAACCGTGGTACAGGAGTAAACATGGAACACTATGTATTAAGTGAGCACGGCCAACAGTGCCTGCAAGGGCTAATGCGCATTTGGTTCGACTTTGAGCGCCAACTTGGGCGTGTCGACATTATTGCGCGCCTACAGCGTGGTCAGTTTACTGTGCACGACTACCAAAAATTACTCCTTAATCTGCGCCAGCAGGTGGTTGAGGGAGCCCGTTGGATCACCCGCACCGCTTCAAGCTTTGATAGAGACTATGCCGATGTGCGTGCCGTGGTCATTGGCCATGCCCAAGAAGAGCACCGCGATTATGAGGTGTTAGAGCAAGATTACCTTGCCACCGGCGGCCAACTTGACGATATTCTCAGCGCCCCTCGCAACGCCGGCAGCGAAGCCTTGCATGCGTTTTTAATGTATCGCGGCTCGCAGCCCAACCCGGTGGATATGATAGGCGCGATGTGGATTATTGAAGGCCTAGGTCACAAGATGGCCAGCGATTGGGCAAAGCAAATAGAGCAATGTGTCGCGTTAGAGGGTGAGTACACTCGCTTTATGCGCTACCACGGCGAAAACGACGATGCCCACTTAGAAAAGCTTTATCAATTAATCGACCGGGTGTGTCAAAACGAGTCTCAAGTGCAAGCTATTTTACGCACCGCCAAGGTTGTCGCCCGCCTTTACGCCCTGCAATTGGAGGAAGTCGATGGCTAATAATAGCGCCAATAAAAACGACTCAGCGCTGCTGCAAGCGCTGGCCGTTGATAATTCCATCCCCATTGAGCAAGCGGCTGTGGATTTATGGCTTAAAGACTTAAACAACCCGCTGCGCTGGTTAGTGCGCCCGCTTTTTCAAGGGCTTTTCGCTATATTGCTGCATTTGGTGTGGTTATTTAAACGCTTACCGCTGCCCCAATTTAGTGCCCATGGACTACTACAAAAGCTGATTTGCTGGTTTTGTCGCCACTTTGTAAGTGTGGAGGCTAATTTGTTGATTTTGCGCCACTACGCCACCGAGTCTAACATCTTGAATTTTATTATCGCCAATAGTGATAAAGCCGATGTTGAGCCAGTGCCGCTGTATCCAAAAACCATTGATGATATGCGCCATGCCAGTTTTGTTGAACATGATCAGTGCTTGTTTAAAGCCTTTGCTCAGCTCGGCCATTGGCAACCGCTATCAAAGCCTAAAACTGAGCTTGATTGGCGCCATTGGCAAATGGTTAATATGGATGATTTTCAGGTGGAAAAGCGCTGGAGCCAGTTTTTAGACTTTGAAAGTGCCCATGCACTGTTTATGTGCCTGTTTTGTTTGCTACTCAAACGCGACGAATACCGCGACGCCATTAATGGCTTTAACCTTGACCAATCTATGGCCATTCGCATTGGCCAAATGATTGGCGAACCAAATCTCACCGAAATGGCTTACAACAAATACCCACTGTATTTAGTTGGGCCGTGGAACCTCAGCCAGCGATTTTTAATGCATGGCTTTTTTACCGAGTATATGTACGCACGCTTGGAACAGCTGCGCGACTCATCTTGCTAATATCAACAAGGATTTACATAATAAACATGAAACATTCGCTTCTTTGTAGTGCTATTGCACTGTCTCTTTTTGGCTGCGGTGGCAGCTCTTCTGATTCAGAAAATACTCCTTCACAGCCACAAAACACAGCCCCATCGCTCAGTGGTGTTGCCAATAACACGGTTAAAGCTTTGCAAAGCACCACGGTCACGCTAGAGATGAGCGACAATGAAAGTGATGCGCTCACCTTGACCATTGAAGACAAACCACAATGGGTCACTGTGGACCTTAGCGAGAATACCGCCACGTTAACGTTGGCACCGGATTTTTTTGATATTGGCAGTCACGAATTAGCACTGAACGTTTCCGACGGTGAGCTTAGCCAAGCCTATTCTTTAACCGTTGAAGTAGATGACAACCCCGAGCAGTGGCGTGATGATATCAGTCTGAGTCGCGCTGAACTGCGTGGTGCTTGGTCAAACAGCGCTAATGACTTTAATATCGTATTTAATGGCTATGATGCCGGCGCGCTCATTATTGATGACACCATGAAGCAGTTTGACTATGAGTTAAACAATAGTGCGACCGCTGTGAACTTAGCTGTTGACCCCGCTTTGTGTGGCCCATACTGCGAGCGTGAGCAACAAGCTGCAACGCTGCGCGCCGTCGCTGAGTCTGACTCGCAACTGCGTATCCATGTAGAGGGACTAGAGCAAAACTACACTTTTAATATGGCCAAACGCTCTGCTCCTACAATCGAAGATGCCTACTTTACAACAGCAATAGACCCTAGACTCACATTTTTAGGGCAGTTCACCGCTAACGCTGAAACTCGTTTAGAAGCGAAAGTTTCGTTACCTGATCGCTCTTTTTATTACGCTAGCCTAGTTGGAAAACTCGATGGTGAGCACTTCACTGTGAATGAAACCGAGATTAGTTTTTCT
The DNA here is from genome assembly GCF_004208955.1 of Pseudoalteromonas sp. CO325X. NCBI lineage: Bacteria > Pseudomonadati > Pseudomonadota > Gammaproteobacteria > Alteromonadales > Pseudoalteromonadaceae > Pseudoalteromonas > Pseudoalteromonas sp. CO325X. The sequence continues at coordinate 229,811 of NZ_SGPG01000014.1, forward strand.
AAAGACTTTGAAAACGCCAGTGCGCCTCGTTGGGAAGAAGTGACGATAGGTCGCAACATCGATTACATCGAGCCACTTTACGTTGATGATAACTTTGTCGTGTATGATGCACTGCACAGTGGCGAAGTATTATCTTCATTAAATGGGTACGAAGTAGATGACTTTATTGGCTTAGCCCCTTTATTAGCTGACTATGCTTCTTTAAGCGCCACCTATCACCTGCACAAAGTAGCTCCACCCTCTTTAGAATTCGGACAAAAATATATTGGTCGATTAGCGTCAGTTCACGATGATCTTGCCAGTGAAACACAATTTAAAGGAGTGGTTGAGGTTACCTTTGATTCTGCCAGCGAGCTGACCTTTCCTTTAACTGTTCCACACACTGAAGGGTCGTTGGAACTAAAGTTTCCTTACGAGATAAAAGCAGACCACTTGCTAGTAGGTAACCCAGATAGTGAATATAAGGTAGGTTTCTTCCAACACAAAGATGACGATATTTTTGTGTCGCCAGATATAAGCCATGTATATACAACAAAAAGACCTATGAGTTTGTTTAAGAAGGCCGAAGAGCAGCAACCGCTTTCAGTGCAAAGCTTTGCCGGTTTATATGAGCACCTAGATTGGGTAAATGAAAATGACGATATCTATTACTCAGTTTTTCACGACAATGGCACATTGGGTTTCAATTTACGTGCCGATGGCCCTCTCGATGAAGTTGAATTGAGTGAAGAGACAACACACTTTTGGGGAGTTTACGACAATCGCGTCGTTTTTATAAAGTATGATAATTGTCCTCAAGCGACTGACTTTACTACATGTTTTGGCATCGTACAAAATGCCTTAAACAATAATGAATTAACTCTTATACAAAGTTTTGCACCTCTGACAACAGAGGGTGAGAGTATCATTTTTAATTATTCATCATACTATGGTGGCTGGGCGAATAGTGAATATGACTCAGTTTCCAACACCGCTGTAACTTCACTTCGACAACTAAAAAAGCATTAGCGTTTTAACGCCGAGGCAAGCGCCTCGGCTCGCTTTTCCGTTATTCAGGGTTGTTTATTTTAACCACCATTTTGCCAAAGTTACGCCCTGCTAGGACGTCATTGAGGCCTTCAGGTGCACTTTCTAACCCTTCAATTAGGTGCTCCTTATACTTAATTTTTCCCTCTTGCACCCATTTTTGCATGTCGGTGGCAAACTCTTCATAGCGATGAGCGTAATCATCAAAAATAATAAATCCTTTCATGGTCATACGTTTAGTAAGGATTTTCCCCATCAGCAATGATAAGCGATCAGGCCCCGGAGGTAATTCGGTGGCATTGTATTGGGAAACAAGGCCACACACCGGAATACGCGCACCGGTATTTAATAACGGCAATACGGCGTCAAACACTTTGCCACCGACATTTTCGTAATACACATCAATACCACTGTCGCAAACCTTGGCTAATTGCTCAGCAAAGTCATCGGCCTTGTGGTCGATGCAGGCATCAAAGCCGAGTTCATCTTTAACATAACTGCATTTTTGCGCGCCACCGGCGATACCAATGACCTTTGCCCCTTTTAGCTTGGCGATTTGCCCGACATTAGCACCTACCGCGCCACTGGCCGCAGCAACCACGACGGTTTCTCCCGCTTGTGGCTTACCAATATCAAGTAGCCCCATATAGGCAGTAAACCCTGGCATGCCCAAAACACCTAAAGCATAAGATGGGTTTTGTGGCTGGGAGCCTAGGTTAATAACGCCTTCACCATTGCTGATGGCGTAATCTTGCCAGCCATTCATCGATAGTACCCAGTCCCCTGCTTTAAATCCTTCAATGTGAGATTCAACAACCTGGGAGACCGTACCACCGACCATCACCTCATCAATAGCCACAGGATCGGCATAAGACTCGGCGTCGCTCATGCGCCCGCGCATGTAAGGGTCAAGCGATAAATAAATCGTGCGCAGCAGCATTTCCCCTTGCTTCGCTTTCGGGGCGTCCACCTCTTGCAGGCGGAAGTTATCTGCGACGGGCTCACCTTCAGGGCGAGAGTTCAATACGATCTGGCGGTTTGATAATGACATAGTCACTCCTTTTTGAATAGCCGTTCAAATTTAAATTGGGACACGCCGATGAATTTCAATAGCTGAGCGTCGATTTATTTTGAAGATGCGAAGATATCAATACAGCACAAAATGTTATAATATAACATTTGAAATTTAAGGGAGGATCTATGAAAGATAAATTAGCTATTTTTTTCAGTGCTTTTTGCCTAGTCCATTGCATTGTATTGCCCGCAGGCTTTTTGATATCGACATCTATTTTAGGGCAGTTTTTGTTCTCAGAGCGCATTCATCAAGGACTATTCCTCGTCATTGCAGCCTTAGCGCTGTGGGCTCTTCCTCAGGGGTTGCGTCAACATCATCAACCACTGCCGTTACTGCTCGCGTTGATTGGCTTGTCGCTGCTTGGCACCGCGCTATTTGTGCCAAGCTTAGAGGTGCTTTTCTCCGTTGTCGGCAGTTTATTGCTGATGGCTGCGCATCTATGCAATTTTTGGTTATTAAAAAAAGCCAAGCCACTGTGTGTATAGTGCTTATCTGACAGTATGTACGAGGGGCTTAAACGCCCCCCGGCGATGAGTTAGAAGCGCGCTCGCAATCCAAGGGCTATGCTGCGACCTGGCAATGGAGCAATAAAGCGTAAGTAACTTTGGTGCGCTCGGGCATCTTCATCAGTGATGTTATCGATATTGACAAATAATTCCCCGCTATCTCCTAACCAAGGTTGCACGACACTGGCATCGAAACCTAACAAGGCATAGCTTGATGAAGGCCTTTCATGCTTACCGACATTTTGTTGTTTGTCATGATGTGTGTAATTTACAGTGAATCGCAAGCCATCATACTGCCAACCTAGCTTTAGGCCCGTTCTATTCGCTGGAGTTTTAGGTATGCTGTCTCCTTCCATAGTGCGCCGCCAATATTCAGCTTCTTGTGCTTTATCTGGGTTTAGGAAGTTGTCTAGTTCAAAAGGATCGTAGCTGCCATCAAACTGATAGCGAGGCGTATTTTTTACACTGTCTGTGAAAGCAGATAGCGTTATTACGCCCCAGTCTTTAAAGGTATATGAATAATCTAAAGTAATTTCATAGCCTTGATTATCGGTATCAGCCTGACGCCACTCTTGAACATACACACCCCCTCTGTTTACGCCAGTATTTCCTAGATAAGTGAAGTCGGTGTATTCATTATCAAACCATGTCGCCGCCAATTGTAGGTCACCCAAAGTAACGCGCGTCCCCCATTCTAACGCTCGGTTTTGTTCGACATTTAAATGCGTATTACCTTGCTCTTCAATTAATAAAGCCAAATGGGGGTTACTTGCGTAGAGCTCATTAATTGCAGGTGCACGCTGCGCATCAGTGTAGCTAGCATGTAGGGACCACATAGGCACGGGATGATAATTCATGCTTACACTGTAGTTTTGCAAGTGAAACTCACGTTCCTGCACGTTTGCTCCTTGGCCACGCCCGGGCACATAACTCCCTTCAAGATTCGGCTTATATTGAATATGGTCATACCTTGCGCCAAACTGAAGTTGCAATGCTTGCAAGTGCAGGTTTTGAAGTAAATACAGCGCCTCTCGTTTGCCCTCGATCTCAGGCAAATAGTTATCGCTCCCCTCGCCTCGGTGTTCACTGCGCTCTATCTGTAACCCTATTGAGGCCGGCGCTTGATCGTGCCATGTAAAGCCAACTCGTGGGTTGAGCTGCAAAGCATCTACTTCGAACAGGTTAACGGAGGTGCCAGCTAACGTCTCGTCATCTCTTTGTTGAGAATAAAAGCCATTAATTTCAAGGTAGTCTAGGTAGCTTTGGGTATTGAAGTGTTGACTGTAGCGGCCATCAACACGATGATAAGAAGAGTAAATGCGGATATCCGCTGCTTGACCTACTTTTGGGGCCATCGCAGACCCTAGATGCATAAACCCAGGAATCCCTCGGTTAGCTTTACCAAAGCTGTATGCAAACCCGAGCTCTTGGTGCTCTGAAAATAGCTGGCTTCCGCCAATTGAGCCAGAGGTTTGATAGCTACTAGAGTTGCTAACTTTCCCTTGGTCATTGAGGCCATAGTGACTAATTATCTGCTCATCAAGGGGGGTAATATCAACCCATTTTTCACCGTTAAACTGCCACTGCGGCGACGCTAATTTAACCTGACAGTGGTCGGCTAGGCGCACATCGGTCACTAACTCTGACCAGCTTGCACACACCGGTGCCTTGGCGCTGTCTGGCACTTTGTAATCACCTCGTTGACGCATAAGAATATTGGCATTAAAGGCGAAGCCTTGTTGCTGCCCTTGAGTTTGCGCTAGCAATGAGCTGGCACTATTGTAGCCACTTTGCAATTCGACTTTTTCTTGCGCTTGCCAAGCACTTAGTTGTTTAGGAATACGGCTGTCATCAACATCGACAACACCTGCCATCGCCTCACCGCCAAAAGGGATCACCGCAGTGGCGCCTTTAATCAGACGGATGTTATCGGCAAAGAAAGGTTCTATTGGCACGAGTTGATCCGCACTGATAGAAGACATATCACGCACAGCCATCGCATTGGTCGCTAAGACCACACGTTGAGCGCCGAACCCCCTGAGTTGTGGACGACTAGCAGAGGGGCCAAAGTGGCTTGCGCTCACACCTGGCAGTGTATCAAGAGTGTCGCCGAGTGTAGGCGCTTTTAACTCGTTTAATTGGGCACCATTGAGTTCAATATTTGCGCCAATCAATTCGCTGCTTGCAGAAGGAAGTTGATGCTGCCCGCTAACTTCGATGTGCTCAATGGCACCACTAACATTGTGGCTGCTGGCTAACGCTAAGGAGATAAGAGAAAGTGAAAGATTCATGATTTACTACAAAGTTATGATACAACATAACATATCACCACAATGATAGTTCCTTTTCAAGGAAATTAGACAAACTCTAGGTTCTTTCGTTACGCTTAACTTCTCGTTATCGCTAAGTCTGTTTGCTGTATGGCCTTGAATCCGCATTTACCATTGGTTTATCACCCCAATTACTCGTTTAGCTTTGACCCCAATCATCGCTTTGTGATGAGTAAGTTTGCGCGCCTGTACCATCATGTAAAAGGCCTAGGCTTGGTCGGTGATAATCTTCAGCAACCGCCGCTCGGGACCCCGGATGATCTCAGCTTAATTCACTGCGATAACTATGTGCATGACCTATGGCATAACCGCTTAGATGCCAAAGCGATGCGCCGTATTGGCCTACCTTGGTCACACAACTTAATGGCGCGTACCTTCACCGCGCCTTTGGGGACACTGAAAACAGCTCGTCTTGCCCTTACTCATGGAGTGGCTTGCCATTTGGCAGGGGGCACTCACCATGCTCATTATGACTTTGGATCTGGCTATTGCATGGTTAATGATTTAGCGTTCACGGCGCAAACGCTGATTAATAGTGGCGAAGTGACCAATGTGTTGGTTTTTGACCTTGATGTACACCAAGGTGATGGCACCGCTGCGCTGCTGCAACATCAGCCCTATGCTTTTACCTGCTCCATTCATTGTGAGAAGAACTTCCCATTTCGCAAATCTGCCAGTGATTTAGACATTGGTCTTGCCAATCACATAAGCGATGACGAATACCTCGGCGTGGTCGATGACACCCTAGTGCACTTGCTCAATAGCCTAAACCCCGACTTAGTCTTGTATGACGCGGGCGTTGATATCTGGCAGCAAGACGGCCTAGGTAAGCTGGATGTCAGCTGGCAGGGGATCGCACAACGTGATCGCTTAGTGCTCAAACGCTGTGCACAGCACAATACCCCAGTTGCTACGGTAATTGGCGGCGGCTACGATAAAGACCATGAACGCCTAGCAGCACGCCATGCCATTGTGGTTGAGCAGGCGGCACAACTATAAGAAAAAAGGCCCTTACGGGCCTTTGGTTAACTTTGGGAAAATGCTGCTAAAAGATGCTAATTAAGCACCAGCAACTGTGGATTGGCAGCGTGATAGTCCACAGCCATGGTGATGCTCAACACAGTGATATTAACAATGGAAAAGGCAAACACTTGGCGTGCCCAGCCATGCATATCAATATCGCGGCGATAGCCACGTAGGGCCATCAGCAACCACCAAAAACTAGTCGTGCATGCCACCGCCATAAAGGCGAGCCCGGTGTAGCCACCGAGCGGCAATAGCATGACCACCAAGGCATACAAAGCAATGTAGAAAACAATATGCCGCTGCGCCCGGGCTAAGCCCTTTGCCACCGGGAGCACCGGAATATTGGCGTCGCGGTAATCCTGATAACGGAAAATCGCAATGGCATAGGAATGCGGCATCTGCCATAGGCAAAACATCAGCAACAAAATGGCTGCCCCAGCATCAAATTGGCCACTGACGGCGCCATACCCCACCACCGGAGGCACCGCCCCAGAGAGGCTGCCAACCAGGGTGCCATACACGGAGTGACGTTTCATATACAAGCTGTATACGCCCACATAGATGATGTAGCCAAAGGCAGCAAAGCACACCGCCAAGGTATTGGTGTAGCAGATTAATGCGCCAAAACCACATACCGCCAATACCAGGGCGTGGAGCAATGCCGCCGACGCCGATATTTCGCCGGTGACGGTGACGCGGCCTTGGGTGCGCGCCATTTTGGCATCAATGTCACGGTCAATAACATTGTTCACAACGCATCCCGAGGCCACCACCAACGAGAGCCCCGTGAGCGTAGCCAACATAAGTGGCCAGTCTATCTCGCCGCGTGCGGCCAGCAAGAAGCCTCCCGCCACAGAGATAAGATTGCCGAAGATGATCCCTGGTTTAGTCACCGAAAAATAACGACGAAACATAAGCTCGACCTCGACGTTAGTACATCATCATGGCGTTGGACTCATAAATGATCCACACCGATAAGCCAACCACCATAACGATGATAAGAGCACTAAAAATAAAGGAGATACTATTCGCTTTGCCTTCTTCAGTAACAAAGTTAAGGTGCAAAAAGTATTTTAAATGCACGCAAATTTGCACTATGGCTGCCACCACCACAGTGGCCAAGGTACTGGTTGTGGATAGCACCCCACTGCTCACCGCCCAAAACGGTGCGCCGGTGAGCACAACCGAGAGTATAAAACCAATGACATAATCCTTAGCGTGATTAACCGAGCCTTGCTCTGCGACTGCCTCGAGTTTATCCATCACGTGAGTTTCACTGTGACTCATGACATCACCCCCATTAGATACACCACGGTAAATACACAAATCCAAACAATATCCAAAAAGTGCCAAAATAAGCTTAAACAGCTCAATCGTGTCACCGTTTGCCCCTTAAGCCCACGACGCAGCACTTCAATCATCATCACGCTCATCCAAATTAACCCCGCACTCACATGTAAGCCATGCAGCCCTACCAAGGAGAAAAACGAGGTTAAAAACGCACTTTGTTGCGGACCATTGCCAGCAGCAATTAAGTGATGAAATTCATACACTTCCATAGCGATGAACACCGCCCCTAGGGCAAAAGTAACCGCCAACCAGCTCAATGTAGCCGCCTGTTTTTGCGCCTTAGCGGTTATCATGGCAAAACCAAAGGTAATACTGCTGAGCAACAAGGCCGCCGTTTCTAGGGCAACAAAGTCAAGCTCAAAGATATCTTTGCCGGAAACCCCGCCAGCGGTGTTCATGTACAGCACCGCGTAGGTGGCAAAGAATGACGCGAATAACAGGCAATCGGTCATCAGGTATAACCAAAAACCAAACACGGTATTGCTTGATGTATCGTGGTGCGCACAATCGTGGTGATGCGCCTCATTCAAGGTGTGAATAGCGGTTGATGTAGTGGCACTCATGAGCGACCCTCCGCAGTTGCATGGTGGATATGGGCTGACTCGATGGCTTCAATTTCGGCCACCGGCACATAGTAGTCAACGTCATTGCTGTAACAACGCTTAATAAACACGGTGATGGCGGCGCCAAGACCGGCAATGGCAAGCCACCAAATATGCCAAATCATGGCAAAGCAAAATGCCGTAAGCGCAGCGCTCATAAGCACGCCAGCTGAGGTGTTTTTCGGCATGTGGATGGGCGCATAGTGTTGCCCTTGCTGATAAGCCTGCCCCTGCTCTTTGGTGTCGGTCCAAGCGTCAATATCACGTACCACCGGGGTGTTTGCGAAGTTGTAGTACTGGGGCGGTGATGCCGTAGACCACTCTAAGGTATGGCCATTCCAAGGATCGCCGGTGGTATCTTGCAATTGCGCACGGTTTTTATAACTCACCACCAGTTGGATCACCTGAAATAGGATGCCAAACATAATGATCACAGCACCGACAAAGGCAATGTACAGCCAGATGTTCCAATCTGGGTTGTTGGTGTGGTTTAGGCGTCGCGTCATACCTAAAAAGCCCAGTACATACAGCGGCATAAAGGCTACAAAGAAGCCCACCAGCCAACACCAGAATGACGCTTTACCCCAACGCTCATCCAGCTTGTAGCCCATGGCTTTAGGGAACCAATAGGCAAAGCCGGCAAGGTAGCCGAACACCGCGCCACCAATAATGGTGTTGTGAAAGTGCGCAATCAGAAACAGGCTGTTATGAAGCACGTAGTCTGCGCCAGGAATGGCCAGCAACACGCCGGTCATACCGCCCACGGTAAAGGTGATCATAAAGCCAATGGTCCACAGCACCGGCACGGTGATGCGCAGACGCCCCCGGTACATGGTAAATAGCCAGTTAAACAGCTTCACCCCAGTAGGCACCGCAATGACCATGGTCATCACCCCGAAGAAGGCATTTACGTTGGCACTGGAGCCCATAGTGAAAAAGTGATGCAGCCAGACGATAAAGCCCAAAATGGAAATTGCACCACTGGCATAAACCATGGACTTGTAGCCAAACAAACGCTTGCCAGTGAAAGTCGAGATCACTTCAGAAAAAATGCCAAACGCTGGCAAAATCAGAATATAAACCTCAGGGTGACCCCATGCCCAAAATAAGTTGATATACATCATGGCATTACCACCTGCTTCATTGGTGAAGAAGTGGAAATCCATGTATCTATCTAGAGTAAGCATGGCCAGAACCGCTGTTAAGATGGGGAACGATGCGGCAATAAGAATATTCGCCCAGGTGCATGCCCAAGTAAAAATAGGCATTTTCATCAAACTCATGCCCGGCGCACGCATTTTAAATACCGTCACCAAGAAGTTTACCGCCGTTAGCAAAGTACCCAAGCCTGATATCTGCAATGCCCAAATATAATAATCGACTCCTACACCGGGGCTAAAGGATAACTCTGATAGCGGCGGATAGGCGACCCACCCAGTCTTCGCAAATTCGCCAAGCCCTAGGGATAAATTAATCAGTATTGCGCCGCCCGCCGTAAGCCAAAAGCTCAGGTTGTTTAAAAATGGGAAGGCCACATCGCGGGCACCGATTTGCAGTGGCACCACAATGTTCATCAACCCAATCATAAACGGCATCGCCATAAAGATAATCATGATCACGCCGTGTGCGGTAAAGATTTGGTCGTAGTGCTCAGGGGGCAAGTACCCGGCTGCCCCTCCGGTCGCCATGGCCAGCTGAGTACGCATCATAATAGCGTCAGCAAAACCACGGAATAACATGATTAGGGCAAGGGTTATGTACATCATGCCCAATCGTTTATGGTCAATGGAGGTGATCCAATCTCGCCATAGCACGCCCCATTTTTGATATTTTGTCATCGCCGCTGCAAGCAGCAGCCCCAGTACAGCCACAACCGCCAAAGTCACCATAATAATGGGCTCGTGGTATGGAATGGCCTCAATTGATAGTTTTCCAAATAGATTCATTTTCACTCCTCGACGCGATGTTGGTTATGCGCCGCATGCTCGGGCTTGGCGTAGTAATTCATTTCACCGTGACCTTGCATGTACTTCATCACAATGCTGTGAAACAGCCCCTGCTCCACCTCGCTGTAATAGCTCACCGGATGATATTCACTGGGTTGGGTTAACGTCTCGTAGCTGTGTTGGTCTAACTTAGTCCCTTTGGCTTTGACATTGGCAACCCAGGTATCAAAGTCGGCCTGTGTGGGGGTGGCAATGGCATTAAACTTCATACCGCTAAACCCGGCGCCACTGTAGTTAGCTGAAAAGCCTTTGAATGTACCAGGCTCGTTGGCAATCAGGTGTAGCTGGGTTTCCATGCCCGCCATGGAGTAAATTTGGCTCCCCAGCTGGGGAATAAAAAAGGAGTTCATGGTACTTTGCGAGGTGATTTTATATTCCACCGGCACATTGGCTGGAAACACCAGCTCATTGACCGTGGCAATACCCTGCTCGGGGTAGATAAATAGCCACTTCCAATTTAGCGACACCACCTGCACGGTTAAATGTTCCCCTTTCCCAGCCAGCGGCTTGTATGGGTCAAGTGCTTGTGTGGAGCGCCAAGTGATCACCCCAAGCACAATGATGATAACGATGGGAATGGTCCACACCGCCGCTTCTATTTTGCTCGAGTGCGCCCATTTCGGGGCATAGATCTCATGGTCGCGACCATCGCGATATTTCCAGGCAAAATACAAAGTCATGATGATCACCGGGATCACCACAACCAACATCAGAACGGTGGCAATAATAATGAGATTTTTCTCATCAATGCCAATTTGCCCCTTGGGGTCCAGCACTCCGTCACTACAGCCACTGAGCGCCAACACCATAAGAGCGAAAGCGAATGAAAAGAGTTTTCGAGTTAACAAAACACTACCCTACAACCTAAAGGTTAAACCTCGCCACAAAGTGGCCTGAGCTACTTCAAGCGCATAAATACAGCGCTTAAAGGGCGAAATTCGCGGTTAAGGGAGCATTTTCAAGATGCAAAAATGCTGCTTTGCCAAAGGTTCTCTGCAGCCGCAACATGGGCGACTGAGTCAGCGTATAGCTTGACCTTCACTAATGTAGAGTGTGCAGAGATAAATTAGCATTGCTGCCCGAGGCACCGCGAATAACACTGCGGTGGGTTGACTGTGGTCAGTGACAAAAATTAAGCAGACGCACTGAGATCGCTACCGAGGACACGCATTTCCTAGGGGATAGCAACTAAAACAATCAACCGGCAACTGATGGAGGAGCGCGGCACCCATGCGCGCCTTGAGGATTCTGGCAACGGGTGGGAGCGACAAAGGCAAACGCCGCTTTACGCAGCGAAATGGCTGCGCGCTTAGGCGCAAAAAAGTGAAACAATAACCAACATAAACCAATTAACAACTGGGCGCTAAGCACCGGCTGGGCAAAAAACTGCATCGCCGCCACTGACCAAGGCTCTTGGCTTAAACCTTCGCCCATTAGCGCTTCAAGGTCGATGGCATCTCCAAGGGAGCCGCTGAGCAACAACGCCGTATTAAGCGCAAAGAGCACACAAGCAAGCACAACACCACGACCAAAGCACGCGCCCAACACCAGCGGTTGCGTTAGCAAGGTTGAATTGTTCGTGTTAGCTGAAAGCACTGTGTACATCCACTTCGGGTTTAATTACGAAATATTGGTTAGGAACTTTCACTACTTACTGAAAGTTCGTGCCGAGTATAACAAAGGCATGCTAGGTTGCAACTAACAAATCACCTAAGTCCGCGCATTAAAGTATGGTGTTAGTTCTCTAGACGCGAGATAGACGCGAGATAGACGCGATTGTTATTTTTTTAAAATAAAAGTGATCGCTCTATTTATAAAGTTCCGTAAAAGCGTGCGAAGGGTTTGCAATTGCAACCACCTTTTGTTCCTCTCTAACTGGATTCAAACAGGGGGTGTGCATAGGAATTGGCCCCCCTTCACCATAGCGTAGAATAAGCGCCCTGACTGGGCGCTTTCTTTTTATTGTGCTTTTTTTTGGGCAGCACATCGGGTAATATTGTCGCCAGTTAAAAACAATTTATGTGTGCTATGGAAAGCTCTAGTCTCGTCAAGGATTACAACCCAGTAACGCCTGCAGCATTCGCTCGCGGCTACATTGTGTATTGCAGTTTTGGTCATCCTCATTTGGTGTGTCGCCCTGAACATATCCCCGATGATCCTATGCTCCCCCATCCCATCTATGCATTTCGGTCCGGGCGTGTATTTGCCGAGCAGTTTTTGCATGATCTCGACCCATGGCGCAATAGTCAGTTTATTATTAGCACCTTGTTCGACTATTTACATATCACCAGCTTCGGCTCAGGTTATAAGCCAGTTACTTCACAGCTTAACGAGGTGGCCGAAGCTTTGGTGGATGAACGCTTAGTGATGTTCGAATTGTGGGATATTGCCGAGCACCCTAATGTAGTAAAACAACAGCTGCAAAAATCAGATAAAACACGCAGTAGCGATGCCGCTGGCTCAAGCGCACCAAAACGCAGCAGCGGCGCCGATTTGGCAAGCCCAGAGAAAAAGGCACCCGCACCCAGCTCCACAAGCTCAGCGCCAGTGGTCACCGGCGCAGGCAAAAAAGCGGATACCAGCAAAGCAAGCGAACCGCAAGCAAGTGAAGCAAGCGCTAAAAAAGCGCCAGCACCGAAAAAGGCCCCACCGCAAAGCATGGAAGAGTGTGTTCAGCGCTTGGCGGATGCGCGTAAACGTCTAGAAGAGACCGGCGAATATCAACCTAAATATTCACAGAGTGAACTTACGGAATTAGCCGAAAAAGGTGAACTAAACGACCGTTTCTTTGTGAGGCTAATCTTCGGTGATGTAAGTAAAGCGGAAAACTCCAGTCTTGGCTTCCCCAGACCAGATTCAAAAAGAGCTCCATATTGGGCGACTACTTTCGATCAAATGGAAAATGCGGATACAGACCCAACGCTACTGGCCGCCTTATTCGGTATTGATCATAAGGAGATATCCCCAGATCAAGAGTTTACTTTAGCCATCATCGACTCACATTCAATGCCACCAAAAGCAGAACGGGAAACTTTTATCCCTACGTTCGAGAAAATGAAAGACTTTAGTAAACGCGAGCTAAAAGACGACTTGAAAAAGCGGAAAATCCCCCACGGAATAATCGATAAGGTGCTCAGCGACGAAGGTGCGCAGGACTTTAAAAAAGCTTTAGAGCAATATCAAAGTAACGGAGGAAACGTTCATAATGAAAAACATTTCAAACAGTTTTTGATAGCTACAAATGCAAAAGCCCAAAACCAAAAATTGGCTAGATTTAGAATTATGAACCAGTTTGGCGCCAATCACTTATTTAGTGGGAATGGATTAACCAAAGTCGATAAGTCATCGAACTGGGGAAAGAAAGTAAACAGCGACTATGGTGTAGTTGAATCTTTTACATTTGAAAGAGATCCCTTGAAAGTCAACCAACTTGGAGACGCAGTGAAGCTTATCAAAGCTCCTAGAGTGTAACACTATGAAATTATTAAACCCCTTTGACTTACCAAAAAAAATGAGTATCAAATTTAAGAAATACTCGCCAGACTCTAAAGAGCATTTGTTTATTATATCGAACGAAGACATAAATGTGCTCATAAGCCTCTCTCCTCCAAAGTTCGGTAAGCCGGACATCCCTGATTTTTACGTTGACCAAACAGAATTTCCAAAATCTGCTCTTTCCCAAATTGCGAAAACAATAGAAGAGAAGTTTTGGCGCAGCGCCTCTGAAGGAGGTCTTCCTGCTGGAGTAAACCGAACGGATATCTTTGTAAATGGCGAAAAGATAAGTATTTACAGAGAAATGAATGTTGGCGCGCCACATAGAAAAGGCTTTAGGGTCACTAACTTTAGCCGACCCAGCCGAAAATATGAGGAGGACTTTCAAGACTTCTGGTTAACCGATGATGAGCTTTTAAACGAAGGTGTTCTGCAAGCTTTTAAAGAATGCGCTTAAGCATCACAATGAATAGGGCTTTAGATATTTGAATATACCAGCAGAGAGACTCCAGTATATCGCTGATCTATTTTTACTCTGTAAAAAGGTAAAAGAGAACCCATGGACAGAACTTGCTTTTGTCTTTGAGTTTAACGATGGCCATATGGCCAACTCCGGTTTTCTATACAACGGAGATGCTATTCGTCCGGCTACAGCAAGGATTGAAGAAGATATGCTATTGCTCAGCGATACACTCCGTGAATTCCGTGAAGAAATTTATAAACAATGCGACTGGCGTTTTATCAAAATGTTGTTTCAAATGGAAAGTGAAACCGGGCGCTTTAAAATCGATTTTGAGTTTGAAGATAAAAGCCGCTGGGAAATCCACCCAGGTAATATGATGGAAATGCGTGAGCAGTTGCGCCCTCAGTTCGATTAATCGCTATTCTGGCGTTGGTTGTCGATTTTATGCATCAAACGACTACAAAAGGACAAAATGAATATACCAGCAGAACGACTCCAATATATTGCCGATCTCTTCCTGCGTTGTGAGGACGTAGCAGAAAACCTATGGACAGCGTTTACGTTTGTTTTCGAGTTTAATGAGGGCCATATGGCCAACTCTGGTTTCATATACAACGCAGAGGCAGTACGCCCTGCCTCTGCCGAAATAGAAGACGATCCTTTGTTGTTAGACGACACTTTGCTCGAATTTCGTGAGGAAGTTTATGAGCAATGCGACTGGCGTTTTATAAAACTGCTGTTTCAAATGGAAAGCGAAACAGGGCGCTTTAAAATCGATTTTGAGTTTGAAGATAAAAGCCGCTGGGAAATCCACCCAGGTAATATGATGGAGATGCGAGAAGAGCTGCGCCCTCATTTCGATTAATCGCTATTTTGGCGTTGGTTGTCGATTCTATGCATTAAACGCCTACAAGAGGACACCGTATGAATATACCAATGGAACGACTCCAATACATTGCCGAGCTATTTCTACGCTGCAAGAAAGTACAGCAAAACCCATGGACAGCGTTTTCGTTTGTTTTTGAATTTAACGAAGGACACATCGCTAATTCTGGTTTCCTATACAATAACGATAAAGTAGAGCTCGCTACAGCCAGGATTGAAGACGATATGCTGTTGCTAGAAGATACCTTGCTCGAATTTCGTGAGGAAATTTATGAACAATGCGACTGGCGTTTTATAAAACTACTGTTTCAAATGGATGGTGAAACAGAGCGCTTTAAAATCGATTTTGAGTTCGAAGATAAAAACCGCTGGGAAATCCACCCTGGCAATATGATGGAAATGCGTGAACAGCTGCGCCCTCATTTCGATTAATTTACGCTCTGCCAATATTATTGAGTCTTTGGTTCTGGCCCAGCACTTTTTGTATAACTGACCAGTGCTTTTGTAAAACAAGGCCGCAGAACAACTTATAATCAACCATAGCGCCCTGCAACCTGATGCAGGGCTAACTGCTCGGTTATAGGAACATGGGTGCTTTAAGTACCAATTCAACGCGACGGTTGCGCTGCATATTATCGTCATTATCGTTTGCAGCCAACGGAGCGACCGGCCCGACACCCACCGCTTGCAATCGCTGTTGGGTTATTTGGTAATCACGAACTAGGGTGTTCACCACTTCTTGAGCGCGTCGACTCGCTAAGTCTTGGTTGTAGTCAAATGCACCTTTGTTATCGGTGTGACCAACCACATACAAAGAAACATCAGTCCTTTGTGTTAAGAACTTTGCAATTTCATCCAATTGCGCTTTTGAGCTAGGTTTAATGGTGTGTTTATTAAAATCAAACTCAATACCATACAAAGAAACACTGCCTGTGTTTTGTATTTCTTTTAAAAGATTATCACTGTCGATATTTAAAGCTACGTGGCTAACTCCTTTTTCTTCAATAATATCAACCACCAACTCTACATTCTCCTCGGCCCTACGTTGTAGGCTGTACATCGATGTGTATAGCTTGCCATGAGGTGTGTCTTTCTCAGCTGTGAACAAGTAAAAGTTGCTTTTTTCAGTCATGTTATAGATATCAGAATCATGACGCTTAGCAAAAATGGTATCGCGGTAATTATCACGCAAGATATAGTTGCCACAACTACGTGCTTGGCACTCATAAATAATGGTGAACCCAGCTTGGGTCAGTGCATTCATGTAGTTTTTATGGACTGCATAAGGTCCAACCGTTTTATCAATACGGTAATTTAGCGTGGTCACTTTACCGCCGACGGTGCGCACCGGAATTGATTTTTTATACTGACCGACAATTAACGGGTAGGGTTCATAATCACTCACGCCGCTGCTTTTGATATAACTGCCAGGGAAGCGCTCTATTAATGGGTGATCAGCACTGCCTTTTGCATCTTTTTCCTTGGCTTTTAGCTGACTAAAATCTAACGCATCAATCTCAAAGTCTTGTTGCACGCTAAGACCCGCATCTGGCATAGGCAACGATGCAATTTGTTCATAGCCTAAAGAAAGTCCTCCGCTGCGTTCTTGTTTAGCAAACAGCATAACTGCACGTGGCTGCTCATTCACTGTTTTCATCGCTGACAGATAGCCAAATCGGTTTTCCTGCACATTGTAATAACCTAAGCGATACAACACTGTATCGCGAAAGGTATCATCAATTAGCCGGGCGTAAGTGCGTTTATCACACTCCTGAACGCAATAAACCTGTGTGCTAAAACCCTTGGCCTCCAGCTTGGCTTTAACATCAGCAAGTAGATGTGAAAAGCCGAGCTTGGCGCTAGGCTCAATCTCCTGCATGTAAGCGCGATACTCCCCCGCTAACTCTATACGTTGATCACCTTTGCCTAGCACTAATACAGGCATATAGCTGTAATGGGCGTCGGCCTTGGTGCGGCCGCTTTTGTATTTGTCGACGAATAGATTACTTTGCGCAAGACTAGAAGTGGTAAGTAACAGTAAAACGAAGGTAAAGAGCAAGCGAACCATTATTTTCATCCTTAAATATAACTAGCCTTATTAATACTTATTACCGTATTTAAATCAACTAGTTTCAGTAGCGAAAGCAAAAAGGCGGCGGCACCGCCCTGCTCTGCCTTACTGGTGTGAAATCTTGGTTTACTGCAAACTCAACGCCCTCCCTCGGCGCTCGGTTAATGGCGATCGTGCTCGTATCGCCCGCACCGGGCCATAGTGCTTGTTGCCTTTAAACGGTTGCCACTGGCCATCCGACGTTTGTACTTCAATGGCGAACCCGGGAAGTAAAGTAAAGGCATCGATATAACCTTGTTTAGTGGTGCTTGCCGCCACTGTGGGAATGCGATAAAAACGCCCATACTTTTCTAATTTAGCTATTTCCCGTTCGCCAACTAAATAAGCAAAACGCTGCCAATCCTGCTCTCGTTGCTGTTGGCGTTGCGCATCGAAAAACTCGGTGTCGGCACTGTAACTGCGACCGGCCACATAAGGCAGTGCCCACTGCGGTTTGTGCCAAGCACGCTCTGCTAACGCCAATAAGCGCGGATACAGCATGTACTCGGCTTGGCGGTCTGTGCGCAGCATCTCCGACCAAAGGTGTCCTTGCACACCGGCAAACTGCACACCGGGTTGTAAAGACGATTCACTGTCATCGGCGTGGTACGGCTGATTTTTAACACTGCGCCATATCTCTGCATGTGCGGGCAGATTATCAGGCATAAACTCAAACACCTTGCGCGTATCAACAGCCCGACTGGCCCAGTGATTTCCACGCTCTTGCGGGTGCGATTGATATGGAAAATCAAAATAGGTGACATCTGGGCTGGAGATCACCACATCCCATCCTTGATTGGCATGCTGATGGGCAACCTCATGGCCATTGTCACTCAAAGTCGCCCAGGCGTTACTTTGCACGTGAGCTGGCATATTTGCTAAGCGCACATCGCCCATGCCGTCACTCCAACCACCCACTTTAATGCCTTTATTAGCCAAAGATTGGCTAATCTTTTCAATAAAATAACCATTGAATGAGCTAAAGTCCGCGACCTTCTCTTTGAGCTGTTGGCATGCCGGTGACGCCAACCAAGCTCCGGCCGTTTCATCGGCACCAATATGATAAGTGTGCAACGCCACTCCCGCACGCTGGTGCAAACGCTGTACTTCCAGCAGTACCTTATCGATAAAGCGATAGGTTGACGGCAAACAAATATTTAAGGTGTTGTCGTTATAATGCTGAATAGAGCGGTATTGCGTACCGTCTTGTGGCTCCACTAAACGGTACTGACGGGCGCGCTGTTTATCACCTTGCGCCAGCAAACGCTGATAACGAGCCTCCATCGCTTTAATAGCGGCACGTGAGTGCCCGGGCATATCCAGCGAAGGCACCACTTCAATATGATGGGCTTGGGCATAACGCAAAATATCAATATAATCTTGCGCGCTATAAAAACCATTTATCCCACTGTCACTAAGGTGGCCGGCGCCCAACTGGGGCAACAAGCAGCGCTGCTCTGTTAAATCTAAACAACGTGTTGCCGCCACCTCGGTCAGCTCCGGTAAACCATCAATGGCAAGGCGCCAACCTTCATCGTCAGCCAAGTGCAAATGCAGCTTGTTAAGCTTATACGCAGCCATTTGCTCAATGGTATTAAGAATAAACGCTTTAGTTCGAAAATTACGTGCTACATCAATGTGTAAACCACGAAAGCCATAATGCGGCGCATCTTCTATAGCGACCCGCTCCAGGCTTAAATCGTCACTATTCAATAACCCCGCCACACTTTGCAGCCCGTAAAAGGCCCCGGTGGCACTGGGCGCTTGAATAACAATGCCATCGTCATGGACATTGAGTTTATAAGACTCTGGCGGCGCGCCTGCTTGCTCGCTGACATGAATTTCAATTCTCATCGCAGCTTGGCGCTCATGAACGCCGAGGGTTGCTAATCGTTTTAACGCCGCCTCGATGGGGCCTCGCTCTATTCCCTTTAATTGCAGTGTAAAACCTTGGCTTAGCGACAGCCGCCCCGGCGCCGTACGCGCAATGTGCTGTGGCTGTGGCACCAAGCCCAATACTGTATCACGGGGCTTTGGACGTACTTGATGCTGATATAAATATTCAGCCCCCATCCAAGGGGTTTTATCATCATCACTCACTCGTAATTGCTTGATACCGGTGAAAGCCTGTAAATAGGGTTGGCGCTCTAAGCCTGTAGTGTCATCAACAGCGCTTTGCGTGCTGGCGATCAGCTGTGGCTCAAGGCGGTGATCAATATCGCTTATCAGGTAGTTGGGCATAAACTCCGAGCGGGTGATTTGCGATTGTTCAGTGTAAAAACGCACGCTTACGCCCGCCTCACCAAAGCCGGTAAACTGCGAAGTGGCACGGATGCGGTGTAGATCACCATTAACATGCTCAATAGCAAGCTGCTCCCCCTGCACCGCGTAGATAGGCATCAGCTGGCTAAAATAGATGGCCCAATCGCTCAGTGGCTCTAAATCCTCGGCGTTGGCTAACGACAGTGTCAGTTCACTGAGGTAACACGCCTCTTTTTGCTCAGGACAACTATCAGGGTTGGCATCAATCAAGGTGTAATGCACTTGTAGTTGCTGCGCCAAGCGCTCAAGCTGCGACGCCGTGATCGCTTGCGCGTGGGCTGCGAAAACAAGCAACAATAAAATTAGCTTACGCACAATAAACCTCCTTGTGTGGCAAATGGGTGTGACGTTCGAATAACGCATATGCCCCCAGCAGCGGCGCATATTCCAACTGCCCGGGGCTTATTTGCAACGCTTCAACTAAAATGGGGTGAGCCTGCTTACTGAGCGCGTACCCCATGGTTTCAGCAAACAGTGAGTAAGAGCGTGCCACGGAGCCGCCAAGCACGACTTTGTCTGGGTCAAAAGCCAGCATCACCTGCGCCAAGGCATAACCTATGTGCGTACCTAAATCAGCAAACAACGCCTTGGCATGGGCATCGCCTTGTTGCGCTAACAGTGCCTGCGCGCCCCCCTCTAAACCTTGGCGCTTAAAGAATTGCCCGCTGGTATAGTGCTCAATGATGCCATCTCGATAGGGAAAGCTACCAAACTCGCCGGCCGCCGCATGTTTGCCGCTATACAAGGTGCCATCGATGACAATGCCCGCCCCAAGGCCGGTGCCTAAGCACACGCCCACGAGGTTTTGCACTTGATGGCCGCCATAACAATACTCGCCCATGGCAAAACAGTTGGCATCATTGTGCACCACCACCGGTAACTCAAAGTGGGTCTGTAACAATTGCTGTAAAGCAACGTTGTGCCAACTGGGAATATTCACGGTTTCCAGCACCCGACCTGATTGCATTTCCACCATGCTCGGAACGCCAATGGCAATGCCTTGGCTGTGCTCATCGATGGTACTGCGCACTAACTCTAGGACAAATGCATTGATTTGTTCTTTCTCCCCTTGGTAGGGCACCGCGCGACGAATCGGGGCGCTGAGATTCACGCCATCAACACGCGCTGCCAGTGCTTTGGTGCCTCCCAAGTCGATGCATACAACATTTTTCATGAAGGACTCTTTAACTCTTCGTTGGAAACGGATTTTTTAAACAGATTAAGGGTGTGATTGCGCACCAGTGGACGCGCCCAAATACCCACGCTAAAGATATAAGTCAGCGGTATAAACAGCACTAGAATGGCGATTTGTAAGCTCCCTATACCTTGGCTGATTGCGCCAATGATTGGCGAGGCCACGGCGCCGCCAATAATGCCAGTGCAGAGGATCCCGGCCACAGCGCCATGCCCGGCTTTAAAAGAGTTGAGCGCCAGAGAGAAAATCACCGACCACATGATGGACAAGAAAAACCCACAGGCAGGAAATGCCAGCACCGCCAGCGATTGGCTGCCAAACAGCGCTACAACTAAGCAGAGCGCGGCACCCACGCTAAAGAACATCAATAACTTTTGCGCATCCACACACTTAAGTAGCACTAATCCGAGTAAACAACCCAGGGTTAAACTCAACCAAAAATGACTTACCACCGCTGCGCCCTCAGTGTTGGGTTCTAAGCCATGTTGTTGCTGTAAAAACACCGACATAGAATTGGCAATGCCTTGCTCTAGGGCAACATAAGCGGCGATTGCAAAGAAGAACTTAATGGCCGTTGGGTTTTTAAAGTATTGCAGGCTTTGCTTGGCGCTGAGCCGCTCACCGGCGTTGCGCTGGGCTCTTTTAATGGGCGTTAGCGCTATCCATACCAGCATGGCCACACTTAATGCCGCAAACAGCCAATACATACTCAACCACCCCATATTCGCGGGAATACTCGGCGCTATCATGGCTCCAACACCTTGCCCAGTTTGCGTTTGCTCAAGTAATTGTGAATACACCAAAGGGGACAACGTTGCTGCGCCACCAAACATCAGCTGCGCCAACACTGACAACAGCGCAAAATGCTGGCTACCGCCGCTTTCGCGCAATAACGGGTTAACCGCCACTTGCAGTAGTGCCATAGCTGAGCCGAGCAAGAACAGCGCTGTCATTGCAACCGCAAATACCGGCATAAGCACAAACGCCACAGCGCCTAATGCAGCGAGCAAAAACGCCAACAACATCACGTTTTTCTCGCCCCAAGATTGCACTAACAACCCCGCCGGAATAGACATGACTCCGTAGGCGATAAAAAATGCGAACGGGAAAAACCCCGCTAGCGTTAAGCCAATATCAAAGCTCTCAATAAGCGCCGGAAATATCGGCCCGAGGATATTGGTAATAAACGAAATCATAAAAAAGGTCGCGAGTACTAATACGACCACAGGGATATTAGTTTTCATTGTTCTTCCCTCTGTGCCTTAAAATAAAAGGGGTGATGGTTTATACGAGCCGGCCTGTGGGCAAACAAACACAATGCTCAAGGGGAACCACGACCATCACCCCAAACGGGTTATTAATTCTCTTTTTATGCACTGCCAGTATCGCAGCCTTTTGCCACTACTGGCGGCACAATTCAGTGCCTTACCAATACTATTCTCACAGCCTTAAAACCTGCTCATGGACGCCAAAATGAGTCTCGCATAGTGTTTTTACATAGGCCTTGGCGGCGCTGTCGATTTGCGCCGGAGCGCACTCAAAAGGCTGAGTGAGGTGCGTGTCGCGATAATCCATTCCCGCTAACAGGCAATACCAGCTGGCTCGGTTATAAGCCTGCTGATGACGATGCTGATGCAACCACTGGTCGATATCTCCACCGCTGCACCAACGCTGTAACAGTGGCGCAATTCGCGGGCTTTGTGCGGCTATTCCCGCACTGGCTAACCAATAGGGTGTATCGACACGACGGCTGGTGGCGTAATGGCCGAGAATATAATCTTTCACGCCGAGCACTAAGGTGTGTAATTCATCATTAAGCTGCTGCGCACTGACCAGGCCTTCAATAAATTGACTCAGTAGCGTGATGCTGTGGCCCGTGATCATCAGCGCGGTGGCCTCCAGAGGCTCGATAAAGCTCTGCGCTAGGCCAACGGCCATGACATTACTGACCAGTGCGCGGCGCATCATCCCCACTCGCATGTGCAGATGTTTAGCGCTGCTGTGATACTCACCTAAGGCTTGGCGCAATTGCAGTTCAGCCTGCTCCGCACTTAGATATTGACTGCTGTAGACATAGCCATTGCCACAGCGGCTTTGCAGTGGAATGTGCCAGCGCCAACCACTCGGCATCGCTTGAGCATGGGTGTACACCGGCGGGTTAGGCAGCGCCTCAGTGGCAAAAGCCACGGCGCGGTCGTTGAGTAACTCATCGTTAAAACTAATAAAGGGCTCTTGCAGCGCCTTTTCCACCAGCAATGATTGAAAACCACTGGCATCAATGTAAAAGTCCCCCTGTAGTGTGCGCCCATCCGCCAAGGTGACATGCTCAATACGCTGGCGACCTTGTACTTGCGAGACTGTTCCGCTGATGTGCTCAACACCACGAGCGCAGGCATAGGCGCGCAGCCAATCTGCCAGCTTTTGCGCATCAAAATGATAGCCATAGTGCAGCGGCCGCGCTAATGCACTGAGCGCTTTGGGAGCACGATTTTGCGCCGCCAACTGCGCCGCTAAAAAGTACCCATCAGGATGGGCGGGCACAGCAGCACCGCGACGCCTGGCATTGGCGTTAACAAAAAACACCTCCGCCGTTTTTTCATCTAACTCACTAAAGAAAGGGTGAAAATACTCACTGTCATCGCCATTCCAGTGACTAAAGCGGATCCCTGCCTTATAGGTGGCGTCGCAGGCACGCATCCAACTGCTTTCTGTCACCCCTAAGTCGGCCATAAACTGTTGCAGATGTGGCGTGGAGCCCTCGCCAACACCAATACGACCAATGTGTGCAGACTCTATCATCCGCACCGTTTTATCTCGGTGGTGCTTACTCAGATAGGCGGCGCACATCCACCCGGCCGTGCCTCCACCCACTATCGTGATGGTATTAATGTTATTCATCGCCCTGTTTGCCCAGCGCTGAGGCTGGGCCCTTGGTAGTTAGAACTTATAGCTGGCACTGAGGTAGTAGCGAGAGCCAAACTCAATGGTGTTTTGCGTTAAGTCATAGTTGGTATCGTAAGATTGAATGACCTCATTGGTAAGGTTCACCCCCTCTAAGCTGATATCAAGGTTTTCCATGGCGTGCCAAACAACGGATGCATCCCATTGTTGATAGTCATCATTGCGCACCGCTTGTGCGGCGCCCACACCTATCCACTCACTGCGCCAGTTGTAGGCGATACGCGCACTGATGTGGTCGTTCTCGTAGAACAGCGAGCCATTAAATGAGTTTTCCGACACCCCAGGAACCATTTCTGTGGCGCCATCGGGGCGGGTTGTTTCACCATCAACGTAGGTGTAGTTACTGACAAAGCCAAAACCATTGGCAAAGGTATGCTGCAATTGCAACTCTAAGCCGGTGACATCACCATCGCCATTACTGCGAGGTCGGGTGACTCGGCAGCTATCATATTCTGACGGTTGAGCGCCACAACCATCGACAAACTCGGCCTCTTCAGTGAGAAAGACAACGTTGTCAATTTGTTTCACAAAAGCGGCTGCTGAAAACAGCGATGCCTCGGTAAAATAGTATTCAACCCCGAGGTAAGCTTGGTCGGCCTCATAAGGTTTTAGATAGGGGTTGCCGCCGTTGGCAGAGCCAAAGTTTTCTTGAATGGCTAAGCCGGGCTTAAGGTCGCTGTAATTCACCCGTGACATCACACTGGATGCGGCGGCGCGCATAATAACGTCGTTGCTGACATCAAAGGCGATGTTGATGCTTGGCAACCAATTATCGTAATCCACCGTTTCTTTAAAGGCTTGGCCATCGGCATAGCCAGACGAGGTTTGTTCAGTGTCCACATAGCGCAAGCCCACGTTTCCTCGGAAGTATTCGCCGCTGAAATCACTTTGCACGTAAAGCGCCAGCATATCTTCATCCACGCCGAAGGTATCGCCCAAAGCCGGTGTTTCAATCAGCTCTCCCGCTTCATATTTGCCACTGATAAAATCCCACCACTGGTCTTCATCAAGCTTGGCATAGGAATCAAGAATATGGCCGCTACTTTGCGAGTGAAGATCAGTAAACACGCCATCACTCCAATTGCTTAAATTGCCATTGGGAACAAAGCCAACCACATCGGCCGGGTTACGATGAATCGCTACGCGTGAGAATTCACTGCTATTGACCTTCACCCCTGCTTCAATACTGGTAAACAAATCGCCGCTGAGCAACCATTTGATATCTGCTTGAGCGTAGCGGATATCATGCTCTTGTACGGTAGTTTGAAAGTTGGCCTCTTGGGCATGTTTAAACTGACTGGCATCGGTGGCATCGAGTGAGCTCAGCCATACTTGATAGGGGCCGGTCGCATCATAGGTAAAACCGCCATCGGTGCTATTTTGACCATTTGCAAATGCCGGGTCGCCGATTTTATCGCCCTCGTCAGTCGCCGGTATCCACCAACTGGAGGCGCCAAACTGCGTGCCGCCATCGGAGGTAGACTGACCCAGCACGGCACTTACTTCATAAGTATCACCGATATACTTAGCCGATAAGTTCAGTACATCGGCTTTCATATTAACGGCATTGCGCACCACCGGATTATAAATAATCGAGGCGTAGGCAGGCGTAATGGTCGCTTGCTCAGTACCGCCAAGGGCATTATTTTGCACGTTTTCAGAGCCGCTGCCGCGCCCGCCGACGGTCAAAAAGTTGTGGTTTACATGAGGGTTATCCAGCTCGAAGCGGAAATAATCAAGCACAAACTCGGTATTATCGGTAGGCGCAAATTGCGCGGTTAGTTGCGCACTGGTGCGCTCGCGCTCAGCTCGAAAAGCCTGCGAGCCTATCGCCCACGCGCCCACTGTCGATTCTTGCCCTGTGCCTGGGTTAGCTGCAAAGTATTCATAGTAACTTCCGATAGACTCCAGCACATGGCGCCCGGAGGTCAGTTGCTCGATGGAGTAAGAAGCGAGAACACCAAAGCGCTCTTGCTCATCTTTCCAGCTCGCTAAAAATGCGCCACCCGCGTCGGTTTCATCGTACAGAGACCCACGCGCGAGCTCAGCGGATACCATCAGTGTGTTGGTGTCTAAGTCTAACGGCTGGCGCGTGGTCAAGTCCACGGTGCCGCCTAAGGCCCCTTCCTCGATGGAAGCTTTGGGTGTTTTGTACACTTCCACCGCCGATACTTGCTCAGCAGAGAGTAATTCCATATTAAATGTACGCGTTGCAGGGCCTAAGTCGTACCATGAGGTGCTGGCCACTGATTGGCCATTTAACAGCACTCTTGATTGCTCAGGCGCTGTACCGCGAATGGTCACCCCGCTCACTTCACCGTATTGGCGGTCCACGGTAACCCCAGAAATACGCTGTAAGGCATCACCAATGTTTTTGTCAGGGAATTTACCAATGTCTTCAGAGGTAATGGCATCAACCACCGCATTGGCAAAGCGCTTAGTATTCATGGAAGCTTCCAACGAGCGGCGAATACCCCTCACTTCAATGGTTTCCATTTGCTGGTCATCTTGCGCTAACTGCTGTTGTGCATAGACGCTGGGAGTAATAGCCATGCTAGCGAGTAAACTTGTGGTCACGAGTGCAGCCACTCGGTTGATTTTAAAGCGGCGTTTAGGTGTTGTTTTCATTGTTATGCTCATCTTCTTCCTTACTATTTTTGGCCTATTCAGAGTAAAGGCATGAGCGTTTTTTAAGCGGTACGATTCTATGCACTGATCATACTTTTCTCGCAGTGTTGCGGTTAAGCTGTCAAAAAAGCGTAAAACCAAAGCACTATAGCGGTAAACGAATGATAGGTTAGTATTGAAGTGTGAGAGAATAGGCGCACACAAGCGCTGGGGAGTTGCTGAAATAGCAAAACAATTAACAAGGACAATAACAGTGGAGGTTAGCGCGTGCGTGCAATGTGTGAAAAGGTGATCCCCTCACCAAACTGCTCTTGGCGTTATTGCTTGTATCGCTTGCCCGAAATCCCATTTAATTGGCACTATCACCCCGAGTACGAAATATGCTTAACCCTCAATAGCCGTGGCGTGTGCCATATCGGCGACTATATTGCCCCCTATGGTGACTGCGACTTGGTGTTGCTTGGCCCTGAACTGCCCCATACTTGGCAATCGAAAATCAACACTGACTTATCTGAGCAAATTGTCCATGTGGCACAAATACCAGCACCGTGGTTAGAAAGCATGGTGGCTCAACACCCTGAGCTGCAACAACTTGAGGAGTTACTCAGTGGTGCTCGCCGAGGCCTGCGTTTCTCGCAACAATTAGCAAAGCAATGCCAAGCCTTGTTCGAGAACATGGAGCAAGCCAGCCCGTTACAGCGCTATGTACTGTTAATGGATATGCTAACGCGCATGGCACAATCCCAGTATGATTACCTTTCCAGCGCCGGATTTCGTTTTGATTACCGCCAAGACCCAGCCAAAGACAAGTTTGACCGGGTGATTTCCTTTATTTATGACAACTACACGGAAAAGCTCAGCGCAGATATGCTTGCCGAGCATGCTCACATGAGCACCAACCACTTCCATCGCTTTTTTAAGAAACGCACCGAGCGCACCGTGACCGAGTTTATTAATCAGCTACGCATCGCCAAGGCGTGTAAGCTACTCATTAATACCTCTTCGCCGATTACGGTGATCTCCGATCAATGTGGATTCAATAACATTTCTAATTTTAATCGACGCTTTCAAACAATAAAGAACTGCACCCCGAGCCAGTTTCGCGCGCGGCTTCAGCAGCGCGCACTGATCTAAACATCGGAACCTTCTCCCCGGCGCTAGAGCTTTACGCAGCAACCACGCCAGAGCAGCCGCACAGCGCTATACTGATACTGTTAGCGCTTTCTAGCAACTGTACCAAAAATTAAAACTCATTGACTTTATAGCTCACAGTTGCCACAGTTAACTTATTGAGTAAAAAGACATTACTGGAGGCGAAATGGCTAATTGGCTGAGCGCAAAAGTGACCCAAGTGAAGTGGTGGAATGACAAACTATTCTCGCTGGTGGTCCACGCCGACATCGCTCCTTTCACTGCGGGGCAATACACTAAGCTTGCGTTAGAGATAGACGGTGAGCGTGTGGCCCGGGCCTATTCATTTGTTAATCCTCCTAGCAGTGATGACCTCGAGTTTTACTTAATTAAGGTTGACGATGGTGCCCTATCTGAGGCGCTGGCCAACTTACAACCCGGTGATGAGGTACGCATCGCCGAGCAGAGCACGGGCTTTTTCACACTTGATGAAGTGCCTAGCAGCGAGCAAGTGTACATGCTTAGTACCGGCACCGCGATTGGCCCGTTTTTATCAATACTGCAACAACCCCATGTATGGCAAAAATTTACTCACGTGGTGTTGGTACACTGCGTAAGAGAGCAGCAAGATTTAAGCTATCAAGCATTGGTTAAACAGCTGCAACAGCAGTATCCACAACTACACTATGTGCCCGTGGTCACCCGCGAAAATGTCGATGGCATGTTGAGTGAGCGTATTCCCGGGTTAATAAAAAGTGGCAAACTTTTTGACCATGTTCAGCTCAGTGCCAGCCCAAATGTGGCACAGTTTATGATCTGCGGTAACCCTGAGATGGTAAAAGACACCAGTGCCTGCCTTCAAGAACTAGGCTATACACGCAACCGACGGCGCACGCCAGGGCAGATCACCGTAGAGCAGTATTGGTAAAAAAGGACCAACAAATGAAATACCTAATTGTGTCATTGCTATGCCTAAACTTGATTAGCAATGCCTACGGCGAACAAACGCCGCTTGAGAAAGACCCAGCGCAGCAACAAGCGCTTGAGCAAGCCATCAAAAAAGCCGAAAAGAAAGCGGTTAAAAAGCTCAGTAAAGAACAACAACAAGCGGTTGCAGTCGTGGATGCCTTAGTGGATGCTTATAACAACAAAGACATCGACACCTTCATTAGCTACTTCGCTGAGGATGTGGCGTTTTATATGTTTCCCAACGAGTTGATGTTCACTGGCAAGGAGCAACTCATAGCCCGCTATGGCTTGATGTTTAAAAAATTACAGTGTGTAAATACCGCCCCTATCAAACGTATTGTTCATGGTAGCTTTGTTATTGACCAAGAGCTTTCAGAGTCGTGCAGTACAGACCCTGAAGTTATTGATAAACGCTCTGAGGTGGTCACCAGTTATCAAGTGAAAGACGCCAAAGTACAAAAAGTGTTGTTTTTTAAAACTACCAGCTAAACTGCTAGGTGTACGCAAGTAATTGAGGAAAGCCATGGCAGCAAACACCCCACCACAGATACAGTTATTATACCGTGTTGAACCGGGATGTTTGGGGCCGGATGGCAAAGATCACATAGAGGGGTTTTGTGCCTACGCACAACAGCATATCAGCGCTCCCGAATTTGCCACTTACCGTTTTGTGCCGCGTTACGATAAAAGCAAAGATGAAGTCAGCTACACGCTGCGTAATAAGCGCTTATCACTGCAACAGGCCGAGCAATTTCTTGCTCACTTTGGCAGCCAACGCAGTGATTTTGAAGAACATCTAGACGAACAACTCGCCGAAGCCATCGACCAATTTTTACGTCCCAGCTAGGGGCGTAGCAGCGGCTACAACCCCCAAATTCCTTTAGCCATTAACGATTTCATTAAAGCTATCGTTATCATGTAAGCTGGCAAACGCGCTTTCGTGCAACAGCTCATTGCGCAGATTAGGCGAGTAGTCTAAGGCCATGCGAATATCCGCCAAGGCATCGCTGTGCTCGTGTGTGAGTGCGTATGCACAAGCTCGCTGCCAGTAGGCATAGCCATAATCTGAGTCAATTTCTAGTGCCTGATTACACAAACTAATTGCCTCTTGGGTATCCCCAAGCTCGAGTAAGGCATCCGCCTTGTAGGCGATAGCTTCAACATCTTCAGGCTTACGATTAAGGATCTCGTCGTAAATCTCAACCTTGGTAGCAAAGTCGCTCTCTAAATTAGCACGCATCCACAATGAATGAATTTCGTTGGTGATGGTGATCTTCTTCTGGTTGTTGAGGATTTCCTCTGAGCGACCTCGAAGCTGCTCTTCTAAATCTTTTAGGCGCGCTTCATATTCGTCGGTAATGGCACTGACGCGAGAGTTAACAATGTCTTCAACCTTATTTTTTACGTCGCGTAGTGAGTTCCACCCAACTAACACCAAAATTGACGCCGTCGCGGTGATAATAAAAAACACATTGTTAATGGTGTCTGTGGTGTAGACAATGGCGCGATCAGCGGTTTCTAACTGTGCATGAGCAATCTTTTCGGTGTATTCGGCACGCAAAGCCTGTTGGTCTTGGCGCACCGCCTTGAGCTCATCGAGGATGTAACGCTCAATCAATGGGCGATACATGGGCTCATTTAAATCCTTAACCACCTGCTGTGTTTGTTGCTCTTGGTTCGGTGTTAGCCCTTTCGCCTGTTGCGCCGGCAGCGCCGACTCGGGGGTATTGGCATAACTGCTGGCCATAGTGCCAAAAACAAAAAGTAAGCCGCTGAATATAAAGCAAACTAACTTAGACATGCCTATTTCCTTTTTTATAATTCTCTCAGCCCCTATGATGCCAGTTTGCTGTGTTTCAGGCAAAAAAAAGCCAGCTACAAAAGTAACTGGCTAACCTGCTTAACAACAATAAAGGTTCAAAGGAACATTAACAGGAGTGAGATTGTAACTTAGCAAGATGTCCCTGAACCCATACTTAATTGATTTTGCTAAAACTTAGTTTATCTCCTAGGCTTATTTGGGACGAAGGATTGAGTAGATTGATGTGAAGTATTGGCTGTTATTATTACCCCTTGTGAGCTGTTTGAGCATAGCCCAGAATAAGGTTTTTTTGGTCACCGAGCAGTTGCCGCCGTTAAGCTATGTAGATAAGCAGGGCCAGGTGCGAGGAGATGCCACCGAGCGCGTACAACAACTTATGCATCATGCCGGCCTTGATTACAGCATTGAGGTGTTGCCATGGAAGCGCGCCTACAAACAAGCAGAATCCTCTGCCAATACCCTTATTTTTACCATATTAAAAACCCCCGCTCGCAGTGAGCGTTTTGATTGGTTATGCCCTTTGGTTCCTCCTATGGAGGTTTATCTATATAAACTCAAAAACCGTCATGACCTGGCCCCAAGCTCTCTGGCTGACGCAAAATCGAGCTTAGTGGGCGCAAGTCGTGGCTCGGTTGCACATTCTTTATTACTCAATCAAGGGTTTATCGAAGGCAAAAACCTGATGGTGACGACGGATATCGATGTATTAACGCAAAACCTCCGTAATGGCCGGTTAGATTATGTGTTATTAATTAACACCTCAGTGCACGATACAGACAATATTACCGCAGCCCTGCCGGAGAATTTCAGCCGCGACCTCCCTGCATGCTTGGCAATTAATAAGCAATCAGACCCACAAATCAAGCAGCGATTAATGGCTTCGTTCACTACGTTGAGCGCAACAAACTTCCACCAACCTTGAGAAAAGCGCCAGTGTCATATTGGCTAATGACACTGGCGTTCAATACAGGCCGTTAATCAACTAACGCGATAGGCCACTGCCCCATTTCTCGTACAGCATTCATAACCGTCACAACTTGCTGATGACGGCTTTGCTCATGCGCGCGAATGGCAACCGAAGAGAATGGCTCTGTGGCAGATATGCGAGCGATGTTGCTGGCGATTTGTGAGGTCTCGATATTCCTTCCCGCCATCACCACATGGTTACTGTGAGTGACTTGAATCATCAAGGTTTTATTTTCTGCTGACACCGCTGAATTAGACTCGGGGCGAGTAACGCTCAAACTGTGCTCGCGAACGAATGAGGTTGTCACCACAAAGAAAATAAGCAGGATAAAAACCACATCAAGCATTGGGGTCATATCAGCTTGCGCTTCGGTGTTGGTCGGTCTTTTTCTATTCATAGCTTGTTCCTTTTTATTAGACTCTTTATTCACCCTAGACTACGAATGAAAACGCTTTGTTACATTAAAAGCGTATAAACATTTTATTTTTATGATCTTTTTGTGCTTTTAGCGATGCAAAAATAGAAATAGTGCGGTGTATACCTCTGGCTGCGTTTGTCTCACGCACTTTTGTATTGTTTTGTAACAAGCTGATTATTTTTATTTACGTAGCCATGGCTTATGCTCACAGTAGCCAAGTAAATATGGATATAAGGAAAGGGCAATGAAAGACTTACAAAAACTCGTAGGGAGTTTAAATAAATCAGGCGCACTAAGCGGCTTCCTAGGCGGTGTCGCTGGCGGCGGTCTAAGTGGCTTAGCCACCGGCAAAAGTGGCAAAAAGACATCTAAGAAAGTGGTGAAGTATGGTGCCCTTGCCGCCATTGGTGGCCTTGCTTGGAAGGCATACCAGCAGTATGCACAAAAAAGTTCAGCTGCTGAACCAAGTACAGCACATCCACGCTCAGGCAACTTTAATTATCACTCGACTCCTATGCAACAACAAAGCTTTGAACACGTTGTGGAAGATGACAACGAAGGCGGTCAACTGCTGCTGATGCGCGCGATGATTGCAGCCGCCTACGCCGATGGTCATATAGACGAGCAAGAGCGACAACGCATTTTTGCGCAAGTAGAAAACATGGACTTGCAAACCCATGAAAAAGCCATGTTATTTGATGAGCTACGCCAGCCCATGAGCTTGTCGGAGCTGGTTAATGCTGTACCAAATGTGCAAACAGGCATCGAAGTCTATGCCGCCAGTGCCAGCGCCATAGACCTGAGTCAACCCATCTCTGGGCAATATCTTGATGCGTTAGCAAATAAGCTCTGTATCCCACAGGAATTAGTCAACAATGTGCATCAACAACTGACTCAGCAAGCGCGCCTAGCCAGTGAATAACAGTTGAATGCACGCTAGAGTGACGCACGCGGCGTCACTCTCTGCTTACTTATCAGGTCACACTCCCCCCTCGTTTTTCACGGCATTTGAGCCAACAAATAAAAAAGATTGATGTTATTTGAAAGTTAACTGAGAACTACAAGGTCTGTCTTAGCTGAGTGATGAAACGGCCGATTCGCATTCACGAACTTCCCATAACTAGGTTGCCTTTGCCAGTGCAAAACGCGCTGTGATCGGCATATGAATAACAGAGGATTCGAGATGAAATCGTTGCCAAAAATGACCCTGAGCGCTCTTGCACTCACACTTTGCCACACTGCGGGCGCTGCTGGACTTGATGTGCGAGTGCAAAACCTAACCCAGGGTATGTATTTCACGCCACTGCTGGTGGCTGCCCACGATAGCAACAGTGAATTGTTTCGCGTTGCCACTGCCGCCTCCAGTGAATTACAAGCCATGGCCGAAGGCGGCGCCATCGACGGTCTTGTTAACCAAGTAGAAGTCGCTGGCGGTGATGTGCTTGCCAACCCCGCGCAAGGCTTGCTTGCGCCTGGACACAGCGGCGAAGGCACCCTCACCACCGGTGAAAGTAATACCTATTTATCGCTGGTGGCGATGATGCTACCCACCAACGATGGTTTCGTTGGCCTTAGCAATTGGCCTGTACCGAGCGAACCCGGAACTTACCATGTATACCTTAACGCCTATGATGCCGGCACTGAAGCCAACGATGAAATACGCGGCGGCGGCGCCCCAGGTGTGCCTGGTATGCCAGTTCCACCGCCTTTAGAGGAACTCATTGGCAGCGGGGGCAGCGGCGTTACCAACGAACTGAGCAATACGCTGGTGCACATTCACGCCGGTAACCTTGGCGATGACAGTGCATCAGCGGGAAAAAGCGACATCAATAACAGCGTCCAGCGATGGTTGAACCCTGTCGCTAAACTAACAATTACTGTGCAGTAGGGGGTGAGCATGCGTTTGCAAACACATTTCCCTCGAGCACTGGGTTTAAGTGCGCTTGTGGTGCTTGGTTTAAGTGCCTGCGGCTCTGATAACACAAAACCCACGGAAGCAGCCGTGGACACGCCAGAGCCGGTGCAATATCGTTATCAGGTGACACTGACCAACTTAACGCAAGCACAACCATTGAGCCCTATCGCTGGCGTACTGCATCAACAAGGTCAATTTTGGCGTATTGGTGAGCCGGCTTCAGGTGCTCTCGAAGCACTTGCTGAAGGGGGCGATAACTCGGCGCTGCTAGCAAAGACAGAGGTGATTGCACACTATGGTGGAGAAGCGCCTATCAGCCCTGGTCATACCGATGAATTTACCCTGTCAGTAGAGGATGTTGCTGATAGTAAGTTGACCTTGGCAACCATGTTGGTCAATACCAATGATGCGTTTACCGGTGTTAACGCCGTGGATTTAACGCCGCTGGCTGCTGGGCAAAGCATCTCGCTCTATGGTCATGGGTATGATGCTGGCACCGAGGCCAACTCTGAACTTGCGCAGTTTATCCCAGGCCCTGCTGGTATGGGTGAAGGATTCAACGCAATAAGAGACGATACTAACTTTGTGGCTTTGCACCCTGGCGTGGTGAGTGCCGATGACGGCTTAGCGCAATCGGCTTTGGGCGCTCAACATCGCTTTGACAACCCGGTGATCAAAGTGGTGATCACGCGCACCGAGTGAATCACATTCATATCTAGGCGTCACACCCACGAGCACAACCGCTGGGTGTGAACTCACAGCTTTTTACGCCAAACTGCAACGGCACTGAAAACCTGCTATGTGACCTTGATGCTTACGAGTCAGTGTTAAGCGGGGCATAGGCAATTGTATTTCTGCCAGAGTCTTTAGCATGATAAAGCTGCACGTCGGCGGCTTTTATCAACGCTTCAATATTATCGCTGATGCCGTAGGCAGCCCCGATAGAGACAGTAAATGCAATGCTCTGCGGGGTTAATGCCGCACCTTGAGTGTGCACAAAGTGGCGAAAAGCCTCCAGTTTTTGCAAGCAGTGCTGTGGCTCTTCAGCGGCAAAATACACCGCAAATTCCTCACCGCCCATACGTGCGACTTGCTCATAATCAAAATGCTCACATAATGCCTTACTCAATGCCTTGAGCACCTCATCGCCACCATCATGGCCGTAGCGATCGTTCACCGCTTTAAAATGATCAACATCTAACATGGCAATCATACTTGGTTGCTGTTGCTGCGCAGCCGCCTTTAGAGATTTGTTCACTTGGCTAAAAAAATAACGCCGATTCGGCAGCTCGGTTAAGTAATCCGAGTTTGCCTGGCGACGGATAGTACGAATTTGCTCGAGCATTTCAACGTTTTGTCTTACCCGACAGTAAAACTCTTCCGGGTTAAAAGGTTTACGCAGGTAGTCGTTGGCACCATTTTTTAAAAATCGCGCCGATAAATGTGCCGACTCCACCCCAGAAATACCGATAATGGCAATATCCTCTTCAGTGTAAATGCGACGGATCTCGATGCACAGCTCCTCACCTCGCATTTTCGGCATTTCACTGTCAGTTACGATTACGGAAATATCGTTATATCGCTCCAGCATGGCCAAAGCTTCTAAGCCGTCTCGCGCTTCTAACACCTGGTATTTATGGCGCTTGAGCAGGCCACTTACATAGTTTCGGGATGTCGCTGAGTCATCCACCACCAATATCTTTATCTTCTCATTGCGCGGTAAGCGCTCGAGCTGACGCTTTAGATACTGATAGGCCTGCTTGTTTTCTTTGGTGATGTAATCAATGATGGGATGGCGGTCTACAATTTCTCGGGTTTTGCTCTCTAAGCTGCCGGTCATCACTATGGTAGGAATTTTCGCCTTTGTACTACAAGGTATAGCCTCCCCCTGCGGCGCATCGGGCAGTATAAAATCGACAATAGCGCAAAAGTAATTGTTTTTTGCTATCAGCGCCTCGGCTTTCGCTTTAGAGTCAGCGATATCAACCTCATAGCCCGCTTGCAAACAAATGTGCTTTTGCACCCGGGCGATAGTAGGGGTGTCTTCTACGATAAGGATTTTTCGTAGCACTATGCGGCGCTCCAACTGGTGCTCAATCGATAACTCAATTGTTAGCCCTACTGGCGCTAAAAGCAATCTTTGCATTTGAATCTAAAGCAAAAATATTGTTATTTAGAAAAGACGTACAGAGGGCTTAAAAAGATACCTGCCCTGCATGCTTAGGTTTGCCTAGAACCGCAAACCTAACTTCTATAAAGTATAAAAGAAAACAAGGACCATCATGTATATAGGTGAAGTTGCCAAAAGGACGGGGTTATCCGTTAAAGCCATCCGTTTGTATGAAGCCCGAGGGTTAATAACCGCACCACCAAGGCAAGGGCGCTACAGGGTGTATAACAAGTCCCATGTAGAAGTGTTGTTATTGATTGTGGAGGCAAAAGCCTTAGGCGCGACTTTGGCAGAATTAAAAGATGCGCTTATCTACAACAACGGCACGCTTGATTGGTCACAGGTGCACGGGTTTTTAGCTGAAATTAAAAACAAATTACTCACTCAGCAATCCGATATTTTAAAGCGTATAAACGCTGTAGAGCGCTGTTTATCCACCCTCGATTCATGCCCCCATATTCAGCACGCTTGACTCTGCCCCTAGGGGCAGAGCTTAAGATAGTCATCGAGTTTTCACCTTACGGAAGTACGCCCGATGACAAAAAATATCCTAATCATTAACGCTAACCCAAAACGCTCAAGCTTTTGCCAACACTTAGCAGATACCTATGAATGTGAAGCGAGGGAGCAAAATAATACCCAAAGAGTTAACCTGTCGGCATTGCAGTTCAATCCTAGCTTGGATTGTGGCTATGATGATGAACAACCTTTAGAACCTGATTTACAGGTAT
The DNA here is from genome assembly GCF_004208955.1 of Pseudoalteromonas sp. CO325X. NCBI lineage: Bacteria > Pseudomonadati > Pseudomonadota > Gammaproteobacteria > Alteromonadales > Pseudoalteromonadaceae > Pseudoalteromonas > Pseudoalteromonas sp. CO325X. The sequence continues at coordinate 265,914 of NZ_SGPG01000014.1, forward strand.
TTCAGCAACAAGTTGCTTGGGCAGATCACGTTGTGATCGTTTCACCTATTTGGTGGGGCAGCCTTCCGGCAAAATTTAAAGGCCTGTTTGATAGAAGTTTCCTGCCCGGGTTCGCATTTAAGTACCAAGGCTATACACCCGTGCCTTTGCTCACCGACAAAACCTCTCGCATGGTCTTAACCATGGATGCACCGCCGCAGAGCCTACAAGACCAAGCCGCATCGGTTATTGCACAACTCGATATTTTCACTTTACAGTTCAGTGGGTTTCAGCCCAGCGCAGTGAGTTTATTTGGCTCGGTAGTTGCGGCCTCTGAATCCGAGAAGTCTGCTTGGGTAAATGAAATAAAGCAATTAGGCCGAGCAGCGAAATAGCTTGTACTGACTCGAGCAGCTTCTCCAGTGCTAGGGTCAGGTTTACGCCTTTGTTTCAAAGGGTCAGAGTTGTTGATTTTTATCCCGTGGTTTCAAAGGGTCAGAGTTGTTGATTTTGTTTCAAAGTGATTTCAAAGGGTCAGAGTTGTAGATTTTTATCCCGAGCGTTAAATGATGCCGACTTCCTGTCTCCGCCATGCGTTTGTAACTCAATGGTATGCCCCAACTGCTGCTCAATCTGTTTCTTAAAACGCTCATCCCCCAGTACCCAGGTTCTTTGCAGGGCATCTCGGATCTGCGCGACGGAATAATCTGGCATCTGCGATTTAAACAAGGCTTGGTACGCCTGCTTTCTAGCTGATTTGTCTTTACCTAGAGCCTGATAGACAGGATGCTCCGTAATCAGTTCTATTTGCTTGTCCAAAGCATTATGGCGATAACTGGACCAGGGGTATTCAGACGGATGAACAACCATGTTCGCTCGCACCGGGTTCAGTTCAATATACCGACTGACCAAAAGCAAATATCGGTCGCTATCAACCAATGACGACTTAAAACGACCTTCCCAAAGTGTTCCTGTCCGCTTATAAGTATTGTTCACGTAGCGGACATAGTAGCGTCCCAACGATTGCATCAATTGGCTGACGCCCGTTGCTGTAGTAGGTGTCATCAATAAATGAACGTGATTAGTCATCAACACAAAAGCGTGAACAGAGACGTCAAAGCGACGACTGTAATCTTTCACCTTGTTCAGATATACGGTGTAATCCTGTTCCGAAAAGAAGGTGACCTGACGGTTATTTCCACGCTGAACAACATGTTGCGGAATATGGGGTAAGTTTAATCTCGGCCGACGCGCCATGGCATTTCCTCCTTGAAATAGCCAATTGCACTAAAAACTTAGCGCAACTCAGCAATTTCAACAACTCTGACCCCTTGCTCGGGTTAAAAGGGTGGCTGCTCATGCGCGCCTTTACCTCTTGTTCCAGTCGCTGAATGCGACCACCGACCACGATCATAAGACCAAGCCCAGTTATCAGCCATGACTCACCCCCGAGAATGAGCGCTCTGGACATGCTCAAGGCGGTTATACCAGCCCTCTAGGTTTGGTTTTTGTGATGGGTCATTGACGCAGATGCGTGCATACTTTCGGCCACGGCCAACGCTCAAACGGGCAATGACGGTAGAGCTAGGTAGAGTTAGAAGCTCTCGTAAGGTGTTGGGGCCAATGATGCCATCAGCCTGGGGGCCTAGCTTTCGCTGCAGCATTTCGGCGGCGGAGACAACACCGTGCTGAACAGCCGCATCAAGCATCATTAGATTAATGCCTGGCGCAAGTTCATCGCCGTGGATAGGTCGCCAATAATGTAGATGATAGAGCCGTATTGCTTGCTCTAGTGTTAAGTTTGCAATATCCGTATTGGGGAAGGCCCGCTGGCTGATACCAAATTTAGTGAGTCCACCTCTGTCTGATGCTATATCGTTAATGCCGCCATCGTCACGCAGACCGCCTTCAAGATGCAGGATTTCAAGCATGCACAAAGAGAAAGCATATGAGTATGGCGCTAATGCATCTTTTACTTCGGGGGGCTGTTTAAAGTAGGAATGTTGCAAAAGGCACTCCAGCAAATCTGTTAAGGTTTGCTCTAGAGTGCCTCTCTACTGAGGGGATGGATTTTAAACTGGGTTAATAACCCAAGTTCCACACAAAATTCTCTATCAAACTACCGCGTTTTATTATTGAACGTTATTAGTAGAACGAGTTAATCTGTTGGCTGAAGAGGTAATTATTTCGTAACCACTTTAAACACCCCAATAACCCCTACTAAATTAAGGAGAACTTATGAGGGAAGTATGTGTTGACTCTGTAGGCACTCAATTACGAGACATGTTGGAAAACCCGGACCCAGTTGATGAAGATATTTTTATCAATTCAGGAGAGGGCGATGTGTTGGGAGTCGTTATTTCAGAGAAAGCTTACAGCTTTTTTCTTGAAAAAGTTGAAGAAGAAGAAGATCGAATAGACCGAGAAACCGCTGAAGAATTTCATCGAACCAAGGAGTAGTTATGCAAAAAGGAATGGATGAAGACACAAGATATATCCATGATATCTTGCGTCAAAAACGAGAGCGCGCACAGCAAGGAGAAGAAATGGCTGTGTGGAAAAAAGGTGAAGGCTTGATCAAGGAGGATCGCAAAGATGGCGTACGAAGTAAAGTTCAGCAAAAAGGCTGAAAAAGCATACAGGAAATTACCTAATGAAGTTCGTCGTAGAATAGATACAAAGCTGGACTATTTGAGGCTAACACCTAGAGGTACAGATACCAAAAAGCTTCAGGGCTACGCTAATACTTATCGAACAAGAGTAGGAACCTACCGTATAGTATTCGAAATAGAAGACGGTGAGCTGATTGTCTGGATCTTAGATGTAGGTCATCGAGGCCGAATATACAGCTAATCAATTAGTTTGTAGAGCCACCCAAGAGGTGGCTTTTGATATGGGTAATATATAAGTTAGTTATCGTATGTAAGGAGTAGAGTATGAAATATCGCGATACAGTCGAGAAACTATCTAGGGAACACCCACTTTTAATAGAAAGGCTAATAAATACGTATGATCTAGAAGAATGGGCGGAGATTACTCAAGGTTTAAGTAAGAATGATAAAAATAAAATTTATGGCCTTGCTGAACCAAAGTGGATAGAGAAGAACCTATCAAATGGTTCATTATTACTTCACCCAGATGCTCGTGCTGAACTTATGTCTCGTAACTTTAAGCCTCTTAGCGCCCATTGCAAAATGGTATGGGCAAGCTTTTTGGTAAATCTTGAAGGAGAAGACAGTAAGATAAGATTTAATCGCATCAAAAAGAAAATTATTAAAAAGCACAGCAACAAGTGGTGGTTTGATGTGCATAAACGAATAAAACCGACTTATGCGGCTAAATCGCGGTTAGATAGACAGTCTTTGGGCAATGCAGCATCTCATGCGGTTGAAAATAGTTCGTACCTACGAAATATGGCTCAAGGTTTATGCGACGATGCTTTAAAAATGATACCAAAGTAATAACCCTAAACAAGTTCCTCAGAAATCAACGAGAGTGTAAAAATATCTGTGTAAGTGGCATTCTTAACCTGTTGAAAGTTCCTATTTAAATTGTACGTTATCTTTGAGTTAGGTAACCAGCGCAAAGCTCAAGTGTTGCACTGGCATTGCAACTTCTGAAATATGTATTCTTTAATTTCAACAACTCTGACCCCTTGACGATCGCGTATCTTGGTTGAGGTTTATTTCAATCGCCTTCTCAAACCAATACTTGGTAACTTCAGCGTCAACACCATCTAGTCCCTGAGTTTCTCCAAGAATATAGCCGTAGGCACCTCCATAATCTTCATCTTTGAAAAAGCCAGCAATGTTGCCTAGTTGCTCATCATTAAAGGAAGCTTGCAATTTAGTTCAACAACTCTGACCCCTTGATCCGACCCCTTGATCCGATTTACGCACGGTAAGCGAGAAGCAGATTACGGATATCGAGCGAGCATTAAGCGCCAGACCGAGAAAGTGTCTCGGCTTTAAGCAGCCTATCGTTGTGTTCAATGAATTACGCAATGCGGCCTAGTTTAGCGAGTGGTGCACTTCGGAGTTGAATTCGCGCATAATCAGGAAAACAACTAAAAAGATAAGTATTAAGTTCAAAGCATTCATAATCTGAATTAGTTCCGACCAGATCTGACACAGCTTCTCTTCCGGCTGATACTGAATCTGACAATCCGGTGCCATCCAAACAATCTACAGTTGCATTTCCTCCGCCAGCTATTACTCGAGCAAATGCACTCGCGGCTATTTTTTTGTTACTAACACCAATTTCCGGTGTTAGCGTAATCTGTGCCTTCCCATTGTGGTCAGTAACGCAATTTGCCCTGTGTAACACTAAAAAACAAGCCTAAGTAGTCATTTGTTTCAGACATAAAAAAGCCCCACCTAAAAGGTGGGGGCTTTGGGTTAACGTATTTACGTATTACCAAGGAACTCTGTGCGCACTGGCCATGGGCAGATGGCATGGTGCGCCGCAAAGACGCTTCTTTGCGTTAACTAAATTTATTTAAATTGATTCAAGCGCGATTTTAACCATTTCGTTAAACGTGCTTTGGCGCTCTTCCGCTGGGGTTGCTTCGCCGGTGATCACATGATCGCTCACAGTAAACAACGCCATAGCTTTGGCACCATATTCAGCAGCTACACCGTATAAACCAGCGGTTTCCATATCCACCGCTAACACACCCAGTTTGTTGAGCTGCTCATAAAAGCTGCCATCGGCCTGATAAAAGGTATCGGTGGTGAATACATTTCCTACTTTGGCATCAATGCCTAAGTCGCGAGCTGCACGCACACCATTTTCTAGCAAGCCAAAATCGGCAATCGCGGCGTAGTCGTAACCACTGATGCGGGCGCGATTCACGTTGGAATCGGTACTGGCGCCTTGGGCAAAGATAACATCACGAATTTTGGTGTCTTGGGCAATGCCACCACAGGTGCCGATGCGAATAATGTTTTTAACGCCAAAGCTAACAATCAGCTCACGCGCATAGATAGACATAGAGGGAATACCCATTCCCGAGCCCATGATGCTCACAGGCTTACCTTTATAGGTGCCAGTAAAGCCAAACATGTTACGTACACTGGTGACTTGTTTAGCATCATCCAAAAAGTGCTCAGCGATGTATTGCGCACGAAGTGGATCGCCTGGCATAAGTACCGTTTCGGCAAAGTCACCTGGGGCTGCGCTGATGTGTGGCGTGCTCATATTCTATCCTCTTGCTATTCGTTCTTAGCGCTCTAGCGCCGCTTTAAACCCTGTACCATAGTCTAGCTCAGGTAAGTTAAACCACTGCGCTAAGGTTTGCCCCATATCGGCAAAGGTTTCACGCTCGCCCAGCGCCACCGGAGTCATCCCCGGCCGATAGGCAATGACTGGCACATACTCACGGGTATGATCGCTGCCAGCTGCTGTGGGATCACAGCCGTGATCCGCAGTGATTAACAACAAATCGTCGTCATTCATTTGCGCGAAAATACGCGGCAAAAAGTCATCAAAGGTTTTCAAAGCTTCGGCATAACCGATAGCGTTGCGACGATGACCATATTTTTCGTCAAAATCCACCAAATTGGTGAAAATCAGACTGTTATCCGGCGCTTCAGCCATTACTTGCGCGGTTTTCTCGAGCAAGTTTTCAAGACCCGGCGCTTTGTGTTTTTGGGTGATGCCTTGGTGCGCATAAATATCAGCAATCTTACCAATACTGATCACCTCACCACCGGCTTGCGCGAGTTTATCAAGCACCGTAGGCGCCGGCGGCAACACCGAGTAATCACGGCGGTTGCCAGTGCGCTCAAAGTCGTTGCTGCTCTCCCCCACAAAGGGGCGGGCAATAACGCGGCCAATGTTATGCTCATCAAGTAATGTCCGTGCAACTTCACATACTTCATAGAGTTTATCTAGGCCAAAACTTTGCTCATGGGCGGCCACCTGAAACACGCTGTCACTGGAGGTGTAACAAATCGGTTTACCGCTGCGCACATGCTCTTCACCTAACTCGGCGATAATAGTGGTCCCCGATGCATGGCAATTGCCTAAGATGCCAGGAATACCTGTACGCTCAATCAGCTCATCAATAAATGCTTGCGGGAAACACGGTTGCTCAACGGGGAAGTAGCCCCAATCAAACAACACGGGCACACCGGCCATTTCCCAATGCCCTGAGGGCGTATCTTTACCACTGGAAAGTTCTTTCGCATAGCCCCAAGCTGCTTGAGGTTGTTGGCGTTCATTAACGGTAATGCTCGCCCCCGATGCAGCCTCACATGCATCGATTAACCCTAAACGTGACAAGTTTGCCAATGCTAATGGCTGGCCCTTGTCTTGCTCATATGCCTGCAAAAGATGAGCGAGTGTGTTGGCGCCAACATCACCGAATTTATCAGCATCTGGAGCTGCACCAATACCTAAACTATCAGCCATCAGGATAATTGCGCGTGCCATACTCACCTCACTTTTGTGGTTTTATGGAGCCACTTTAACGACTTGTTACTAGGCGACACAGGACAAAAGTCCGTGCTCTGTGTGTTGCTATGAATGCAGCCGCAACTGACGATGGCTGTTCACATTCAGCGGACATAAGTCCTTATTTTGACCACTTAATAATAGCTACATTTGTCGGAATAACGTGAGGATTTGCGTCACTAAGGCGCTAGACAGCAGTAAAGGACGACATCTTCAGAGATTAATAGCAGCAAATTTGCTAAAGTAATCCTTTATCTTACATCAGTCTGGGTGCTTGTCTGTGACACAAACGATTATCGCGATCGCTGGTGCGTCTGCATCAGGGAAGTCGCTTTTTAGCCAAACAATATATAACGAGTTGGTAAATGAACTAGAGCCGGGGGCCATCGCCATTATAGAGGAAGATGCCTACTACCGTGATCAGTCCCATTTACCGATGGCGCATCGTATTAAAACCAATTATGACCATCCCGATGCGTTTGAGCATGAGTTAATGGTGACTCACCTACGCAATCTGCGTGCGGGAGAGTCAGTTGATGTGCCAATTTATGATTATAGCGAACACACTCGCAGCGCCGAAACGCGTCGAGTGTTGCCAGCAAAAATACTCATTGTCGAAGGTATATTGTTATTAAGTGACCCAGCACTTCGCGACGAATTTAACATTAAGGTGTTTATCGATACGCCACTGGATATTTGCTTGATGCGCCGAATGCAGCGCGATATTGAACAACGTGACCGTAGTTTGCAATCGGTGGTTGAACAATACAAACGAACAGTGCGACCGATGTTTTACCAGTTTATTGAGCCCTCGAAGCACAGCGCCGATTTAGTGGTGACCCGAGGCGGTAAGAACCGTGTAGCAATCGATATAATAAAAAGTAAAATCAAACACCTACTACAAGAATAACGGGAACATCGGGCATGACAACATTAATGAGCTTGGTGGGTATGCTAGCCCTACTCGCCATCGCTTTCGGCGCTTCAACGAACCGTAAAGCAATAAACCTGCGTACGGTTGGTATTGCCTTTTTATTACAAGTCATCATCGGTGGCTTTGTATTATTTTTTGAATTTGGCAAAAACATACTCGCTAAAATGTCGGCGGCGGTCGCGCAAGTGATTAGCTACGCCACCGACGGCATTACGTTTTTGTTTGGGCCGTTGGCCTCGGAAAAAACACTGGGCTTTTTGTTTGCCTTTCAAGTGTTGCCGGTCATTGTCTTTTTCTCCTCCTTGGTGGCGGTATTGTACTACCTCGGGGTGATGGACTGGGTCATTAAAATTCTCGGTGGGGCACTGCAACGGTTATTAAAAACCTCGCGCCCAGAGTCGCTCTCGGCAACGGCAAACATCTTTGTTGGTCAAACCGAAGCGCCGCTTATCGTCAAGCCGTTTATTGCCTCTATGACTAAGTCGGAGTTGTTTGCGGTGATGGTCGGTGGATTGGCGACGGTAGCAGGCTCAGTGATGGCCGGATACGTAAAAATTGGCGTCGATTTACAGTATTTGATTGCTGCAAGCTTTATGGCGGCGCCAGGTGGTTTCCTTATGGCAAAAATGATTGTGCCAGAGACAGAAACCCCGAAAGAAGATTTAGCCGAGTTGGACGGTGACCACGAGCAGCCTGTGAATGTTATCGATGCGGCCGCATCAGGTGCATCAAGCGGGATGCAGCTTGCTTTGAATGTAGGCGCTATGTTGCTTGCATTTGTGGCCCTGATTGCATTGCTTAATGGCGTATTGGGTTGGTTTGGTGGTTGGTTTGATTACCCACAGCTCACGCTACAAGAAATTCTCGGGTATGTTTTCGCACCGGTGGCCTGGTTATTAGGTGTACCGTGGGACGAAGCCATTATTGCCGGTAGTTTTATCGGCCAGAAATTAGTCGTCAATGAGTTTGTAGCTTATTTAGACTTTATAAATTATCGCGACCAGTTAAGTGAACACACTCAAGCCATTGTTACTTTTGCGCTGTGTGGTTTTGCTAACTTGTCTTCGATAGCCATTTTACTAGGTGGGATTGGCGGTATGGCGCCAAGCCGGCGAAAGGATATCGCACGCCTAGGGCTCAGAGCAGTGTTGGCAGGATCTATGGCCAACCTCATGAGCGCCGCAATTGCTGGGTTTTTCCTCTCTATTGCTTAGAAACAAAGAGAAGCCACAGTTGCAAAACAGGGCCTCCTCGGCCTAGGTTATTGTTTTAAGGGGTTAAGGCAATAGCTAACTTGAACGATACTTCACCAAAGGGCCGCAAGGCCCTTTTATCGTTTAGGGCAAAAAATCATCGCAATTCACTGTGAACTTATCTATTCTAAAAACAAGTGTTGTGTCTTTGGTTTATCGCTTTATGGCTTTGTTTTTAGCTCGATTTACACTGTGGGTAACGATTTTACTATCGACCACGAGCATTGCTGCACAGCCTATTGAAGTGGTCACAGAGCTGAGCCCGCCCAACCAATTAGTGATCAACGGTCAAATTGGCGGTAGCAGCACCGATATAGTCCGCCATGTGCTCTCTAAAGCCAATGTTGATGCCACTATCAATATGTACCCTTGGGCACGCGCTTTTCACTTGGCGCAAAAAAAGCCTAACACCTTACTTTACAGTGTTGCCAAAACCCCCGACAGACTCGATAAATTCCAATGGTTAGGCAAAGTGGCGTATTTCCGCTTGGGTTTTGTTACCTTGGCTTCACGTTCTGAGATTAACTTACGCCAAGTGAACGACGCTCGTCCTTATCGTATCGCTGTGCAGCGCGGCGATATCAGCGCCAAGTTCTTTGCCGATCGTCAGTTTAGCACCGTACAAACCGCTGATATTAAACATTCCTATCGACTGCTGCTTTCGGGCAAAGTCGATTTAGTAATTGATGGTCCCAATTACCTGGGTGCTATGGCCAAACAGTTTAATGTCCCCGCCAAGGAGCTTCGCTTTGTCAGAGATATCGAGCAATTAAGTGTATATGGCTATCTCGCCGCTCATGTCGATAGCGACCCACAATTGGTGGCCAATATAAAAGCCGCTTTCTCAGCTATCGAAAAAGCGGCTTGGTATCAACAAAAATTATATAATCCGTATCAGGATGTATTAACGCGTTAGCACTACGCGATAACGCGCCTTGCCTTCGCGAACATGGTCAAGGGCGGCATTGATATCATCAAACTTAAAGGTTTCGATTTGTGGAGCAATGTTATGCTGCGCAGCAAAATCGAGCATTTTAGCAATGGTTCCTGGGCTGCCCACTGGGGAAGCAGATACACTGCGCTGGCCCATTAACAAACCAAACACGCTTAAGTCTAACGGCTCAAGCGTAGCGCCAACAAAATTCAAACGGCCTTTGGGTTTCAAGGTATTGATGTACGCATTCCAGTCAAGCTTCACATTGACGGTGGAAATAATAAAGTCGAACTGCCCTGCGGCCTCTTCTAGGGCCTGCTCCGAACGCGAGTTAATAATGTGATGCGCACCCAACTCTTTGGCTTCTTTAGCTTTGCTATCACTGGAACTAAAAGCGGTGACTTCGCAGCCCCAGGCGTTCAAAAACTGCAGCGCCAAGTGGCCCAAACCACCAATACCAATGACCGCGACCTTATCGGTAGGTTTGATATCGAACTGTACCAAGGGGTTGAAAACAGTGATACCGCCACAGAACAACGGGCCTGCCGCCTTGGCATCAAGCCCCTTAGGCAGTGGGATCACACTTTTACTTTGCGCGCGCACTTTATCGGCAAAGCCACCGTGGTGAGCAATAATAGTCCCTTGCGCACTGGCACACAGGTTTTGGTCGCCATCATCACAGCTCGGGCAATGACCGCAATAGCCGCTGTGCCAACCTAGGCCTACCGTTTGTCCAACTTCAAGGTTATTGACGTCGCGGCCGACTTTCTCAATGCGTCCTATCACTTCGTGTCCGCCCACCAGCGGATATTCACTCATCCCCCACTCGTTATCGATCATCGATAAATCAGAATGGCAAATACCACAGTGATCGACGGCGATTTCAACTTCATCGGCGGCCAACTCACCCGGATCATATTGGTACGGCTCAAGCGCTTTACCTGCTTCCATCGCAGCATAGGCGTTAATTGTCATTTTTTGCTCCCGTTTAATAACTCAGTACTGAGTGAAAATGTACTGATAACAATGGCATGTCGATCAACTTAATGCAAAATCATAATCGGGTCGCACATTTAAAACTCAAACTCTAGCGCTAAACGAACGCTGTGGTCTTTGCCGCCATGACCTACTTCGGTAATAAAGCCTGCCTCCCACTTTAGCTGTCGCTGCCCTGCAAAACGGTGCAAACCGATAAATCCAGGGCCGATGCCAATAAAATCTTCACCGCTATATAGCTCTATTGCAGGTTGAAATGCAGCACGCCAGCGATAGCGATATTGACCTCGAAACTCACTTTCCCATTCACTATCTATATCCGCGCCCCACTCATAAACCGCAAATGCATTAAGCGTTAAGCTGGTCGATCCAAATTCTTTTTCAAATAATAGCCCGGTGGTAAATTCATAGGCATTTTGACGATGGCTTTTTTCTACTTCAAACAGGGCTCCAAAATCAGCCCAATAACGACCTTGCTCCACAACTTGCCAGCGCAATTCAGTTTCATAAGCAGCAAGACCAAAATCACCATTGTCATCGCGCTCACCCACCGCATAAAGCTCCACACTGAGAGTCTCGCTAATAGCGCCGCCGCCGCCAATGCGCTGCGCCAGCACATTTCCAGCGTCACTTTGATGCGACACTAAACGCCATTCGAGTTCCTTTTCATAGGGTAAAACATAAGGATGATACACCTTATCAACCACCATACCATCAGCCCAACAGGGCAAGCTGAGGAACAGCAATAAGCCACTAAGGTAACGCATGACTTCTCCTTCGTTGCCAATAGGCGGCAAGTAGCAAGAGAGCTCCAGCGCCAAGATAAACACACACAGACAATATAGATGGCATCGCCTCGTACCCGATTAAAATCTTTAAAAGTCGCCCTATTGGACTATGCTCATCAAGCCACTGACGACCATCAAACAGTGGTTGTGGCAAGGTGATAAGCCCAGCGCCAGCGGCGATATCTAGCGAAGTAATAAACTGGCCACTGACATGCAAGGCAAAAAGCGCAACACAGAGCCAACCATTTAGCCATTGTGCTAACCAGGCTAGTAAAAACACGAGCAACACCGCCATACTGAGTACAATGCCCACCCCTAAGCCAACCCCCAGCAACACACTGGTATTGAGTTGCAGCTGCATTAACCAAGGTACATAGTGGCTTAAATACAAACAGGTAGCGCAAGCAAACAGCGCCAGCATTGCAATGAAGTTACGAAAAAAAGCCAGCCCGCCAGCACTTAGGGTCAACAACACAATCAACAATATTTGTGAATATTCAAAGCCTAAATAGTTAAACCCTTGACTCAATTGCTCAAGTGCAGCGATATAAGCTGCGGCGGGCACAGTGACGAAAAAAGCAAGCGCCCCCCACTGTTTGCCTTGAATTTTTTTATCGACAAAGTAAATTGCAAAAACGCCGATAATAGCAAGCGGCAACAGCTGGTTAATGGTCACGATGACACTATTGATCATTGTCCCTCCTGAGGCGCTTTGACGATAACGACTCCCCTAGCTGTATCCGGTGAGAATTCACCAAAAAAGACATATTCGCCTGGCGCTAGTGGGCCAATGAAAATAACGTTCACACGTCCGGGGAAGAGCACTTTTTCACGATTTAAATCAAAGCTGTCAAATTCCTCCGGGGTAGCATCGTGATTGCTGACCAATAACCGTACTTTCTCCCCCGCCGGAATTTCCAGGCGTGAGGGATAAAATAAATGGTTTTTTAGGGTTAGATGAAACTCTTTGAGCTCGGCCTTAGCGGGTAAGCTCAATAGCAACACAATCCAAATCAGTCGCTGCATAAGGTATCTCGCTGCCTAGCCAAAGTGACCTGTACCTGCAGACCGCCCCAGGGACTGCTCATCAATGCCAGCTTACCTTGATATAATCCGACAACATGCTGCACGATAGCCAACCCTAACCCTGCTCCTGGTATATGGCTTGGGTGACTATCCCCACCGACACGGAAAAAGCGGTCAAAAATACGCTCTCGAAGATCAGTAGCAATGCCTGGGCCTGAATCGCTGACACTCAGTATCACCTCAGCGCCGAGGTCTTGCAGCTCTATCACCACTTTACCCCCTTCAGGTGTGTACTTCACGGCGTTACTAATAATGTTTTTTATCATCACTGAAAGGGTAAAGGTTTCACCCTGAATGTCACGGCACTCTCCATTTAAGCTGATATCCAACTGTTTCTTTTCAATTTGCGGATACAACTCGGCAATACAGACTTGGCATAACTGTGCCAAGGATTGCGGCCCGAGCTTATCCTGCCACTGGTGTGAAGAGGTGCGCCCCAGCGCGAGCATTTGTTCAACTAAATGGTTTAGCCGCTCTACACTCTCCACGAGCGCCTGCGCATCATCGTCATCATAGCGCTGCTGTAAGTTATGTAAGTTAATTTTCATTGCGCTTAGCGGTGTGCGCAGTTCATGTGCGGCATCACTGGCAAAATAACGTTCTCGCAAATACGCTTGCTCGGTGCGATGCAAAAGCTCATTAAGAGTTTGCACAACCGGCTTAATTTCCGACTCATTGGGTTGCATCTGCAACAAGGTGAAATCGTGAGCGGCCCGCCCTTTCAATTCCTGTGACAACTGCGATAAAGGCCGCAATGCACGTTTCACTACGATACTAATTAACAGCGCCAGCAGGGCCATACCCCACAACATAGGCACCACCATGGCCATGATCAGCTGCTCACTGAGCGCAAAACGCTCAGCGATGGGCTCAGCAACGGCAACACATTGTTGGTTTTGACAATACGTTGCCACTCGCAGGCGTTGTCCTTGTGCATTGAGGGTACTCATGCCTGATTGCTCAGGCTGCGTCATCCAAGTTGTCGAGCCAGCGACAATATCGCCCTGATGCCAACGTTGCCAAATGACATTAGGTAAACTCTGTGGTGCTATCTCGCCACTGTGAAAAAGAACCTCGGCCTGGGTATGCAAATGTGAATCAAATAACGTCTCGGCGCGGGCTAAACTGCGTTGGTAGCCCTCAACCAGAGCCAAAAATAAGGTCAAAACCATCACTGATATCAATAACAACAAAAGTTTCGCACGAATACTCATCATCGCTGCGCTTATTGAGGCTCACGTGCGAGGACGTAGCCAATGCCCCGCAATGTTTTGATCATGTTAGCTGGCAGCTTTTTACGCAAATGGTGAATATGGACCTCAATGGCATTTGAGCCGAGTTCTTCGCCCCATTGATATAACTTTTGCTCTAGCTGCTCCTTTGATAACACTCGGCCTTGGTTTTCCATCAATGCTTTCAGCAACATATACTCCTTACGCGGTAAGGACAGCGGCTGCTCGTGAACCCAGGCTTGATGCGCAGCTAAATCAAGACGCAGTGCAGCACAATGCAGTAAACTAGAGGTGACGCCACTGATACGCCGCGACAACACCCGCAGTCGAGCAAGCAGCTCATCCACTTCAAAGGGTTTCACAAGGTAATCATCAGCACCTAAATCAAGGCCTTTAATCTTATCATCTAAGCTGTCTCGTGCCGTTAAGATCAACACCGGCAGCGGCTTTTTGCGCCCTTTTATCTGGCTCATCAAGGTGAGTCCATCACCGTCGGGCAAGCCTAAATCTAAAATCACCATGTCAATATCGTCGCTGGCGATATATGCGCGAGCTGACGCTAGGTCTGATACCGACTCCATCGCGTAGCCCTCATTGCCTAATGTTCGCGTCAGCCCTTGATTCAAGAGCGCATCGTCTTCAACTAACAACAGCCGCAACCCAACTCTCTCCTATTAACGGCGTAATTTACGCTCAACTTTAGCTAATAAAGTGCTAATTTCCTGCTGCCGATACTTATCTGCAAGCGGGCGAGCCAAGCGAGGTGGTGCGGCTTGGGCCTTAAGCAGATAGGTTTTGGCTTCTTTATATTCTCTTTCATCATAGAGGAACTGAGCATAAAAGTAATTAACGTCAATGCCTTCAGGGTTGATTTGCAGCGACTTCTGTAGCAGTTCTTTGGCTTTATCATCGTCACCGAAGCCGATAGGCCAACCCGGTACTTGCGCATACAAGGTCCCCAGGCTAGTGTAAGCAGAGCCTTGTAAAGCACTGCCATCTAAACGGATAGCGTACTCCAACTCTTGCTTCGCTTGCTTTGCCAAACCCAGGGCACCTAGCCCCCCTTTCGCACCAGCAAAACTGGAATAAATAATACCTGCCCAGATATGACCCTCTGCATCTTGTGGAAACTTGTGGGTGTAATCTTTGGCAGTCCCCATCAGCGCTTCAAAAGCCTGCTCTTGGTCATCATCTTGTAGCTCATAATTAACGTGTGCCCACTGGCTCATCAGCTCAGCGACACTGATAGGTGGTTCATCTGCGTAGGCTGGGGAGTGGCACAGTGCCACAGTGAAGATCAAAGATAAAAATGATGTTTTCATAGCTCACCTCATTAGCTTTTTAATAACAGGAAGTTGCTTGGCTAGCGCGTTATCAACCAAGGTTGGCCATAGTGCATTTACCTTGGCGAAGAATGATTCTTTCTTGCCAACACTGCGTTGGCGCTCTGTAGAGTCGAGTAAGCGTATAAATTCATCGGCCACATAATCAGGCGTATCCATTGCGTTACCGAGTGCCGTGTTAAGCGCCACCACTTTGTCGCTGTTGATCGCCGTGTGTGTTGCTCGTGGGGCGAAGTATTTGACGGTAATCGCGCTGTCGCTGAGCTCTCTAGCTAATGCTTCGCTAAAACCACGTAATGCAAATTTGCTCGCACAGTAATGGCTTTGCAGGGGGTAACCGATGGCGCCGAATGACGAACCAACATTAATAATGGTGCCCCGAGCTTGGCTCAAAGCCGCCAATAACCCTTGACTCAGCAGCATTGGCGCACGAATATTGACGCTCAACATATTATCGATTTGTGTAGTCGAGAGCGTCTGTAGGGGCTGCATACTGTTGACACCGGCATTGTTAATGAGCAAGTCACAACGACCAATCCCACTAAGTAAATCAATAACATGGTTAATATCATTGGTCATTGCCAAATCGACACTGAGCCCGATATGGTGACCACATTGAGGACTTGGCAACTCGCTTATTAAAGAATCAAGCAGCTGTTGCTGGCGCCCAAGCAGCACCAAACGATAGTGACGTTGCGCTAAGCGTTTGGCGATGGCTTGGCCGATGCCGCCAGTGGCTCCGCTGAGTACGGCGATAGCTTGGCTCATGCGCTCACCTGCTGGTCACGGATTTTGGCGAGACCGTGCTCGGCGCTCAAAGAGTGAAAGATATTCCCATAAAGGTGGTAAAAGCGCTGCGCCGCATGGATGATCGCATGTTGATCATCTGTATCAGTAATACGATTCATAAGCCCCTGAAAAAACTTCACATGTTCTTGGTCTAAGGCGCCATGGGAGGTGAGATAAGTAAACGCCTTTTGAGGCAGCGCCAATGACGTCTTTATTTCGCTTGCAGCAGAATCTGCAAGTGCTATCGAGGTTCCTTCCAGTACATGCACCATGCCAAAAAATCCAAGCGGATTGTTTCGCGCTATGGTGTCGTAGGCATAACTCACCATCAGCTCTGTCGCCATAGCTGGCTTACTGGCCCGGGCTTGCTCTTTATCAAAGCCGCAAGCAGCAATATCATTGAGTATCCATTCTTGGTGCCCCAACTCTTCCTCAATGTATTCGGCAAGCGCGTCTCGTAGCCACTCCTTGTGTTCAGGGACGCGTGCACCACAGGCCATAAGTAACGGCACAGTGTGCTTTACGTGATGATAAGCTTGGGTTAAAAAGGCGACGTACTGATCTAAGCTCACCTTACCGGCCAATGCTTCACTAATAATCGGCGCTGACAATAAATATTGACGTTGCGCCTCGGTTTTAGCCACTAGCTGTTCGAAGAAGGTCATTTTGGGTTGCTCCTGGTATAAATCATTTAAAATATCGCTGAATGCGTGCGCGATAGCGGCGCGTTTTGGCCGATGGTTAGCACTTAGGTGCCCAGCGTCCACAGATAAAGGAGTTGCGAGGCGGTGGTAACGCATGATTTGCGCATAACTTGGCAGTGCTTTATTGACACGCGCTAGTGCGCTGTTTAATTGCTGGTCGGATACATTTTCAGGCGCCCACAACAACGCCACAAGGTGGGCTTGAGCCTCGCCAAATACCACGGCCTGAGTAACTGCAGTTTGGTTTAACAGTTCAGCCTCCGGCCACTCAGGGGAAACATTGCGGCCATTCGCTAAAATAAGGCGGTTACTTTTTCGACCGACAATAAATAACTCACCCTTTTCCACGCGCACGAGATCGCCAGTTCGATAGTGCTGCTGGGTAGAGTGTGGCTCGCCGAGATACCCCAAAAAATGAGGTGCAACAAGACATAACTCGCCATCTTCAATATGATATTCAACATGCTCTAGTGGTCGGCCGACACTGTGTAAGTTATTGCAGCCCTCAGTTGCAAGGCTCACCACCGAGCCGGCCTCAGAAAGGCCATACCCCTGATAAACAGGCAGACCCAATTGCCTTGCGCGTGCGATGAGTTTGGCACTGACTTTGGCCCCACCCACAGCGATAAACTGCAATGACGTAGGCACGTGCCAGCCATTCTCAGCCCCTTGCACTAACCCCTTAAGCAATTCTGGAACAAGGATCAACGAGTGCGGTGCAAAGGTGCTGATATAGGTCAACAGCCGCTGTGGTTGTACAAGCTCGATACCATCGAATCCAAGTGTTCTTAAACTTGGCGCATGCACTTGCCCTCCCGTCAACAAGGGTGCATACATACCAGCCACATTTTCAAGCAATACCGCGAGGGGAAGTAAACACAAATGTTTCGCTCGAGTCAGGGTCGTGCGTTGTACGAGCGAATTGGCAACTTGAATGAGCTGTTTGTTGCTCAAACACACCCCTTTTGGGTTGCCCGTAGAGCCCGATGTAAAAGTGATCTTCTGGGTGTTTTTAGGAAAGGCCTGAGCTTGCTGCTTATACTCAAGCTTTGTCAGTCGCAATTCAGTGCCTGCCACCCACAGTGATTGACCTTGATGACAAGAATCGCTGAGCACATAATCTGGCTGAGCAGTATCTAGGGCATGCTGGCGCTGTTGTGGGGTAAAAAACGCAGGGAGCGGCAACGCAACAACGTCTGCTTGCTGCATGGCCAAATCCAATACCATCCACGGTACGCCATTATCTAGCTCTAATGCGATACATCGCGCCGACATTATGCTTAGCTGTTGTGCTAGCTGGTATACCGCGAGTTCGAGCTGTTTAGCTGTCAAGGTGGTATGCTCGTCACTAATGTGGCTGCCCGATGGCAACGGCCATAACTTGTGGTTCATAGCATTTTCCCCTGCCAAGCTAGGGTGTTCACTTCCTCACTTAGGCTGTTGGCCAGTGTTTGTAACTTAGGCGTGTTATCTATGTGCTTACACACAGAATCTATATCGACGCGACATACTTGAGGGCGGTTAAAGTAATAACTTCCCCAACATCGCCCCTGATCGCTTAAACACTCGGGTTGAGCGTCGCACACGACCTCAAACGGTGCCCCGATCCGCGATAGTAAAGCGCGTATGTGGGCCGTGGCGCAAAAAAGTAGGCTTTTTTTATGTGCTTGTTTCAACGCCTTAGCAAGGATCACAAAGTGAGATAATGTAGTCTCGCTGTGTGTCGACACTAAGTTACCCATTTCTACACATTGCTGCGGCGCTATCTGCCACTGTTTAAGATATGACGACAAAGGCCGAGGCAGATAGTTCTCTATAAACAAGGGCTCATTGGCACTGCGTAGGCCGAAACAACAATAGCGCTCTTTGGTAGTCACCAAACACACCAATAACGGCATAAATTGGTTGATATCCGCATCATAGTGCTTGGCAAAGCCTTGACGGATCCGCGTACATAACACCTTATAATGATGGTGCTCTAACGTGGCCGTAAAATACCCGGTGGACGGAGGTCTTTTTGACGTGTTCAGCGACTCTGGCGCATGTCGCTGTTGGTGGTTTAACGCTATCGACTCCATAACCTATCTCGTTTTACTTATGCTATGGAATCAAGTTAGTGAGCCAATCTTAAGTAAACCTTAAGGGTGCTTAAAAATATAAAAAGGCCATGATTATGGCCTTTTTGGTGGGCGTATTATTGGCAGGCGGGATCAGAGCCGATTCGGCGCCACACACCCCAGGGACCTGATTCTGAGGGGACATCTCCTTGTGTCCACCAGCGTGCCTGATAGCGATAGCCATTGTACGTGACCTGATCGCGACGATAGTAAATGGTATTAGCGTCCCAATTACCTTTACAGACGCTGCCGCCATCCACTGCGTTAGCCGAAATTGCCGCGCTATATTGGCGTGGACTCTGCTCGACACTGAAATCAAGCGTTACACCCAAACTCCCGGCAGCTGATGCACCAAACTCAACACCAACGCTACAACTTTGATTCGCTGGCAATGCTGCAGCGCTGCAGCTATCTAGCGCTTTGACAACAGTTGATGCCACACCAGCGCTTGATAGGCTCACGGTGTTGAAAGTGACGGCGCTGCTGCCGGTGTTGGTAATGGTGAAAGTGTGCTGTTGTGTCTCTCCCAAGGTAAAATTACCCAAGGATTCGTTTTCTGTATACGATAAAGACACTGACGGTGTGCCTGAGCCACCGGTTATCCCATCAATCCAACTGCGTAAGTCAGCGACATCAGCGTACACCCCGTAGTTGTTTGGTCTGGCGCACCCGATCCCCCAACTTACGATACCAAGCTGCACCCTTTGCCCACCGGAATTAATCACAATAGGGCCACCGCTGTCGCCCTGACAGGCATCTTTTTGTCCTTGCGAATAACCAGCACAAAACTGGGTTGCGCCGACATTGTTATAAGATCCCCCAGATTGGCGACACACACTATCGGACACCAACGGTACATCTACTTCATATAAGGTACTCGGTGACGAGCCACCTTCACTTAAGCGTCCTAAACCTGCAACAGTGAGTAAGTCACCGTTATTAGCGTACTGACCTATCGACCCCTGTGCCATGGTTACCGCCTGGCCTTGATTTGGAAGACGTGCCAGCTTTAATAGCGCCACATCGTATCCCGTTGACACTGAGGCGAAGTTCGGATGTACGTATACTTGCGACACGCCAATACGATCACCATCACTGCCGCCGCTGCTAAACCCCGCTACTTTTACATTCAACGAGGAAGCTGAGCTGCCATCAACACAGTGCGCTGCCGTTAATACATAGCCATCTCCGATGTAGCTCGCGCCGCAAAAGGGAGAGCTACCATAACGTGATAATAACTGAGTGAAAAAGGGCCAATCTGCGGTGTTAGCAGGATTGCCGCCGACAATAAGAGGGCTCACTTGTCCCGGCCCATCGAGGTATTGTTGAGCATGCACTGCTGCACTAGTAAGCATAACTACGGTCACCCCAGCGCAGGCCAGAGCTCGTTGAACGGGGTTGAGGGTTGTTGTTTTCATTACCTTGGTCTCCTTGTTAGTTCGAAGTATCAATATAGGTACGAAAACAACAATGTAAATTTTTTGTTATTGAATATTATTCAAGCGTATCACTCCTGTTGTTCACGCTGCATTTAAATTTCATATGATTATTACGTTATATCAAAACTTTTCGTCATTCTTTTATTTGCCTAACAAGCCTTTACTACACGCGTGCGTATCTAAAAATTTACACTTAGCGCAGCTTAGACCAGTCCCCTGAGTTGGGAAAATAGGCTGAAGTTCTATGCGAATAAGCAAAAAAAGCCACCCTGAGGTGGCCTTATAAGTGCTAATCGCGCCCTTATTTTTGTCGCCGTCGCCGTAGCCCTAGCATAGCGAGCAGCAATAATGCCCAACCACCCATGGAGCCACTGCCACCTTCATCACTGTCTGAGGGCGTGGGCTGAGGCTCGGGTTCAGGAGCTGGCTCGGCGATATTATTGACACTCACCTGCGCATCTTGCTGAGCAATCAGCTCGCCATCGCTCACCGTCACGGTAAATTCCAAGGTTTGCTGCGCACTGACTTGTGGTGCATTAAAACTGACTGTGGCCGTGTTAGCTGCGCTGAGAGTCACGTCAGGCCCAGCAGTTTGTTGCCATTGATAGCTCAAGGTATCACCGTCAGCATCTTGCGCATCAGCGCTGATACTGACCTGCTCTCCCTCATCAACACTTTGCGCTGGTATCTGCGCAATAACAGGAGGGCGATTATCACACCCTTCCACGTCGCCGGGTACAACCTGATAAAACACCTCAGAGCTGATCCCCGCAATACTGACATTGTCTATCCACCAACCGGTATCTTGCACGCTGCCATCGGAGCTGATACGAAAACGCAATTGCACTTGCTCACCTGCCAGTTGCTGGCCAAAATCAATGGTTTCCATATTGCCAAACACGCTGTCGGTGCTATTGCGCCCAGTAAACACAGGACGCTGTTGCAGCGACTGAGCCGGGTTCTGGTTGAGTTGTCCATTATAGCCGACAGCGAACTGCCCTCCCGCCTCGGTGACATCTTGCCAACCTTGATCATTGATGTTCACTTCAACGACCGCGCCATCCCAAAACTCTTCTAGGGCATAGAAGTGCCAAAAAGAGACGCTAAAGTCTTGCTCTTCAGCAACCGTAAACGCTCGCGTAGTCAGAGCCACATCGGACTCGAAGCTATTGTTGCGTAAAAATAAGCTCTGCTCGCCCAGTTGCACACCTCCTTGTTCAAAGGTGTCGATGATATCTGAATTATCAAAGCTTAATGTTTGCTCAGAACCCACCGTGTCTTTGAGCAAAGAAAGCGCTAAGTTCTCTTTACTCAATGCCGCTAATTCCATGTCGTCACTTTGACTGGCATCGGTGAGAGGCGCATCCGCAAAGGCAATATTTACTGTAAACGTCTGGGTGATAGGTTCGGGACGTTGCACACTCTGACCATCGTCGGGGAAGCTAACCTGAAGCTGCAAAGGCGAGGCAATATCAGCATCATTTAAGCTCACATTGATGGGCGTGCTTTGAGCGCTGGCAAAGGGCTCAATGGTCACCACTTCACTCTCACCGCCATTGCCTAGGGTTACATCTTGCTGCGATAGCACGCTAAATTGCACAGGAATGTTATTAAGCGTTTCACTTCCGGTATTACTAATTTGCACCGTCAGCGTACCGGTTTCACCGATATCGAGATAACCATCGGCGCTACAGAAGCTCACTCCTTCGGGGTCGAGCGTTATTTGCTCGGCACTAAATGCTGACGCTTGTGTTTCATAGGACTCGACCACGCCATCTAAAGTAGTACTGAAACGCTCAGGCGATTGCGCACCCAGCCCCATCCCACGGTTGGCAAAGGCATTCAGTGCGAGGCGATAGTCGTCGACGTCCTCTGCGGCAATGGCCGCTAATAAAGCATCTCGTGCTTCGGTGTAAAGCGGAGAGACCGGGGTCATTTTATACCCGGCAACGAGATAGCGCGCCATGCGTTGTTGGGCCTCGCTAAAGCCATGTTCATTAATCAACGCCACGTAGCTATCCCACAGCACAGACGCCCATAGCTCACCCGGCGCATGAGGTGAGGCGACACTGGTAGGTGGTAAACCAACGTCACCACCTGCACCTTCAGTGATATGCCTAAAGTTCAGTGGGTTGATATCTTGATTCGGCGTATAAGGAACACGACGAATACCGAAGTAAAAATCCTCTACAAAGGTGCCGGTAGCATAAGGCTTGGTAAATTCGCTATTACCGGCAATTTGCGCATCACTGGCTTTAGCAATAAACAGGAGTGAATGAAAATCTGCCCAGCCCTCACCCATAGCACGACCTTGGAAGTTACCCAGCCCTGAGCCGTTGCCAATCAACCGGTTGCTGATGTAATGACCCCATTCATGAGCGATTATACCGTTATCAAAGGTGCCATCTTTGAGCGGGTTGGTATTAAACATTCGCACCGTGACCGAGCCCAACAGCATGGCATTATACAACTGTTGGCCGTCATCGAAGCTAAGGCCCATATTGCCAATGGTGACGGTGGCGTCCTCACCGCCCATGGGGGCTGGGGTGCCATCATCGACATTGTTAGTGACAATAGCGCCTAATGCACCAGCATCTTGTGCGTTTTTAACCTTCACCGTGAAGTTACAACTGCCACGCTCGATAATAGCGATTTTATTCGCCAAGGTGCTGGGGTCGGCAGCGGCCTCGCATCCATCAAACACACTGCCTGAATCAACATCGTTGCCATCGTTAAAGCGCGCAAGCTCGCCAGTGATATCAAATTCTAAAGGGCCAAAGGCCGAGCGCTGCGATGAGCTCAAAGTGCCTATTCCTGTCGGCCCGATAACACCAAAATCCTGGCCAACTTGGGCGTCTTTTGAGTTATACAAATACATTTGCATTCTTGGGCTGGCGCCATCTGCAGGGGTGGCCATATTGGCGTTATTCAAACCACTGTAATCTTGCGCCTGCGCCTCTATCGGGTCACCAGCAGCGCCGCCTCGACCATAATTATTTTGCTGAGCGACGCCAGCCGTCTCATCAAAGCCGTAGTCGTAAAAAAAGTCATGCAAAAAGTTATTCATGTAAAAGAGGTTCACCACCGCCGCTTTTACGTTGCCTTCAGCAGTCGGTGCTAATTCGGGATCAATAGGATAGTCAAAGGTGAACGCCGAAGTCGTCTCGGCACTCACATCGCCGGAGGTAAAACCTTGGGGAGCATTGATATCTGCATAAGCAAAAACGTTGTTACCCTCGGTGCGGGTGGCACTCTCGCCAAGCCATGGGTCTTGGGTTGAAATCGCCGAGTAGTAGGCAAGAGTAACAAGCGGTGCAGCTAGAATAGTGGTTTCGTCGGTTTGGTTCGGTCCATCGGCGGGGATCACATCACCATGCGGCCCCTCTAAGGGGTAGCCGCTTTGCACATCAGCGTAAACTCGGTAGTTATACTCAGTGGCATGACTGTGCAAATTGTTTTTAAACAGCACTTTACCGGTGTCGCTGGCAATCACATAAGCAAAGTAGTCACTCTCCAGTGAGTCGCTGCGTTTGCGTTCCACTTCAACGTAATGGGCTGCTTTCAACTCATCGGCAAGTGGATAAAACACCGCCTTCACACGCACATTGTCAAATTGTTGCTGGTCGCTGGCACTGCGTACTTCAAAATGGTTATAGCCTTGGCGAATACGGCGTGCATCGAGTTGTACCGGCACATCACTGAGCTCGGCAATAGCCCTAAGCGCTGCCTCCTGCTCAGACGAAAATGCGCCAAGGGCGGTAAAGTTCTGCGCGCTTTGCGGTACATCAGCAAAATATCCGGCGCCAGCAACGAGGCTACCTTGACGGTTGAGCATAACGCTGTAGCGGCGATTAAATACTTCAATACCTTGCACAAATTGCTGATAACGCGCCACGATAGCGCCAGTACCTATGTCATGCCAGTCATTGAGGCGCACATCCACCTGAGATGATTTGAGCGCACTGATGCCGCTGAGCCGTTGCATATGAGTGTGTGCACGGGTTTTTAAATCTGTGACTTGGGAAGTGGCAGGTGCCGCCTTAGCTTGACCCCACACGAAGGTAGCGCGCTTTAGGGTGTTATCAAAATGAGATTGATGGCCACTGGCCGTTGGTTGCTGTGCTAGCTTTCGTTGCGCCACGGCCAGCGGCGCTGCGGCCTTGGCCACCGCTTGGTAATGGTCTTGGCCAGCCTGTTGTGGCGCGCTATGCAGCGTTAGCGGCATACCAAATAAAGCAGCGCTCAATGCAGCGGTAACTGCAACGCTTGAAGCCGTTCGCGTTAATTTAAAAGAGTTACTGCATTGTTGAGATTGAGCCATAAGTCACCTTGCGTTCGCGGTTATATCGGAGCTACCTTAAAGGTAGACCATATTACTAATACACATTCGGAGTAATAATGCGATCAATTTATCTCCTACTCAGCGCGCTATTGCTAACCAGTTGCATGCCTCAGACGCCGACTTCTGCCACTGCACAAAAAAGCACGCCTGCTGTTTACACGCTAAACAACAACGGCGATAAGATTCGCTGGCAAACACCTCGCTTGCAAGCTGGAAACAAGGTATTCAACGTATCGACAGGTGAATATGGCACGGTAGTGGGCGATATTGTTGTGACCAGCCAAGCTTTACCCGCTGACATGCTGCGCGCTCGATATAAAATAAACAGCCTCTCTGGGAATAACTATCGCTTGACCCCCATAAATAAAATTGATTTAGCCGCTGAGATGATGCAACTGCAACAAAACGAAGCCATCGACGTTGTTGAGCTATTAGTGGATTATTCAAAACCAAGCCAAGCGGCTATCAAATAGTCATTTATTGCTACTTATTACAGCTAAAAACTGTCCGCACATCATCGCTAGGCGATTGTTTTTCATACGCTAACCGTGTAGCCTAAAAAAATAATGAAGTATTTGGAGCGTTATTGTGACATTTACGCCGCCCTAGGCTTTTTCCTTCCTTTTGTGCACTACACTTAGTGCCGCAACCTTTATTGTGCGCGCAGTATGCGAACACACTCAATAACACAATCATTGCCCATTGGGGCAAAAAATAGTTCGTGCCATGTTATCGAGGCTGTGACGCTTATCTTTTCAGCGTTTTTAGCTTACCCGAGGGCGCCAACTAGTAACGCGTTAGGTTATCTTTATGTTTGAACACGTAAAACAAGACTGGTTTTCTAATATTCGCGGCGATGTGCTCGCTGGAATCGTGGTGGCGCTTGCACTGGTGCCCGAAGCCATTGCTTTTTCCATTATCGCCGGGGTCGACCCTAAGGTGGGGTTATACGCCTCTTTTTGTATCGCCGTGGTAATCGCCTTTGTTGGTGGTCGTCCGGGGATGATTTCGGCAGCCACCGGTGCCATGGCGCTGCTGATGGTCACACTCGTTAAAGAGCACGGCTTAGAGTACTTACTGGCCGCGACCTTACTCACTGGGGTGCTGCAAATCATTGCCGGAATGCTGCGCCTCGGTGAGCTAATGCGGTTCGTTTCTCGTTCGGTGGTCACCGGCTTCGTCAACGCCTTGGCGATATTGATATTTATGGCACAACTGCCGGAGCTCACTAATGTCACCTGGCATGTGTATGCAATGACCGCTGCGGGCTTAGCTATTATCTATTTATTCCCCTATGTCCCTGTGGTCGGCAAAGTGATCCCCTCGCCACTGGTATGCATCGTATCGATGACCATTGTTGCCATGGTTCTGGGCCTAGATATTCGCACTGTCGGTGATATGGGTGAGCTGCCAGACACCCTCCCGGTATTTTTGTGGCCGGATGTGCCTTTGAACCTTGAGACCCTTAGTATTATCTTTCCCTACTCTGTCGGTCTTGCCGTAGTGGGCTTACTGGAATCGATGATGACCGCCACTATCGTCGACGATTTGACCGACACCCCAAGCGATCGTAACCGCGAATGTAAAGGCCAAGGTATAGCCAATATTGGTGCTGGCTTGTTCGGCGGTATGGCCGGGTGTGCCATGATTGGGCAATCTATTATTAATGTTAAATCCGGCGGTCGTGGTCGACTTTCTACTTTTGTTGCTGGCAGCTTTTTATTGATCATGGTGGTGTTTCTCGATCAATGGCTAAAACAAATCCCCATGGCGGCGTTGGTGGCAGTGATGATAATGGTGTCGATTGGTACTTTCTCGTGGTCGTCTATCCGCGACTTACGCACCCACCCATTATCGACTAATGTGGTGATGATCAGCACCGTTATCGTGGTCGTTGCCACCCATAACCTCGCCTTGGGTGTGCTCGTTGGGGTGTTACTCGCCACGCTATTTTTCGCCAATCGCATTGGTCGCTTTATGGCGGTTACAACAAGTCATAATGAACAGCAGCACAGCGTAACCTACACCGTC
This sequence comes from Pseudoalteromonas sp. CO325X, assembly GCF_004208955.1. NCBI lineage: Bacteria > Pseudomonadati > Pseudomonadota > Gammaproteobacteria > Alteromonadales > Pseudoalteromonadaceae > Pseudoalteromonas > Pseudoalteromonas sp. CO325X. The sequence continues at coordinate 292,337 of NZ_SGPG01000014.1, forward strand.
AAAGGCCAAGTCTTTTTTGCCTCGGCAGAGCAATTTATTGCTGCTTTTGACTTTAAAGAAGCGGCCCCCAAAGTGATTATTGATTTAACTCATGCTCACTTTTGGGATGTGACAGCCGTGGCTGCGTTAGATAAGGTAGTCATAAAATATCGCCGTGAAGGCGCAGAGGTCAGTGTTATCGGAATGAACGAAGCCACCGAAACCGTAGTAGACAAATTTGGCGTTCACAACGACCCCAAAGAAGTGGATAAGCTCATGGGCGGACATTAGGAGCATACTATGAAGAAAATAATTACCTGCGTGGATGGCTCAGCAACCACCCAAGCGGTCACTGACGCCGCTATCTGGTCAGCAAATAAACTGCAACACCCGCTGTGTTTTTTACACACCATTGAGCGCCAACAGCAACACGGCGCGGACGACCTTAGCGGCGCTATCGGTCTCGGAGCTCGCTCATCGTTACTCAATGAGATGACAGAGCTCGATGAAAAGCGCGGCAAAATGGCGTTGGAGTTGGGGCAGCAGCTACTCGAAGACCTAGCCACACAAGCCAAACAGGCTAACGTTGAGCAAGTAGAAACGCGTCAACGCCATGGCGATGTGGTCGAGGCCATTATTGACCTCAGTGACATGTCACGGTTAATCGTTATTGGCCGCTGTGGTGAAAACCACGAAGATAACTTCAAAGCATTGGGCTCACACATTGAGACCTTGCTGCGCCAGGCCAGCGCGCCGGTGCTATTGGTGCCGAAACAGTTCTCAGCACCGAAGTCATTTATGATTGCCTATGATGGCCGCGCCACCGCCGACAAGGCACTGCAAAAGGTTATCGACGGGGGCCTTTTACATGGCATCCCCTGCCACTTAGTGGCGGTAAAAAATAAAGAACGTGACTTAGCACCAAAGCTGAAGCTAGCCACGCAGCGTTTGCAAGAGCAAGGGTTTGATGTCAAAGCTGAGCTGCTTGAAGGCCCTATTTACGACTCGCTGATGGCCTATAAACAAGCCAATGATATCGAGTTGATGGTTATGGGTGCCTTCGCGCACTCGAAACTGCGGCAACTTTTTGTTGGTAGCAATACCCTACGGATGCTGGAAACCTTAGATATCCCGCTGGTAGTGTTACGTTAAACACACCTCAAACCCGCTAGGCTTTTTGCTACGCGGGCTTTGTCTTCAATATTTGCAAAGTAAGTGATTATTTACTTGCTTTGCACAATCAACTGCCTTATAGTGGCCGCTTGTTTGCATTATCTCACCAAGCAAACCCGACACCACAGTGTCATCGTGATGCCTTTCCTTGATCCAGTCAGTTCCATCGCCACAATACAAGCCTTAAAAGTCTGACCAGAGATTTATAAGCTCAATGCCTTTATCTGTTGCAAGTAAAAGTCAGAGCCTGCTCCGTGTGAACAACGCGGCCATTTCCAGACGATAATAAGGCTTATTTATTGCGCCCAAGGCGCCCAAATAAAAAGAGTTTTATTATGTCCTATTTATATCAAAATCAGCGTATTGATATTGCGCTACCTATCCATGCTATTTCCGTGAACAAACATGCGATGGCGATTCGCCACCATCAAGGAAAAAGCTACATTGAGTTTGCCAACAAAGCCGATATGCAAGGTTTTATGCATTGGCTCACAAGCCAGTGATCAAGTGTGCGGTGCACCTAAGCGCCGCGCCTCAAAAGTGTAACGAGTATAGTGACTATAGCCCCTTTCATGGCCTGCGCCATGGCGACTGAAAGCTGTTATTTAAGGAGTATGGCTACCACTTACCGCAAATACAGGCGCGCCCTGCCTAGCCTGCAATGCTGAGATGCCAGGTACTATTAAACGCCGGGGTAAACCCTTTTATGCCCTCGGGCATGGCTGCTCGGTTAAGACAATCAAGGCGATAATGGTCACCATAGAGTTGCTGTAATTCATCTGCTGGAACCGATTGCGGTGTGCTTTGCGGCTCGGGTTGAGGGTACTCCACAGTGACCACAAGCTGCTGCGCCTGAGGGCACAGCTCTTTTAATTTGGCGCTGTAACGCATGCGCAGGGGCGCATCTAAAGCAACCAGTGCGCCGCGATCATAGATAGCCGTCACTCCCTCTAATTGTGCCCGTTCAAGCGCAAACACATCACCCACATACACGCAGAGGTTGCCCGTCTGATAACACCGGTGTTCACCCTGCTGAGAGATATCTGGGGTGAGCTGAAGCGCTTGAAACAACGCCTGCACGGCGTCTTCACTGAGCTCCACCGCAACCACAGCGAGCCCTTGTTGCAACAGCCACTGCACATCAATACTTTTACCACACAATGGCACAAACACACGCGCGCCTGGAGTCAGTGCCAGGGTGGGGAAAAACGCCACTAGGTTGCTATTAGGCTCTTGTTGATCAAAGCCAATATCCCCTTGCTGCCAACGTTGTAACCAATATTCAGGATTCATAATACACTCTCAATTACTCACAATTAGACTGCCAATGTGTAGGCCGACACCAAAAATACCATGGCTCAGCATGCTTTTACCCCGTGCCAGCCAGGGCTTGGGGCTGTGGCGCGCGGCTAAGCCTGCGCCCATGCCCGGCTGCATTACAAAAAATGCAAATACCACCGTGGCTAAGGCGTAGGCGATAGCAATCATTAGACTGGGTGGGCGCTGCAGCCACTGCAACATAAGAAAATACCCTAAGGCAAAGAGTATTCCAATAGCGTAATGCACGCTCCAACCCAGTGCACATTCACCACGATGCCCTGGTTGTTGTGCAACATGGCATTGCACCATGCCCTGCTCGGGCATTTGCAGTAGCCAGCGCCCGAGCACACACAAGCGCAATGAAGGCACTTGCAGGGTCGATTTTAATAGCCACGCCCAGGTATCAAGTAACGCGGTGGCGATCACTCCGACAATAAGCGCCGATAACAACATGTCTGTATTCATATGCGACTCCCAAAAGATATTGGCAATAGCATATTCAATTTCATTAATAACCAATACACTGAAATAAACAACTTTAAATTCCATTTATGAAATCATGCTTGATGATATTCGTGTATTTATTCATATTGCCCAACAAGGCGGATTAGGCGCCGCCGCTCAGCTTTTATCGCTGCCGCCAGCCACCGTCACTCGGCGTTTACAACGCTTAGAGCAGCACCTTAATTGCAAACTACTAAACCGCAGTGCCCGTCATTGCCAACTGACACAACAAGGCGAGGTTTACTACCATGCCTATGTCGATTTGGTGGCGCAATTTGAGCACACTGAGCACCGTCTTAACGAGGCCAACGCCTCGCTAACAGGGCAACTAAAGGTATTGGCGCCGATGAACTTCAGTCACGGTTTTTTAAAGCCGTTTTGGCTGCATTTTACCCGCACCTACCCACAAATTGCTCTACAGTTGGAGCTCAGCAATGATAAGCAGGATATGGTCAACACCCAAGCGGATATGGCAATACGCATTGGCCCCCAACACGATAGCGCGTTTATGCAACAACGCTTAGGTGAAAGTGACACCTTATTGGTCGCCAGCCCTGAATTTATGCAACGACAAAACAGTGAGGAGGTAAACACCTTAGAGCAGCTGCGTACATTGCCTTTAATTGGCACTACGCTGCGTAAAAGCTGGCAATTAACGCACTTACCCTCGAAACGCCGCCATAAGTTTGTGCCCCGTTTTATGCATCAATTTAACGATACCAGCTTTGTAAAGTATTTGGCTTGTGATGGCCAAGGCGCAGCGCTGCTGCCCCGCTTTGAAATTATCAATGAGCTACAGCGTAACGAACTTAAATGCATCGCCCCAAATTGGCGCTCTGAGCCGCGCACAATTTATGCACTATGGCCCAGTGGCCGATTACTCAGCCGCCGTGCCCAGCTATTAAAACAGCAATTAAATGAGTTTATTGCCACGCATTTACCATCCGACAATGGCTGATCGTTGGCTGCAACGCAGGCATCCAGTCACGCTCGTTTCACTCGTACAGAGTATAAAGTGTGAATAAACGGAGGTGAGTTTGAAGATTACTGCATGTTTTTGTCTATGAGTTCATGCATTCAAAAGTTGTTCGCCATATCTAGCTCATGCTTTACCCTTAATGTACATAGCCCACTAACACTTAGCTACAATTAGTTACCTCGCAATTTAAGGCTCCAGTGAGCATTTCCTTGCAAAAATTGCGCTTAGTGTTTATTCCCTGAACATAGATTGCCATACTTATAGGAAAATCACTCGTTAATAGGGAAATTGATGAAGAAGATACTTTTTGTCTTACCATTTATCTTTCCATGTAGCGCTTCTCTGGCTGCGCAAAAGTGTGACTTTATCGGTAAAGATAAGCTTATTTATGAAATTGCCAAACCTCTGATGCCTTTGGAGTGTAAAACATCCGGCAATGCTTATCGCCTTACCGGTGAGGGCATCAATATTGAAATCAGCTCATATACAAACAAAGAGATGCTTGATGATGAGATGACTGTTGACGGCGAGCGCCTGACCTTCAATCAGCTTTACAGTGCAACTCAATCACCCGAGCCAAGTATTACAAACGACTATATAGAGCTGCGCCGCGAGTTTCTTGCCACAGTTGAAAGCTCAGGCATTGTAAAAAGGGATATTGGCAATTTTTATTATGAGCTTGGTGCGATTGACACACCGTACAAGCATTTCATTACATTTGTTCCCAACAGCAAGCCTGAGACCTATTTCGGCATTGGAACAAATAGCAATTCGAGCGTATTTATCAAATTAATGTTTAATAAAAAAGGAGACGAGGCTGATGGCCAGTAAGTACACGGATGTAAGTAAAGATGAGATTACAATAATTGCTCAAGGGAGCCCTCTTACCAACTAAAGGTAACAATTTAAGGTCTATTAAAACGCTATTTCTGAACCTCGCGGCGCAAATTCAGCTGTTTCACTATACGCTTCATTGCCTTTTAACCCTCGCCTAAGTAGGCACTAGTTACTTCACCTAAGCCTTGCTCATGCTTTACACTGAATGCATGTAACCTGTGAACACTTAGCCGTCATGAATTACCTCGCGCATTTATTTTTGGCCCAAAACACAGCGGATTCCCACTTTGGTAATCTGCTTGGTGACTTTCGCCGTGGTGTTAGCACTGAGCAATTACCTCGGCCTGTGTATTTGGGATTACAAAATCATTTATTAGTGGATAAGTTCACCGATAACAATGAGCAGGTCAGGCAAGCCAAGCAGTTGTTCTCACCTCAGCGCCGCCGCTTTGCCGGAGTGGCATTAGATGTGTTGTTCGACCACTTTCTTATTCGCCATTGGTCGCGCTTCAGTAGCACGGAGTTTGCTAACTTTCGCAATCACGCTTACACGCTGCTACTAAGGCGTCAGTCGCATATGCCCCAAACCATGCAACAGGTGGTTGCGCGTATGAGCGACCAAGACTGGTTTAGCACCTATGCCCACTTAGACGGGGTGGCTTTGGCGCTGGATAACATTGCCAAACGTATCCGCTTTAACAATGAGTTTGCTGGCAGCATTAACGATATTGAGCAACATATTGAGCAGTTTGAGGCGGTGTTTTTACACTTTTTCCCGCTGTTGCTCGCTCACGTCAAACGTCATAGCGTCGAAGCCAGCTCTAAAACGTAGTAATGACAGCTACCCAAACGAGCGCATAGATGATTAATGCCACGAGAACAGCGGCCGACCCTAAATCTTTTGCCCGTCCAGATAAAGGATGAATATCTAACCCTACTCTATCGACGATCACTTCAATTGCGGTATTTAATATTTCAGCAAACATCACAAAAAGTGTAGCCCCAATCACAGCTATCCATTGATATATACCGGCTTGTAACACATCAAGCGCGACTAACGATACGAGTAGTAATGTCACCTCTTGCTTAAATGCTGATTCGTTTTTTATTAACCAAGAAAGAGCTCTTAACGAGTGTCGCAATGCGAAGACAATTCGCTTGAACCCTTTTGGCTTTTTGGTGTTGTCAAAGCGCATAGTCAACCTTCTCTCGTTTTATCATGGTGTGGTAATTCATTACTTAGGTTGTGGCAGTTGATATAAGCGCTTTTGATACGCCATCGTGATATATAAGGCATGGGCCAACGCTTTATTTTTCAAAGTGACCAACTTATTGCCCGTTGATAACGATGTTTGCGTTTTTGATGCTTTGTTATAAGACCAATAACTAGCCCTTTGACCAGGCATTAATACCACCGCTTTATCATTCTCTAAGTATGCAAAGTTGTCGTAATACTGCATCAGCGCTCTTTCCACTGGATAATGCTTTGTACGATCAAACCCAGTCATAGGCGTTGCTGCTTCAATACCTGCTAAGGATAGTAAAGTCACTGGCAAGTCTATTTGACTGACAAGCCGATCATCTTGAATGCCGTCAAAAGGAGAATTGAGAATAACGCCGGGAATATGAAAGGATTTAATTGGCACTGGCTCACGCCCATACACCCTAACATCATGATCTGCAACGATAAGAAACACAGTATCCTGCCAATATTCACTGTGTTTTGCACGCTCAATGAATTGACCAAGCGCCATATCGGCATATTTTATCGCCAAATCTCGCTTAACATGTTCATTGGTACCGACCGCATCGAGGACGACTTTATTCTCTGGAATATCAAAGGGGTCATGATTACTAGAAGTAAAAATAAGACTAAAAAAAGGTCGTTGCTGCTGCGCTAAATAAGAGAGTTCTTTATCTGCTTGAATAAATAAATCTTCGTCACTGACCCCCCAAGAGGACGTAAACTGAGGCTCGGCAATATCATTCATATCGACAATATCCTGAAACCCATTCCCTAGAAAGAAGCTTTTCATATTATCGAAATGGCTCTAATGAACTGTGTCATATAACCGTGCCTAGCAAGCAGCTGAGCAATGGTAAAGAATTGCTTCTGGGACTTTGATAGCTTCACCACTGAACGTGAAGGCGATGGTAAAAAGCCACTAATAACCGCCTCAATGCCTCGCACCGAGCGCGTGCCCGTTGCATAAAGGCTATGAAATCCCCATCCTTGAGCGTATAAATTATCTAGTTGTGGGGTTAATCCTTTACCACCCAAGGCGCCAACAAACCGCGCTCCCAGGCTTTCCTCTAAAATAATAACCACGTTTTTACTTTGACCTTGGTGATAAGGAGCATTAACCGTGAGTGTAGGGATATGCTCATCGCCCATTGAGGAACGAAAAGTGGATGACTTCATTATCTGAACAACCTGCTCTTCAGCCATCGCCCCGTACAAGGTCTGCGCGCTGCGTTCCGAGGCCATATTTTTGGCTGCAAAAACCACACTGTATGACGAGTTCAAAATGAGTGAATTCACTAAAGCGTCTTGAGAGAAATAAACTAGTGCAGGGTTTAAAGGACGATGTGCAAACGTACCTCGAGCTAAAACCGCCAGCGTAACTACCGTGACTAAGACTGCGAATACGCTGAAGCGACGAGACTGATGTTGGCAATAAGGACGTGGTATATAACGGATTGTAGCAATGGCGAAAATCAAGGCCAGAATGAGTGAGATTGCTGCCGCGAGAAAGTGCCCATTCGCAAGCATGGATAGAACCTCTTTGGGGTATTGCACATATTCTATGAATAATCGATTTGGTCGAACGTCATACTGCAAGATAAATGCTGGTGTTGCGGCTTCGACCAACACAATTGTCGCAATAGTAAGTGCCGCATAAGCCTTTAATAAAATAAATAAAACGTATTTCAATTTGCGTGGGGCCATCAAGTACACCACATTGATGATTAATAGTGGCAGAGCTATATAAGCAATACTGCTCAGGTCAATACGCACACCACCTAGTAATACCAACCCCCACTGACCTACTTCCAAGCGCTCATGTTGCCAGAGCATTAAACCGAGTCGAGTAGCCACAAAAATTACTGCTAAAGTAGTTACGAATAAAATAAAGGGGGCAAATTGCCGTATGTATAATTTGAGCATGTCATCGCATTAAAGAGAATTCGTGCGGCTAACATAAAATGTGAAACTTAAGTGAAGCTTATGGGATGAGAAAACAGTAGAAATGCGAACGCGGTAGACAAAAAAATACCCAAGCTCAAGCTCGGGTATTTCTTATTGCAAGTGAGCGTATGCGCTCAATTGCATCACAGATTAACGCCGTAATTAAACAGCAGTAACTTGTGTAGCTTGTGGGCCTTTAGCGCCTTGTTCAACAGTGAACTGAACTTCTTGGCCTTCTTGCAAAGTGCGGTAGCCGTCATCAGAAACGATAGCGCGGAAATGTACGAATACGTCTTTGCCGCCATCAGTAGGAGTGATGAAACCGAAACCTTTGCTCTCGTCGAACCATTTAACTGTACCAGTTGTATTAGACATAGTGTCTCCAAAATCTTTTAAATATAAATGTGCGCTGTTAACAGACGCGGTAATGCCAAACTAAGTACTAGCTAACACGAACGGCTTGGTGCTTAAATTCGGGTGGAACACTAACTGGATAGGACTCACGAAGAACTGAAGGACAAAAGCAAATATCGAATCTGGGTAGAACTCATCAGACAGGGGCACCTTAACACAGGCACTAGGGTTTACCTAATTTTATTTCATTTATCTGCGCCAAGCTCAGTACCTGACATATTTTGTAACAGCCTTTTATCGCAGCGCTGTCGCAATTGTAAGTACCCTTGTTATGATGTAACAGCTTCTAAAAAAAGGGTTACCAAAGATGAGAAAAATAACCACCTTGGCACTCGCCATGGCCGCAACGCTGGCCCCGTGGGTGTCAGCCTATGAAACTGAAGACACACGCTTATTGCGCTTTCCTGATATTCATAACGAACACGTCACCTTCATTTACGCTGGTGATGTGTATGTAGCAAACACCGAAACCGGTGCCAGCCAGCGCCTGACCGATCATGTCGGCTTTGAAACTTTCCCTAAATTCTCCCCTGATGGCCAACGGATCGCCTTTGCCGCCGAATACAATGGCAGCCGGCAAATCTACGTCATTAACCGTGATGGTTCTGGCCTTAAACAGCTTACCTATTACAACGATGTTGGCCCTATGCCACCGCGTGGCGGTTTCGATTACCGGGTGCTTGATTGGACACCCGATGGTAAACATGTGGTATTTCGTGCTAACCGCACTCCTTGGGGTAAACGCATGGGCCGCCCATACATGGTGCCTGCCGATGGTGGCTTAGAGCAGCCTCTGGCTATTCCTGAAACCGGGGGTGGCATGCTAAGCCCTGATGGCAGCAAATATGTATACACCCCGATTGATCGTGAATTTCGTACCTGGAAACGCTCGCGCGGCGGTCGTGCCCAAGATGTATGGGTGTATGATTTAGAACAAAACAGCTCCAAGCAACTGACCACGGATCGCGCCACCGATCAGCAGCCAACTTGGGTGGGCGATAATATCTATTTTGTCTCCGATCGCGACTACACCTTAAACCTGTATCAATACCGCGAAGGCGAAGCCCCTAAAAAGCTCACCACCCATGAGGACTTCGATGTGCTGTGGCCATCAGCTGGCCCCAACGCAGTGGTGTACGAAAATGGGGGTTATTTGTATCGCTTCGACCCCACAACCGAGCAAAGCAATAAACTCACCATTAATGTGGCTGGCGTGCGCCAATATGCCATGCCTTTCAGCAAAAATGTGAGCGACTTTATCGACTCTATGTCGCTGTCTCATGATGGCAAACGGGCCTTGTTTACCGCCCGAGGCGAGCTATTTAGCGTCCCCGCTCAAAAAGGCCCAACTCGTAACCTTTCCTACACCCCTAAAGGCCGAGAAATAGACGCCAGTTGGTCACCCAACGGCCGCTATATTGCCTACATGAGCGACGAATCCGGTGAATATGAGATTTATTTGCAGGACCGCGCGGATAATAACGCCGTTAAGCAACTGACCAGTAATGGCACCATTTGGCGCTTTACCCCCATCTGGTCGCCCGACAGCTCTAAGCTGCTTTTTGCCGATAAAAACCACACGTTATGGTGGCTGGATGCGCAATCAGGCAAGCAGCATAAAATTGATACCAGTATCTATGATGAAGAAGGCATTCGTCAGTACACTTGGTCACCTAATAGCGAAGACATTGTCTATGTTAAGAACAATGAAAACCGCTACGGCTCGTTATGGCACTACAATACCGACGAGCAAGACGTAACTCGCCTAACCGACGAGATGACCAATGAGCACAGCCCCACTTTCTCACCGGATGGCCACTACCTGTATTTCACCTCTGAGCGCGACTTTAATTTAGCCTTCAGCAGCTACGAGTTCGATTACATGTTTAACCGCGCCACGCGCATCTACGCTGCGGCGGTGAACACTGATATAACGCCGTTGGTTGCATTGCAAAGTGACGAAACCACCATAGTGAGTGACGACGATGCGCAAAGCGATGCCGACAATGGCAACCAACTGCAAAGCACGGGCTTTATGCAACGCGTGACCGCGCTAAACGCGCCCTCGGGCGATTATCGCTCACTGCATGGCGTTGACAGTGGCGTGTTGGTGATGGCTAACGGCGCCTTGCAACTTCTTGGCACCGAGCACGATAGCGAGCTGAAAACCGTGGCCAAGGGCGTTAGCAGCTATACGGTATCGGCAAATGGCGAACACCTGTTGGTGCGCGCTGGCGATGACTACAGCATTATTGCGCCTAAACCAGAGCAAGATTTAAGCGCCACAAAATTGGATTTAACCAATATGACGCTGAAAATCGACCCTCAGCTTGAGTGGCAACAAATGTATGTGGAAGGCTGGCGCACCCTGCGCGATTGGTTTTACGATGAAAATCACCACGGTCAGGACTGGGATGCCATTGTTAAGAAGTACCAAGGCATGGCCAATGCCGTGGCCCACCGCGCTGATTTAGATTATGTTCTCAGTGAAATCGCCGGGGAAATTAACGCCGGCCATATTTATGTGCAATCCGGCGATATGCCCAAAGCCGAGCGTAAAAACCATGGTCTACTGGGTGCCAAACTAGCCAGCCACCGCTCTGGCTATGTGCAAATTGAGCACATTTTCGAAGGTGAGAACTGGCACGAAAACTTCCGCTCTCCGCTTGGTACCACCGGTGTGAAAGCCAGCAAAGGCGATTTTATCATCGCCGTTAATGGTCGCTCGGTAAAAACAGTAGCGAACTTTTATGAGCTGTTGGAGAACACTCAGGGTGAGCAAGTTGAGCTGGTGCTTAACGACAAACCCAGTAGCAAGGGGGCATGGCAAGTCAGTGTCGAGCCGGTAGCCAGCGAGCAAGGGCTACGTTATTTGCATTGGGTCAACACCCGCGCCGCTTATGTTGATAAGCTCTCTGACGGGCGTATTGGTTATGTGCATTTGCCGAATACCCATTATGAAGGTAACCGCGCCATGTTTAAAAATTACATGCCGCAAACCACCAAAGACGCCATGATCATTGATGATCGTTATAATGGCGGTGGGTTTATTCCCGAGCATATGATCACCTGGTTGGCTCGCAAGCCCCTGAACTATTGGAAGCGCCGTGGCGTCGAGCCGACAAAAACGCCGCAGTTTGCGCACGATGGACCAAAAGCCATGCTGATCAACGGCTATTCCAGCTCCGGCGGTGACGCCCTCCCCTATTACTTCCGTCAAGCAGGGTTAGGTAAACTGATCGGTACCCGCACCTGGGGCGGCCTCATTGGCATTTCAGGTAATCCCAGCCTAGTGGATGGCGGCCAAGTGATTGCCGCGACCTTCCGTATTTTAGATAACGACGGTAATTGGATTATCGAAAATGAGGGAGTCAGCCCTGATATTAAGGTGATTGATCGCCCAGAGCTTATTTACAAAGGCCAAGACCCATCGATTGAGCGTGCGGTTGAAGAGCTGTTAAAGGAGCTGAAAGCGAATCCGAAAAAACCACTGAGTGTGCCGCCGGCGCCCAGTGAGTTTTAATTCACCTTAACCAATGATTGCGCTAGGGTCAGATAACCGGCCTTAGCGCATCATCCCCATGGCGAGTTGTTAGCTTTGATGGCAAAGACAGCCCTGTGGTTTTATCGCTGCAACTAATGCTCCTTCTTGTTAACTGCACTGATACTTGGCCCTGCAATTACGCCGTAAAAACGCCCCTTTTCTTCTACGGTGCGAAGCAGTCCACCGTTAATATAGCGACCTAAATTTTCATTTTCTGAGAGGGTATATAACCCTTTAGTTGTCTGCTCACGACTTGCAGCGGAGAACATCACCATACAGTGAGTATCATCACAGGCCAGATGCTGCTCAGATACCTCTACGCCCTCAAGTTCAAGCTCAGTGAATTTATTGGCAATCTCGTGTTCGAGGTCATAGGCTTGCGCTCCTTTGCTGTTGTTGTATTTAATCGTGCTGAGCAACTCGGTCAAGTTATCAATGTTGGCTCTTTCGGCCACCTTGAGCAAATCTTTTGATTGGCTCACGGCGGTTTCCTCTAACGCCTTAGTCCGGCTGGATTCGTGGCTTAACGCTGGCTGGGATGCTTGGGTGTTAGCACCTAATGATGAAATTTCGGCTGGCTTAGTCTTTATTTGTGCTGCGGTTATTGAACTGCTGGTGGTATTCTCACTGCTATCGTCCGTACTGCCGGCAAAGAACAAGCTGGCCGCCCCAAAGCCCAGCAACAGACCAATAACTATAAACACTATATTTTTCATGTTCTTCCCTGTTTATTGTTGTTTTAACATACCAACTTACATCAGCGCACCACAAAGTCAAAATAGGTATCTGGATAGGGTTGGGGTTTTAAGGAAAAGTGCCACCATTCCATCGCGTAGGGGGCAAAGCCCTGTGCAGTCATGAGGTCACGTAGTAGATAGCGATTGTTGCGCTGTTGCGCACTGATACGCGGATCATCAGTATTTGATATCGGGTCAAACATATCAAACGCCGAGCCCATATCCAGCTCCTCACCGGAAGCCATGTCGACTAAGGTTAAATCAACGGTTGCGCCTCGGCTATGGCCCGACTTTGCGGCAATGTAATCACCAAGTAACACGCCCTTATCCAGATTCGGATAATAATGTGCTTTGGTATCTTGTGCGCTGATATCGCTCACCCAGCGGACAAAATGATCAACGGCGCGCTGTGGTCGATAACAATCAAACACTTTCAGGGTCATGCCCTGTTGCAGTGCCTTTTTTTGTACCTTGGCTAGCGCTTTAGCGGCACGTTGATGGAGCAGACATTTAGGTGCCAAGTAACCATCGATAGTCGTACCAACAAAGTTATCCCGACCAAAATAACGGATATCTTTTTGAATACTTGGCGCGATATCAGCAATGGCGACAAATTCACTCGGCTTTGCTGCCACAGGGTTGATAGTAGCGCAGGCAAACACAGCGGCACCGATGACACACCCTTTCATAACCTTTCATTCCTGTTGTTGCCCAAAGCGATAAAAGAAACAATACCCTATTCCATCGCAAAGGAAAACCACCGCTCACGCGGGACTCAGCGATGCACATGTTCGTTGAGGTTAGCGCTTTGACAGCGCGTCAGTGCCGCCTGCATGGACGCACTGGCGCTTTCGCCTTGGTGAACAGTTCGCGCGGGTAAGCTCAAGTTTAAATAGTCGGCGCTGTAGCGCACTAACTGGGCTAGGCTGTCATCTTTTATGTGTGTATAGCGTACTCTTAGTTGCTGCTCAGTGTGGCGCACTGGTTGGTGTTGTTGCTTATCGAGCATTGCGTGCAGGTATGCAGCCAAGGTATGGCGGTCAGGGTCAGCAGACTGTGCAACTAACGCATCTATATCGGCAAGTAATCGTGCTCCGCGCTCGCTCTGCTCGTTTAACAACAGCGCTAGGGTCAAGTTCATCGCTGCATTCAATTGACTTAACGCGAGATTATGTTGCTCTTTTAAAAAAGTGGCTTTACGAAAATCCCCCACAGCTCCTTTAATATCACCCAAACTTAACCTTAACATACCCATATTATTGGCAAGGCTGGCGCTCAAAGCATCATTAGGATGGGCTTGTAAAATGGCTGCTGCGCGGTCGTAATAACTTTGCGCCAACTGATAAGATTGCCGATGACGGGCAACAATCAACATATTATTAAGATAGATAGCGCGATAAATAGGTCGTGATTCGGTTGTAAATGCACATTGGTAGGCATGCTCTGCATCGGTTAATAGGTGGTTTTTCTTAAGCCAAATACCCAATAAATTATAGCTACGACTCAGCTGCTGCGTTTTGCTATCACCAAGGGCTAAAAGACTGTCGATAAGATCGCGCGCCTGGTTAAAGTTATTACTGAATATGGCCGCTTGAGCAGCCGCGAAATACCAGCGAAAGCGCACCGACGTCGGCACAGAGCCGAAGCTATCGTTATATTGTTGATATAGAGCCAATGTTTGCTGCGGGCGCTCACGCGCATGGCTTTCGGCCCGCACCAGCACGTCATTCAATTGCATGGAGGTTAACGTTGCAGCTAACACTATTAAGCTGGGAACTACGGCCATAAACGCACTCTGTTATTGTCGTCACCGTCAAAGTATAGAAAGATTTTACCATTTCAGTTATGACAATAATTCAATTCGCACGTTGGCTGCGCGATGCCCCGGCTCATAGCCAGACATCGCGCGCTACTTAAGGCAGTAATTTATCTATCTGCCGCCAATCAATAATTTTAAAGTTTTGTGGTTGTTGCGGCATACGGTTATAACCATCTTGAACAACCAGCACGCCTTGAGGGTAACCTGGTAAGGCATGGGCGGTGACCGTTAGTCCGTCTGTTTCCGATACACCATCTATGCCTTTTTCAATATTAGCCGTTACCGCAAACTTCACTAATCGCGTTAGCGTCGGCTCTGAACGCGTGCCCTCTATGCGATAAAGCACATAGCTGTTATCACCTTGACTGGACACCACTAGCAATCGTGTGCCATCGTCGCGATGATAAATCTCCATGCCCTCAACATCGGCAACAAGGTGACTATCTAGCTGCTGTATACGCTGTGCCCTGGTGCCAGCATCAGGCTCCGCGCCGATAAACCAAATACCCGCATCTTCCTCGCCCATAAATAGTTGCCCGGATTGGTCGTCAGCGCTGCAGCCTTCGGGTTGGCTTGGTAATGAGAACTGGCGTACACGTTGACCGTGAACCTCGGTGTCTTGCACGCTAATACGGTACTGTTGATAGGTGCCATTTTTGTCATTCACAAACACATAATGACCACTTTGCGCGCTGTACATACACAGACCATAAATTTCTGTTAGGTTAGTGGCAATATCACTGAGCTGCTGTACCTGCCCATTTCTGCTCACGGTAAACAAACTAATGCTATTGTTGCTGCGGTTACTTGCTGCAATTAACGTGTGGGTGGCGTTATTGATACCTTGATGCTGGCGCACATCGACATTATTCACCCGCCCTACAGCGAACTGTTGCCGTAACTGACCATCAAGCCCATAGACCATTAAGCCACGACGTTTATCTGTGCCCAAAATCAGCGAGTGTTGCGCATTACTCGGATGGACCCAAATAGCGGGGTCGTCCGCCGCATCGCCAAAGGCGGCTACCGGCGTAGTTTCAGCGCTTGCGCTCACCTGTTGCAATCTTTTTGCATGCCTCGCAGGCGCCTGTTTAGCACTGGGTAGCTGGGTGCTGATATAGCTATCGAGCTTATCGGCAAACAATACGGCTTGTTGTTGCCCTTGGCTGCTTACGCCCACAGCAATGGCCTCAAGGCCTAACTCGGGACCCTCAAGGTGCCAACTTTGCAGTGCTTCACGCAGTGGGTCGTAGCGATACACCTGCTGACGCTGACTGCTGGTAAAGTAGATATAGCCTTCGGAGTCGCTGCTGAGCGCCGCAATTTCCGGTGCCAGTTGCCCAAAGGGTGAGACCAAGGCGACAGGTGTTTTATCGGCCCGCGATTCGCTGTTGGCGTTTATCTTCCACACACCCAGCTCTGCCTCACCGATAAAGAGCTGCTGAGCCTGGTCGCTGACGGCACAGCCAGACGTTTCACTGACTCCAGCAAAAGTGCGAATCGGCAGCTGCATCGGCTGCGCAGCCTCTAGATCATACACTAGCGTTTGCGCAATAAGCCCGCGCACATCGGCAACAAATACCGATACCGTGCGCGTTTGCGCATCATGGTATAAACAGGCCGCTTCCGGCTGCGCTTGCGGCGGTGTTAGCCGTGACAGCTCATCAATCTGCCATTGAGCGCCATCATAATCTAACTGCCATACCACCACCGCATCGGCACTATTATCAATACTGGTTAGCACATAGCGCTGTGGGCTTAGCTGGCGTAAAGACAGGCCTTCATAATTACCAGCGAGCAACGGGGTGATTTGTTGTTGATGTTGCTCGAGCAGCAATAAGCCTTGGCTTTCACTGGCGAGTAGCCAGTGCCCGGTGTGCAACCACTGAGCCTGTGAGCCCTGCATATTATGTTGCTCACCGAGCTCCGTCACCGCCAAGCTTTCGCTGTAACTATGTTTAGTAAACAGGGTTAGCGCCATTAGCGCTGCCGCCATACTGACATTAACGAGCTTATTATTTTTAATGGTCATGTTTTTGCTCCTTATTACGGCGCAGTTGTTTATGTTGGTAACGCACTTCGCCTCGGTGATTAACCGCCGTCATCTGCAGTGCATCGGCATTAATTGAAAACGTTAAAGAGCCTGGGGTAGCTTCGGCGTAGCGCGTAAATTCTCGTTGCTCGACGCTGCGCGCCTCGCTGCCGCCGCCAGAAACATAATGCGCCAGGTCACTGTGTTTAATTTGGTTATGTTGTAAGTCATGTTCATGGCCAGCTATATAGGCATCAACGCCATAGCGCTGCAGCAGCGGTGCTAACGTCTCAACCAAGCCGTTATCGCGACCATAGCGTTTGCCACTGGTGTAAATGGGGTGATGGCCCACAACGAGGGTCCATTCCGCGTTACTGCCCGCCAATTGCCGCTTTAGCCATGCGAGCTGCGGCCCTGGGTGCTGCCCTTGGGTGGCGCGATACTTAGCGCGGGTGCGATAGTCACTGACTAGGGTATTGGTATCCAAAAACAACACCAGCACAGGCTCACCGCTGGCCAACGTGAAGCGCCGGCTATAGTAACGTGCCGGCATCTGCCAACGGCCACTGACGTTGCTGTAATCAATTTGCGCTTGGGCATTGCCTAAGTAGTCATGGTTGCCCAACACACTGTGCCACGGCACAAAACTATGAGGGCCGTGATATATCCGCTCAAAGGCACTTTGCCACAATGGATCCTGGGTACTGGCAACGCCATCGGGATAAAAGTTATCGCCGGTGGAGATCACAAAGTCGCCATCTAGTTGGTACAAGGCAATCTCTAACTGGTGGGCAACGGGGCGCTGGTAAAAGTGTCCGTTGTGGCCCCAATCACCAATAACGGCAAAGTTGATGCTATCTGCCAAGGGTGCCAACCCTTCAATGCGCTGCTGTTGATAGAGCGCATCACTATAAATGGGCGCGCTCTGGGCCAATAATGGCGGCGCCACGAGCAAGGCAATGAGAGTTATTAACTGCTTAATCATGTTCTTTCCTCATTAGCGTGGTGCATAACGCACCACGCCTAAAATTAAAAGGCGTAGCGCAACATCAATTGCACCACAGGCCCTGCCTGCTCCGACTCCAATTCGTATTCATCAAAGTCCCGCTCGATTTGCTGCTCCAGGGTATCGAACTTGTTGAATACTTCCTCTTTACTCGCATCCAGTAAGTTGGAGCCCACCATCCGTAGCGTCAGCTTTTGCCAACGTTTTTCTATAAACAGCTCAAGATCGGCGCCATAGTGCGTGCTTACCTCTTCACCGACAAAACGCCCAAGGGCATCACCTTGCTTGCGATAGGTAGCCCCGAAAGACGCGCCTAGCTGAGGAAAGTCATGAATAAAACCGAGGTTATAGACGTAATCTGATTGGTCGTTAAATTTACGCTCACCGAAAAAGTCCTCGACTTCGCTATCAAGCCAGGAGTAATTCACAAACACCCCGGTATTGGGTAGCCCCAATGCGCCTAGGGGTGTCGATAAATCGAGCTCGACGCCATACACCGTGCCATCGCCGGTATTACGGGGTTGCAGCACAAAGGTGCCCTCGCCCTCGGCCCCTTGCATACCGGTATTGGCGATTTCAATTAAATCGCTGACATCACGATAAAACAGATTCACGCCCATCACTCCGGTCTGACCGAGACGATACTCATAACCTAGGTCGACGCCCCACGCTGACTCCGGCTCAAGTGCCGGGTTGCCCAATAAGTCGTTGTCGGCCAACTCCTCCTCACGCAGCGCGGGGGTAATATAGTCAAAGTCCGGACGACGTAAGCTGCGCGCTACCGACGCGTTGATGCGGCCGTTTTCTGCCACTTGCACGCGTATATGAGCGGAGGGCAAAATAAAGTCGTAATCGTTGTCGGTGCGCACCGCATCAACATGGTTATCCACCTGCGAATCGGTGCTCTCCCAACGTACACCCAGCTCCCAAGCAAACTCCTGACTCTCGTGTTTAAGCAACGCAAAGACATCAAAACGCTGCTCTTGCACTGTGTTCACACCGCCACTAACGGCCTCAAAAGGCGCATCAAAAGTGGCCAGCGACAGCGGCGACTGCGCGAATTGATCCCAGCTGCCTTGCATGGTTTCTAATTCACTTTCAGAGGCGAAAATATCGGTGTCCCGCTCTTTTTGCTGCCAAAACGCGCCGATTTGCCATTGTTTGCTATCGCTGTAGGGCTGACTGTGCTGCCATTGTAGCGTCCACTCTTTATCATCAATGTCGCTGCGCTCTTGTTCCTGCTCCAATACCATGGGCAATTCAGCGGTATCGAGTTCAACCTCTTGTTCAAATACCGACTCTTCAAAGCGCGCCACAGCCACCTTAAATTTACTGTTACCGCCAAAAAGTGGCTGGTTATAGCTGGAGCTAAGGCTGTAATTGGTCTGCTCAATATCGGCAATATTGGCATTATCGGTCAGTAAACTACCGCCGTTGGCCGCATCACCACTGGCCGTACTGGGGTGGTTATACTCATATGAACGCTCATCCTCGCTGCGCTCGGTGTCGACCCAAATACCGCTGATGTCGAAATAGGCGCCATCGTTGAAGGTGTATTCATAATTGGCGTTCAGTGAGGTGTCATCGCCATCACGGGTATCGTCTTGATGTTCGCGATTATCGAAAGTTTGTTCACGGTAGTCGGGGTTGTTTTCCGGGCTATCACCGTAGCGAAAACTGGTCTTTTTCTTGGGGTTGTAGCGCCCTTGTAAATTGGCTCCCAGCAACAAGCGCCCGCCGCCAAGTTCAGTGCCATAGACACCGCCTAGGCTTTCTTTAAATTCACCATCATCGTAGCGCAGGCCGCCGGCGCGCAAGTAGCCACCGTCTAGGCTATAGCCATCACGCAAAACGATATTCAGCGTGCCGGCAATGGCATCAGCGGAGCGGTTAGCACTGGGCGAGCGGATGATCTCTACTCGTTCGATGAGCTCAGCGGGAATGCGATCAACAAAGAATGAGCGGTCGGCGCCAGCACCAGGAACTTCTTCGCCATTGATCAGCACCTTAGTATAGGCAGGACTCAAACCGCGCATACGCGCGCCATCGGATTCCAACACATCAGATAAAAAAGTCACACTCGGCACCCGTTTAAGGGCATCGCCAGCGGTCAGTGGTTCAAAGCGCTGAAAGTAATCTTGGTCATATTCCAAAGTGGGTGCTAGTTGCTGCGAGCGGTTGCGATAACCGATGTCGCCGTACACCACCAGTTCCTCAGATACTTTCACCGGTTTGTTGGCGTTTTCTTGAGCGCCATAGGCGCTGATATTGGTAAGCGCTAATGCCGCCACCAGCGCTTTTAGTTTAAAGCTTGTCATTGCTATTTTCTCCTGCGTGTCCTTGGTATGGCGCTAAGCTAAAAACAGCAGATGACAGCACTGTGACAGTCGCTGCTATCGCGCTGCCCATACGAGCTAAATATGCCGCGTTATGGCGGCTTTTGAGCTGTAAAAACCCTACTCGCAGAGCAAAGAACGGGCTCTTGCTCGGTGTTATCGCATGGCGTGATCATGATGCTGTCATATCATTGAGCCAATATGACCCTGCCCATAGTGAAGTTGGCCCGCTAGCATAACCACACACTAATTAACTCAAGGTCTTTCATGCGCTTTAACCCATTTCGCACTCATCCCTTACTGGCTCATATAAGCATCGCTTGGTTGGTACTTGCCGCGCTACTCAGCTATCAGTTGGGGGAGCTCAAATACAGTGGTGATATTGCCTGGCTCGATATCCTTGGCGAAGGCGGCATTGTGCTCATGACATTAAGCTGGATTGTCGCGCTGCTGGTGTCTAGGCCACCGGGGAAGGTCACAACCTTGTTGGTGCTAGGGCTGGGGCTATTTATGTTTTCTGCATCATTAGACTTGCTTGATGAGTGGTTACACCAGCCCAGTCGCTATTGGTTAAGTTGGATTGAGTCTCTGCCTGCCCCCATAGGCATGTTATTCACCAGCGCCGGGCTGTATTGGTGGCATCAAGAGCAGTTTGTGCTAAACCGCCAACTGGCTCGCCGTGAGGCACACATGCGCGACCACCAAAAAGTGTGCCCGGTCACCGGATTATATCGTATTCAGTATGTGCAAAAAGTCTTCGATAGTAGCCGCGAGAGCGAGACTAAATGCTGTATTGCCATGATTGATGTAGAGAACTTTGCCGCCGTCAACGCCCGCTTCGGCCTTGCCACCGGCGATCGATTACTGCGTGAGCTCAGCGATTTAATGGTGATGAATATTCGTATGGGCGATGTGCTCAGTCGTTATGCCAGTGACAGCTTCATTCTGCTTTTGCCCGCCACCGCGAATCACCAAGCACAGCAGCTTATCGCGCAGTTACAAAGCGCCATTCGCCACTGCGCCTTTCGCCTTGACCCCCAAGGGCAAGCCCACTACATAAACACCTACAGCGCCGTTATTGAAACCGCAAAAGATGAGCCGTTGCCGCAGCTATTGGGGCAGCTGCAAAAGCAATTACAACAACAAAAACACCGACCAGGTCATGGCGATGCCACGCTTTGCGCTTCAAGATAAAAAAGTCATTAGCAGTGAGGGGCTGATCAGTGCCATCGCCGAGCTGGCTCTGGCTCGTGGCGCTGATTTGCACAAGCTACTGCGAGGCACGGGGATTTTTAGTGACGATTTACTCGACCCGCACAGCCGTTTTAGTCATCATCAGCTAATGCGCTTACTGGCACAATACCAAGGCCAATTTCCTCACCCCGATGCGGGATTTTTATTAGGGCAGCAACTACTTAATGAACTGGGCACTGTTGGGCAAGCCTTGCTAAGCGCGCCTACTGTTGGCGATAGCCTACGTATGCTGCAACGCCTCTACCAACACATTGCACCACTGGTCCATGTTCGTTATCACCTTTATCAGCGCCAAGTGCATGTGTTTATTACGCCAACGCTGGCCCCAGAGAGCAAAGCAACCGGATTACTTATGCAGGCCTATAGCAGCGCTTTCTATGCGCTGTTAAAGCGCCTAAGCCAAGGCTATGCACACTGTCACTTTGATTTTGCCTGCAAGCGCCCACGCCATATGTATGAGTTTGAGCACAACCTCGGCACGCGTTTACGCTTTGCCCAGCCCGTGTATAAATGGTCCTTTGCTGCCAGTATGCTCAGATGCACTAACGACAATGCCAGTATGTTGCGCTGGCAACGTCTGCAAAGCCAACCTCGGTGTGAGTCGCCGCCGTATTTCATCGATGCGCTGTGCCAGTTGTTATCGCGCCAACCGCACCTTAGCTTAGCCGTACTCGCGCAACATATGGCCATGAGCCCTGCCACTTTTAAGCGCAAACTCAAAGAGCATGGCTGGCGCTTTTCCCAATTACAGCAACAGCAGCAAACGCTTAGAGCGGTTTATTTACTTAGCATTCGTGATAAAGGCAACGATTATGTGGCCAACCGCTTAGCCTTTTACGACACCCCGAACTTTCGTCGCGCGTTTAAGCGCTGGACCGGCCTCACTCCGAGCGAATTAAAAGAGTCAATGAGCCTGTAAAAAGGCATAGGGTAACGCCGTGTAATACTTTTATTGCGCCCAGGTATTATGCTGTCAGTAACAACAGGAGTGACTTATGCACAGCAAACCCAATTTAAATCACCGAAGTGCCTATCCACGCTGGCTACTCATCGGCATTCGCGCCTTGCTCGCAAAGCTGCTAACCCTGTATTTCGCATGGCATTCACCAAAATGCACCGCTACGTATAAATTAGCGTTAATCGCCGCATTAGCGTATCTGCTTTTTCCCTATGATTTAATCCATGACTTGGCCACAAGTTTTGGTTACGCCGACGACGGCACCTTTATGGGCGCAGCGATCATGACGTTTTCATCATGCATTGATGCCCGAGTAAAAAGCCTAGCCAAACGCAAAGCACAGGCCATGGTCTATGTCCCCAAGGGTAAGCGTTAACTGCGTGCCTGCGCTTGCTCATTTAAGCGCAGCAAAAGCGACGTAAACACCACACCACTGTGTGCTTTAAGACCAATTTCACAGGTGCGACTGTTGCTGTAACCGCTTTTGCAGCCAGGGGGCTGCGAGTCTGTGAGGTGACGCAAAGCATGGCTGTTGAGCTCAGGATGCGTGAACCCTTTATCCCCGGCAAAACCACAACACTTAATATCGGTAGTACTGACTTTCTCACTTAATGCATTTGCCAGCGCCAACATGGCCTTGCCTCCGTCGAGGTGTTGCGAGCTACAGGTGACATGTAACCAGATAGGCTCGGCACTGGGGGTAATGTGCAGATGTGGCAGCAGGTACTGCTGCGCAAAGGTAATACTATCAAGCGGCGCGATGTCGCCGTCACTGGCGCTGTGCAAGGCACAGGGGCTGGCATCCATGACCACTGGCCAACGCCCGTTGTCACTGAGCTCGGCCATAACCTGCTGAAGCTGTTGCTGCTTATACTGGGCTTGGTGCACCGCGCCTCGACTGTGAAACGCCATACCACAACACAATTGTCCTAGTTGTTTGGGCACAATAACCGTAAAGCCTGCTTTGGCACATAATTGTTGCAGTGTATGTTGCACACTGTGCTCGCCATCATTAGCAAAAACCCGATTTGCACAACTCGGAATGTACACCACCTTACGTTCCCCCGACTTATTTTGGCTCGATGTAGGGGTTGGCTGCCCCTGCCCTTGCGGCCAGGCGCTGAAATAGAGAGGGGTGCCAAAACGCTGATGCAACCACTGGGTGCTGTTTTGCAGCTGCGTTTCGCCCACCACATGGGCCAGTTTTTTCATGCTACTGAGGCCAAAACGGGCAAGCTGCGTACTGCCCTGAAAATGCTGCGCACTGTATTGGGCAATGCGATTAGCCAAACGCGACTGCGCAAACCCTTGTTGGCGTAACGATTTCACATAGGCACCGGTGTCTATGCCAACAGGGCAGCGCGTTGCACATAATCCGGTCGCGGCGCAGCTGCTATCGACTAAGTGCTGAAAGCGGCTTTGAACGGCCCCTAAACGCTGCCGTAAACGAGGGTTTGGGCTGGTGCTACTGG
This sequence comes from Pseudoalteromonas sp. CO325X, assembly GCF_004208955.1. NCBI lineage: Bacteria > Pseudomonadati > Pseudomonadota > Gammaproteobacteria > Alteromonadales > Pseudoalteromonadaceae > Pseudoalteromonas > Pseudoalteromonas sp. CO325X. Next base: position 315,891 of record NZ_SGPG01000014.1, read on the forward strand.
CTAATTGCGCCTGAAGCTCTTGTTGATGACGACTCAAACTAATACGTTGGCGCGGCGTTAATGTGTAACCTTGCGATGGACAAACAGGTTCGCAAAAGCCGCACTCGATACAGCTATCAATAGTGTCATCGGTCGCAGGCAGATCTTTAACATGCTGCAGGTGTGCACGCGGGTCGCTGTTGATGATCACTCCAGGGTTAAAAATCCCATTGGGATCAAACAGCTGTTTGATCTGTTTCATGACTCCATAGCCATCATCTCCCCACTCTAGGGCCACAAAGGGGGCCATGTTTCGTCCCGTCCCATGCTCGGCTTTCAGTGAACCATTGAGTTCAACGGCCACCAACTGCGCCACCTCGGCCATAAATTGCTCATAACGCGCCACCTGCTCATCGTTATCAAAGCGCTGGGTAAATACAAAATGAAGGTTACCTGCCAAAGCATGACCGAAAATAATGGCTTCTTGGTAATCGTGCTTGGCAAACAAGGCATGCAACGCCTTAATGCCGCGTGCCAAATCGCTGAGCGCAAAGGCGACATCTTCAATAATCACTGTGGTGCCTATCTCCCGCACCGCCCCCACCGCTGGGAAGGTGCCCTTACGCACGTTCCACAGCGCCTGTGCCCGCTCGCTATCACTGCTAAGAGCATATTGATGAATAATATCGCTTTGATAACGCTCGAGTAAGGCACTGACAGCGGCGCTGGTGGTCTGTAATTCAGACTCGTCAGCGCCGGCAATTTCAATCAACAGCGCGGTGGCCTGCGCCGGAAAATCAACAACCTCGTTGGGCATAATGGCCTGTTCGCGCACCGACATCAGCGCGCGTTTATCGAGCATTTCCACCGCCTCTACGGGGTAGCAACTAAGCTGCTCGATAAAATCGCAGGCACTGTCTATTGTCGCAAAGGTAAACAGCCCAGTGTGTTTATGCGCACTATGAGGCACGGTGTGGTAGGTAATATTGGCAATGAATCCAAGGGTGCCTTCGGAGCCGATCAGCAAATGCTTGATAATATCGATGCCATCTTGGTAATCGACAAGCGCATTCAGGCCATACCCTGTGGTGTTTTTCAGTCGGTATTTATGTTCAATGCGGGTGCGCAGCGCCTGGTTTGCCCGCACTTGCTCGCCGAGGTGCTCGAGTGCCTGTACGAACTCGCCGTGACTGCGGCGAAATTGCTCACAAGAGTGTGCATCTGCGGTATTTAGCTCAGTGCCGTCGGCCAATATAATGTGCATGTCTTTAAGCGTGTGGTAGCTATTATGCTTAACACCACAGCACATGCCTGAGGCATTATTTGCGGCAATACCGCCCACCTTGCAGCTGTTGATCGAAGCCGGATCAGGGCCTATTTTACGCCCAAATGGTGCCAGCAGCAGGTTGACCTTGGCACCGATAAGCGCTGGTGATAGCGTTATCCAATCGCCGTTGCTACCGATTTCATAATCCTGCCATTGGTCACTGAGCACCACCAATACACTGTCGCTAATCGCCTGCCCGGAGAGGCTGGTGCCAGCAGCACGAAAGGTTAACGCAACCTCAAAGCGCTGGGCTAGGGTAATTAACTGTTGCACCTGCGCGCGGTGGTGTACACGCACCACACACTCGGGGGTGAGGCGATAAAAACTGGCGTCGGTACCCAGGGCATAACGCAAAGCATAATCAGTGATCACCTGCTCGTAGGGTAAGGTTTCACGGGCAGCCTCAATGAAGGCTTCCATGGCGGCGCGGTACTCTGACATAATGACGGTCACTAATAGCGGGCGATGTGCCTTAGCATAGCTTGGAATAAAATATTATTAAATCCCTTAAGGTAGATAGTTTTACACCTAAGCAACCAGTGCCCTGTCGCTAACTATTGTGACCAAGTATTTGGTGTGGCTAGCCAATTAAAAGCAATAGCGGGGAATCGAACCAATTCTGTGCTGGTAAATTTAGCCTAATTTAACTGGGAGTGTATTATTTACCGCACGAATCAATAAAATCTTGTGGCTCAATAACAACTTCTAGTTCATGATTCTCAACTTTTTTATCTATGGCATCACGATTTAAGGTAATTGTACATCCGTTACTATTTGTCGCCTCAACTTGAGATAAGTCTTTGTCTATTTTGGTCATTACTAATGATGACTGCTCATAGTGCCAAAGCTCATTTTCTTGCGATTTAATAGGTTGTAGCTCTAAGATCTGAGTACCATATTCATTAGAAAAAGTAAGCTTTACATGAATTACTTCACTCGTGTTGTTTTTTATACTACCCCAGTAAACATTAGAACAACCATTAACAAAAATAATAACCGCAGCAAGTAATGAACATTTAAAAAAAATATTTATATTACCCATGTAATTTGAGAGCTCCATATTAGTCGTTTGATATCCATTTCAACAGCGACCGAGTCTGTGACTCTTTGATATGCACTTTGTGGCCTTTTGCTAATGTCATAATACCCCATTAAAGTTTCACGGGCAGCCCCAATGAAGGCTTCCAAGGCGGCGCGGTACTCTGACATAATGACGGTCACTAATAGCGGGCGATGTGCCTTAGCATAGCTTGGAATAAAATATTATTAAATCCCTTAAGGTAGATAGTTTTGCGTCTAAGCAACTGAGATCAGTACATGTTAAGGTCAGTCCGTCTAAAGTGGTTGTTTTTTTACCACTGCACACTATAGAATCGTGAATAGTTTATTCCAAAAATCAGTCTCGGAGCGAGCCGTGTTTTTTCGCCAGATAGCCAAGGCACTAAGCCTTGCCATAGTAGGATATGCCGTTATGAGTGCCCCAAGTTTTGCCGCTACCCAGCTCACCTTAAAGCAGCAAATTGGCCAAAAGCTAATGTTAGACTTTCGCTATTATTGCGGTGATAGCACTGCCAGTGACCGCTGTCGCACCCCGATGACCAAGCTGCCACAAGCTCTTGCCGATGCCATTAGCACGCACCACATTGGTGGCGTGATCTTATTTGCCGAGAACATCGACAACACCGAGCAAATTGTCGCGCTGAACCGCGACTTACAACAAGCGGCGCTGGCCTCCTCATTAGCGGCCCCTTTGTTTATTAGTGTGGACCAAGAAGGGGGGCGCGTTGCTCGTATTCCCCGTCATCTTGGTACGGCGATGACGGGCAATATGTCCATCGGTGCAACCTATGCAAAGCATGGCAGTGAATATGCCAGCGCCAGTGCCAAAGTGATTGCTAAAGAGCTTCGGGCAGTTGGTTTTAACGTTAATTACGCGCCCACCTTAGATGTCAATATGAATCCTAACAACCCGGTGATCAATGTGCGCTCCTTTGGTGAAGACCCGGCCCGAGTCGCTGAGCTTGGCGGCGCTCAGGTTGACGCCTATCAACGCCAACAGGTCATTGCCGCGTTAAAGCACTTTCCGGGTCATGGCGATACCAATGTCGATAGCCACACCGGTTTGCCCAAGGTCATGCATAGCAAAGAGCAGGTCATGGCCCAAGATATTGCCCCGTTTAGGGCGGTGATTGAGGCCGGCCATGCCCCGGGCATGATTATGACCGCACACATTCAATACCCGGCGCTCGACAGCAGCACCTTTGTCAGTAAACAGGGGCAAACAATGGTTAAACCGGCCACCATGTCGCGGGCCATTATGACCTCACTGCTGCGTGAGGAGCTGGGTTATCAGGGTGTCACCATCACCGATGCGTTAGATATGGCAGGTATCAGTGATTTTTTTACCCCCGAAGACGCACTCATTAACACCTTCAAGGCCGGTGTCGATATTGCGCTTATGCCCATTGCTATTCGCAATGAACAAGATATTGCCGAGCTTAATAAGCTCATTGATGCCGTAGCCCATGCCATTGAGCGCGGCGAGTTAGAGCGCGGCGAATTTGCGCAATCAGCGCAGCGGGTTATGGCTTTGAAAGCCGACTATCAATTGTTGCCAGCGCACTTTGACAATCACCTGCTACAAACCGAGCTAGCGGCGATGACCTTAGGCAACGCCAGTCATCGGGCCATTGAAGCCGAGCTGGCCAGCGCCGCTATCACCGATATCAAAGCTGGACAGCGGGCTACCACCTTAATTAAACAAGCGCGCAAAGTGGCGCTCATTATGCCCGATACCCGCAAGTGTATGGCGTTGCAGCAAGCTCTGGATCACCTCAGCGAACAGCACAGAGTGTTTCACTGCATTAGTTTGCAAGGCCACGACCCTGAGCAAGCATACCTGGATATCAATGACGCCGATGTAGTTATCGCGGCGAATGCCAGCCCACCACAAAGTGCCGTCGAAATAGGCGGCATGGACGATGTTTCAGCCTTAGCGCAGTTTGCGCTGAATCGTCAGCAGCAACCCGATGCGCTGGAATCGTTATTACAACACGCGCAGCAAAGCGACACCCCGGTGATATTTGTCAGCTTGCGAGCCCCTTATGACATTACTCAATTTGGCGCCTACGCGCAGGCCGTGTTGGCAACCTATGCGTATAATATTGATGTTGATGATGGCGAAACCGTACAAGGCCCAGCCTTTACTGCATTGGCCAAGGTACTCTTAGGACTGCGGCAGGCCCCTGGAGAACTGCCGGTTACTATAGCGCCGACCAAGGTTCTGCGCTAGGGTGGGGATAAACACGATATAAGATACTGTTATGGACGCAAACGCCTCTTTAAAAACACCTGCGGACATCCGCCGGTTGATACGCGATGGTCATTATTCAGGGCATACCTCAGGGTTTGCCCCCGGTTATGTGCAAGCAAATGTGGTGATCTTACCTAAAAAATATGCCTATGATTTTTTGGGCTTTTGTCAAAATAACCCACGGGCCTGTCCGTTACTCGGTCACACTGAAGCCGGCGCCACCGAGCTACCGCGTTTAGCGCAGGATCTGGACATTCGCACCGACATTCCCAAATATCGGGTGTATGAGCTAGGACAAAAGGTCAGTGAGCAAACCGAAATTACCTCGCTGTGGCGCAAGGACTTAGTGACCTTTCTGATCGGCTGCTCATTTTCTTTTGAAGAGGCGTTATTGGCCGATGGCATTGAAGTGCGTAATATCACCGAAAACTGCAATGTTCCCATGTATGTGACTAATCAAGCCTGTCACCGCAGCGGCGTGTTTGGCGGCAATATGGTGGTGAGTATGCGGCCCATGACCCCTAAAGATGCCATTCGCGCCATTCAAATATGCAGCCGCTTTCCTAGTGTGCATGGCGCACCGGTGCATTTTGGCGATCCTCAGGCCATTGGCATTAACGATATTAAGCGGCCCAACTTTGGTGATGCGGTGAGTATAAAGCCAGGCGAGGTGCCGGTTTTCTGGCCATGTGGGGTGACGCCGCAGGTGGCCATTGCCACTGCTCGCCCGGATTTTTGCATCACCCATAGCCCCGGGCATATGCTGATTTTAGATATTAAAAACACCGCACTATCGAGCTTTTAGGAGTGTTTATGCTATTGAATTGCGACTTAGGTGAAAGCTTTGGCAACTGGCGTATGGGTGAGGATGCCTTAGCCATGCCCCATATTGATTTAGCCAATATCGCCTGCGGCTTTCATGGCGGCGATCCTCAGGTAATGGCCCGCACCTTAGCACTGGCCAAACACCATCAGGTAAGTATTGGCGCACACCCCAGCTACCCTGACCGCCAAGGCTTTGGACGACGCTCCATGGCGCTCAGTGCCGACGAACTATGTAGCGATTTACATTATCAAATCGCCGCTTTAGAGGGCATGGCCAGGGTGCAAGGGTTAACGCTGCGCTATGTGAAGCCGCATGGCGCCTTATACAACGACATGATGCGTGATAACGCTATTCTCGCCACCGTGATGCAGGCCATCGCCGACTATCCGAGCGAGTTGCAGCTGATGTTACTGGCCACCGGGCAGCGCCAACAACATGAATTAATGGCGCAGCAGCACGGCCTGTCATTATTATTTGAAGCCTTTGCCGACCGCCGCTACACCGATCAAGGCACCCTTACCCCACGCTCACAATCAGGCAGTGTGTTGGATAAGCAAGCTATGCTTGAGCAAGTTCAATTATTGGTGGCCGAGGCCAAAGTTATCACCGACAGTGGCCAAAGCCTCGCGCTCAATGCCGATACCTTGTGTGTTCATGGCGACAATCTCGAAGCCGTCAATGCCATCAAAGAGATCCGTGCGCTGTGTGCCCGCTAACACCGCAACTACAGCTCAGTCGAGACATTGAAGACTGCCTGGTGGCGCAGAATTTACGCGGCATGGCGCAGGTACAAAAGGCGCTGCAACCCGGCTATGTCTATCGCGCCGCAAAGCAGTTATTTGCGGCCCAAGAGCAAATTTTAATTGCTACAGGCTTCCCCGTAGCGGGGACTTTTGAAACCGATGGCCCGGTCGGCGCAATGGCGCTATATCAGGCGCTAACCACACTCGGCAAAGAAGTTAAATTAATCTGCGCAGATCCGCTATACAGGAAGATCGCCGAGGATTATAACTGTATGCCGCTGCCTTTAAATGATGTCGTAGGCGCTCATCAACAAGCCCAGGCCTACTACCACCATCACCGCGTCAGCTGTGTGCTCGCCATCGAGCGTCCTGGGCTCAACGCGCAAGGACGCTACACCAATATGCGCGGTGAAGATATTAGCTCCGGCTGCGCCAGCTTTGACCCCTATATGACATTGGCCCCGTGTCCAACCTTGGCCATTGGCGATGGCGGCAATGAAATTGGCATGGGTAAGGTAAGCGAAGCCCTTGAACAACTCGCAATTACCCCCAGTGTCACCAGTTGTGATGAGTTGGTTGTGGCCGACGTATCGAACTGGGGCGCATATGGCTTAATTGCTTTTCTGGGGTTGTGGCAGCAGCAAGACCTGTTAGGTGATATTGATAGCCCGGCGTTATTGCGCTACTGCAGCGAGCTCGGCAGTGTCGATGGCGTCACTTTACGCAATGAGCTGACCGAAGACAGTCTCGATGCCAGCCATGGCCAAGGCATCATCAACCAATTACGACAGTTAACGGGCTTTTTGCCCCAAGAGAATGAGGAAACCCCATGAGCCTTGTGTATTTAAATGGCGATTACATGCCACCAGAGCAGGCTAAAATCTCACCGATGGATCGCGGTTTTTTATTTGGTGACGGCATTTATGAGGTGGTGCCCGCCTACCACGGTAAGATGCTCGGTTTTGATGCCCATATCCAACGCATGCAATCGGGGTTAGCGGCCATTGATATCGAGCTTGACTACACGGCGCAGCAATGGCGGCAAATCTGTGACACCTTGATTGCCAAGAACCCGGGCCCAAACCAAGGTATCTATCTGCATGTTAGCCGTGGGGCCGATAGCAAACGCAACCACGCCTACCCGCAAGGTATCACGCCCACGGTTTTCGCCTTTTGTTTTGAGCTGCCCGGCGAGCCGGTTTGCGATCCGGAGTTAGCCACCAGCTACCATGTTTCCCTCGAGCAAGATAAACGTTGGCAACGCTGTAATATTAAGTCCACCGCCCTGCTTGGCAATGTGATGCATTATCAAAGCGGCGCGGCGGCAGGTAACAAAGAAACCATCTTATTCAATAGTGATGAGCAGATTACCGAAGCAAGCTCCAGCAATGTGTTTATCGTCAAAGATGGCGTGATCAGCACCCCGCCGTTAGATCACCAGATTCTGCCTGGGATCACCCGCTGGCTGATCCTCACCATTTTAGCCGAGTACAGCGACTTTGCCGTGCAACAACGCGTGATCAGCAAAGCGGAATTACTTAACGCCGATGAAGTATGGATCACCTCGGCAACCAAAGAAGTCGGGCCGGTGGTTAAAGTCGCCGATCAAGTCATTGGCAGCGGCCAACCCGGCCCGGTATGGCAGCAGGTACAAAGCCTGTTTAGCCAACATAAATTCGACTACTAACAACGACCCCTTATAGCGTCGGTGTGAGGCTGGCGCTGCATTCGAATTCAGGGTACAAACCTAAGCTCAATCCTTGCTTGAGGGTGCCACTTTAAATTATCATACAAATAGGCGTCGTACAGTCTCAGACTCAATCTCTCTCCTGTTTTTCTGTCTCCATTGGCGCCGATAATCACAACCAATTACTACAAAAGGGTTCTTATGCACCACCTTGATAGTCAGGGCCGCCAACCTATTGGCGTTATTTTACTCGTGTTAGCCTTGGGGACCTTTATTTTAGGTCTGACCGAATTTTCGATGATGCCCATGTTACCTTTGATCAGTGAGACCTTTGCGGTAACCCCCGGCAAAGTGGCTATGCCATTAGCGCCTATGCCATCGGCGTCGTGATTGGTGCACCGGTGTTTATGCTCGTGTGCGCAAACATGAATAAGCGAAACGCGCTGGCCATATTCGTTGCCATTATGTTTGTTGCCAATGGCCTCAGCGCAATGGCCCAAACGCTGGAGCAGCTCGTGCTATTTCGTTTGTTAAGCGGCCTCCCTCATGGCGCATATTTTGGTACTGCGCTGTTGCTGGCGGCTCAGCTGGCCCCCGCTCATCGCCGCGCAAGCTTTATGGCTAAGGTATTTATCGGGCTGACCATCGCCACTATTGTCGGTGTGCCGCTCGTTACCTTAATAGGCCAATCACTCTCATGGCGCTATTGTTTAGCACTGGTGGCCCTACTGGCCTTAATCGCTTTTGTGCTGGTGTTATGGCTGGTGCCAAACCAAGCCAACAAAGAGCACACTCATTTAGGCGATCAGTTAGAGGTGCTTAAGAATCCACTTGTTTGGTCTATTCTCGGAATTATTATCATAGGTTTTGGTGGCGTCTTTTGTATTTATACCTATATCGCCGACACCATTTTACAGGTTACGCAAAGCGCTGCCGTCACCATTTCCATCGCCATGGTGATGTTCGGTATAGGCTGTACCTTAGGCAATTATGTACTGGGTAAAGCCGCCGACCACTCTGCGCTTATCACCACAGGTGCAGCGCTGCTTGGCGCGACCTTGTTTGCGTTGCTGTATGTTAATGTAGCCACAAATATTTATCTGCTGTGTGGGGTGATCTTCTTTATTGGCTTTAGTGTTGGTTTAGGCACCGTGATCCAGTCGCTGCTTATGCAGGTCTCGCCGCAAGGCCATGCCATGATTGGGGCGCTGGTGCAATGTGCCTTTAATACTGCCAATGCAATCGGTCCGTGGGCTGGGGGCATGGCCCTTACTTATGGTCTACAGATGAACGAAACAGGCTATATCAGTGCAAGTTTGTTTGCCGGTGGCTTGGTGATGTGGGCGCTGAGCGTAGTGTTACTGCGACGTAAAGCTGCGGCACCTGTAGATTACCAACAATATGCGACTCGACGCCTGTAAACGTTACCTGTTAACTTGTTCAATTAATGCAATCGCCTCTTCAATCATACTCACCGATAAAGCCCTTGCCTTGTCGACTTCGCCATTTGCAACGGCAAGGAAGAGGTTTTTGTGCGCCTCAACAACCATATGCGTGTCGCCCTTAATCGGTGTAGTGTAACGAACACTGACATTAAGTGCGGTACTGGTAAAGTCTCTGAGCTGACGAAGAAAGCGGTTGCCACTTGCGTTAAGTAACTCTAGGTGAAAATCTATATCGTAGCGATGAAAGTTACTGTCGCAATCCACAGAGGCTGCCATGTTTTTCCAAGCGTGTTCTATTTTAGCGATAGACTCACTATCAGCACGCTGAGCCGCTAAAGCTGCAGCTTGTGGCTCAATAGCGAGCCTCATTTCCAAGAACTCCTTGAGTATCGATAACGAAGGGTTGCTGTCTAGCATCCAAGTAAGAACCTGCGGGTCGTAAAGATTCCAGTTATCAGCGTCTTCTATGCGTATTCCTTGGCGTGGACGAGAAGAGATTATTCCTTTTGCCGCCAGCATTTTTACTGCTTCACGTACGGCTGTACGACTAATATTGTATTGCTCACATAATTTAGCTTCAGTAGGCAAAGCGTGGGCGCTATTGTAGTGTCCAGATATTATTGCTTTTCCCAGTTCATCGGCTAATTGCATGGACAAACTGGTCTTTCTTAGTGGTGCCATAAATTGAAATGTTACTTATAACTAGTTAAATAAGAGTGTGTGAGATATACCCACGATACAGGTGTTAAGTGTTTAAGTGTACTTGCTTTTGCGCCTTTTGTTTTTTAACTTCAACTCAGTATATTACTGGTTCATATTTTCACTAAAGGTTACCATATACTTCAAAACCTTATCTTAACGGGATCTGCTTTGAAGTCATCACTTTTCGCTGCCGCATTGGCACTGCTAAGCCACGCGAGTTTAAGTCACGCCACCCCCACTTACCACGACGCACTGGCACAGTACGCTGTCGATGAATACCAAGACGCACAAATTCACACTCTCGCGAATATGGTGTCGTTCGCTACGGTTAATACAAGTGCATATAAAACACCTGATAACCCTGAGTTTATTGGCTTCAAACACCTATTGAAAATGAAGGCTGCACAGCTCGGCTTGGATTACCAAGATTTAGGCTACACCGTGCTTATTGGCATGGGTGAGCAGCAGGACAAGGTGACTATAGTGACCCATGGCGATGTGCAACCAGCCGATGCAACAAAGTGGGCCAAAAGCCCGTTTGTGCTTGATAGCACGAGCGAGCCGGGCAAACTAATCGCCCGAGGTACCGAGGACGACAAAGGCGCAATCGCCACCGCGTTGTATGCCATGAAAGCCATTAAAGACCAGGGCATACAATTAGATAATCGCATTGAACTGATGATTTATTTGGCCGAGGAGTCCGACTGGCAACCGCTACGCACCTTTATGCAAAGCTATCAGCAACCTAAATATGCGGTGACCATCGATGCCAGTTACCCTGTGGTGGTAGCCGAAAAAGGCTGGAGCCTAGTGGCCCCCACTTTTAGCGGTACTTATCAGGGCTCACAGATGTATGTCAGTGAGTTAACAGGAGGCGCGTTTGTAAGCCAAATTCCTGAAGATGCCAGCGTGCGCGTGCACAATGCCAGTGCCGAAGCGATAGCTACGCTGCGTGCCAACGCGGCAAAGCTCAGTGACGTTGAGGTTCAAATTGAAGAGCTGGGCGATAATGAAGTGTTAGTGCGCGTCAAAGGCACTTCAGCGCATTCGTCGGAGCCCGAGTCTGGAGTCAATGCCATTGCCCACTTAGGTGCGGTGTTTAATGGTCTGGAGCTGGCAACCAATGCCGATGGCCAAGCCTTACTATTTATTAATGAGCTTATTGGCTTAGATCTCTATGGTAAGCACTTTGGTGACATTGCCTATAGCCATGACTTTATGGGCCCAATGACGGTAGCACCGACCTTAATTGAGCGCCAAAACGACACGCTCACCCTCTCGGTGAACTTACGTCGGCCAGAGGGCAAGCCAGAGTCGCAGCTGCGTACAGAAATTAACAACGCCTTGAACAGATGGCAGCGTCGCCATCAAGTTGAGCTCGCAGCGGTTGATATAGAAATTGGCACCCCTATGCTATTAGATGATGCCCCGCACGCCGACGCCCTGCTAAATATTTTCAAGCACTACACTGGCGATGAGCAGGCGGAATTTGTCTCCATTGGCGGAGGCACCAATGCCAAGCTGTTTAATAACGCCGTGTCCTTCGGCCCTTCCATGCCTGGCAAAGCCTATACCGGTCACTCCGAGCATGAGTTTATGACCCCTGAGCAGCTACGTCTCAACCTCAAAATGTACACCGCCATGATGGTGACCTTAGGTAATATGTAGTGCTTCAATGGCAGCCGTTATGGATGACGGCTGCTTGAATGCCAGGTGCACAATAACGATTCGCGCTGCACCGAGTTAGTGCAGCAAGCACATTTTAATTAAGCAATAGCAAAGGCTGCGTGCGCTATACCCTAGTTTAAACACAAGTGTATAGTTGGTTTATAAATTGCTTCTTCTCTATTTTACTCAAAAAAATACTTATGCAGACACCCATTAGAGGACTTCGCGCATTCTGTTTCGCAGCTCGCTGCTTGAGCTTCAAACAAGCGGCTGAGCAACTCTACCTCACCCCTTCGGCTGTCAGTCACCAAATTAAACAACTCGAGCAGCAGCTTGGCTTCGCACTTTTTCAGCGCCGTACCCGGGCAATAATACTGACCAACGAAGGTAAAAACTTCTTCGATGCCATAGAGCCTATTATCACTGATCTTGAGCAGACCATTCGCACCTTTAGTCACAAAGATAATAACGTCACCATTAGCATTGCCTTGCCAGAGTTTTTCGCCAGCGAGCTATTGATGCCAGTGCTCAGTGAATGGACTTCACAGCATCCCGATGTCAATTTAGAGGTCGACACTTTGCGCACCCGCACACAAAAAGTGCGCAGCACCGATTTATCAATTGTTCTCTCGCATGACACTCCGGTCAGTGGCATTGCCACTGAATTATTTGCGTTGGAATATATTCCCGCTTGTAACCGCACTACCTACGAGCAGTGGCAACATAATAGCGAGCAGGCATTAAGTGAGCTGCCACTAATCGTCCATCAGTCGCGACCTTGGTCTTGGCATCAATGGGCTGAATACCATTATGCAGGGGATTTCGCGCCCAAGCAGATCATTCAACTTGATAGTATGTTTGGGGTCGCCCGCGCAGCGCAGCAAGGAATGGGGGTGGCGTTAATCCCCATGCCGATTAGCCGCACTTGGTTTAATGAAGGATTACTATGGCCATTGGTCAACAAGCCCTTATGGACCAAGGATAAATACTATTTAGTTGAACATGAAGTGGCTGAACCTGACTCATCCCTGGCTGATTTTACCCAGTGGGTGATCAATACCTATAAACAGTAACGCGATAAGTCCTCTGGTATCGACAACCAAAGTGGCGTGTTATATCAATAAGTGAGCAGCTAACACTGTTAAGCCATCGCTTAAAAAAACGGGTGCATATTGTGTCAGCAAGCTCGCCTAAAACTTCAATTTATCTTGATAAGATTAAACAACAGCATGGCCTATGGTGATATTGATGGTATTTCCAGCAAAGGCCCACACGCCCAACAGGTAGCCGAAGTGATACATGTTGCCATTGTTATTCGTTTCGTAGATGCTGACACCATCTTTAAATAAACTGACAATGAAAAACACAGGCATTAATAAACCATGCCACAGCCCAGATAAAAATCCGGCTTGCGAGGCATCCTCTGCTTTGTATTTTGATTGAAATCCTGGCATTGATAGCGCATAACTCATCGTTTACATCTTCCTTATTATTGTTGTTATCTCAAAGCCGCTCTTACATTAAAAGCAACAACCTTTCGCTTTGTCCTGATATTATTACTTTTACCAAACCTGAGTGATGCTTCCAACGACAGAGTTGTTACAAACTTTGTAAGTGTGTCTGTGCTGTACACAAGATGAGATTGATGCCTTGGATAGGTCAATTAGGGTTGAGAATTTTTGATTTTATCTGGGCGCAGGATGGCGATTGAATAGCCAATCCGCTATGAGAAGATTGGGGACCCAGCTTAACCAGTAAACCCAACGATAGACACTAAACCACCAAACGCAGTTTGTGCCAATGCCAAGCCAGCGAGCCCACCTAGCAGCACACCGACTAGTAGATAAACACGGCCAAACCAACGGTGCAGCTGCGGGTAACGCGAACGCAGAGTAGACAAAAATTGCCACGGTCCCAGCGCTAAAGCCGTTAGCGAGCCAAACACATGCACATAAATAGCCAGTTGATGTTGGTTAAACACCACTTGCATATCAGGGTGCACCAACGAGCCGAGAGGCTAAAAGCTGTAAGCGTATAACGCATAACCAGCTACACCTAATGAACAAAGTAACAACGTCCACCAGCTTAAAGTTTTCACGGTTGTATCTGCCTCAATTGCAAAAAGTCAGCGCTTAACAGATACCGCGTCAAGCTAGGGTCAAAGCATAGTCCTTAATTTAGGTAAAAACCACCATGCTGATAATTGCTATTTTCAACATTTTTAGCAGGCAATAAAGTCCAGACGCGACCATCTAGACAACGGCGATAACCTAGTCAGGGGCTAATTAGTTGATTGTATTTATATTATTAGCTTCGCATAGAACTCCAGCTGCACAATGAACTCGCGGATTCATCTATAGATAAATTTTTTTCATTTAACGGTGCGATTTATATCGTTTGTAGAGTAAAAGCTTTAAACCTACAGTTAATACCGAAGCAAACACACAACCCGAGGATAGCACCGTGAAAACGCTCAAATTAGCTCTAGCCATTACGACAGCCACATTTTTAACTAGCAGTTACGCCGCTGACTACAAATTAGCAGTCATCGATGACAATGACACATCAAAAGCAGTACTTGCAGGGCAATACGACCAGGTAATTAACTTAGGTAATGTCAATGAGTTAGATCAGCAAGCTGCATTCGAGAGGTCGGTGAACCAGTGTGCTGCGCACATCCAAGTAGGTAAGGCAGACGAAGCGCTTTCAATGTGTAGCCTCGCGATTGAACTGATCAGTGAGATAGATGTAAATGCCAATAAGCGTCGCGAGCTTACTGCTTACGCCTATGGCAACCGTGGCATCGCCCACTCTTTGAAAAACGAATACCAGGCCGCGCTGGACGATTTCAGCGCCGCATATAAAACAAAGCGCAATACCATTACCCGTGCAAATCTAAAAACGGCGCAATCAAGCCTCAAGCAATTGCAAGGCCATGTAGCACCGTAAGACCCTTCTCATAGTGTGTTGTTCCTGCTCAAAGGAACCCCCAAAAGCGTCCATCTGGGCGCTTTTTATATTATCAGCCCCGCTCTAAATACTAGGGTCTGTTGATCTTTGCTGTTCTATTTTTGTTCTGTTTGAGCGTGCTTTTATCGCGGCGCTCGATGTGTGGCCTAGTAATCTAAGCGAATATCGAGCAACAATGAGAAAAGTGCGCTCAAAAAAACCGTTCGGCAGCGCTTGATTGGCTTTTCTACTGTGTTATCGGCTGGCTCACATAGAATAACTATGCCATGCAGCCTCTGCCTTGTATAAAACCCAATCAAACTGCTGCAAAAACGAACTTGAAAGATCAACAGACCCTAATAATACTCGCGGACAACTTCACGCAAACCATAGCGTGTAGCCTACCCACTTTTACGGCTGCGCGGTGCGCCGAGCACAATAGCCAGCTGACATAAGCACACACTGAGAAACGCGCTGACCCCGAGGGCGCCGCCATAACCGTGTAAATGCGGCACCAAGTAATGAAATAGCAATGCAAACAACACGGCCGCACTGGTTAAGGTGTAGTAGCCAAAGCGCGCCGGGGTACTCATACCCACGAAGGTGCCGCCAAAGAAAACCACTGAATACAGCTCTGCATGGTTGCTCATCAATGAAAACAGCGCATACGCAATAAGAGACAACAAACTAGAGGCACGTAGCGCGTTGAAGTAACGCAGCTTGGAAAGAAAATAGGTGGCAAACGCAGCAGTCACCGCAATAACAATAGTGAGCACCATTAACCTATCCCTCCTTGCACCAACATAAATAGCGCCACACTGACAAAGGCCACGCTTCCAAGTTTACCGCCGAAGCCAGTAAAAAGATTCATCGTCAACGCGTACAACGTTGTGCCAATAAAGGCGATAACGGCTAGTTGCCAGTAACCCGAAATGAGCTCAGCTGAACACATACCCGCAAAGCTCCCAGCATACACAGCGGCATTAGGGTGGCCTGCAAAGCGTTTTGGAAAGGGAATAACGGAGCCTATTAACCCAGTTGCAGCGGCAGCGGGAACGAGCGGCACAGCCCAATAGCTATGTAACATAAAGCAGCTTAAACAGCCCGATAGAAAAGCAAGGTACTTAACAACAAAAAACAACCACAGCGCCCTTGGATAAAATAAGGTGGGGTATTATGCCACAGCTTAATGTTTACCTCGACATCAGCTCAGTGAGCGAGCCCCCACCGCACGGGAGAGCAGCGATGAGCAAGCACTAGTGTACTTTCTGCCCTTGTTGGTATTGATTGAGCCCGGTGAGCGCATTATACAAACCCGCCGTCATGGTTAGATCATGGGGGGGTGTCTGTAAACTCTTCTAATTGCAAAATTAAATCAACAGAGCGATTGCGAGCAATGGTGTTGGTAAAGCCGCTATACACACTTTTCATTTCCCCCGCCTCATTGCCGATGTTGAGGTATAAAAAGCTCGGGGTGGTTATTCCAGAAATCACATATTGTTCGGCTCGCTGAGCCGTGGCTCTCGTTGACCACCACAGCGCCGGACTAAAAGCGAGATGAGCTTGAAACAACGTTGGCCGTGAATGAAACGCATGGATCACAAACAGCCCTGCAATAGACATTGCTTGCGCTACATTATTTAAAGTGAAAGGAAGTCGCATTTTCACATTATTAACGGATGAGCCAGGCAGTCTTTACAACATTTACTATCAACCGTTCTTAAATGGACTTAAGTTAATTTTTTACTTAATTCGAGCTAGCTACTAGTTAAGCACTATTTATTATCTTATTATTAAAAATTAAAGCCGCTTAACTAGAGGTAAAAACCTTGAACTAAGCAATATCCCTTCATTTTTTATGTCTTTCGAAAGTTTACACAGGTAATTACTGTCTTTATGTCTCATATTTAAACAACCAAAGTACAGTAAAAAATCTATAGCGAGGGGGTATTATGTAAACACCTAAAGAAAAAGGCGAGTCGCTATCCGATAGTATACTTACTATTACTACACCATTAATCCAGGCTAATTTGTAATGTCAGAAAAGTTTAACAAAATATACAGTGTCAGCGCTGTTCCTGATGAGTTTCTATTACTCAACGAAACCGGGTTCGAGCAAACAATTCAATTGTCCGAGGGTCAGTTGTTATTGTTTGATGGCACTAGTATGGAAGTTAACTGGAGAACTTTGGGCGTTGAATGGTTGACAGAACCTAGTATTGCCAATCAAAATTTAGCAAAACCTGATATAGCCAGCTTGGGAACTTCAACTTTTGTTATTTCACCTGAATTCTCACATTTATTCTTAAGTGGTTTTGGTAAAAATGTTGAGTTACTAAAGTGCAATTTACAGGGTGAACAGTGGTTTGCATTTAATGTATTAGGCTTTGAAGAAGCTCTTAACGAAGAGCATAGCGTTCGTAATATCAAAAATGGAAAGCCCAGTAGAATAAGAAGGTTCAAAAAAATGGCATTGACAAAAAACGCTATTGAAAACCCTGAACTATTTAGAGTACGTGGAGCAGGGCTTAGGTATTTCACAACAAATTCGATAAATAGCCTATACACCATTGTAAAAGAGCATGGCATAAAAGGAATATCATTTAATGAGATTAAAGTCATATAGCATTAATGGAGTAATGGTCTCAGGTCCTGCATCGTGCAAGGTGTTAGCTGTCAACGTCCGCTACTGGCATTTTTGAGAAGTAAACGAGCGAAGTTAAAAGTGCATAAGTCTCAAACGAGCGAAAAGCAGTCAGTCATCCCTCCACCGAAATCATGGTGTATACATCCATGATCGTTTAGTTTCTCCAGTGGTCAGGAAAACTATCCTATCGCTCTTTTTTGTTGGGTCACTGTATTAGTAACCTATCGCATTATCCACAGTGGTAAGCCCTACAAGAATTTGTTATCAATAGATAAAGGACAAAAACGAGAAATATTGTTGTAGAAAAACTGGCCTTTCCCCTGAATTAGTGTCAATAATTCAAGAGAAAGGTCACAATGACTCAAATGGGCAATAACCGGACAGTTAGAATTGTAATAGATTTGCCCCCATTGTCGTTTTACATAGGGGTTATTGAGCGCAATCAACTTTCTGGCAATGTGCTTAATGCACCCTTATAAAAGTCACCCCTGTAAGGTTGTTATTTTCCACTGCATTAAAAAACAATTCATTGCAATACACAAAATTTCCACCTTCAAGCTTTGATTTGTAAAGGTTTTTATTTCTTGTATCACTTTTATCAAATACAAGAGATTTTAAACCATCTTCAAAGCCATCCAAGTAAGCTCTTTCTGTCAGGCTTAAATCTTCCTTAGCGAAAGTGAGTAGATTGAATAGCATCATTTCACCTCGATCTGTATTAACTTTTATAAACTCGCCGAAGTCAACCATTAAGTTTTTTAAAACAGAGTACGCCGACATTTTAAGTAATATATACGTGCCTACAATATTTAAATCAAAATCATCGTTTGATTCAGGATTGAATATGAAACTCAAATTATTGCCATCCCATAAGGAAGAAAAAGATTGGTTTTCATAAGGTAGCCTTTGCAACTTAATTAACAATTCATTGACACTGAGCTTAGATTTTTGAGCCATTTGTTTGGCTAGTATATATGAATCAAAAATCAACGCTGTCTTGCTTTCCTTAGGTAAATCTAATCGATAGGATTTCATAGTCCCTCCCATAACTGCTTAGTTGAAAAATAGAGCTAGGTATCGTTCCTACCTTAATATGCTTGTTTAATGTCGCGAAGATTTGTTATAAATTGTGCTTTACTATATCCCTTTTCTGCACCAAAATTATTACTGTTCCATGCTTCATGATTTTCCAATGAAATTTTCTATGAGCAGAGGCATTTTGAGAAACCCAATCGATATTTTCATTACTTCAAAATTAATTAATACGTTCCGCTAAAAGAGTCAGCAATACCTAAGCCGGCTAAGAGCATATTTAATCTGACTGCTAACATACTTGTCTGAAGATAGCACCCTTTACCAGCGATAATATTGTGAGCCTCATGAGCAATAGTTGGTTGAGAAAAAATTTAGCCATAGGGCGATGAGGCTCTTGTAATAACTGTTCTACATCTAATTTTTCATTATCACTTCTGTACTGCTGTAAATAACTTTGATCAACCGCTGCAAACTCTATATTTCCTTTTTCACGTTGAAGGTGATTATAATCTTGATTTAGCCTTTCTTTAACCGTTCTGAGCCGTCGGATTTTAATGACCGTCATAATAAGGTTTTGCTTTAAATCCATAATTATAAATAGCAAGCTTAAGAGGTGATGGATCAGAAGGTTGGCTAGGTTGAGGGTAATCGCATGTTGTCTCTTAATATCTTAGAGTGTGAAAACTAGACGTTTGGCAAGCAAAGGTCAAAATACTACTGTTAGCAGCTAACAAGCGACTATCGTCACACCATCTACTTGTTGCACAGAAGGTATTATATTTTCGACCTTACATGTTCTTGTCCAGAAATGAGGTGGTTGAACGACCGAATTGGCACCCAGCTGACCTTCAGGCCAGCCAGTGTGCCAATATAAACTTTAATCTTCTGGGTCACTACGCATAGCTACGGGCAGTCATTACTCAGGCCTTGCGTAATGGCTTTGCTATAACTGGCAGCTGTGGGAATGGCACCATCACAGGCGCTTTTATTGCTGAGTACAGCGTCATACTTCCATATAAAGCCACCGGCAAGACCCTGCTCAATCACTGCCGCGAAGGATTGGCAGAACGCGCCAGGACACAGCTCTGGGTTGGAGTCACTGGCCCCTTTTACCGCCAAACCTGCGACCAGATAAGCGCCGCCCTGCCCTTCACCAACAACGGCCGAAAGCGCATCTAGCCAAGGTTGTAAGCGCTCGAGATTACTGCGGCCACCGGAATAACATTGTAGATTCCACCAACTAACGCGGTAGCCCTTATCCCACAAGGTTTGCATATACCCCTGCCACAACGAGGGTTGTTGATAAGGACAAAAGGTAACCTGATAACCTAGATCAAACAGGATTTCGGCAAACTCAGTAATGGTGTTTGCTTTCACCATCTCTTCATTATCGAAATCAACGCCATCAATTAGGCACTCGCCATCGACCGTAAAGGCCTCTCGCAATGTTTTAAAGTTGGCTTTAATTTGCTCGCGCATGCCATTTTCCAACATATACTCAATAGCTTGAAAATCGCATACTCCCCAACCACCGATAGAAATAAAGATTTTTTCTACCTTAGAGCCATGTTGTTTTAGCTGCGCCAACTTACTAGGCCAAGCGGCTATGTCAGCGTCGTTATTGGGGTTAAAGGTGTCGCCATCGGTGATGCGGATATTGCCATCATTGAAGACCAACTCCCCCCAGGATTGGCCGGGCACGGCTTGGCAGTTACTGTTATTTAAATCACCCGCGCGGCCAATATGCATGGCCCAGAGAATAAGCGTGGTAAAACCACTTTGCTGCGCGTCGCCAATGCATTCGTTGGTGATCCCTGGGCCAAAATCACCACTGCAATAGGCGGCAAGATTAATCGTACTCATAATAAACACTCCTTTTGGTTAGGGTGAGGTAGCCACCATGGCATGTGCTCTCTTACTGTCGCCATGATGCTACTGTGTCATTACTATGAGGCTAGCTTTGCGGCGCGAGTGGCGCTGTGAGGTGTTAGCAGCTGTAACAAAGAAGGAATAACTTTTTGCAGTAGCTAACCGCTAATGATTGCGTTCTTGATTAGGTGCGGTGCTGGCAAGACGAGCTGCGTCATATTAATAGGTCTTAAATTGATCTGCCAGATCTGATTTTTTTTAAGTTGAATCAAATCTGCCAAGGGATAACCGATTTGTACCATTTACTGATGATCGCAATGCCCGCCACAACGGCTAAAATTGAACGCCAATGAGTTTAGTCCACAACTCCGAACTGGCTGCTGGCGCTTATTAAGCTCTTTAAATCACGGCAATGATACCATCAAGAACCTCTATAATGTCATCATAACTCTCATGGTTTTCAGGGTTTCCTTTTGAGCACTCGAGGAAAATGCTTTTTATAAAAGCAAAAAAGCCAGATAGATCAGCCTTGTCATCGGAGGACTTTTCCTGCATGTACCAGCCAAGTCCACCGTCAGCAATGATTGGCATCATACCCTTAACTGAGAGCTCATCGTTCTTAAATATCTCTGTTCTAATTGCCTCATCGACAGCCCAAACAAAGTAATTTGTCTGGATTACAACACTTAAGGTTGAGCCAAATTTGTCAATGGAGTCGTTGATTTTTTGAAGTACAACTTCCTTATCCTTGAGAGATAAAAGGTGTTGAGACCCACTACAAACATTGCCGACTATGATCGCGGCCGATATCATTTTACATTGCGATGACTCCATCGCTTTAACAATGTTATCAACAACTTGCTCAATTGAACTTTCTTGAACGTTCATATTTATTCCTTACAGAACGTAGAAACAATTTTTTTAAAAGGGCTTAAACCACTTACAGCTTTTCAAGTGTTGTACCTGATTCATTGAAAGAGGTAGGCCAGTTAGACCAGAAACAACAGCCACTAATCCTCTCAGCGGGATGTCTCCAAGTTCGTGCAACCAGGTCAAAGTACATCCTCAGCAACTTTTCAACAGATTAGGGAGGGCCAAGGGCCATTTGTGCAAAGTAGAGGGGCGCGCATTTTCACGTGGACTTCAACAACTACACGTATCAAGCCTTCCTTGTTGTACAAAGACTCCCTCCTCTCATACAGCGCCCTAGAAGGGCTGATAATGATTGGCTTACATGTAAATAGGGTAAAACCAGCCAACTGAATTCTATTTTCTATTATTCACTATTGAATAGCTTCTAATATGAGTCTAAATCCAAAACGCTATAAAAGTGCTGCTATAAATAAGACCACAAAAAACAAAATTACACAAATTGCCAGAATATTTCCGATGATTACCAATGGCTGCGGCAATTTTGTAAATGAACCACCTGACAGAAAATACCTTTTTGGATTAGAATTGATCAACTCAACCAATTCATCTTTTTTTTGTTTATCAAGTTGAGAGAAAAATTTATTAACTTTTCGCGAATGACGAACCGCTTTTATTAAGATAAAACCAACGAAAATTACAATTACGACTTCAATCATACTCAAGGTCCATTTAACATGTTTAAGAGACCACATCGCGCACTTTTATTATATCACAATGCTGCTCGTGTTTGCCCTTTAACCATTGATAGCAAATTCTTTTGGGGCTTACCAGCGTGGATAATGTAGCTGGTTGCTTAAAGTAGTGATCCGATAAAAAGGAGCGATTGGGTCGTATTCATAAATATGTAAGCGCATTATGTCGAAAAGAACCTTATTCAAAATATTTGTACGACCGCCTTTCGCTCATAACTGCCAACCAGGTGAGGTCCAAACTTAACCACCGAATTGTAAGATCAGATATGGGCTACTACACTCATTGGAGCAAGCAGCTCGTTAATAGGGAACGTTAAGGCTTTACAGGGGTTAGGGTAACACCGCTACTGTCTATTTCTGCCAAGTATGCGTTTATCCACTTGTTATCTGCATGCAAAGGAATGATGTCTTTTTCGTCTTTGTAGCCTGCGTATTTAGCACTGGAAAACACACTAATGCTCCAATCGTCTTGCCAACTCATTTCATCGAAGCACTGATCTAGGGCTAAGTTCGACAATGACTCGACTGTAAATTGGGTATTAGACACAACAAAAAAACGATGATTGGTTGGATCAGTTCTAACAACCTCAAAACCTAGAGTTTGCTGTACGCAATTTTGTACCGTCTCCGTTGAGTTCGCAGCACAACTCACTTGGCTGAACAATAAAGTCAGCGTAAAAAGATATTTATTCGCCAAACTGTTCAAAACTCCATCTCCTTGGTTGCTGTTCAAAAACACCTTGAATATTCGAAAAATAATCTTCTTTCTTTTCTTGCTGCACCGTACTCAACACTTAGTTCGCTGGTGTGCTTCCGACATAATATAGGGAAACATAAAAAAGGCCACTCAACAGTGGCCTTGGTGGGTAACATCACAATTTTATTTTAGGTCAAAGCGATCCGCTGTCATCACCTTGGTCCAAGCGGCCACAAAGTCTTCAACAAACTTTTTCTCGGCATCTTTAGACGCATACACTTCAGCGATGGCACGTAGCTCTGAGTTAGAGCCGAAGATCAAATCAACCGGTGTCGCCGTCCACTTTAACTCGCCGCTTTGGCGGTCGTGGCCTTGGTAGATACCTTGCTGTTTATCTGACTTGCTCCATTTCGTTGACATATCCAGCAAGTTGACGAAAAAGTCATTGCTTAATGTGCCAGGTTGGTCAGTAAACACGCCATGATCCATGCCTTTATAGTTGGCATCCAAGGTACGCATACCGCCCAGTAGCGCCGTCATTTCCGGCACACTCAAGTTCAACAGATTAGCGCGCTCAACGAGCATGCCGGTAGGCGATTTCCAACCACTGTCGTAGTAGTTACGGAACGCATCAGCGGTTGGCTCAAGTACCGCAAACGACTCAACGTCAGTGTACTCTGGCGAAGCATCCATACGTCCTGGTTTAAACGGCACCGTAATGTCATGGCCCGCGTCTTTGGCTGCTTTTTCAATGGCCGCAGCGCCCCCTAAGACGATAAGGTCCGCTAATGAAACCTGTTTGTCGCCGCCTTGGCGATTAAAGTCTTGCTGAATGTCGCCCAGTACCTTTAATACTTTAGCCACTTCTTCAGGGTTGTTCACCGGCCAATCTTTCTGCGGCGCTAAACGTAGGCGTGCACCATTAGCTCCGCCGCGCATATCGCTGCCACGGAAGCTAGACGCTGATGCCCATGCCACTCGAACAAGCTCTGGCACGGTCAATCCTGAATCTAGGATCTGTTCTTTGAGTGTACTGATGTCTTGCTCAGTGACCAGCTCATGGTCAACCTCTGGAATATAATCTTGCCAGATTAAGATTTCCTCAGGAACTTCGTCGCCCAGGTAACGAGCACGCGGACCTAAGTCACGGTGATTTAGCTTAAACCAAGCTTTTGCGAATGCCAGCTCGTATTGATCTGGATTGGCGCGAAAACGCTCAGCAATTTTGCGAAACTCAGGGTCTTTTTTCAGCGCGATGTCGGTAGTAAACATAATCGGCGCATGGCGTTTACCTTTAACATGGGCATCTGGCACTAAGTTCTTCGCCGACTCATTGGTCGGGATCCACTGTGTGGCACCGGCCGGGCTCTTGGTTTGCTTCCACTCGAAATTAAATAAGTTATCGAGGTAGTTCATGCTCCACTGCGTCGGGGTCACTGTCCACGCACCCTCAAGGCCACTGGTGATAGTGTCTTCAGCGTTACCTTTGCCACATTTGTTTTTCCAACCAAAACCTTGGTCTTCTAACTCAGCCGCTGCTGGCTCTGCGCCCACGCAATCAGGTTTTTTCGCACCGTGAGCTTTACCAAAGGTGTGACCACCGGCAATAAGCGCCACAATTTCCTCATCGTTCATCGCCATACGACCAAAGGACATGCGAATATCGCGCGCTGCGAGCAAGGGATCGGGTTTGCCATGCGGACCTTCAGGGTTGACATAAATCAGCCCCATTTCAACAGCAGCAAGTGGGCCTTTGAGCTTACCTTTTTTGTCACGGCGCTCGTCGGTCAGCATTTTGCCCTCTGGGCCCCAGTAAACCATATCTGGCTCCCAGTCATCTTCACGACCACCGGCATAACCAAAGGTTTTAAAGCCCATATCTTCTAGGGCAACATTTCCGGTCAGGGCCATTAAATCAGCCCAAGAGATATTGCGACCGTATTTTTGTTTAATCGGCCACAATAAGCGACGCGCTTTATCCAAGTTGGCGTTATCTGGCCAGCTGTTAAGTGGGTCAAAGCGCTGCTGCCCGCCACCTGCGCCACCGCGACCATCAAATACACGATAGGTTCCAGCTGCGTGCCAGGCCATACGAATGAAAAAAGGTCCATAGTGACCATAATCTGCTGGCCACCAATCTTGCGAGTCTGTTAGTACCGCACGAATGTCGGCTTTAACGGCATCAAGGTCGAGGCTTTCAAAGCCCTTAGCGTAGTCAAATTCTTCACCATAAGGGTGTGACTCCACGCCATGAGCTCGAAGGGGGCTTAAATCAAGCTGCTCAGGCCACCAAAACTGGTTTGATTTCGGCTCGCTGGCATAAGCCTGCATAGATACGACTGATGACACTGCCATGGCAATGGCAGTCGCCAAAGGAATTGCTTTGTTGCGCATAATCTTCGCTCCTAATGGGAGGGTTGTTAATCGAGGGTAAATATAGACCAGTTTTCCAATCTATTGGAGCGAGAAAAACAGATTAGATTAATCGATAATTTTGATAAGGGTTTTGTTCCAAATTGCTCTACACTAACGCGGCTTTGAATTTTACCACGCGGGTGTAGGTGGTGGCGTCGTACACTTAGCTGCGCAAGCTCAGCTCTAACTGCTCTAACGACTTGCCCTTGGTCTCTGGTAGATAACGCCATACCAGCGCTAATGCAATCAATGCAAAAATACCGTAAATGGCAAAAGTCGCCGCTGCCCCGAATTGGCTAAGCTCCCAGGGGAACACAAGCTGCACCGCAAAACTCACTGCGTTATTCACTACAGTGACCGCAGATATGGCAATCGCCCGCACAGTATTCGGGAAAATCTCCGCAAACATCACCCACATCACCGGCCCAAGAGATAACGCAAATGACGCCACAAAGAGGGTGATCCCCAACAGTACCAAGGTGGCATTCATGGTGATCGCTTCACTGAGGATCACACTTTCATGTTTGCGCGCATCTTGGACGCCTAAATGCTGAGTCAATGCCGCTTTAAAGGTAACATCATCGCTGTAAATATGAGCCCGCATAGGACTTAACTGACTGACCACAGTGGCCGGTAGTTGCTGTTGTAGTGCACGCAGCTTGGTATCGTCAATATGGTAGCTGGCTTGTTTGAAACCCCAACTACACAAGGCCATGCTGACGATAATGCCGCCCAACCCCAAGAGCAGTAGAGGACGTCGGCCAAAACGGTCGATGCACAGCATGGCAACCACCGTAAACACAACATTCACTAAGCCTATCCAGAGTGCTTGGGCAAAGGCCGCATTGGTGCCGACGCCACTTTGCTCAAAAATAGTGGGGGCATAAAAGAAAATAACATTGATGCCGGTGATCTGCTGAGCCACAGCCACCAGCAGGCCAATCAATAACACAAAACGCACACGCCGCCCGGCTAACAAACGAATACGTTGCGATAGCGGCGCTACTTTATGCTGCAATGAGGCTCGCATACTGCGTAGTTGCTCATCAATACGTTGCCCACTGAACAGGCGAGCGGCAACGCTTTGCGCTTCTTCATGCTGTTGACGCATCAGTAGCCACCGTGGGCTACGGGGAATAAAAAACAACAACAGCAACCAGCACAGTGCTGGGGCGATTTCCAGCCCGAGCATCCAGCGCCACAAATGCTCATTAATAGCCAGGCTTTGCGCCCAGCCAACCTCGGATTGAGCTAAGTTCAGTAAATAGTAATTGGTAAAATAAGAAACCGAAAAGCCCAACACGATATTCAATTGATTGATCGACACCAGCTTACCGCGATGCTCGGGCAGGCTAATTTCAGCAATATACATGGGCGCAACCATCAATGAGCAAAATGCCATGCCGCCAATAAAGCGCGCCGCAATCAGCATCCAATAACTTTGTGCAAAGGCCGAAGCCAGCGCCGACACTAAATACAATGCGGCAATTACAATCAAGGTTTTGCGCCGACCGATGGCATCACTAATGGCACCGGCAAAGCAAGTGGCTAATAGCCCGCCAAGCGTTGGCGAGCTCACAACGAACCCTTGCTCCCAACTACTTAAGTGGAAATCGTCAACAATAAAGCCAACCGCACCGGAGATCACCGACGCGTCGAAGCCGAAGATAAAGCCTCCCAAAGAAACAACAAGCGTATAAAATAACGCCGGAGGCAGGGTTTTGATCATGGTGCACTCACCAATGAGTCGCGGGCAACCAAAGAAGGCGCAAACAGATTACGAGGCTCGGCGACCCCCCGCTGCTGGTACACATGTGCCAAGACCCAGTGCGCGGCCGCCTCACCCATCAGCCGAATGGGGTTGTCTATAGTGGTTAATTTTGGATACAAGTAACGGGCAAACAACACGTTATCGAAACCAATAATCGACAGTTGCTCGGGGATCGCGATACCAAGCTCACGGGCTGCGGTCATCGCCCCAGAGGCCATCTCATCATTGGCGCAAATCAATGCACTGAATTTATGCTTTGCTCTGTAGAGCTGTTCCAGCCCTTGTGCGCCCTCCGCTTCGTGATAGCCGCCCTCAACTAATAGCGCATCGTTAAATGCAATATTGGCCTCAGCCAAAGCACGCTGATGCCCCGCCAAGCGCTCTTTAGCGTCGCCTTTGAATAATGGCCCGCTAATATAAGCAATATCCTTATGTCCGGCATCCAATGCCGCTTTGGTAGCCAGGTAACCGCCCAGTTCATTGTCGGTGTAAAAGCAACGCTCGCTAATAGCATCAATTTTGCGGTTAATAAGAATAATTTGTGCATCACCTTTAGCAAGCTCGAGCAAATACTCATCACTGACCGCTTCGGCATGTAAAATGAGGGCGTCACAGCGACGGTCGAGTAAAAATTCAATGGCCTGTTTTTCTTTTTCTTCATCACTGTGGCCGGCGGTGATCACCACATGCTTGCCTGCTTTTCGCAACACATTCTCAACCGTACTCATCATATCGCCGAAGAACGAACCATGCAGCGCTGACACCAATAAGCCAACGCTGTTGCTGCAATTAGAAGCCAGCGACTGGGCAATGGCGTTGGGTTTGTAGCCCAATTCGGTCATGGCTTTAAGCACTTTATCCCGGGTGCGTTCACTGACCCGGACATTGCCGTTCATCACTCTGGAGACGGTGGCCAAAGACACGCCCGCTGCTTTTGAAACTTCGTAAATGGTTGCCATGTTTATTCTTTTAGATTGTCCTTTGAGGCCTAAAGCTAATATAAAGCGCGCTTAGAGTCTATTCTCAAGCAAGCCTTTATATGCCAGCGCACTGTCTTTCAAGGTGCGTTGCTGCGTGTGATAATCCACATGAACAATACCGAAGCGTTTACTGTAACCAAGCGCCCATTCAAAGTTGTCCATTAACGACCATGCAAAGTAACCACGAATATTGACACCTTGTTCAATGGCATTGTGCACCGCGTTAAGGTGGCTATTAAAGTAATCGATACGTGGCTTATCATAAATGGCGCCATCAACTATCTGGTCATCGAAGGCGGCACCATTTTCGGTAATATACAGTGGCGGCAATGAAAAACGTTGGTGTAAATCTACCAGTAATTTCTCAAATGCCTCTGGAACCACTTCCCAGCCCATGGCGGTTAATGGCGTTTTCGTGGGTTCACACTGAGCGAACCAACCTTTGCCATCACTGGCAAACACCGCACGAGTGTAATAGTTGATACCAATAAAATCGTTTTTAGCGCTGATAATAGCCATGTCATCGGCGCCAATTTCAGGGCGCACATCTTCAGGCAAGAGTGCCAGCACGTCAGGGTAACGGCCTTCAAGCAGCGGTTGTAAGTACCATAAATTATGATATTGGTCAGCCAATTGCGCCGCATGTGTATCGGCAGCGCTGCTACTTGCGCCGTAGGCAGTAGAAAAGTTCAGCACAATACCGCACTCACTGCTTGGGACCGTGCGTCTAAGTACCTGCATGGCTAAGCCATGAGCAAGCAGCAGGTGGTGCGCCGCTTGGCGACCCCAGCGCTGACCCTTTTTGCCGGGCGCATGAATGCCTACCTCGTAACCAAGATACGCAGAGCAAAACGGTTCATTTAACGTTGCGTAAGAATAAACCTGCTCACCGAGCGCTTGAGAAATAACATCGGCATACTCAGCAAAGGCATAAGCCGTTTGCCGGTTGAGCCACCCACCTTGGTCCTCTAAATACTGTGGCAGATCCCAGTGGTATAAGGTGACAAAGACTTTGATGCCGTGCGCCGTGAGTGCCGCCACTAAATTCTGATAAAAACGGATCCCCTCTTGGTTGGGCTGCCCGTGCTCATCCATTACTCTGCCCCAAGCAATTGAGAGCCGATACGCATCGACGCCAAGATTGGCTATGAGCTCGACATCTTGTTGCCAACGGGCGATATGTTCACAGGCGACATCGCCATGACTGCCGTCAACGATGGCACCCGGCTGACGACAAAAGGTATCCCAAATACAAGGTAAGCGCGCTGCTCTTGCCCCCTCTATTTGAAACGAGGACGTCGCGACGCCGTAAATAAAGTCGCGTTGCAACATCTTGGATTCGGTAGGCAAGGTCAATTTAGGCATCTGTGTTACTCAGTCCGTTTGCAACCCTTTTGGGTTTTTATTTGAATTCATGCGCGCTTTCTGTAATTATCAAATAAAAATGTAAGCGCTTTCATAACTAAATGTAAGCGCTTTCCTTAAAAAGATCAATAGGAGAACACCGTGGCCCTATCCATGCAGCAAGAATCTGCGCAGGCGCAGCCATCGAGCAGCGGCGGCAATTACCGTTTTGCGCTGGTTGCACTGACCTCACTGTTTTTTATGTGGGGGTTCATTACCTGCCTCAACGATATTTTGATCCCTTACCTCAAAGGGGCATTCGAGCTTAATTACACCCAAGCGATGCTGGTGCAGTTTTGCTTTTTTAGCGCCTATTTTATCGTCTCGCTTCCCGCCGGGAACTTAGTGGGGCGCATCGGCTATCAAAAAGGCATTGTCTTAGGCCTGGCTGTTGCCTGCGTTGGCTGTTTGTTGTTTTACCCGGCAGCAAGCAGTGGCGTTTATGCCCTATTTTTAATTGCGCTGTTCGTATTGGCTGCTGGTGTCACGGTGTTACAGGTGGCGGCCAACCCCTATGTCAGCGCGTTAGGGCCGCAAGAGACTGCGCCGGCAAGACTGACCATGACCCAAGCGTTCAACTCATTGGGCACCACAGTGGCGCCGTTTTTTGGCTCAATCCTTATCTTTACAGAAGGCGCTGAAGTCATAAAAGGAGACGCTTCAGCAACGCAGGTCCCTTATCTTATGCTCGCCGGCGCACTGCTGTTACTAGCAGGTATTTTTGCCAAATTGACGCTGCCCAAGCTAAGCGGCCAAACAGTGGGGGTCGATGCCGTATCCGGGTCAGCATGGCGTCATCGTAACCTGACCTTAGGCGCACTTGGCATCTTTGTTTATGTCGGCGCTGAAGTGGCCATTGGCAGTACCTTAGTGAACTTTTTTAACCAGGAAAACATCGCCAATATGCATGAAGCACAAGCGGCGAAATACATTGCCTATTATTGGGGCGGTGCCATGGTAGGACGCTTCATCGGCGCCTTAGTGATGCAAAAAATCTCCGGTCGCACAGTTCTTGCTTTTAACGCCGTCAGTGCTTTTGCCTTGGTGCTCATATCAGTGTTTTTCGATGGCTACTTGGCAATGTGGGCCATTCTTGCCGTTGGTTTATGCAATTCAGTGATGTTCCCCACTATTTTCAGTTTGGCCCTCAATGGGCTGGGCAAGCATACTGCACAAGGCTCGGGTATTTTGTGTCTGGCCATTGTCGGTGGCGCCATTATTCCGTTGCTGCAAGGCATGCTTGCTGATGGGATTGGGCTACAATGGTCATTCCTGTTGCCAGCGCTATGTTATGTGTACATTGCCTACTATGGTCTCAAGGGCGCGACTCCCGCCGTTATCGAATCAGGAAAATAACAATGACAGGTAAAATAAAATATCTAGCCGTCAGCGTGGCGGCATTGGTACTCGGTGCTTGCTCTGAGCAACCACACACTAGTGGCTCAGTCGCTACAGCTACCAATAGCGACGCTATTTGGCCGAAAAGCGAAAGTACCGTGGCTGAACATCACGATGTGGAAGCGCAAGTTGAAAAGATTTTGGCGGGTATGACGCTGGAGCAAAAAATCGCGCAGATGATCCAACCAGAGATCCGCGACATCAGCGTTGAAGACATGCGTCGCTACGGGTTTGGCTCTTACCTCAATGGAGGCGGCGCCTTCCCTAATAACGACAAGCACGCCAAGGTCAGTGATTGGGTTGCGCTCGCTGAAAAAATGTATCAAGCCTCTGTCGATGACTCGCTTGATGGCAGCACCATACCGACGATGTGGGGAACCGATGCAGTACATGGTCACAATAATGTGATTGGTGCGACCTTGTTCCCGCATAACATTGGTCTTGGCGCCGCTAATAACCCTGAACTTATAGAAAAGATTGCCCGTATCACCGCCAAAGAGGTGCTGGCAACGGGTATCGATTGGGTCTTTGCGCCAACGGTAGCGGCAGTGCGGGATGATCGCTGGGGCCGCACCTATGAAGGTTACTCGGAAGACCCTGAAATAATTCGTGACTACGCCCATGCGATTGTCACTGGCTTACAAGGCAAACCGGGCGAGGGCTTTTTGGGTGAAGGCCAAGTGATCAGCACAGTAAAGCACTTTGTTGGCGATGGCGGCACCGTTAACGGCGACGACCAAGGTGATAACATCAGCTCTGAAGAGCAGCTCTTTAACATTCATGCTGGCGGCTATGTTGGCGGTTTGAACGCCGGGGCGCAATCGGTGATGGCCTCTTTTAATAGTTGGCATGGCGAAAAAATCCATGGCAGTAAGTATCTGCTTACTGAAGTACTAAAAGAAAAGATGGGCTTTGATGGCTTTGTTGTCGGAGACTGGAATGGTCACGGCCAAGTAGAGGGTTGTAGTAACGATAGCTGTGCTCAGTCAATCAATGCCGGACTGGATATCTTTATGGTGCCCGGTGATTGGAAAGCATTGTACAACAACACCTTAGCGCAGGTAAAAAGCGGCGAAATTTCCACCAGCCGTATCAATGATGCGGTGCGTCGCATCCTTCGGGTAAAGCTGCGGGCCGGATTATTTTCCAAGCCTAGCCCAGCTCAACGCCAATACGCCAATAACACCGATTTGATTGGCCAGCAAGCGCACCGCGAAGTAGCGCGTCAGGCGGTACGGGAATCACTGGTGTTACTAAAGAACAAAGGCCAGTTGCTGCCGCTCAAAAGACAACAGCGGGTGCTCGTTGCTGGCGACGCTGCCGACAATATCGGTAAGCAGTCTGGAGGGTGGACCATCACTTGGCAGGGCACAAACAACGAGAATAAAGACTTTCCAGGCGGCTCGTCTATTTGGGATGGAATCCAAGCCCAAGTTACGCAAGGTGGTGGGCAGGCCGTGCTCAGTGTTGATGGTAGCTACCAACAAAAGCCTGATGTGGCCATTGTGGTATTTGGCGAAGACCCCTATGCCGAAGGTCATGGCGACCGTGCAACACTGGAGTACCAGAGCGGCGATAAGCGCGATCTAGCCCTGCTTAAACGCCTCAAACAACAAGGCATTGCCGTCGTGTCAGTGTTTATCAGTGGCCGACCTATGTGGGTCAACCCCGAGCTCAACGCCTCTGATGCTTTCGTAGCGGCTTGGTTGCCGGGCTCAGAAGGCCAAGCGGTGGCCGATGTGCTGTTTCGCGATGCTCAAGACCAGGTGCAATACGATTTTAGCGGTCGGTTAAGCTACTCCTGGCCAAAAACCCCCACACAGATTGTTAATCGCGGTGATAGCGATTATCAGCCCTTGCTACCTTATGGTTTTGGCCTCAGCTATGGCGATGACAATGTCTTAAGCGATGAGCTTAATGAGCAAGTTCGCACCGAGGGCGCACAACAGCACGATGTCGCCCTATTTACTGGTACCGTGCAAAAACCGTGGCAGATGGCGCTTTATTCTGGCGAACAAGTGTTCCCTGTGAGTGCCAATACTCACACCTTGGGGGCACTGAGCTATCGCACTATTGATAAACAAGTGCAAGAAGATGCCCGCAAGCTAAGCTTTGATGGCAGCGCTCGCGCAGGCATGCGCCTAGCCAGCGAAAGCTACTTCCGCGAAGACTTACAAGCCAAGCTAGGCAGCGAGGCGGTGTTGAGCATGCAGGTCAGGGTTGAACAAGCACCCAGTGCTGCGGTGAAGGTGATCATGAATTGTGAGAGCGAAGGCGACACCCCGGGCGCATGCCACAGCGAAGTCGATATCAGTGAGCAACTGCGTACCCTGCCCGCTAATACGTGGCAGGCACTCAGTATTGATAGCCAATGCTTTACAAAGCAAGGGTTTAAACTTGCTCACACCGTAGTGCCGTTTGAGCTTACGACGCAGGGCAAGTTGATAGTCAGCGTTGCCGATATTCGGCTGCAGAAACAAACGGATAAAGGTGCAACCATCAGTTGCCCTTAATCAGCGCTTATAAAAAGAAAGCGGCCTTGAGCCGCTTTCTTTTTATATCCAGCGCCGTACTTGGCGTTGATAAGTTCGGTAACGCTCACCGAATACCGAACATAAATGCGCCTCTTCAGCTTGGGTTTGTCGATACAAAGTGAGCCAACCGACAATAAGACACAACAGTGAGAACGCCGAAGGCAAAGCCATAAAAAAGCCTAGCTGCGCTATGCCAACCCCAACAAACATAGGGTTACGGGAGATGCTATAAACCCCTTGGGTTTGCAGCAGCTGCGGCCCTTGGCGGTCAATACCACTGCGCCAGTGACGATTAAGGTTTAGGTTAATCAGCGCCGCACTAATAAAACCGCCTGTCATCAATGCCGTGCCGATAATAATAACAGTACTGTTTTGATATAGCGGTTGCAAAATTCCAAGATAACTATCCGCTTGCGGCCAAGGCCAGCGGATCAGGCACACTAACCAAATAGTGATGCGAAACACCCGAAAGGCCATGTGATTCCACCAGTCGCCACAATAGGCTTGCCCAGGAAAAATCAACTCTTCGCCATGTTTGCGCTTTAAAAGCACGATGCGCAATGTGTAAAACACAGCCACGCAAGTGAAAAATATCGCTAAATAGCCTCGGGTGAAGGCCTGCAAAGCGTCTAAATTAATACTGAAAATAACGGTCCCTTATCGTAAAAACGACACCCCCCTCAGGCATGGGCGGTGCAAGAATTGAAAAGTGTTAAGATACAAAAAGATAGCACGGTTCATTTAAAACATTAAATACATTGCACATTCATCTGCATTGCATACACTGAATATCAAGTAAGCGAATGCTTGTTCGCTGCAATGAACAATAATCAATAACAATGGAGTTCATTTATGAATGGCAAAATTCTTGGCATTATTTTAATCGTGGTCGGTGTTGCCTTAGTTGCCTGGGGTTATAACGTCTATGATGCAGTAGAGGCTCAGCTAACCCGTACTTTTAGTGGCGACACCCCAATAGAGGCATGGATTGGCATGGTCGGCGGTGCTATCTGCGTGGCTGTGGGTGTTTTTAAACTAAAATAACGCCCAGTGCGGGCAACCCAGCCCGCCTTTGACACTTACTTTATTCAGCGCCTTTCTTTAATGGCAAAGTAAACACTTTGTTACCTATACACGCTCACTTCACTATAAAACGCTCAGCAACTCACCACTTGTTAACGAATCAGCGCTGCCCTTTTTTCAACCAAAAAGTAGTAAGTAGTTGTAAAATAACTGCTTATTAAGCATATACTTTAGTATTGGTTTATTGCAAAAAAGGTAAAACCTTTTGACTATAGAGTCATAACTCTATTCAATACATTTCCTTTTTTTGGAACTTTGAATTGGATTAAGTTGTGAACATAACAATTAAAACAACATTCTTTGTCCTTGCTTTAATAACACTTGCGGGCTGTGGCGGTGGCAGTGGCGATAGTGAGCCCAGCGCAGAACCAACTCCTCCGCCAGAGGAAAATACCGAGCAAGGCGGTAATAATACGGCAGTAATAGAAAAATCATTGCGCCTCAATGACGCCCAAGTCGGGGTCCAATATACGCAAAAAATCGCCTTCCAATTACCTGGCGCTGTGTATCAATATGAAGTGGAATCCCTGCCCAGCTGGGCCACGTTTAACGAGGCCACTAAGGTGCTCTCGGGCACGCCACAAGCCGCTAGCAAAGAACAGGTAGTGATAAATGTGAGTGCCGATGACAACCGTTGGCGCTTCAGTGGTTATCTACAAGTGCAAGCTGCTCAGCCTGTTAACACTGAGACTTTGAATTTGGCAGGAGCCATGACTAATGAGCCGTATTCCTATCAGCTCACTTTAGATTTACCCGAGGGGCAATACACTTATAGTGCAGAGCAATTGCCTGACTGGTTAAGTTTCGATTCGCAAACACTTACGCTCAGTGGCACGGCTACTAGCAACGAACTAGCTCAATTCGTGATTGTCGCAGAGGGCACTCAGGCTACGTGGCGATTTGAATCGACCTTGCCAGTGCGCACTCTAATCGCTAAGCCAATGGCGTTTGCCAGTGGTTTAATCGGCGCGACTTATGAGCAACAGCTGACCTTTGATTTACCCCAAAGCGACTATACATTTAGTGCCGAGACGCTACCAAATTGGCTATCTTTTTCTGAGCAAACACACACTCTCAAAGGCGTTCCGCGCAATGAAGGCCTGTATAACGTTGTTATCGATGCCATCGACCACGCCCATATTTGGCGTCTCTCAGGGGTTATCCCGATTCAACCTCATGGCGATAACGCAGCCACCATCATTACCCTTGCTAACGGCATCAAAAATGAACCTTACTCACACCTCTTGGATCTTGCGTTACCTGCAGGAAACTATGACTACCAGGTCACGAGCAAGCCGCAATGGTTGCAATTTAACACCTCAGAACAGCGCTTGTCCGGCACGCCGACCTCTGCGGGCGTTTTTGTATTTGCCCTTAATGCGTATCAAAATGAACAGACCTTCTCGTTCAAGGGTGTAATTCAAGTGACTGAAGCTCAGTCGGTGGCACTGACTTTGCCCTCTGCCTCGGTGGGAGCAGATTATGAGCATACCATTTCAGCTTCTTTGCCTGAGGGTGATTACACTTATACAGCAAAAACACTGCCTTCTTGGGCATCATTCGATCCCGCCTCGTTGCGTCTGTCTGGGGTTGTTAGCAATAGTAGCAGTCAAGATGTGGTTATCTACGCCAGCAATGGCCTACAGGCATGGCGTCTATACGGGGAAGTAGATGTCTCTGGAACAACCACAGTGCTTAACAAACCGCTTGCTCTACCCATGGCTGATGAAGGGCAAGCTTACAGTCATACCGTTGATTTTCAACTGCCATCAGCGCAGTACAGCTATGAGCTTGAGCAAGCGCCGGGATGGCTTAATTTTAATGCGCAAACGCAGGTTTTATCTGGTGTGCCATTAAGTGCGGGCAATAGCCCTGTTGCGATTCGCGTCACCGGCGATGGCAAAGTTTATCTGTATCGCGGTGAGCTGCAGGTAAAAGCGAAAGCCGATACAATCAACAAACCCTTAAACTTACCTTCGGGCATTAGGACAGCGGCGTATTACGCACAGGTAAACTACGCACTACCCAGTGGCGACTACAGCTATGAAGTGCTAAACATCCCCTCTTGGCTAAGCTATGACCCCCAACATCACACGGTGACGGGCAAACCAACCCACCCTGGGGTGTTTAACATCAAAGTAAAAGTGGCTTCTGACGAGCAGCAATGGCTGTTTAGCGGCGAGATAGCAATTGAAGATCACAATACCTACCTAAGCCGCGATGTTATCGATTTCTATGCTCGCGATTACAGTTACCAGCCTCGCCAGCTTCGGGATGATCTAAGTGGTGAGCTGGCAGCAGAAATTCAATTTGTGCAGTCACATGCAGTCGCACCTAACAATAATTATCAGCGCAACAGCAGTGATGAAACACTGTCTCGGTACATGCCGAGTGTGGTTGCTCAGCGTGAGGCGTTGATACTTTTTTTACCACATGATGGCAAAAACATTGACGGTGTCAGTGCCAAAATAGCCTTAGATGGTCAAGCCGTTTTAGACCTTGATTTGAATCACCCCAACACCTTGCCTCGCGCTGATTTTCAAGGCGGTGACGGTGTCGCCTACTCCACTAATGCTTGGTGGGCAATTTTACCTTGGCAGCATGTTAGAAATGGACTCTCTATTGAGTTCTCCTCCGGGCAAGCTTCAGGCACTCTGAGCGCGGACAGTATTGATATCGCCGATGCTTCGCACATGGTATTTAAAAGTATTCGCTTGGGGATGCTGACATACTACGATGAAAGCAATGGTCATTGGACACTGCGCGATCCTGTTTCTGCTGCCACCGACTATTTTCAAACGCTGCCTATCTCCAGTCTCGTGCTCGCTAGCTACGATGGCCAAGAACTGGATAAAGTGATCATTCGCGATGGGACCATTTACGACAAAGAGCGTGATGTGTCGAGTGCTGTTGAGGGCGGCATTTACTCCGGTGATATGCGTGGCGATGTCGCAAAATCTCAAGTCAGCGTGGGCATAAATATGGCCGATTATGGCTATACCAGCAACAGTATGAACCAACGCTACAGCCATGTGTTCAAGCAAATCACCAACCATCACGCATGGGGGCAATACACTAACGGACGTATCAAACACGGCTTAAGTGGCGGTAACGGAATTGGCACTCTTGTTTCCTCATGGGGCAATGAGGCCAGCCATGAATGGGGCCACGCTTATGGCTTGGGCCACTACCCTGGGCAAGGACTGACCACCGATGGACGCTGGGCTGTGCACCACAGTGACAGTGGCTGGGGATGGATAGCTCATCGCAAACGTATGCGTGCCAATATCACGGCTATTAATAGCGATAATACCTTTGGCTTTCATAAAGACGCCATGTCTGGCGGGTGGGAGAATTCGCCTTTCTCTGTGTATACCTATTACACCGGATTTACGGCTCGTATTATTCAAAATAATGTCGCTGGCTTCCCTGTACCGGATGCTAGCTACGAGTCTGGCTATAAAAAGTGGGATACTGACAGCGGTGCTTACACACAGCACATTTCCTCACATCCAGCGCCTGTAAAAGTAGGAGTCCCGGTGGCGACGATTCTTGGGGGATACGATCCCGATGGCAATAACGCTCTCATCTACCCAGTGTTTCATGGCAATTACGGGAATATATACGATTTACCAGCGCCCGACTTGAGTGCTAGCGACGATCAATGCTGGGTGAGTGTCAGTAATGCGGCCGGTGAGCAGCGGCAGATCAAAGTATCAGCAACACGCCATGCGAGTAATTCCATCAACCAGTTGCACTTTAATTTAGAAGCGCAATTTAAGCCCACCCAAGCGGTGCTCACTTGCCGCAGAGATGGCACTGATGTAGAACTCACCCGCACTCAGTTCAACGGGCTTATTCCTGAATTACCGGTCGTTGCCCAAGTTGGTCAAGAACACGGCTTTAAGCAATTGAAAGATCGCGATTTCGAAGAAATCGAGGCCGAGCTACAGGCGCTAAGCGAGGATGCCAGCTTCTTACCTGCCAGTGTTGCCTATAAAGTGGCAAGCTATGAACTAACGGAGCTATTACCTAATTTGAGTGAGTCTAGCCGTGCCAAGTTAACGCGTATTCATAACTTGGAAGCAGCGGTGCAAGGCCTGCGCGCACTCATTGCCCATGCCCAAGCTCAAGGGTTAGACGCACCGACCTTTAAACAACGCGTGCTGACGCACTTGTTAGCCGAAGGGTTGAGCGATAGCAGTGACCTGACATTATCAGGCAGTGAGGTACAGGGTAATAACTACTTTTTTAGTCACGATGGTAACGCAGGAAGCAATGTGCAGTTAGTTGCCCGCACTGACGATAATCAAGGCCAACGCACGCAATGGGTCTTTGACGATTTAGGTCGCCTGCATCCAGTCGCCACGCCTTGGCTATGCGCCGAGCAGGTGGGTAGTGGTGTCAATCTAACATCATGCTCAACCAGCAATACCGCCCAACAGTGGCTATTTAATGCAACCAACCCTTGGGTTATTAAAAACGCCTCAACCAGTAAGTGCTTGGACTTTGATCGCACCAACATCAAGCTGATTCCTTACGGGTGCCATGGCGGTTGGAACCAGAAATGGTATAACTTGAGCTTCAATAGTGAGCTGTGGCTCTCTTTATTAAATGCCAATGAGCTCAAAGTATTGCATGAGCTGTTATTAAACTAGGTATTACACAAAAAAGGAGCATTGGCTCCTTTTTCTTCTTTAAAACAGCACAACTGCCGCTAAGGCTTTCAATTTATAAGGCACCAAGAGCGCTCAGCGTTGAAATCGCCCAAAAAACCTCTTCATTTATATACTGAAAATGATATTACTCTAATGATGTGAACGGGCAAATTGGGGGGGCTTTCTTCTTTGGAATGAACTGGCTGCCGATGCAGCCTGAGTGTTCTTTTTAACTATTTTATTGGACAAGGCCCAATAGCGTTAAATGGTTTGCTGCGGCTGAACAGGTCAACCGTCTTTTTTGACCCCGAGTTAGTACTATTCTGATAAAGAAACCTGAAGAGTAAATAGAAAACAACTGATTTTTTGTAGTTTATCAACAGTCCTAAGGAGCCCGTATGTTGAGTAATAGTATCACTCCACACTCTAGCTCCCTGATTTGATTAAGCACTAATTAACTGTTCTGACTTCGGTTACTTCGAGCTGTTTAATTAGTTTATTGACAAATGGCTTAAGCTGGTGTTCGCTTCTCTGTGAAAAAGAGGACATTGACTCAGCTAATTGCACTTTTAATGAAGTTAATTCATCAAAGCTCTCACCTGAGAAATCCATGAATACAATCCCATTAAACTGAGAAAGCCAGCGATCAAATGAGTCGGGATTGTCAGCCAACATAGGCAGCATAATATCAGGGTGATGGATAAGAGCCATTATTATTGGAATTGATACTTCAGCTGTTGTTGCTCCATCTCTGTGGTACCAAATCTCAACTAAAGTATTTGTAACAGGAATAAGCTCATAAGACTTATCTCTGGATACTGTTTCTTCAACCTTGTCGTAGTTGTTTAGTAGCCACGAAAGATTATTTTCATTTTTCAATGATGTTGCATGAGCTGATAAAGAAAAAATTGAAAACACTAAAAAAATAATTTTCCTCATTGCAATTCCTACCTATCGAACTCATTAGTGATAATAACGTTTATTTGCTCTGACTGTGAAATTGCAGAAAAGATCTCACTCAGTGCTTTTCTACTATTACCTACATAATAGTGTTTTTCAGCTTGAACTCCCCATGATTTGCCAGGCATTAAACAGCCCTCGATGTTTTCATGGTGATTACCTGCATGAATCAGGATCTTAGTTCGACCAAGAACTCCTTGTAACTCATAAACACTTAGATACCCGTTGAAGAGTAAATTTCACGTTTCCGTTTACTCGTAAAACTTCCTGCCTACCAACCGAGTTGTTTACTTACCGCAATCAGTCTCATGTTTGTTCTACCACCCTTGTTAGCAGATTTAGGAAGAGCTGACCAGTGAAGGTATCAGCGCTATAGAACTATCAATAAGGAGATATATACTATTTAAGCTCTGAGCAGTATGCGACGGCTACTTGCTCAGCGAATCTCCCTTCTTCGTCACCAGATAACGTAAAAGGGGGTTTACAGTAGCAGCCAAGCAGCATTTATATCAACTCCCACGAATTGCAGGTGTATAATTAGCAAAAAGAATTGGGCTCGATTAATGAAGTAGTAACTTCCTATTTAATGACAGCTTATCCGCTCGTCCAAGCTCATGCGAGCGTAGCTGACGTACAACGCTAATTTAACACATTTTATTCCCACTTTTACTATTGCGCTCTCCCACTGATGGGAAAAACCAGTGCCATATATATATAAAATATTTATATATTTCATAACTTTAGAATCTGACACAGATTTCGCTAAAGGCTAGGTATCGTATTCATTAACCTGTTGTCATCTATGGGCATCAAGCACAGCTTAGCGAAAAACAAAACCTCCTCGCGCCGGCCATTAATCTATGGCGCAGCCTTGGCTGTTCTGATCATCATAACGGCAAG
Organism: Pseudoalteromonas sp. CO325X; assembly: GCF_004208955.1. Classification (NCBI taxonomy): domain Bacteria; kingdom Pseudomonadati; phylum Pseudomonadota; class Gammaproteobacteria; order Alteromonadales; family Pseudoalteromonadaceae; genus Pseudoalteromonas; species Pseudoalteromonas sp. CO325X. The sequence goes on from NZ_SGPG01000014.1 coordinate 356,506, forward strand.
TATCGGCTTTTCGTGGCGCTGCCAAAGTATTGATCCCAATGCCCTGACGCTTGCCACCGTGCAGCAAGGCCCCCTCAATACGCACGTATCGGGGTATGACGAACTGCGCTCTAAATACACACGGTTTTTAACCGCCAACCACCAAGCCCAAGTTGAGCAGGTGGTATTACGCCCCGGCGCGCGTCACCAAAGACGATGTTATTTTACGCCTTAGCAACCCGAGCTTGGAGCAGCAATTAAATCGAGCCCGTTTTGCTTTAGCACAACAACGAGCCAACTTTGAGGCATTAAAGCTTGCCCAGCAAAGCGAGCAACTCACTGCCCAAGGTAATCTCACCTTGCTAAAAAGCGAGCTCGCCGGAGCCAAACTACGCGCTCAAGCTGTATGATAATGGCCCTGGCATAGATAATCCCGATAACCTATTTGTGCCATTTTACTCCACCAAAACCCAAGGCACTGGCATTGGATTAGTATTGAGCAGAGAGATAATTAGAGCTCAAGGCGGTGAGTTAACACTTACCAACCATTCTCAAGGTGGGGCGTTAGCGCAAATATGTTTACCTAAGGCAAAATAGCAAAAGCGTTCACCGCCATTCCCGTAGCTCCACGAACACGAGGCGGGTTTAGCACCAACATAAACTCATTGCTTTTGCCCTTTGCAAGCGCCTCACTGAGCGCTTCTAGGTTAAGGTTTTCAACAATATAAATACCATGTTGTGCGAGTAAAATGCGGTGTGCGGGAAAACGCGTTCCACTCTCAGGCACCACCTCGAAACTCAGTTGATCAGCGCCTGCTAAGAATACGTGTTGCTGTGCTAGCCACTGTGCCGCACTCTGCCCTGGGCCCGGGCGAGGTCCGAGGTAAGTTGCATTGTCAGTATTAAAAAACTGGCCAAAACCGGTGCGGATCAACACCGACATCCCAGCTTTAATGCGAACCTGTTGTGCTTTGGCTGTATCCTGCAAATCCTTTACGGTAATTTCGTATCCGCCAGGTAAGTGTGACACCCCTTTAAAACGCGCCACATCAAGTAACGCGGCACGATTAAGTAAGCGCTCGCGAGGATATTGCTCAATGCCAAGTTCCTTAAGGCCCCGAGCGCCATCGATATCATCGGTGCTGATGCCACCATAGGCCTGGCCATTGTGGCCAATATGGCCAATGGCATCAAGGTTGGGCGCGCCATGCTGGCCGCTAAAATACATAATGTCGGCGGCAAAAGAGAGCTCGGGGATCATCCCTTGGGTATCTTGATGATTATCCATCAGCGCCAACGCATAAGGGGGATTAAAACTCAAAAGCGGGGAGTTGTGATCCCACACATGATTGAGCTCAATAACGCGTGCTTTGGATAAACTCTCCAATAACTTAGCTTGGGCACCTAAACCGCTGTGAGTAAACATCAATGCAGCGAGTAACAGTATATATTTCATAGCGTTTCCCTGTTGTGATTGTGACATCCTGCTTGAGTATAGGCCAAAGTAAGAGCAACATGAGCGACTGTACAGCTCCTTTTCCCCATTATGGTTAAACATGGTACATTAGCGGGCGTTTTTTCGCTCACGTACTCATTCACCCCCTATGCTTGCAATTATTCTTGTATTTCTCAGTGCTTTTTTACTGTTTCAAGTCCAGCCGATCATGGCCAAAATGCTGTTACCCAGCTTTGGCGGCGGCACCCAAGTATGGACCGCTTGCCTGTTGTTTTTTCAAGCCTTTTTATTGGCCAGTTACGGCTATGCGCACCTACTCTCAAGCCGCTTTAAGTTAAAGAATCAGTTTATTGTCCACGGCTTGCTGCTGCTCGTAGGAGCTCTAGCATTACCTATTGGCACCCAAGCCTTAGCCGCCCCGGGTGCTCACCCAGCTTGGCAGGTGTTATTGCAACTAAGTATTGCTGTAGGCTTACCCTACTTTGCCCTCGCCGCAACGGCCCCATTGATGCAAAGCTGGCAGGCAAAGGTCGATAACGAGCATGCCTATAAACTCTATAGCTACTCTAATATTGGCTCGTTTTTAGCCCTACTTTCTTACCCATTTGCTATTGAGCCTTGGTTCGCTTTAGGCTATCAATCGTGGCTCTGGAGTGGGTTATTTGTGGCATTTGGCGTCGTTTTTTACGGTTATATGGCACGCTTTTACAATTTGGCGAAGCGTTTAGGTACTACCGAGCAAAGTGCGTTTCGTGGCGGGCTTCATCACAAATGGTTACTATGGTTAGCCCTGAGCGGCTGTGGGGTGATGATACTCACTGCCAGCACCAACGCCATTACGCAAAATGTCGCCCCGGTGCCGTTTTTATGGCTTTTACCGCTGGCGTTGTATTTGCTGACCTTTGTTTTATGTTTCCACTCAACCAAGCTTTACCATCGGGTATTTTGGTTGGCGGCTCTTTCGGTGTGCGCGCTTATCGCCTGCTTTTTGTTTTTCATTGGCAGCCAGTTCGATATTGTCAGCCAAGTAGTCCTGTATTCCTTAGTGCTGTTTGCCGCTTGCATGGTGTGCCATGGTGAGCTGGTTAAAGCCAAACCTAACACAGATTATCTCACTCAGTTTTACTTGTTAATGGCCCTAGGTGGGGCCTTGGGCACGGCGGCCATCACCTTTGTTGCGCCCCTCGTATTCACCTTGTATTACGAATACCCATTAGCCATTGCCATGGCCTTGATGCTGTTTGCTGTCGCCGTGCTACTTGATAAGCAGCACCAAAGATCGCCATGGTTAGCCGGCAGTGCTGTTGTTGGCGTGGCCATCTCTGCGCTGTTATTTCTATGGCTAGACAGTCAGTTTAAAAGTAATGATATTACCCGTTTGCGCAACTTTTACGGCTTATTAACCGTGACTGAAGTTAATATCGACAACCGCGTTGAACGACGCCTGATTGATGGCACCACCACCCACGGTGTGGAAGTGTTGAGCGGCCCAGGACAAGGCGAGCCACAGAGTTACTACCGACAGCAAACCTTGGTTGGGCAAATGCTCTCAGAGCTCTCGGCAAACGCCAAAGTCGGTTTTATCGGCTTGGGAGCGGGGACGTTGGCTGCTTATGGCAAGCCAGGCGATCACTACCATTTCTACGAGCTTAACCCCAATGTACTGGCAACGGCTAAAAGCCAATTTAGTTACTTAAACGCTTCAGCTGCGCAGCAGCATTATCACTTAGGTGATGGTCGCGTGACCTTATCTCAGCAACCCGCGCAGCGTTTTGATGCACTGGTGCTGGATGCCTTTAGCGGCGATGCCATCCCCATGCATTTGCTAACACAAGAGGCCACCGACCTGTATCTTAGTCATCTCAAGGATAACGGCATGCTGGCGGTGCATATTTCCAATACCCATTTGGATTTAACACCTTTGATGCGCGGCTTGGCTGAGCATTTTGAATTAGCCATTGTTTACAACGAAAGCAAATCGCAACAGCGCCATGGTCACGATGTGCGCTGGGTCGTGCTTAGCCGCAGCGCTGAGCGTTTGGCATCGCTGCGCTCTAGCCAATCTCCTTGGCCAAGTACAACCACACCCTTTGTGTGGCGCGATGATTACAGTAACTTGTTGCAGGCGATGAAGTTTATGGGCGATTAACTTAAAAAAGGCGGGAATTCCCGCCTTTTCTTTGCCTACTCGACTATCAGCACCTTGGCATGCGGATAGGGCGTACGCACTATGCCATCATCGGCATAAACCTCAACTAAATACCAACCTGGATCACTGACCGTTATCGTGGTCTGTGCTGTGCTTGTCGATGAGAAGGTAGCAGTGGCATTTGTTGGCGGCTCGACTCGCCATTCGTAAGTCAGCGGGTCGCCATCAGGATCGCCTGCGTTAACCACCAAGCGAATGGGCTGATCCGCTTTTAGCTCATCCAAGACCTGCATGCCAAGAATATAGGGCTGGCGATTGGTGCCCGCTTTAACCTGTACCGACATAACATGAGGCTCGCTCGAGAGTTCACCATCAGAGGCCGTTACGCTCAGCGTATAGGTACCTGCCTTATCGAATGTGAGGCTTACCTCATTGTTTTCTAAATTGCTAAGCTGCGCCTCACTTTGTGCTGGTTTATTTATCAACTGCCACTGGTAAGTGAGTACATCACCATCTGGATCTTGGCCTTTGGCGATAAAAGAGGCTGTTTTATAAAGCTTCACTTGGCCCGATGATAGCTCGATTTGAGCACTAGGCGCACTATTAGACGATGTGACACGATGGATCAATGACTTTTGGCTCGTTAAAGCCCCATCAGACGCCTGCAGCGTTATTTTGTAATCGCCTGGGTCTTGCGCTAAAAAGGTGGCTTTGGCGCTGGTTTCATTTTCAAGACTGTATGCGGCGCCTTCTGGTGCTTCTATTTGCCATAAAAAGTCTAAGGTATCGCCATCAGGGTCTGTAGTTGCTGAGCCATCGAGCGTCACTTGCTGATAGGTTTTGCTTGAGCTTGGAGTGTTTAATAGGCGCACAAAGGGCGCGCCATTGTTAGCTGTTGCGGTGATCTCTTGGGTTGCCACAACATATTCTCCAGTGCTTGCCGTAAGCCTTAGTTGTACTAAATAAGTACCGGCGGCATCTGCGGTAAAAAGCGTTTCAACAGCATCGTGAGTAGAGAGTTCGGCGCTGCTACCTTGGGGTTTACTCTTTAACTGCCAAGTAATTCCCACCCCTTCGTACAGCTTGCTATTTGCTGCGCTGAGTTTAATTTCGTTGCCCACCTTTACGCTGCTAGGGGCCGAAATCACCGGCTCTAAGGATTGTTCTTGAACAGTAACTGTGCCTTCGGTGCTGTGCTGTAACTCACCGTCATCAACAGTTAAGCGAATGGTATACTTACCCGCTGATTGAGCCTTAAATAATGCCTGAACGCCGGTATGGGCACTAAGTTGAAACTCGGCAGAGCTATTATGAGGCTGTGCTTGCCACTCATAATTTAGCGTATCGTTATCCGCATCGAAGCTTGCTGAAGCATCTAAATGAATAGTTTCATTCTTACCAAAATGTGTTTGCGCCAATTCAAAGCGCGCCACCGGCGCAGTATTATTGCTACTGTCAGCGACAGTAATGGTGGTTAGCACTTCACTGCTATTATTGTCGCCAGCGTCTATCACCAGCTTGAGCTGATAAGTCCCCGCGACAGTGGGTATAAAGGTAGGCTTCAACGTCTCTTTGTCAGTGAGTTCAACTGCGCCATCTTCAGGCACACTGTGCCATTGCCAAGAAAAACTGCCGCCACGAGGGATCACACTTTGGGTCGCATCAAGCTGTATTCGTTGTCCTCGCTGAGCCTGAGTGACCGTAGCAACATGAGCCTTGGCCGATTGCGAGGTGTTCTCTACAACGGGTGTCGCATCCTTGTTACTGTCGCTTCCTCCACACCCCGATAGCGTTAAACAAAATAATGGGCAAAACAAAGCAAGTCCTTTGTACATTTCTATATCCTTATAAAGTTCCTACAAAAGGAACGCTACATTAAATTTATTTTAATTTCCATTGCAGTATCAATAAGATGATTAATTATTGATACTAATTCAAATCTGAAAAATACTAGATATATTGACTTTAATTATCACTGTGTAAAAGATAGACATTACTGACTTTGATAAAAAGGGATTGCCGTTATGGTTAAGTACTTATTGGCATTAGCTGTTGTATATTCATGCTCTTCATACTCACACAGCGTGTACTCCAGAGCCAGTGAGTGCCATGTTGACGAGCGTTCGGCGCAATCTGTACAAGTAACATATCGAGCCCTTATGGGGTCATTCAGTGACGATGAGCTAATTACACAGACTAAAGAAAAGCTGCTGCATAAACTGCAAGATATCGCCGACAATACCGATGCGGGTATCATGGAAACGGCTGTCAGCTTTAAACGTGATCCCAACTCATCCAATATTGATGCAATTGCGCAAATCGCATCAGTCACTGAATGCTACGGTGATAGATTTAAAATAACGAAAGAGAATATTGATTATTTATCATCAACAGTTTTCAAATATACGAGCAACGACCTTGATATAGAAACTTCATTCACATTACCAGCCGCCCCCCTAAAACAGCTTCAGCAGTTAACACCGACTTTAATTCTCACCGAGGATTCTATATTTACTTTTAAAATGGGTGATGAATTCGCTCAAGTACTCGAAAAACTGGGCCGTTTTACTATGTTATGGCCGATAAATGACACAAAGTTACTGGCTTTTATTGGTCGCAATCATGTTTTTAGTTTTCACCAAGGTAAGTTAGTGGGTTATCAATACAACCAAGCTTTGTTGCCTATTTCGTTAGCTAACCAGTTGGAAATTGTTGCCGAAGACTTTACATTCTCCTTAAATGGAGCACAGTTTGCTTCTACAGCAACCCTTGATGGCCAGCAGGCAGCACTCATTGACTCGGCTTATAGCGACCCCAAATTTTTAACACTACAACAAGTTAGCGACCTTGATGAAACGGCGCAGAAGTTAGCTGGGTTTAGTGTAGGCAAGCCCTTCACCGACTTTAGCAAGGTGCAAACGTCTCCTTGCTACCAACACGCCATGACCATTGACGAGTATATTAGCACCTATGGAAACAGCCTAATTCAACTAGTCGATGCCGATAATAAGCGTGCTTTTTTTACCCCTTGTCGGCAAAAAATTGTGATGTCTACTGCAGAGCAAGTGGACCATATTAAACTCATGGAAGACTTCTCCGCCCGCAGGGCAGGCATCTACGGCAAAAACGAGCTCTTCGATACATTTTCAAAGTGGCAGTTTGCTGGCCTTGGCCAAGGAGACCCTTATGCCAAGCTTGAAGCCATGGGCAATGCTAATCTAGAGTGGGATACCGCTTATGTCACTACAGAAAAATGGCATGGGCAGTTTTTGGTGATTGATGACACCTTGATTAGTGGCAAAGTGTTCCATTAGCTGTGCCATGGTGTGGGAGCAACATTGTGGGAGCAGCTAAGCTGCTCCTTACCTATTACCACTTCGCCAGCAGCGTTATCGGTGCCCCTTGCTGCAAGCGAGTCACAATATAGGTGTTCACACTGGAATAGCTGCCGCCATCAACGCCATTTTCCATATAGAAAATAGCATCTTCGATGCCATCGCCATTATAGTCGCCTTGGGCCATGAGCGTTAAACGCTGAATACTGCCATCGGTATCGTAATACACCGCTTGGTCCTCACTCGCAGGCTCAACTTTTTTGATTGTGGTCACATCACTCCAGTGCTCGGACTGCGCCACCCGCTCAACCGTATCATTAGAGATAGCGAGGGCGAATTCGGCAGGTAATTCCTTGACCACTTCTTTACCATGAGTAAAGTTGATCCAACTCGTGTGAGAGGCTTCTAATTTCGCCATCGCCTGCCAGGTGTTGCAAATTAGCTCGAGCGCTTTAATAGCGCCTTGCATTGAAAAGTCTTCGCCCTTGAAACCTTGAGCCTGGGCTTGCTTTAATTGCTCACAGCTTGCAATTTCTGTGCTCTTGCCAGAATCATTTATTAGCGGATAACTAAAAAACCACTTACCACCTGCTAGCGCTTCCACATCCGCTCGGCTATCTAGTGACACGGGATCGACAAAACGCCCCTCAGTTTTATTGGTTTCGCTATAACTTGGAGCAATACTTGATTGCTCTGTATTTGCGCAGGCTGAAACAGAGAGCAGCATGGCCCCAGATAATAAAAAAGTGCTTCTAGTCATTATGAATGTGCCATAGACGACCTAATTACCACTGAGCCAACAGCGTTATCGGCGCCCCTTGTTCCAAGCGCGTTACGACATAAGCCTTCACACTAGAATAACTACCACCATCGACGCCATTTTCCATATAAAAAATAGCATCTTCGATGCCATCGCCATTGTAATCGCCTTGGGCCATGAGCGTCAGACGCTGAATACTGCCATCGGTATCGTAATACACCGCTTGATCTTCATTCACAGGCTCGACTTTTTTAATTGTGGTCACATCACTCCAGTGCTCAGACTGCGCCACCTGCTCAACTGTATAATTTGAGATAGCGAGAGTGAATTCGGCAGGTAATTCTTCGGCCACTTCTTTACCGTGGGTAAAGTTGATCCAACTGCTGTGAGAGGCTTCTAGTTTCGCCATCGCCTGCCAGGTATCACAGATATGTTTGGTTGCTATTACCGCCTCTTGATAAGAGTATGTATCTGCCTTGAAGCCTTCCGCTAAAGCCTCTTTGAGCTCTAAGCAATTCGATACCTCTATAGAGTCCCCCTCTTTATTGAGGGTATCTTGGTAATACCACTGTTTGTTGTGAAGTGCGGCAACCTCTGAGCTATTTTTCAGCTCAATGCGTTTATCAAAGAAGCTTCGGGCTTTATTGTCGAAAGTATAATGAGGCTCTATAACGGTATTGCTTGTCGTTGCACACGCACTCAGTGAACCAAAAAGAGCGGTCATTACTATAAGGTTTAATTTATTCATTGTGGATTAGCCAATAAGTTACGAACATAGATATTGCGCTCTTCGGAGATGTCTTTACGAGACGACTCCAGCGCGGCATTTCTATAGTCACCCGCGTTAATATAGCGGTTAAAGTTAGGAAAAGTATCTTTGAGCTTGGTCATACCCAGGTTAAAAATCATATCGAATAGCGCCAATTTGACATTGTCTGGGAAGGCCGCGAACTTATCGGCCCCGTATATTCTTTTTAGCTCCGATTCAAACTGCCGAATATGCTTCTCTACCTGCGCGTCCATAGTGCTTTGTGATAAGTATAATTTAGTAAAAGGTTTAAACTTACCTGCTCGCATACGCTTTCCGAAAGGCTTGCTTTTAATTAACTGATATTCAGACTCTATTTGCGCGGCAGTAGCCGGCTGCCCGGTGGCATTGACAATAAAAGGTAATTTCTTGGCTTCATCTACGTTACTCAGTAGGTGGCCACACCAACGGTCGCAAAGCCTTTGGTATCCAAATACATGTGCTCTACGCGGCCCTCATAACGCTCAATATTACTATAAAGCGACACTTTCAAGGCTCCAGAAACCGGTGTCTGCGCGCTGGCGCTCGCTTGAGAGAGCTTTTCATTTACTTTGCGATGGGTACGCCCATTTACATCCACTTTGCCATCGGGACGAACCATCCCCACCACTTTTTGTTGAAATAGGTTTATCGCAGCAACGGTTTTCGACTGTTCAGGACGGCTTCCTAAACGACCATCAACGACTAATCGCTGAGTGGGCGCAATGAGTCTCAGTAGAGCGTTTAATGCTTGCTGTACCGCTTTAATGTCATTGGGATTATTGACACCGTTGATGCCGACAGATTGGGAAATACGCATGGTTGTCATGAGTTCATCCTTGTTAAAAGTATTCCTAAGGCACCTATACGACCATGAAATTAGGCGCTAATTGGGGCAATATTAAACAAAACAGTTAAAAATAGCCAGTTGTCCGTTTAGGTACTTGACGCGGTGCTACATCAAAGCCCCCTTCTACTCAGTGACATAAGCTCAAGTGGTTACTGTATATAAATAAAAAAAGCCGCTCGGTGAGCGGCTAGGTTGGTTCTAGGGATAAACCCTGTCGTGGAGCTAAAATTAATGGCTAAAAGCTATAGCGCGCACCCAAGGTGTAGCGCGGTCCATATTGACGTGCAAATAAGAACTGCTCTTCATATCGGCCGTAACCACGCTCCGTTTCATTATTGAGATTCACACCTTCGGCAAACACGGTAATGTGCTCATCAATGTCGTAATTAACGCTTATATCCCATTGCCCATATGTGTCGCTATACTGCGGCGGCGCATCTGAGGAGCCCTGGTCTTGGCCCACACCAATCAGATACGAGTCACGCCATGCATAAGTGATCTTCACCGATAAGCCATCTTTTTCATAGAACGCCTGGAAGTTTGCAGAGTCGCTCAAGCCAGTAAGTGGAGCTTGTTGCACCAAGCTTTCACTATCAAACTCGACATCGCCGTCAACAAAAGTTGCGTTTACACCCACACCAAAGCCAGATTCCCCGAACAAGTGCTGCACCGCTACTTCAAATCCGTCTACCGCTTTGCTGTCGGTATTCTGCGGCTGGCTGATGTTCCAAACAATAAGCGGATCATCACTGCTTGGCTCAATTTTACCTTCGCCATTACCATAGCCTAGTGCCAGCATTTCATTATAGATTGCATCGCTGGTCGCCTGCTCACCACGCCCTTCAATCGCAGCCACGGCCTCTCGGTAACGAGGACCATCAAGAATATCGTGCAAACCGTCTATGGTGGTTTCAGTGATGGTTGTTTGGATAAAGTTATCCACGTCTTTTTTGAAATAACCCAGTGACGCGTAGCTGCCTTCGCTGTAGTAATACTCTAGCGATAAGTCCAAATTAGTGGACTCAAATGGCAATAGATTGGGGTTACCTTGGGCACCGGTTCGCGAGCCTGGCTTAGGGCTGCCCGTTAAACTACGGCCGCCGGCCAAATTACCCAAAGGTGCACGTGACATGGTTTTACCCCATGATACCCGTGCAACCAAATCGTCGGTCAAATCCACCTTAGCATCAATCATCGGCAGTAGGATGTCGTAGTCACCCTCTTGAGTCAGGAAGTTGTTCGTGCCGCCTTCGGCGTATTGCATAATCCACTCTGACGCACTTTCCCAATTCACTTGTTGCTCTACACGCTGGCGTACAATGCTAGTTACATCGGTTTGCTCATAACGTAAACCGGCATTCACTTGCACGTAGTAATTGGCGACGTCGAACTCCCACTGCGTTTGCAAGTAGAGGCTTTGCGTTTGCTCTTCAACGGTATTCTGACTATCAATACCATCAAAGAAAGGATCGATAGAATATACATTGTCACCTACTACATCTTCAGTAAGGTAAGCCAACTGGCGAGCAATGGCCTCATCAAAGTCGTAGGTGTAGTAATAACCCGGTTGTAAGTCACTACCACCTCCAGCAAATTGATCAAGGAGATCGCCGGTTTCATGGTAGGTGAACATATTATCAGGGAAAATCTCGGGGAACGCCGGATTGAAACCAGGGCCGCCGCGCAGACCGCTCCACGCCGTGAAACCACTCATGGTTTGCTCAGTGTGCGAGCCACCGAATTGCACGCGGATCAGTGGAATATCAAAGCTGTCGTTGTACCATTCGCTATGCAATTGCGCCTGTTTGATATCCGATTCACCCGGTGAGTAGATGAACTGACTAAAGTTAGAATCAATTTCACTCGGGGCTAACGTAGTGGTGCCATTTTTCCAGTTTACCAAGGCATGAGGGATGTCCCCTTCTCGGTAATCATAAATTTTATTAATAAGCTGATCGGAGCCCAAGATCACTTGCCCGGCGCTGCCTAGCCCGTCATCGGCACCATTGTCAGTTTCGTTATTAGAATCATGATAATCAACAGCAACCTGCCATTGATCGTTGATTTGCCAATCGACGTTGAGGCCCACAGAACGTGCGGTGACTTCGGTGGTTGAACGGTTGGCGGTAAACGACGCATCATTACCACTAATGTCAGCGAAGAGTGCGGTGCCATTTTCATCAAGCTCGTAGCCGTTAATATTGCCACCAAACTCGTTCCAAATTCCCCAACCAATGCTGTTAGAGCCAGTAATAGCCCGGCTCGCCGTATAATCCAGCGTCACCACAATATCATCGATAGGCGCGTACTGAAGCGTGACCTGCCCGTTGGTGCGCTCGCGCTCTAAGTCTTCAATACTGTAGTTCATATCTTTAGGAAAGAAATGATTACCCACCCGGTTGCCATCAGCGTCTAAAGGACGGGGATCAATCACACTGCCGTCATCAAGCGACGGTAAATCTACGTTCGCTTGCCAACCTTGAATGTTTGCTTGTTGTTTTTGAAAGTCACGTTCCTGATGCGAGAAGGTAAAGCCAACACCGAACATATCATCATCAAAGGTGTTGCTGTACACCGCAGAAAACTCTGGAGTGACGTCATCCCCTTGTTCATTAGAGGTATCGTGAATAGCCTTGCCGGTTACGGTAAAGTGCTGCCCAGGGCGTTGGAAGGGTCGCGAAGTAACAATGTTAACCGTCGCGCCTAAGCCACCGCTGGGGACATCTGCACGCGCGGTTTTAAAAACTTCTAAGGTGTTCACACCCTCTGAGGCGATGTTTTCCAGGTTGTACGAACGCGTGTAACCTGTTCCTGGCATTTGTCGGCCATTAAGGGTGATAAGGTTAAACTCAGGGCCAAAACCACGTACGGTAATTTGGCTACCCTCGCCGTTAGCCCGACTTACCGACACCCCGGTTATGCGCTGCAATGACTCAGCCAAGTTAGTATCTGGGAACTTACCCATTTCCTCTGCAGAGATTGCATCGACAACGCCGGAAGATTGACGTTTAAGATCCATGGAACGAATCAAACTGCCTCGGATCCCTTTAACTTGAATAACTTCTATTTTCTTTTCAGCATTGTCTTGTTCTGTCTGTGCCCAAGTTGGCATGGCCACACCAAGGCCTGCGGCAAGGCTCAGCGACACTGAGACAGCTAGCGATGATTTCTTAAATGTTGTAGGTTTCATGATTGCCTGCTTATACAAATTGTTGCCATAGGTTGCGGGCAGCGTACTACCCGCACTCAGTGTGTTAAGGATTCGCTATGACCGCGTTATCGATGCGATACACAGCACCTTCACCCATGCCCCAAGAAGGGAATACCATCACCACATTGATAGCACTGACATCCAAGCCAGCATTGAGTAGCTGTTGTAATGTGAAGGTGTAGGTTTGCCATTCACCCACTACAGGCTCTGCCCCTTCCTGACTGGCGCTGAGCGGCAGTTCCACTGCGGTTGCAGCACCCAATGACTCAATCTTGAATAACCATTGAGCGTCCGGGTTACCCGCATTGCTGGTAATCTTCATTTCAAACTGCACCACACCCTCGCTGAGCAAGCCGGAGGCATCAAATGACACGTTTTCATCTGCAAGGAAACCCATCACGGTTGGCGTCGCCCCGATTGTAAACTCAGCAACTGCGCCATGAGCTTGGTCGTCAGTCACTACAGCAGGCTCAGAGCCACCACAGCAAGCCCAAATACTCCACTGCTCAGCAGCCGCGTCTTTGAATAAGGTTAACCCATCATTCTCAGGGTAATAAATTTTGGCGTTATCAATGCGGTATACCGCACCTTCACCGCTGCCCCATGCCGGGAAAACCATTACTACATCAATGGCGCTTAAATCTAACCCAGCGCTCGCTAGGTCAGTCAACGGGAAGGTATAAGTTTGCCATTCACCCGCTTGTGGGGCGTGACCTTCAGCACTTGTTGTTAAATCAACTTCAGCGGCCGTTGCTCCGCCGCTTGACTCCAACTTGAGCAACCAAGGCGCATCTGGCGTATTCGGCATTGATGTCACTTTCATATCAAACTGCATCACGCCACCTTCAACGATAGCCGTGGCATCAAAGGGGTTATCACTGCCGCCTGCATCGCTGCGCGTATTAAAGCCCATAACGGTAGGTGTAGCACCAATCGCAAATTCAGCAACCAAACCATGGGTTTCATCATCCATGACTTCGATAGGTGTGCTGCCACCGCAGCAATCCCACATGGGCCAATCAACATTTTGGCCATCAGTGAAAAGGTCTAACTGCGGGTATTCGGCGTTTATCTCAACGTTATCGACTTGATAAACGGCGCCCTCTCCAGTGCCCCAAGCAGGGAAGATCATCACCACATCAATTGCTGACACATCAAGGCCAGCATCAGCTAACGCTTGGATTGGAAATGTATACGTTTGCCATTGGCCTACGACAGGAGCTTCACCTTCGGCGCTGGCGCTAAGGTTGAGCTCAACGGCGGAGCCAGCATCAAAGCTTTCAATTTTGAACATCCACGTGGCATCTGGATTCGCCGGAGCCGAAGTGACGCGCATATCGAAACGCACAAAACCAGTGTCGAGCATCCCGGAGGCATCATAAGGCGACGCCTCGCCCTCGGGATCAGTGATAAATTCGCTACGGCTGGTAAAACCATTTACCGTGGGTGCACTGCCGACAACAAACTCCACCACATTGCCTTTGCCTTCTACAGGTACTAAGCTCGGCGTTGAACCGCCACAGCAGTCCCAAGCAGGCCAATTAGGATTAAATTGGTCAGCAAAAATAGTCAGTGGATTGATGCCTGTTGATGGCGGTGTAGGCACAGGTGCCTTACCTTCAACTAATGCATCTGCAGGGTCATCATAACCAGGGCGAATTGTTTCGCAGCCTTTGCCTGTATCAGGGTTCGATGCACACTCATAAACGCGCACATAATCAATTTCAAACTTTTGTCCCTCGGCAAAAGCGCTGGCATCAATGCCCGTCTGATTGACGTTTTCCGGCCAATCACCGCCAACAGCAAGGTTGAGGATCATATAAAAATCTTGATCATACGGGGCATTATCCCAATGCGTGACTAGCTCACCACTGCCCTGCTCAAAATACTCTGCAAACCAACCGCGATGCTTTAAGCCCACAGCTTCATTTTTGCTGTTATAAAGCACCTCAGAACGACGCTGAGTAGCGTAAAGGTAGTCATCTACATACCAGCGAATTTCGCCTTCTTGCCATTCGATGGCATAAGTATGGAAGTCATCTGCGGGGTTCTCATCTTGAGGGAACTCATATGCTTTGCCACTGGACGCATTGTCTGGCCAATCGCGTCCATAGTGCAAAGTACCATGAATATTAGACTCCACCCCCTCATCGGTGGGCACTTTCAGGTTAACAGCTTCGAGGACGTCGATTTCTCCCGACTTAGGCCACGAACCATACACTTCATCGGTGGGCATCATCCAAAACGCCGGCCAACTGCCCTGTCCTGAGGGCAACTTGGCACGAACTTCAAAGCGCCCGTAAGTAAAATCGGCCTTGTATCGGGTGTTTAATCGTGCCGACGTGTAAGGCTTCTCAGCCCCTTCTGATGCTGGTAGAGCAACAATATTGAGCACGCCATCTTCGATGTATGCGTTATCGCTGCTATCGGTATAGCATTGCTTTTCATTGTTGCCGCCACCGGCGCAATTGATTTCATAGTTCCACTTTGAGGTGTCGATGCTTTCACCACTGAAATCATCTTCCCAAACCATGACCCAGTTGGAGGCAGGTGCACTAACCTCTGTGGTGGTGACATCAGTCTCAGTGGCGGAGCCGCCACACCCAGTCAGTACAGCTAATGAGAGCGCTGCCAAAGCCCGAGTCGTGTGTGTTGCTGCTTTGTTCATTTTGTTGAACCCCAACATTAATTGGTTATTAGTATCTAACTGATTTAATTGTATTTTTATTGTCAACCAGCATTTTGTAAGCGCTTTCAAAAGTACTCAAATAAAAAGCGCAAATTATGTAAGCGCTTTCATAACATATGACATGGTCGTTAAAACGTCAATAAAATGCAGTTATTTTTTAACACAGGGTTAACTATATGGGGACAAATACACGCAACAAAGCGCCCACCTGGGCGCCTATAGTAAGATTCACATTTCCCTACCTATTAAGCAGGGCTTGGCATATAAAATACATTCAACTTATTGCCATCTAAGTCTCGAAAGTAGCCAGCATAAAAGCCAGGGATATCACCACGCTCACCGGGCTCTCCTTCTTCTTTAGCACCAAGAGCAATCGCCTTTTGGTAAACCTTATCGACCAAATCCGGGGAACTGGCCTGTAATGCCACCATAGTTCCATTACCGGCGCTTGCTGGGCTCTCATCATAGGGCTTCACTATCGCTAACCCGGCGCCCACAGGGCCAGTCGACCAAGCGATTAAGCGCTCATTCTCCATAAACCGCGCTGCACCAAGTTGGCCCAACAAAACATCATAAAAAGCCGCAGCCTTTTGCAAATCATTTGTACCTAAAGTGACGTAGCCAATCATGTTGTGTTCCTTTTTTAGTAATGCAAGATGCTCATCAAGCATATACGGGGATAAACCACGCGCCAACCCATATCTATCACCCGTGCATTATCAGCTCATAAGAGTTCAAACGCGCTTGTTGATCATAAATAATATTGTGTAGCATGATTTCGTCAGCCTCCGTACGCGCCTGTAACCCACGCAGCCCGGCCTGGACTTTCTCTTTATTACCGATGATTGACTCGCGCAACATCCGAGTCACTTGTTGGCGTTCCAGTTCGGTCCAGATCGCATCCATATTATCGGTGGGAGGAGGGATCAGCCCCTCTTGCCCCCTGATCATACTGACAAACTTTTGCTGCCCTGTGGTTGCGAGAAACTCGGCTTGCTCGTTAGTAGCAGCGGCAATTGCATTCACCGCTACCATCACATAGGGAGCACTCAGTTGAGCGCTGGGCTGAAACTGTTCACGATACAATTCTATCGCGCGCATCATAAAGTCAGGGGCAAAGTGCGCAGCGAACGCAAAGGGTAAGCCTTTTTGTGCCGCGAGCAAGGCACTGTAAGTGCTTGAACCAAGTAGCCACAACGGCACGTGAGAACCGACTCCAGGGTAAGCTCGCACGCGTTGGCCAGGTTGTTCCTCACCAAGAAAATACTGCAGCTCTTCAAGTTGCGGCAACAAATCTTCCGCAGCCTTTGCATCACGTCGCAACGCACGTGTTGTTACGCCATCGCTCCCCGGCGCACGGCCAATGCCTAAGTCGACGCGCTCAGGAAACAGCGCTGCCAAGGTGCCGTATTGTTCAGCGACAATCATCGGCGCGTGATTGGGCAGCATCACGCCCCCCGAGCCAATACGTATACGCTGAGTATGAGCGCCGATGTACGCCAGTAAGGTGGACGTGGCGGCGCTGGCTATGTCGGGCATATTATGATGCTCCGCCATCCAAAAACGATGGTAACCTAAACGTTCCACATGTTGGGCAAGCTCCTTAGCGCGGGCAAACGCTTCATTGGCGTTGCTACCTTGCACCACGGGCGCGAGATCAAGCACACTGAGCTTAGCAATAGCGGTCATTATTACCTCTTCATTTAGCACGTTCTACATTATGTTGATAGGGCCACCTTAACAACATCTCTACCGGTACAGCAGCCACAATATGGCATTATCATGATGCTATTTCGGCATCAATAATCGCAAGCTCCCTCAATAAAGCCCAAGTGGTCATCAAGATATCAGCACAAAAACAAGGGGTATGTGACTACTCAGTTGCAATAATCTAATAAAGAAGCAAAAATCAACGCTAATATGATCACTCACTGAGATAATCATGCCTCTCACTGCTAAAACCCAAGATATTGAAATATTCCTCACCGTTGTGGATGCTGGCAGCTTCTCTAATGCCGCAAAGTTAATGGACCAGCCTGTAGCAAAGGTATCCCGTGCGATTAGCCGCCTAGAGCAGGCGCTTGATGTGCCGTTATTTAACCGCACGACCCGACGAATTAGCCTCACCCATGAAGGCCAAACTTATGTCGATTATGCGCGCCAAGGTTTAAACACGCTTGCCAAAGGTGAGGAGGCAATCGGCCTGTTAAATCAGTGCCCTAAAGGAAATTTACGGGTTGATGCTGCGAGCCCTTTTGTCCTGCATCAACTGACGCCATTGGTGAATGAGTTTTGCCAAGCCTACCCCGGCATAAATTTAGATATCTCCTCCCATGATGACGTTATTGACTTACTTGAGCACAAAGCCGATGTCGCGATTCGCATTGGTGATTTGGCCGACTCGAACCTCCATGCGCGACTGCTAGGGCGTTCGCAGCTGCACATTGTTGCCAGCCCCGAGTATCTGCAAACACAACCAATAAACTCTCTTGAGCAGCTCAGTAAAGCGCGAATTATCGGCTTTAGCGACGCTCCACACCTTAATAATTGGCCATTACGTCAGGCTGTACACTTACCTTTTGCCATCACCGCATCCAGTGGTGAAACAGTACGCCAGTTATGTATTGCCGGGCAAGGCGTGGCGTTGCTTTCTAATTTTATGGTGGCGAAGGACATCCAGGCTGGACGCCTGCACTGCGTGCTGAGTGACGCGATTAGCTCACCCAACCGCCGCGAGTCGGTACAAGCGGTGTACTATCGCAACAGTGCGGTGTCATCGCGCATTTGCGCATTTTTAGACTTTATTGCCCCTCGGCTACAGCTTTAGTTACATTTTTTGTAAAAGTGTTTTGCCAAAAGCACTGTTTTTCGCAAAAGAAAACTCCTATAGGCTGTTGTTTATACCTATCAGGAGGCTTTATGACATCCCTATTTTCACCCGTTAAATTGGCAGGAAAAACGCTTAAAAACCGCATTGTTATGCCACCGATGACACGTTCGCGTTCAACCCAACCGGGTGACATCGCTAATGACTTAATGGCGACCTACTACGCGCAGCGTGCCAGTGCCGGACTGATTATCAGTGAAGGGACGCAAATCAGCGAACTAGGTAAAGGCTATGCCTGGACCCCGGGGATCTACACCCCAGAGCAGGTTGCCGGTTGGCGCAAGGTCACCGACGCCGTCCACCAAGCCGGCGGCGTGATGTTTGCCCAGCTGTGGCATGTCGGCCGCGTATCTCATGAAAGTAATACTGGCGGCAAGCAGCCCATCTCATCGTCTGCTATTCAAGCCAAGGGGGTGAAGGTGTTTATCGATGACAATAACAACCCAGGTTTTGTCGAGGCGCAAATGCCGCGCGCCATGAGCGTTGCAGAAATCCACGAGGTCATCGCGCAGTATCGCCACAGCGCCCAATGCGCCAAAGAAGCAGGCTTTGACGGCATTGAGCTGCATGCTGCCAATGGGTATCTAATCAACCAGTTTTTAGACTCACAAGCCAATAACCGCAGCGATGAGTATGGCGGTAGCCTTGATAATCGCCTGCGCTTTTTGCGTGAAGTCGTCAGCGCGGTCAGTGAGGTGTTTGGTGCAAACGCCATAGGGGTCAGATTAGCACCGTTAACAACCTTAAATGGCGCGGTAGATGACAACCCTCAAAGTACCTATGTGGCTGCAGTGCAGGCTCTTAATGAGCTTAACGTTGGCTATGTCCATATTGCGGAGGCCGACTGGGACGATGCGCCTTTAATGAGCACGCAGTTTAAGCACGCTATCCGTGATGCCTTTGATGGGCTCACTATTTACGCGGGTAAATACACCAAGGCGCGCGCCGAACAAGCACTAGAGGACGGCTGGGCCGATATGATTGGCTTTGGTCGCCCCTTTGTTGCCAACCCGGATTTACCGCAGCGCCTCAAAGCAGGTTTGCCTCTAGCAGAGCATGATCCGCAAACATTATTTGGCGGTGGCCCTGAGGGTTATACTGATTACCCCAATGCGACCACTTAGTGTTCGTTATCTTTAACGCTCACATCGGGGCGAAAATTAAAGTAAGACTCTTCTATCAACGTGCGGTACACACCGGCAATATTTTGCGCTCGCCACTTCTGGTACATGGGCAGGTGGCTGAATTCAGGAAAATGTAGCTGTTGCTGCATTTGCGTCAAAGTATGGCCCGCCAACAGCGCGTCACGTACGCTATTATAAAGGGTCTTCAGGTAGGCAAGGTAGCGACGCACGTCGCCCTTGTCACCCATTTGTGCATGCCCCCCTACCAAAATATCAAAGTCGTGGCTTGCGAGTAATTGCTCTGTAGAGCGGATCATGCCGTGGATATCATAACCTTGTAGGTCTTTGTAAGGCATGCGACCTAACACCACCCAATCGACCACAAACATAACGTTTGCAGGCATGAAATGCATACTCACGTTACCGCGCCCATTATTGGGGCCGAAATAATTAAGCTGTACAGAGCTTTGTCCAAGCTCAGCGGTGAAAGAATCAGTGAAGGTAACGTCAGCAAAGCGCACGGGGGCTTTAGTCCAGCGCATGTCCTCATCTGCATAACGATGAGAAACAACGGTAGTCTGTTCATCGACGAGAAATTCGCCACCGAGCGTGTGGTCAATATGGTTGTGACTGTAGGCCATGAACTTAATGGCAACACCAAAACGAGAGTGAATCGCCTTTTTCAGCCATTTCGCCGCATCAGCATTAATAGGATCGGTGACAAATGCCCCCTTATCGGTGATCATAAAAACGCTGTGGTAGTGGCCTGCACTAAATCGATACACGTTATCTTTAACTTGCTCAATCACATAAGACTGAGCGCTGCTAGCAAAACTCACCACCCATAACAAACACATCAACACCTTATACATAAAACTCTTATTGTTCATTCACATTGCTGATAGTTTAGTCTACTGTGCAATTAACTGTAGCGATCAAGTGGTGCTTGTGTCGCTGTAATAAAAATAAAACATCGCGTCCTTATGATGGTTAAAAACCTAAAAAAGGAACTAACTCTATGCGCTTTTCTCTCATTAGTTGCTCGTTGGCGGCGCTTTTATTAAGCGGATGTAACAGCAGCTCAGATTCTGATCCTGTGGTGGTTGAACAGCCACAAACAGCCACTCCTGCTTCAGTGCAACTGGGCCCTCGCCCATTTGCGCTGGTTGATGCCATGGCTGCGGGGCCACTTAAAGAAGCACTGCAAGCATGTGCCGACGACAACTTCGTGGCTAGCGACTTTTCCATTGGCCACCGTGGCGCGCCCATGCAGTTTCCTGAGCATACCCGTGAAAGTTACATTGCGGCAGCACGCATGGGCGCAGGGATCTTAGAATGTGATGTCACCTTTACCGCCGACAATGAGTTGGTCTGCCGCCATTCGCAGTGCGATTTGCATACCACCACCAATATTCTAGAAACCGAACTTGCTAGCAAATGCTCAGAGCCTTTCACTCCCGCCGCAGACGGCGTACCTGCAAGCGCCCAATGTTGCACCAGCGATATCACCTTAGCCGAGTTTAAAACGCTCAAGGGAAAAATGGATGGAGCGAACCCAGCAGCAACCACTGTCAGTGAATATATGCAAGGCACGGCACCGTGGCGAACCGACTTATATGCCGCTCGCGGTACCTTGATGACCCACCAAGAAAGCATTGAATTGTTTAAATCACTGGGCGTAAAAATGACCCCAGAGTTGAAGTCACCTAGCGTCAGTATGCCCTTTAATGGCATGTCGCAAACCGATTACGCATCAAAAATGCTGAACGAGTATGAACTTGCGGGAGTCGCCGCCGATCAGGTGTGGCCGCAATCATTTAACCGCGATGATGTGTTGCATTGGGTTAACACTCATCCAGAATTTGCCGCACAGGCCGTTTACCTTGACGGTCGTGACGCCGAGCCGGGCTTTGATCCGAGTAATGCGCAAACTTGGTCACCCAGTATGGCTGAGCTGGTCAATCAGGGCATCGAAGTTATTGCGTCACCGATTTGGATGTTACTTGATTTAGATAATAATAATCAGATTGTTCCCTCGGCGTACGCCAAAGCAGCCAACGAGGCAGGATTGAAAATCATTGCTTGGTCATTAGAGCGCTCTGGACCGCTTGAGAGTGGTGGTGGCTGGTACTACCAATCAATCACCGATGCCGTTGATTCAGATGGTGTGATGATGCAAGTGCTGGATGTGTTAGCGCAAGATGTTGGCGTCATTGGTGTGTTCAGTGACTGGCCTGCGACCACCACCTATTACGCTAACTGTAAGTTGGCTAATAACGACGCTTAGCAGCGCTTATATCACCGAAGCGAGGCACCTAGCCTCGCTGGGTGCTTTCAACACCCCACCTCACTCGCCCCGACGGTGAACCGACAGTCAGACTAATTCCTTGGTATTTTGCCACCACTGTGCACCACAGTGATCAACCAATACCGTCTCAGAGTATAATTTTGCACTGCGCGCTACAAATCCGTACCATCAACAAAAAATGCGCAGAAAACGTATGCTTAGACCAACATTCTTATCTCTACTCGCGTTTACACAAGTGGCACTCGCTCAAGATGACTTAGCCGAGATTGAACGCATCACCACCACTGCCTCGCGATTGGCGGTAACAGATGAGGCAATGGCATTGAATATTGCTACCATCAATGCTGAACAACTCGCCCTTATTGGCAGCACACACATTGAAAAAGCCATGAAACAAATCGCCGGTGCCAATTTACAACACGGTAACGGCCAAGAATATTTACCATCACTGCGCTCTCCGGTATTCACCGGCGGGGGGGCATGTGCCGAAGTGTTGGCGCTAGAAGATGGTATTGCCCTGCGTGCAGCCGGTTTCTGCAACGTTAATGAACTGTTTGAAGCGCACAGTGAAATGGCCGAGCGTATTGAAGTACTTAAAGGGCCAGGCTCTGCGCTGTACGGCTCAAATGCTGTGCACGGGGTAATTAATGTGATTACTCCCGATACGACTTATGGGGGCGGCTTCGCTGGCCTTGATGTGGGCTCGTATGGCTATAAACGCGCAAAACTGCGCGCCGGTAAAGATTTAGGCGAGCAAGGTTTTGGCATTAATAGCAGTATTACCCGTGATAGCGGCTACCGCGATGACGAGAGTGTCGAACAAGAGAAAATCAATCTGCGCTATCGCTATAGCGGCGATACCTTGAGGGTGCAAACCGGCCTCACCTACACCCACCTAGACCAACAAACAGCGGGCTATATTGAGGGTTTTGAAGCCTATAAAAATGAGCAATTGGCACAGCAAAACCCCAACCCAGAAGCCTTTCGCAAAAATCGCGCGACGCGGCTATGGTCGCAATTTACTTGGCAAGCAAATGGGCAATCCACCTGGATGATCACCCCTTATGTGCGTGACCAGCAAATGACCTTTTTAAAGCATTTCTTACCGGGTAAACCGCTGGAGGAAAATAGCCAGCAAGGGGTTGGCCTACAAACGCTTTGGCAAACCCAACTCAATCATTCTTGGCAACTAAACCTAGGCATAGATGGTGAGTACACCCAAGGCGACGTGCTGCAATATCAACACCAGCCAACCACCGGCTCAGCCTTTTTACAGGCCACCGTACCACAAGGAAAGCATTACGATTACAGCGTTGATGCAACATGGTATGCCCCTTTTGCGCAGCTCTCTTATCGTCATTCGGCCTGGTTAGTGACTTTAGGGGCACGTTACGAGCACATCGACTACAACTACAACAACCATATGCTCGCTGGGCGTACCCGTGACGATGGCAGCGAATGTGGCTTTGGCGGTTGTCGTTATTCACGCCCCGCGAGCGGCGACAACAGCTTTGCCGATCTCTCCCCGAAGCTATCGCTGAGCTATCAGCTGAGCCCTGAACTTATTGCTTACACTAATCTCGCCAAAGGCTACCGCGCACCGCAAACCTCAGAGTTATATCAACTCCAGCGTCAGCAGCAAGTGGCCGATTTAAAAAGCGAAACCATCAATAGCGTGGAGCTGGGTGTAAAGGGGGCTTACAATTCAGTGCGCTTCAACCTGGCTGGCTACGTGATGCACAAAGATAACTTTATTTTCCGCGATAGTGACTTCTTTAATGTCAGTGACGGTGAAAGTAAACACCGAGGTATTGAGTTAGAACTACGCTATCAGGCTAGCAGCCGGGTAATGCTGCAACTTGCACTGAGTCGGGCGCTGCACACCTATGAGCACCAGCAAGTCATAGCTGACACTCAACTCAAGGGAAACATTATGGACACCGCGCCCAAATGGGTGGCTAATACCCAGCTGCACTGGCAAGTCAGTGACGATGTCGATGTTGCCCTGGAGTGGCATCACGTCAGTGATTATTACACCGACCCACAAAATTTGCACCGCTACAGTGGTCACGACCTCATTAATGTACGCGGTGCATGGCAAGTGAATAAGGACTGGCGAGTGATCGCTCGGGTCGAGAATGTTGCTGACACAGCCTATGCCGAACGTGCCGATTTCACGACTTTCAGCGGCGATCGTTACTTCCCCGGGCGTCCGCGCAGCGTGCTATTTAGTATCGAAAGGCAGTGGTAACTTATTAGCTTAGTGCGCTTAAGAGTATACCGGGGTCGGAGATCCCGGCCTCTTTGAGTGCTTCAGTGACCGCTTGGGTCATTTGCATAAGCTGTACTTCCATATTGGCAACAAGGTTGCGCTGTGATTCGAGCATAGTTTTGTGCGCTTCTTCATCATTGGGGTCTTGCTCGTTTTGCAGAGTTCTCAACCTTTCACGTGCTTGGTCTATTTGCTCTTTTACGCGCTCGATTTGCTCTAGCATTTTCTGAATATGCGCGGGCAGTTGCTCGCGCAAGCTCTGCTTAATGTCCGCCTCAGCCTGAGCTTTGGCTTGATTATGCTGGGGTTGCAGGCGTAAAGTGCCATCAGATTGAGGCGTTGTCGGTATAGATTGTGAGTAGGAAGAATCAATGCGCATTGCGCGTCCTTGGCATCATGGCTCGCTTTTAAATACTATCGGCACCGATTAGGTACACTTGAGCCAAAATTTATCGGACAACACATAATGAAGTTTATATTGCAGATTTGCAAAGGTGTTTGCAGCTTACTCTTTGTCTGCGCTGTCGCACTGCTCTGTTGGCAAGTGCAAACTCTTTGGCCCAGCGTCTTCTATTTATGCATGAGCACGATTACCTTTATGTGGTTTTGGCATGATAAACGCGCGGCGCAGCGCCAACGCCCACGTACACCCGAGCGTGACTTATTAATATGGTCGCTATTCGGCGGCTGGCTAGGAGCCCTTGCGGCGCAAACGTGGTTGCGTCATAAATCGCAAAAGCGCGCCTTTATCATAAAGCTATGGGTGACTATTTTGGTACATTGCTGGATGTTTATTATTGTTGCAGTACAACTGATTTTGAGTAGCGATGATTTATGGTAGTCATACTTTTGGCTAAGTATAAAAGTGCTGACTTTTTATACATTTTTGCTAAACTTGGGAACAAATAAAACGTCACGCTCGTTAAATGGATTTACAGCAATGAACTTAATTATTTTCTTACTCCTTTTTGGCGCCTACTTATGGGTGCGCTTTACCCTTCGTAAACAGCTACGTAGCTATGTTGAACAGTACTATCCCGACTTGCGCGCAGTGCTCAATCATAACCCGCTAAAACTCAGTAAAGCCAAAGCACTGGAAACCAACTTAGATGCCTGGCTCAACAACGAAAGTGGATACAGCCTGAGTGACGATTACATCAGCCGCAAGCGCAAGCAAATCTCATTGACCAACCAATGTGGCATGATCATCGCGCTAATCGC
Organism: Pseudoalteromonas sp. CO325X; assembly: GCF_004208955.1. NCBI lineage: Bacteria > Pseudomonadati > Pseudomonadota > Gammaproteobacteria > Alteromonadales > Pseudoalteromonadaceae > Pseudoalteromonas > Pseudoalteromonas sp. CO325X. The sequence continues at coordinate 381,534 of NZ_SGPG01000014.1, forward strand.
TATGCTGCTGCCCTTATTTTTTGCAACTCCATGACCAAGCTGTCATTTTTTATCGAATAAAGTTGCACCTACAGAGTATGGGTTTTATAACAGGGAGACTGACATAGCTGCCAAGGACAGATTATGAAATTCACTCCCCTCTCTTGGGCCATGGGTTTAGCTATCGCAACCAGCGGTATCGCCAATGCAGCCCAAAGCACTCGCCATGATGTACTCGCGCTTGAAGACGTTTTCAATCTTGAATATGCCAACCAAATCGATATCAGTGATGATGGCGATACCGTCTATTTTGTGCGCAATCGCATGGACATTAAGTCAGACCGCAAATTTAGTAATATTTGGCAGGTCAGCACCGACAATAAACAGCTGCAACCGGTAACCAGTGGCGTACATCAAGACTTTGCCCCCGTGTTATCCCCCGATGGCAGTCGCTTAGCGTTTATTTCTACACGAGATGGCAGCGCACAGCTGTATGTTAAGTGGTTAAACACAGGTGCGGTAAGTAAAATCAGCAACCTTACACAGAGCCCTTCCAAGCCCACCTGGACACCAGACGGCAAAAGCTTAGTATTCAGTATGTTTGTGCCCGCCAAGCCCAATAGCCCGGTGAGCTTACCCGGTAAGCCCGAAGGCGCAAAATGGGCCGACCCAGCGCTGTTTATCGATGAGGTTTACTACCGCGCTGATGGCGCCGGCTATACCAAAACAGGCCATAATCACCTGTTTCGTATTGCTGCCAACGGCGGCAACGCGGTGCAGCTCACATCCGGTGACTTTGACCATGGCGGCAGTATCAGCTTTAGTGACGATGGCAGCACCTTATACTTTTCAGCAAACCGTCACAGCGACCATGAGTTAAAGCCGATAAACTCTGAAATTTACGCGCTGGAGCTTGATACTCTCAGCATTCGCGCCATCACCGACCGAGATGGCCCAGACAGCCAACCGCAGGTGTCTCCCAATGGTCGTTACTTAGCCTATACCGGCTATGACGATAAGCGCACTAACTATGAAAACACTCAGCTCTATATCCGCGATTTAGAATCTGGCGAGACGCGCAGCTTAACGCCGGACTTTGACCGCGCAGTAGCGCAAATACAGTGGGCGGATGATAGTCGCGGCCTGTACTTTAGCTACGATAGCGAAGGCAAAACCACCATTGGCTACCAACCTTTGCGCGGTGAAGCCAAGGTGATCACCGACAAAGTGGGGAGCGTGTCTTTTGGTCGCCCCTACTCAGGCGGTGATTTTGACGTTAGCACCGAGGGTGATATTGCATTCACGCTCGCCGACACTCAGCGCCCTGCCGATGTGGCCTTGACTAAGCGCGGCGAAGCGCTGCGGTTAACGCATTTAAATGAAGATGCCTTGGCCAACAAAACGCTTGGTAAAGTGGAACAATTGTGGGTTAAGTCCAGCCACGATGAGCTCGACATTCAGGGTTGGATTGTTTACCCACCGCACTTTGATGCAACCAAGAAATACCCTTTGATTCTCGAGATCCACGGTGGACCGGTGGCCAACTACGGGCCTCACTTCAGCGCTGAAGCACAATTATTCGCCGCTCAAGACAACGTGGTGCTGTACATGAACCCACGCGGCAGTGACTCTTACGGCAAAGACTTTGCGCAAACGATTCATCATAACTACCCAAGCAACGACTATCATGATTTGATGACGGGTGTAGATACCTTAGTTGCCAAAGGCTTTATTGATGACACTAAACTCTATGTAACCGGTGGCTCTGGCGGCGGTGTACTTACCTCGTGGATAGTCGGCCATACCGATCGCTTTGCTGCGGCGGTGGTTGCCAAGCCTGTAATTAATTGGTTTAGCTTTGTACTAACGGCTGATTTTTATCCCTTCTTTGCGGATTACTGGTTCCCAGGCAAACCATGGGAGCATATGCAACATTATATGGAGCGCTCACCTATTAGCTATGTGGGCAATGTAACCACCCCCACCATGCTATTAACCGGTGAGGCCGATTATCGTACGCCTATTTCCGAAACGGAGCAGTTCTACCAAGCATTGCAATTGCAGGGGGTGGATACCGCCATGGTGCGTATTCCTGATGCCTCGCATGGCATCACCAAGCGGCCCTCGAACCTGATGGCAAAAGTCGCCTACATTCTGTGGTGGTTTGAAAAGCACGGCGAAAAGCAGGCCGATAAATAACCATATAAAGGCGGCGACACGCTGTCGCCGCCCTTGTCGCGACTAGGCTGTGCCTTTAGGCCAGCACCAATTCCACATCAATATTGCCACGTGTGGCATTGGAATAAGGGCAAACCTGATGCGCGGTATCCACTAATTGACGCGCCTGCGCTTTGTCCATATCCCCCAAATCCACGGTGAGCTTAGCGTCGATAGAAAAGCCCTGCCCTTTTGGACCAATTGCAACCTCACCCGTTACGGCAATATCCTGAGGTAACTTAATTTTTTGATCGCCAGCCACTTTTTTCAACGCGCCAATAAAACACGCTGAATAACCGGCGGCAAAAAGCTGCTCAGGGTTGGTGCCCTGACCATCATCGCCCCCCAGCCCCTTTGGGACCGATAGGTCAACATCTAAACGGCCGTCATCCGACTTGGCAGAGCCGTCTCGCCCACCAGTTGCCGTGGCCTTTGCACTATAAAGAATCTGTTCTAACGCCATTATTGGCCTCCTTCTAATTAACTATTTAGTAATTTACTTTGTATGCAAAATAAATAATAGCGATGGCCAACTTGAAGATCAAGTTATTTGCATGCAAAATAAAATAAAGGAGAGATCATGACCGACAATGCATTAAAACTTGACTACCAGCTGTGTCACCGCTTTTACACTGTGGCTAACGCCTTCACCCGGGCCTATCGCCCGTTATTGCGTGAGCTCGATATTACTTACCCACAGTACGTGGTGTTAATGGCATTATGGGAAAAAGACCAAATCACCATTCATCAATTACTTGAGAAAACCCATATTGATGGTGGTGCCATGAGTTTAATTTTAAAAAAGCTCACGCAGAAATCTTTTGTGCAGGTGATCCATGATCAGCATGACAAGCGGGTAAAGCGGGTGGTACTCAGCGACTATGGAAAAAAAGCCAAACACACCGCGCAAAAAATTCCCCAGCAAATGCGCTGTAACCTCAAAAATATCAGTGATGAAGAAGGGATGGAGTTGATACGACTAATAGACAAGGTGAGTGATGACTTACACACTACACTTTGTGAGGCCGATACTTAGTAAGCACTGCTCAAACAACCTCGTTATCGCCCAATGAAGCTGGGTGACGCTTACTATGAAAATGAGTATAGAAAGAAATCCATTTAAGATGTATATCAACGGCTGTGAGCGAATATTGCTTCGTCAGGATAAACTCACCGATGTAGTTTAAAAATGGTGAATGAGTTCTCACTGAGCCAGCCTCAACAAATAGTTGTCTTTATATACAGCATTGTTGTATTTCTCCTATAGTCAGGAAAACGACCCATTGGGTCGTTTTTGTCGTGTCCACATTTAGAGCAATGCAGCATAACTTCAATGCTGGTAAGTACTTCCTAAATTTGCTATCAATGGTCTAAGGACGAAAACGAGACAGGTTGCGGCAGAAAAACGACCCAATCGCTCGATATTAAATTGTTAAGCCTCATCGAGAGAATGGAGTCGATATGAAAACAATCATAAAGTTATTTTCAATTTTTATTGGTTTTTGCGCACTAGCTGCGGAGCCAGACTTAAAGCCGACAAAATCTGGGTTATATGATGTTGGTGAATTTAAGCTATATCTTGAGTGTTACGAAAACGACAAGCCACAACTAATACTGGAGCAGGGTTTCGGGCGTTATGGCTCGGATGGGGTTTGGTTAGAAAATATAAAGAGATTGAAAAATGATTTCAGCATCTGTTTGTATGATCGTGCAGGGTTGGGTAAGAGCGAAAAGGGTAGCGTTCCTTTTACGGTCAATGACATGGCAAGCAGACTCAGAAGTTTGCTTCAAAATGCCAATATCAAAGGGCCATTTTATTTTGCAGGTGGCTCATATGCATCTTATATCATCACTGCGTATAACAACCTCTACCCACAAGAAGTTATGGGAGCCGTACTGATTGATCCGCCCCCGTTGGGTTACTTTTACACTATGGGGACAAGGTGGCCAGAAAACTATCAAACAGACAATCAGGACTTAGAACGCTTTTATCAGTTTGAGCAAAGTGTTCATAATCCTATGTTTGAGAGAGTTCCTGAAAATGTAGATCATATGAAAAGCTACGCATTACTGGCTAACGCAGATGATTTTGGTACCAAGCCTATTATCGTTGTGCGCTCCAAGTTAACGGGAGAGCGATACGATCCGCCTTTCGTTCCTGATGACATAGCCAAATCAATGGATGAGCTTTACTCCGAAGCGGAAAATTACTTTAAAGGTTTATCTACGAATAGCCGTGTGATCTATTCTGAATCAGAAAAGCATCATCTTCATATCGCGGATCGTGATTTGGTCGTTAAAAGTATTAAAGAGCTTGTTGGTAAATGAGGCTTAACAAGCGCAAGCACGCGGATCAATTTTCCGCTGCGCTTCAAATTGCCCGGTGTTGCGGGCATTAGGGCTAAAGGAATAGTATGTTTGAAGATTTTGATTTTTCAGTATTAGCAGACCCTTATTTTAAAGAGGATGCTGTAAGAGAAGAGTTAATTGTTCCAATTATTAAGTCTTTGGGTTACAAAATATCTGGAAGTTCTAGGATCATAAGAAGTAAACCGCTAGTACACCCATACGTTGCAATCGGTTCTCAGCAAAGAAAAATATCAATTATCCCTGATTACGTATTCACTTCAGAAGAAAAACCGTATTGGATATTGGACGCAAAATCACCTTCCGAGGATGTTTTCAAAAGTAAGCATGTTGAACAAGCTTATAGTTATGCCATTCACCCAGAAATTAGAGCCGAATATTATGCTTTGTGCAACGGGAGAGAGTTCGTTTTATACCATGTAAGACAATTCGAACCCGTCATTCAGGTCTCTTTAAAAAACATCTCTGAAAAATGGGATACTCTATACAAACTCTTAAACCCAGACACTAAAGCCGATCCCGATATAGTGAATTTCAAACCTGATTACGGTATTTTTATGCTGCGTGCAGGAATGTCAGATAATTTCCAATTCATTGGTTCAGCCATTCATTCAAATTTTATTGCAAAGGTTGAGGATGGTTTGTACACGACAGTGTCCGTAATACCGGGTAATGTTGAATGCGCTATATCTTTAGACTTTAATGAGTTGCAGCTGGATAGCTTAGCCAAGTTACTCCCCGAGCACTTAGCCAGCAAATTGTTAGCTGGTTTAAAACGCCAACCTTATTATGTTCTGCTAGAAAATGAAGAGTTTAAATTTGGGGTTTCTGCTTACGCAACTAACCAAATAATTTCCAACAACAATGAACAGTACCTGCCGTTTCAAGTGGCTGAGTTTCTAACATATAAAAATATTGAAAGCTGAGGCGTTTAGCCCTAATCGGGTAGCCGGAGGTATCTAGCCTCCAGCACCCACACCACCCTGCATGCGGCTCCGCACAGGGCGGTTCATCTAGAACACCTAACCTGTTTTCTGGTTAGGATAGTGAACGGCAATCCATCCATTTCTTAGTGAATACAATCCTGCTTTCATTAGGTACTCGTTACTCAGTGCTTGTTGTATGCCTGGGGTTTTCGAGCTACGCCAAGGACCTTTACTTGTGATCCCACAAGCAACGGCAGCTTGGATCCTGACACCTCGTTTAAGTAAGTTCTGCACCTTAGTCCGTGGTTTCCGCCACTGACGCCAATAGCACATACGCACTCGACGACGGATCCAGTGGTCTAAATCGACACAGCCTTGGTAAGCGTTGGCTATCCCAAAATAATTTATCCAACCTTGCATATATTGCCACAGTTTAAACAGTTGATAACTCATACTGACTCCCCAATTGCGGTTCGTCAGTCGTCGTATCGTTTGTTTGAAAATGTGCAGCGTGTTTGTATGCCATTGGATCTTTCCTCGGTTAAAGGTGAAACCAAGGAACTTGCTTTGGCCTACCTTAACCACTTGGCTTTTGTGCTCGTTAACGACCAGTTTTAGCTTAGTGGCAAGATAATGAGTAATACTCTTGAGAACACGCGTTCCCGCCCGTTGTGACTTCACCAAAATGATAAAGTCATCAGCGTAGCGGGCGAAGTGATGTCCTCGGCTTTCCAGTTCTTTATCCAAACTATCAAGCATGATATTTGATAGTAATGGTGAGAGTGGGCCGCCCTGAGGGACACCTTCGAAGCTTGCTTCAAATTGGTCGTTGACCATTACGCCCGCTCGCAGGTATTTGCCAATAAGCGCCAGCAGACGCTTATCCTGCACCTTACTCCTTAACTGAGTCATCAACAGATCGTGATTGACGCGGTCAGAATATTGAACGTGCAAAAGCTGCGGCTCAGGCAAATAAAATTATCGGAGAATCTTTGAAAGGTAATGAAGAGTACCTTCGTTATGTCTGGATTAAAGGCCTACAAGATGGTAGTGGTGAGCGAATCTATATTCCAACAGAAGCTGGATTACCTATTTTAGAAGCTGGAGAAGCAGGTAAATAAGAGAAGAGAGACGAGCCCAGCGTAGTGGCTAACAAAGCGCTGCTAAAGCGGCCGTCTCCTTCTCGCTCTTAGCTGCCTGTCTGGTGACAGTCTAAACCTATTCGTTTCTGCTGTAAGATACGCTTTGAGCCATGGCACAGCTGCACTGTGAACATCACTAAACAGCTACACAATCGCCAAGCTTGTTGTTATTGCTAAAGATTTTTGCTAGGTTAAAAAGCATACAATAAAATTATAATTAAAAGTTGGTGTGTTTATGGATAAACATCATAACGTTTTAGTCTACCTCGCCCTCCCTGTGTGCTGGCTACTTTATCTTTTCTCGCTGCCGTTACTCTTTTGGTACGCATACAACCCTATGGATTGGGTACTCAACCATTTTTCCTCGGTGATACGCGACCATGCCATGGTATTTTACGGGGTATTAGCACTGCATGATTTTGCTCTCAACCTGTTACTGGCACTGCCTTTTGCCTATGGGCTTATCAAGCTGGCCGGTAACAACATTATCAAACCCGTGCTCTTCGCCGCTATCGTTGTGGCATTTTTGGTCCATCGTAGCGACATGAGCGCGCTCGCTACACTTGATACACCCAACCAGTTGCATATGATTTTGGGGATGATTGGCTCGTTATTCATATTGCCACTTGCCTGCGTGCTTATACGCCGCGTAAGGGGCTCAACAGCGAAAAGCGAGCAGCCCTAATAGGTGCGGTTGTTTAGCGCAGCAAGTTCGCGACTAAGGCTCCCCTACAAACAACTCAGGATTTGTGGAAACCTGCTCAAACCAAGCACGCAGACTATCAATCGCGGCGCGCGTTTTAGCTGCAACGGTATCGCGATGCGGGGTCACCGCATAAACACTGTAATGGGGCAACTGCCATTGCGGGCATATGCGCTGTAATCGACCACAAGCGAGCAGGTGTCGCACCTCTGGCTCCGGTAATAAACCGTAACCAATGCCATCTAAAGTGAGCTGAATGGCGGCCTGCATATTGTTCACTAATAACCGAGGTTGACCGAGTGTAAAGGTGTCACCATTGTGCTGATGGGTCAGTTTTTGACTTATGCGCTGTGCCCCGGTGTGGCCAATAAAGGTTTGCGCCGCAAGCGCATCCGGGTCTTGAGGGTTAAGCTCAGCCAATGGATGAGTACGGCTAACGCAAGGGATCAACTGCCAATCGGCCAAGTGCCTGGCTATTAACCCCGAGTCCGTTAAAGGGCCAATACAAATGGCTAAATCAACCCCGCTAGCAATAATATCAAAGGGCTCATCGGTCAAGGTAAGCTGAATTTCAATTTTTGGGAACTGCTCGGTCAACTGCTTTATAGGCTGACTTAACAAGCCACCACCAAAGCCAATTGGAGCAACAATTTTCAACTGCCCTGAAGGTGTATGCTGAAGCTGTTCGAGTTGCCGCTGCGCCTGTTCTGCCGTGGCGAGTAGCTTTACCGACGAGGCGTAGTAAATCTCACCAGCCTCGGTCAGAGTGAGCTTGCGCGTATTACGGTTAAATAAACTCAGGCCAATGTCTTGTTCAAGTTTAGTGATTTGTTGACTGACCGCTGAAGCGGTCATATGTAATTGCTGAGCCGCCTGGCTCATACTGCCGGTTTCCACCGTTTTCGCAAACACCTTGAGGGCGCGCGTTAGCTTGGTGTTCATACTTTTAAGAATTCCTTAAACAACCTTTAAGAAAAAGCGCGTTGCTCGCAGAGGTGCAACAGCATACCATTAAATAAGAATTAATATCATTTACCTTGATTATACCACGGAGGTTCCCCAATGTTCACGGTGCAACGTCGTACCGCCCCGTTATCCCTCGCTATCACCGCTGCGCTCGCTACCTTAAGCACCAGCATTCATGCTAACCAAGCACCTGATAACGACATGGAAAAAATCGTGGTAACCGCCTCGGGTTACGAGCAGCTTATTAAGAATGCCCCTGCCTCTATTAGCGTAATCGATCGCGAGGAGCTCTCGCAACGCTTTTACCGCGACTTAACCGATGCGATGACCGACGTCCCTGGGGTGGTTGTTACCGGTGGCGGCGACCGTGAAGACATCAGCCTACGGGGTATGGGCAGCCAATACACCCTGATTCTTGTTGATGGCAAACGCCAAAGCTCACGGGAAACTCGCCCGAATAGCGATGGCCCAGGGGTTGAAGGCGCTTGGACACCGCCACTGGCCGCCATAGAGCGTATCGAAGTGGTGCGCGGGCCCATGTCATCTCTGTATGGCTCCGATGCCATCGGTGGGGTGATCAACATTATTACTCGCAAAACCCCTAAGCAGTGGTACGGTGAACTGCGCTTGGATACCACCATGCAAGAAAGCAGTGAATCGGGTGATATTCACCAAGCCAACTTCTTTGCCGCCGGCGCACTGATCCCTGAAAAGCTCGGGCTGCAAGTGTATGGCCAATTCAGCAACCGCGATGAAGACGATATTTACAGCGGCTTCCGTGGTAAAGAAGCGGAGAATTACCAAGCTAAGTTATCGTTCACACCCAGTGATGCCCACAGTTTTTTACTCGACATTGCCAGTGCATCGCAAACTCTGGATGCCACCTTGGGCAAAACCGTAGAGCCACTGGCTCCAGGGGAAAGTTGCGGCCGTCGTGGCTGCCCAGAGTCCACCGTAACCGAGTACGATAATCAAACCATTTCACTCTCACACACCGGTTATTGGGATTTTGGCCAGTCATTTAGCTATGCGCAATACGATAAGTACGACAACAAGTCACGGGATATGATTGTTGAAAACATTGATGTGCAAAGTTTGTGGACCTTGCCTATTAATGAGCGCAACAAAATGAGTGCCGGCGTGGCCTACCAACGTGAAGATTTAGAAGATAACACCAGCAACCGTATTAGTGAGCTCACGCAAATTGATAACGATATGTACTCGGTATTTGCAGAAGATGAGTTCCAAGCCACCGAGAAGCTGGCCTTGACTGCGGGGCTGCGCTACGACAAAGACCAACAATTCGGCGGCCATACCAGCCCAAGGTTGTATGCGGTGTATAACGCCAATGACACTCTGACCGTTAAAGGCGGTATTTCCAGTGGTTTCAGAGCACCGAACCTACGACAAACAACCGCTGCTTGGGGCCAAGTTAGCCGGGGCGGCAACATCTATGGTAACCCCGATTTAAGCCCTGAAACCTCGCTCAACTATGAAATGGGGATTTACCTCGATACCGAGCAAGGCTTAAGTGCATCGACCACGGTTTTTTATAACGAGTTTGACGATAAAATCTCTCGCGTAGCTTGCCCGTTAACAAAGTGTACCGACGGGCCCAATGAGTTTGGCTCACTGCCAACAACCTATACCAATGTTGATGAGGCGACCACTCAAGGGGTAGAAGTCTCACTAGACTACGAGCTCGCCAGCACGGTAAAAATGGCGCTTAACTACACCTACACCGACTCGGAACAAAAAACCGGTGAATATGCCGGCAGTCCGTTGAATCAATTACCGGAGCACCTGGCACAAGCGTCGCTCAACTGGCAAGCCAGTGATGCCTTAGGCACTTGGCTGCGCGTGCATTATCGCGGTGAGGAAAGCCAACCGACAACCGGCCCTTCACAGTCGAGCCTCATTGCGCCGTCTTACACCACCGCTGATTTAGGCGCCAACTACCAAGTCATGGATTCTGTACGCTTAGGTTTTGGGGTGTACAACCTCTTTGATAAGGAAATTCGTGAAGATGAATATGGCTACATCGAAGACGGACGTCGCTACTGGGCGTCGCTAGCCTGGAGTTTCTAAATGGCCAAACGTAGTAAGCTTTGGGATCTTAAAGCTTGGCATTGGATCAGTTCAGCAGTGTGCCTTATTGGCATGCTGCTTTTTGCTGTTACAGGGATCACCCTAAACCATGCCGCGAGCATTGAGTCCCGCGCGCAAGTGCAGCAGATTGAAGCGCAAGTGCCCAATGCCATCCTCAATCAATTGAAAGCCGCCGCCAACAACGAGCAGCTACCAAAGAGTTTTCAGCGTTGGTATCAAGGTCAAACCGAGCAGTCTATTGCTAGTTATAAACAGCTTGAGTGGAGCGACTTTGAGCTTTATGTGGCCATGCCCAAAGCCGGGGGTGACCGCTGGTTTACTGTGACCTTAGATACCGGCGAATTTTATCAAGAAGCTACCGACCGTGGTTGGATAGCCTATCTAAATGACTTACATAAGGGCCGGAATACCGGTATGTGGTGGAGTATGTTTATTGATCTTTTCTCTGTGGCCTGCATCGTTTTTTCGATCACTGGGCTGTTATTACTAAAACGCTATGCCAAAGGCCGCAAATCAACGTGGCCACTGGTACTGGCCGGGTTAGGTATACCTGCTTTGGTATTGGTGCTACCTGCCCATGCGGCGTCAGCGAACCAGTTGCAAGTCGAAATTCCCCGCTTAAGCGTGGCCGAATATCACCCACCTTATGTGGCCGTGTGGTTAGCCAATAGCAAGCGCAAAGCGGTGCTTGATTTAGCCATCTGGTATGACACCAAGCTCGCTGACCGTGAGGGTGAGAAGTGGTTAAAAGATTTGCGTTTATGGTGGCGTCGCAGTGGTCGCAGCTTGTCGCTCCCTGTCGATGGCGTCACCGGCGCGACGCGCCGCCCTGGCGTGGCCACCCTTGATTTAAGCCCTTTCGCAGCGCAATTGGCCGCTCTCCCTGATGGTGAGTACACCCTCAATGTAGAAGCGGCGAGGGAATTAGGCGGGCGCGAGTTGATCCGCATTCCCCTGACATTACCGATAACCCAATCACAACACCATACCGAGCAAGGCCAGCATGAGCTCGGCACAATTACACTAACTATGGAGCCTAACACGTGAAGCTAGCAACAATTATCAGCGCGGCGCTATGCACCGCCCTTGCAACCACAGCCGTTATTAGCCAATCAGCACACGCCCACCGAGTGTGGCTTAAACCAAGTACCACTGTGGTCTCAGGTGATGATGAATGGATCACCTTTGACGCCGCAATCGCCAACGGCATTTTTAATCCCGACCATTATGCCTATCCGCTTGAGCGACTGACTGCAATTGGTCCCGATGGCCAAGCTGTGGATTTAGAAAATAGCGCCAAGCTTCGCTATCGCAGTGTGTTTGATCTGCACCTACAGCAGCAAGGAACCTACCGCGTATTTAACGCCAGCCGCTCCATTGTCGCCCGCTGGGTGGATGCAGAGGGCGAGCGCCATTATTGGCCTGGCCGTGGAAAGACCGGCACTTTAGCGCAGTTCAAACAGCAAGTACCCAGCGATGCCAAAGAGTTGCAAGTGAGCGATGTTGCTCGTCGCATGGAAACCTTCGTCACCCTTGGAGCTCCTAATGACACGGCAATTACCCCAAGCGGCCAAGGGCTCGAGCTTAATGCCCTAACCCACCCGAACGATTTATACGTTGATGAAAGTGCGTCTATGCAGCTACTGATCGATGGCCAGCCTGCAGTTGGCGCAAAGGTAACCTTAGTTCGTCAAGGCGAGCGGTATCGTGATAGCAACATCGCCACACAGTTAACCGCCGATGATAATGGTCAAATTGAGCTGCAATTTACGCAGCCAGGAATGTACTGGTTTGAAGCCGAGTATGAAGACCAGCAAGCCAAAGCTCCGGCGCAAACTCGCCGTGGCAGTTATGTGGCCGTGTTCGAGGTATTGCCGCTGTAACTGGCACATCCAGACAGTGTCAAAGGGGTTTACAGTGAAGCTGTGGCCCCTTTTTTATGGCAAGGGAGTATCATCCTCAGCTCTTCCTAGGCCCTGCTTATGCCAGAATCTTGGTGATGGTTCCCCTAAAGGTTTTACCAATACGTAACTGCTGCTCTGATTCCATGGTCACTGAATCGGTGGCTACTTTTTTTACCTGATGATTGTTAACTACATAAGATTTGTGGATCTGCGTAAAGTGCGCATCCGATAACTGCTCGGCAATGTGCTTTAGGGTGCAACTTGCCAAAGTATACTCTTGCCCCTGCCATACTTTTACATAGTTTCCGTAGCCTTCGAAGTAGCTTATCTTTGCCAGCTTGAACTTTTGTAACTCGCGGTCAACTTTCAATACAATGCATTGATCCTCATTAGTACCGTAGGTTACTTGTTTGGCTCGACGCAACTTATTCAAGGCTCTATCGAACCTTTGCTTAGCAACCGGTTTGAGTAGGTAATCGCACACCTCCAATTCAAAGCCCGCCAAAGCATAATCCTGGTGGGCGCTAACAATTACAACCTGTGGCCGATTCGCGAGCACTTTGAGCATGTCTATGCCACTCAAATGTGGCATATTGATATCTAAAAACACTACATCTACACTATTGTTAGCAAGCCACTGTAAGGCTTGCACGGCGCTGTAGCACTGCCCTAATAATTGGCAGTCTGGATGATCTTCTAGATGATGGATTAAAACCTGATGAGCCAAAGGCTCGTCGTCAACAATCAGTACACTTAGCATGGCGTTAACTCCAACTGCAATGACGCTTTCCAAGTACTTTCGCGTGGTGTACATATGAGTTCAAAATGAGTTGCGAATAACAACGTCAGCCGCCGACGTAAATTCCCTAACCCCATACCACCGGCTTTATGAGCTGCCGACTCAATCGCCAAGGAGTTCTCACACAGCATGTGCAATTGGTTGCCTTGAACCTTGATAGACAATTTCAAATATGCCTCGCTGTGTGATGGCTCTATGCCATGTTTGAATGCATTTTCGACTAATACTATTAGCAATAAAGGCGGTATCAGCCATGGTTGTTGACCTCTAGGAAGCTCAATATCAAACTGACAACGCTCGCCCAGGCGAATGCGTTGCAGGGCCAAATAGTTTTCCAGGTAGTCAACTTCCTCGCTCAGCTTCACGCGCGGCTGCTGCCCTTTGTAAACGGTATAGCGTAATAAATTTGCCAGTTGCATCAGTAATTCTGGTGCTTGTTCGGATTTACTGAGCGTTAAAGCGTATACGTTGTTTAAGGTATTGAATAAAAAATGAGGGTTGATTTGCTGTTGTAACAATTTCAACTCGGTAAGCGTTTGTTGTCGCGCTACGGCCTCAATTTGGGCGTTCTGCTGCTGTCGTTCAAACGCCAATATCACTGGGGTAGTTATGGCCAAAATAGCGAAAAAACCTTGAAAATTAATGACATCAAACGGATTGTTATTCTCTGATGGGATCAGTGTTAGATTGTCTTCATTTAGCGGCAATAATAACCCAAGTGACGCTAAAATAGGGGTGAACACCACAACACTCATAATGCCGGCCAGAATAAAAAAGAACACCCCGTGATTACTCAAGATATTGCGAATGAGCACATAACGGTTAAGGCAATAAATAATGGCTATTAAGGACGCCAAAAAGAGAAACTGCAGCCAATACCAGATAAATAACCCGAAATTATCCATGACCCGCGCGCTATCAATAATAGGAGCGATTGGCTGATTGTGCATAGGATCGACGGTAGAAACAAACATTCCTGCCGCAATGCTTGCCCAGGAAACTAATAGCACAGCCACCACACTGTTGAGCGATAACAGCCGCGATACCCATTGCGAGGCCGCCGTGGAATTTCGCTCACGTCGCAGCACACTGATTCGATGACCTAGACTCGCAGCAATAGCAAGCCCGACACCTTGCGTCATCATCTCCTTTTCTATCCCCAGTGACAACGTCAGCTCAAAGCCCATCAGTATGGTGGGGTACACGAGAAAACCACCAGACCAAAGCATTGCGGCGCGTAGGCCATGGTAATGCCAGCTCAGATAATGACTGACAAAGAACGGAATAAAGACAATGCAGGTCGTAAGCAACAGCGTTAAAGCGGGTAGCATCGAAGCCACATTTTTAACGAAAATGAGTGTCAGGGTTTGCAATAATGCCGCAGAAATAAGTGGCAACATTAACAATAACATTTGCCTGCGCTGGCTTGGCTCTAGCGTGGTCGATAAGGGCTGCACAGATTGTCTCTTTTAGTCAACACAGTCTAATCCTGTCATAAATCGCGTACTGGCGTCTGCTCTTTGATGACGAAAGTGCTGTTTTCACTGATTAAATGACTCAATAGCCTTTTGTCACCGACTTGTCGACCTTGGTCATTGATACATTGAGCAACGCTGCCGCTTTTTCTAAGTTGGCAAGAAAACCAGTCACAGGACGAGCTTATGCTTGTAATAAAATCACTAAATAAAACCTACGCCGATGGCACCACTGCCTTGTTTGATGTGAATCTAACCCTACCATGCGGCATGGTCGGACTGTTAGGTCCAAATGGCGCCGGTAAGTCGACACTTATGCGCACCTTAGCATGTTTACAGTCTGCCGACAGCGGCACAGTCACATTGGCAGGGGTTGATATCACCAAGGAGCCGATGTTCATGCGCAAACAGCTCGGCTACTTGCCACAAGACTTCGGCACTTATGCCAATATGAGTTGTCGTGCTTTATTGCAACACATGGCAATATTAAAAGGTGTTACCAACAAACGCGAGCAAGATAGACAAATTGAGCAATTGTTAGCACTAACTAACTTAAGCACAGTAGCACATAAAAAGGTAACCGCGTTCTCTGGCGGCATGCGACAACGTTTCGGCATAGCCCAAGCACTATTAGGCTCTCCTAAGGTCTTAATCATGGATGAGCCTACCGCCGGTCTCGACCCTGTCGAACGTCAGCGTCTACATAATGTGTTGGTGACAATTAGTAAAAGCAAATTGGTGTTGCTCTCTACCCACATCGTTGAAGATATCGAAAACCTTTGTACTTATGCCGCCATGATGATGAACGGGCGGATCGTCGAAAGTGGTCGAGTCGATGCCTTACTGTCACTACTTGACGGAAAAGTGTGGCTTACTAGCAAAAAACCAAGTAATGAGCAATCAATCTTATCCATGACCCACCATATGGGCAAGCCGCGATACCGACTCTGGTGTCAAACACAACCAGATGGCGCTGCCCAGCAAGTGCACAGTAGCTTGCAAGACCGTTACTTTCTCGAACTAAAGAAGCAGGGGCTTGATAATGCTGTGGCTTAATGAGTTTCGCTTTTTGGTGCGCCAGCCGCTCGTTTGGCTCAGCGGTGTCGTGCTTGTGCTATTTTCACTGTTACTTGCCCATGGCACGGGGGGAGAACATACCGACCCAGAGAAGCAATTAGTTTACATACACTGCGCATTTATCATGCTGGCATTGCCTATTTTAATGGCTGCGCTATCACCGCTACTACTCATGCGAGATAGCCGCTATGGCATGACTGAACTGGTTGGTGTCACGGCACTATCCACGACTCGACGCTTGCTGCTGAGATATGGAGCCTTATTAGCATTGTGCACCGCCTTTATGGTTATTGCGATGTCGCTTATGACCCTCAGCCTATGGCACAAGAGCGACGTTTTATTGCTGGGTGCGACGGGGCTGCATGTGCTGGTATTGATGCTGCCGGCGGCGTTATTATTAAGCGCAATTTCCCTATGGCTGGCAGCGAAGAACTATAGCGCCTACACCCTATACGCCGCATTTGGCATGCTATGGATAGGCTATGCCACCTTAGCCAGTATGTCCGGCTCACCCATTCTAGCCGGAAGTACTGTTGTCAGTGATACTTTGGTAGAAGTGATGTGCTGGGTTGACCCGTTCGGCTTTACCGCCTATACACAAGCAATCTTATCGGGGCAAGCAGCAACATTAGACCCTTCGACCACTGTTAACCGCCTGATTATTGTCGTATTCGCCGCAGCAATTGTGTACTTTTCAGTTCGCCGCCAAGGCCATAGGCAACCTCGGCGCCAAAGGAGGCAGCCGGGTGATAGCAATAAGGCCGCGCTCCCAGCACAACCTAGTTACTATCAACTCGCAACCACACAATTAAACGCGTCAAAGACACTGCTGACATTAACCAAAACGGCTACGCAAAGCTTACTAACTAACAAGCTTAACCTATTACTGTTGTTAGCTTGGGCGGTGCTGATCTTCAGCGAGGTGAGCGCCAATGCTGACTATGCTGAGCCGTTTTCTATTGTCGCCCCCACTAGTCTTGATGCACTAAATAGGGTTATGTGGGAGCTGGTCGCCAAGCTAGGGGCTGTTTTTGTGTTGTTTTGGGCATGGCAACTTGCGTGGATGAACAAGCGCGCGCATATCCATGAATTGATAGCCGCAAGTCCGGTATCGACTACGATCATGATCACCAGCCAATTACTGACTTTGTCCGTTATGCTGATTGCCCTTATGCTCACCACTGCTCTGGGCTCGAGCATCGCAGAGTGGGTAATAGGAAGTCAATGGTACCCGCTTACTTATATCCAGCACCTGAGTTTAGCCTTTGCGTCGCTATGGTTATTATCAGCTGTGTTTGTGACCATTAATCACTGGTGTAACTACCCATTGATGACAGTTATGATCAATACCTTAGTGTTAGTATTGAAATTCACCCCACTGACCGCAATATTGGGCTTGGCTCATCCGTTATGGAATATCGCTGCAACACCATTGAGCAAGGGTGACAGCTTTTGGGGGTTTGCAGCTACCATAGAAGCCTATCTGCCTTTTATGGGCCTATGGCTTATTGTTATTAGCTGCTTGATATTATTGGCCATCAAGCAGTCTCATCGCGGCACTGGAAGTAGGTTTAAATCACCTGGGGTTAGCCCCTACCCCGCACTTTCGCTGTTTGCGATTGCAGCTTTTACAGTTGTGGCTGCGCACTTTGTTTTGCAAGCGCAAAACCCATTCATAGGCCTAGATACCAGTGCACAATGGCGAGCTGAATATGAAAAGCGATATAAGCATTGGCAAGAAGTGGCGCAACCCATGGTGACGCATATAGATGCCAGCGTTGATTTTTATCCTCAGGCATCAAAGGCCGAAATTCAGCTAGATATGCAGTTAGTTAACACAACGGATATAGATATCAAGCGTGTTCTTGTCGGCGGTTTCGCCACCCAAGAGTACCAGCAGATGCAACTGGAGGACGCGGTACTGGTGGATTTTGATAGTAGCTTGAATCAATACCAGTTCGTATTCTCTCAGCCAATGCGCAAAGGTGAAAACAAGCGCCTTAAGGTCAAGTTGTCCTACACTGAACCGAGCCTGTTCGCGGCCTCACTGCACCAAGTGATAAAACCCGAATTTGGCTACCTTCGCAGTGTACCAATACTTCCTGTTATTGGCTTTAACCCGCACTACCGAATACGAAACAATGACAAGCGCCAAGCACATGGTGTTGAGCCTATCCCCTTGCAAGCCCCCTCTCAAGCGTATGCGCAACCAGACTCCAACCTTGATACTTATGATTGGGTATCACTGCATTCGGTGGTATCAACCACGGAGGCTCACTTTGCCATAGCCCAAGGCAAGTTGCAGAAGAGCTGGCGAGCAGCTGGACGGGCGTATTTTGTCTACGAGAGCTCAAAGATTAGGAATATTCAGGGGTGGTTGTCGACCTCGATGAAGCCTACTTCAGCGACGTTTAGCAATAGAGAGTACCGTGTTTTTAGCGCTGCGCCGCCACCTGTGAATCAGTTACACTTAGAAGCGATGCATACCACGGCCAGCTGGTTTGCCGATAACGGCATGACACATGAATTTGGTGATCTCAACTTGATAAGCATTCCCAATATAGGACCCACCGGCTATGCTCTACCCGGAATCATATTGATCAATAACAAAGTTGGTTTTCGCGCTTTGCCAAGTGACGATGCCGGTTTTGACCAAAGATTCAGGCGCACTGTGCATGAAACGGCGCATCAATGGTTGGGCCATGGTATTGGCAATGGCGCTCAATATGATAGGGCCTTTTTGGTTGAATCCATGGCGAAGTACGTAGAGCTGGTGATGTTACAGCAAGAATATGGCGAACAGGCGGTAAGCGCTTTGGTTGACTATGAACGACAACGCTTTCGTTTGCAACGAGCCAGTAATCAGCTGGAACCTTTGTCGTTAGTAGATGCGCGGGCCAGCTTTGAAATGTATTCAGCGGCTTCAGTTGTGTTTCAAACATTACGTAAGGAAGTAGGCGATCAGCCCATCATTGCAGCGTTAAAAACCGTTTGGCGGCAGCATCACTATCCACAAAGGCCAGCAACATCCATGGACTTTATTCGCGCCTTGAAATCGCAGCTGGGGGAGCGGTGGCATAACAGAATTGAGCAGCTGTTTCTCTCACCGTTAACAATGCAAAGCGACTTTATGCATAGCGACTAAAAAGCTGAGCCCAAGCTTGTGCATGATATGGGCTAAAATAGCCCGTATCACCAGACCTGAATCTCAGTTCTATTAGGCCCACTTAAGCTGCGCAACCACCATCAACAGTACTATAAAGCAACCATCCGATTAAGTAGCAACGGGCGTGCTTATAGCCGTGTGGATTGGTACTTGCTCTTAATGTATTGGCCAAGGCCAACATTAATAACTTAACGCTCAATGCGGGCACCTTCCTCTTTAAAATAAGCATGCCTAAGTGCACACCACAGATCATCGCCAGTATGAGCAAAAAAACCATTGATATAATAATGGTTGTACTTTCAACCACATCCCTTCCAATGCGCGCTGCTTAACAGTCAATAATTGCCTTTTTATTGCTAACTACATCACCCTTCTAAGGGCTCAGACCCAGGTTGAGTCCGCCGACATAGCCTTGGCAAATAACCTCGAATATTTACTTAGCGTGCTAACTATTGTAATATACTTAGCCTGCTAACTAAATGAGAGCGCTGCACCATGGCTGATATTCCTTTTCATGAAACCCTCGACTTAAGCTTATGTGGCAAGCTTGGCCGCGTTCACCGTATCTGCCGACAAGCGGTGTCAGTCGCCGTTGAGCCACTTGGATTCACACAACCGGGTTGGACGGCAATGATGCATATGCACCATCTTGGCGAAGGCTGTACACAGCACCAACTGGCCACAAGCTTAGATATAGAAATGCCAAGCCTCACCCGCACCCTGAAACAACTGGAGCACGCACAGGTGATTGAGCGCCGTGTCGATGAGCACGATAAGCGCTGTCGGCGCCTGTATTTCACAGCCCAAGGTGAGCAGCAATTATCGGCGCTCAAAGCGCGGATCAGCGAGGTCAAGACTCACTTATACCGAGGGTTAAGCGATGAGCAGCTTAATATGATGGCGCTTGGCCTGGTGGCCTTAGAAGACAATGCCAATCAATTTATGGAGGACCAAGAGTGAGCCAGCAACCGACTCCCGATCAGCAGTTCGCACGCTACGTTAAAATCGCCATCATGCTGTTTATCCTATGCTTTGGCTATTTTATTGTTGCTGATTTATACATGCCAATGACACCACAGGCGCGCGTTTACCACCCAGTGACGCAAATCACCCCACAGGTCAATGGCAAAATTGTTGCTGTGGCGGTTCGCAATAATCAACATGTGCGCCAAGGAGAGGTACTCATGCGTATCGACCCTCGCCCATACCAACTTGCGGTAAAACGAGCTGAACTGGCCTTGGCACAAGTGCAACAGCAAAACCAACAGCTTGATGCTGACATCAAGGCTTTGCGCGCCGACTTATCGGCGGCTCAAGCCAAGTTACATGAGCAGCAAAGCCTGCATCAACGCAGCCGTACCCTACTTGGTAAACAGGCTATTTCGCAGCAGCGCAGTGATGAGATCAGCGCTACTCTGGCCAGTGCCCAGGCACAGGTCAGTGCCGTAAAAGCCAAGCTGCAAGCACTGATAATAAAGCGCGGCGCGCACGGTGAGGACAATATCGCTTGGCAACAGGCCCGTAATCAGCTTCAGCAGGCACAGCTGAATCTCAGTTATACCGAAGTGGTGGCGCCTCATGATGGCATTATTAGCAATCTACAAGTGACCACAGGTACCTATGCCAAAGCAGGAATGGCGATGACGGGGCTGGTGACCGAGCAACTAGACTTGGCCGCTGATTTTCGTGAAAAATCGCTGTATCACGTGCGTATCGGCAACCGTGCCTTAGTCAGCTTCGATGCTCTACCCGGGCAAGTGTTTGCGGCCCATGTCAGCGAGCTCGCTGCAGGCTCAAGTGCCGGGCAGCTCAGCGCCAATGGGGTCCTGGCTGAGGTCGAAACCTCTAACCGCTGGGTCCGTGATGCCCAACGTCAACGCGTGCATTTGCAACTCGATGATGAGTTTACCTCAATCCACCTTGCCAGTGGCGCGAGAGCCACAGTGCAAATCGTGCCCGATGACCCAGTGGAGCAACTGCTAGCCAACGCACAAATTCAGGCCGTGAGCCTAATGCACTATATCTATTAACCAAGGAGCTGCGCCATGAGCCTAACCGCCAACGACATTCGCCAAATGCTCCGCATCGCCACCGGCGCAACGCTCGGGTTTAGCTTGAGTAAGCTGTTTAATTGGCCCAATGGTATTTTCTTTACTGTCTACCCTATGCTGTTGCTGGGTTTAGTACCAATCATAAACGCGCATATTGTCCGCCAGTTTATCGCCAGTGCATTGTTTTGTGGCTTTGCGGTATTGGTGCTGCAAGGTTTATTTGGTTTTCATCCGATCTTGATGTCGATACTGGCTTTTGCCATGTTTGCATTGTTATTTTATCAAATGAGTCGCGGTGCCCACTTCCTATTCGGCGCCATGAGTGTGGTTGGGCTATCCATTCAACTGCATTTCGCCAGTTACAGCGCCACCGGCTTGGGCTTATACCCATTGATCTTTAGTAACTTTTTGGCAGTAACTGTGAGCCTAGTCAGCGCCTATATTATGCATTGGTTATTTCCTGATGTGAGCGCGCGCACGCCCATCTCGCGCGCCGCTAAAGATGCAGCCAGTGTCCGCCATGAGGTGCTGTTATGTGCCACCGTCGCCACCCTCTCTTTTATGGTCTTTCAGATACTGGATTTACAAGATTCGGTATCGGCCCAAGCCGCCTCTATTTTGATTCTGTTTCCACTGTGTTGGAAAGCGGCATCAATGGCGGGTTGGCAACGCGCTATCGGCACGTTAATCGGTTGCAACTTGGCGTTGGCAGCGCAATTACTCTTGTTTACCTACAGTCAGATTTTAGTGTTTCCAATATTGGTGTTGTGGATCCTCACCTTTGTGTTTAGTCGCTACCATGTATTAGGAGGCGGTATGCCGGGGGTTGGATTTGGCGTTATCACCACCTTTGGCATTTTATTCGGACAATCACTCGCGCCAAACCAAGACTTAGTATATAGCGCATTGTACCGCTTCAGCTCTGTGTGTGTGGCAATCACCGCCAGTTTATGTCTGGTGTATGTTATCCACCATATTTTGAATCGCTTTGCGGCCACGCGCCATCATACCTTTAACTAACAATTCTGAGGCTTTACCCGAATTGGGGTCGAAAACAAGGTTGCTATAACATAACATTAATATTATTCTCTTGAACAGTGAACTTCCCCCTGTGCTGCACAAACAGGCGAAGCTGACCCGGGCCATGTATCTTTCTGGGATATCTATCAGTGGGTCTTGGTTTGCGTTTGCGGTTGCTGCCGCTCCCGCAAATTAAGTGATACATCGGCTTATTCTTCGTAGCAGCGCAGGGCTTTTCCTTACTCGCCAATCCCGTTACCATGAATATCTCAAGTAAGCAGAAGGATGGGCCATGCATAGCGCATTTAGCAAATTAGGAAAAACAGGATGGTGGATGTGGGTGCTCGCCTTGTTAGCCATCACCCTATTGGTCGCTGGCTTTGTTCGCGATGATTACCGCTTATGGGGAGCTGCGGGTTTAATTAATGTTCCCCTGCTGTGGCATCGCTATCGTTATGGTATGGGCGAACAGCTCGTTAACCCTTTCGATCACATCAAGGTCGAAGAAGAGCTACTCAGTGTTGGCGAAGCCTTGTTTCCGGTGCATGAGATCCGTAAAGTCGTTATCGACACGTGTGATGACAAAGGCCTATTCCAATTGCCTTACAACGGCGGGGGCCAAGTCAGCCTTGTATTTGATAGCCACTACGTGGACGACTTAAAAACCTACATCAAGCGCACCATCCCTGATGCGCAGATTATTACCTAATAATCATTAGCCGCTCATTGACGCGGCTATTTGAGTTGTGCAGCTAAATCCCGAGTCAGTTCGGTTGCGCTTATGGCGTGGCAGCCACTGCGATCGGTGCCACTCCATAGCGGCGTAAAATCATCTTTGCCCAAGGTTTGCGCCTTAGCACGTAACGGTGCTAGCTTAGCACTGGCGTAGGGGAAAGCAGGGACTTGGTCGCTTATAAAGCCTTGCTCTTGCATAAAAGAGGTGGTGATCCCCCGCGCTGGGCGGCCAGAGTATAAGTTGGTTATTGCCGTTTGCCGGTGCTCTGCGCGCAGCGCTTGACGATGCACAGCACTGGTAGTGGCCTCCTCACACAACAGGTAACTGGTGCCTACCTGTACAGCAATGACTCCCATGCTCAAATAATGTGCCACGTGCTCAGCCTGAGTAATGCCGCCCGCAGCTATCACTGGCACGTTAATGTCTTTGGCAGTCAGGATTTGCTGGCATAATTGCGCCGTTGTCCCCTGCTCAGCAAGCGTTGAGGAGAACATCGCACGATGGCCTCCCGCTTCAATACCTTGAGCGATAATCACATCACACCCATGCTGGGCGAGCCAGCGCGCCTCGGCTAATGTGTTCGCTGAGGATAACACCACAGCACCGGTTGCTTTTACACGTTGTAATTGTTTTTCTTCAGGCAAGCCAAAATGAAAGCTTACGACTTCCGGGCGCAGCTGCTCCAGCACAGCAACATGCTGCGCAGAAAACGGTTGCCTGAGCACCCCTAGGTCATCGTTTGGATGGCATTCAAGTGCCTGATAATAAGGTGCTAACAATTGCTGCCAGCGGCTTTGCTCAGCCTGATTTAAACTCGGCATAGAATGGCAGAAAAAGTTAAGATTAATTGGGGCACGCTGGGTGTGTTGGCGAAATTCACTGACTTGCGCCATGATTTGCTCTTCACTGAGCATGGCACAAGGAAGGGAGCCTAAACCACCGCCATGAGCAACGGCTATGGCGAGCTTTTCGTCTTGTACTCCCGCCATAGGCGCCTGAATAATTGGGTATGCTAGGTTAAGTGTGCTGAGCAAATCCATTGTGCCTCCGTGGCTCATTGTAAGGTGGCTGCAATTACTTTCACCACATTACTTGGTGCGATGCCAATTAGCCACCCTAATTAAGGCATTTTCTCGCCTTTAAAGTTTGGGTATTTTGCGCAATTGCTTAGTACGCCCACGCTGCACTTTTTTGTCGACACGTTTACGCTGAGCGCTGCGTGTAGGTTTGGTGGGGCGGCGCTTTTTCTCAACCTTAGTGGCGGCCAAAATAAGCTCTTTTAAACGTTTCAGTGCTTCTTCCCGATTGAGCTCTTGAGTGCGATGACTTTGTGCCTTGATCACCACTACCCCGTCTTTGGTGATACGGCTATCGCGATAGGCCAGTAGCCGCTGTTTATAAAAGTCGGGTAATTTCGAGCGGTTAATATCAAAGCGCAAATGGATCGCCGTTGCCACCTTGTTGACGTTCTGACCACCGGCTCCTTGCGAGCGGATGGCAGACAGCTCCACTTCCCATTCGTCTATGGTCACCGTATTAGATATCTGCAACATCTATTCATCTTGCCTTAACGACTTTGAACTATCATTGATGACATTGAGTTTATCACTGAGCGCGCCAAGGCCCAACTCAGTGAATTTAGACAACAACGACATCACCTACACAATACCTGCATGGAGAGAACAATGAAGAATTTATTGATGGCGCTTACACTGGTCGCTACCACGGCCTTTACCAGCGCTCAGGCTCTGGCGCTAGAGCTCACGGAAAAAGACGTCGAAAACTTTATTAAGGCAGCACCTGCTGTGACCAATTGGGCAGATAAGCAAGGGCAGCAGTTTGATGGTGCCGCCCTACTCGGCGCCCAAGGTAGCGAGCAAAACAACAAGTCAATGAGTGATAGCGCCATTGCGATGTTGAAAAATACCGACAGCTACCAACAGTTTGCCGATGTGATCAGCCGCTATGGCTTTACCCCTGAGCAACTGATCAGTGTCGGTAGCGAAGTAACTGCAGCGTATTTAGCCAATGTTAAAGGCGATTTATCTGCCGAAGATAAGGCCCGTGTTGATGAGGTTATGGGCGGCCTACAAAGCCTTTCTGGTAGTAGCAACAAGACCAACTCTTTGCTCGGTGCCATGGGCAGTGCAAATCAAGCTAGTGAGGATGTCAGCGACACTAATATTGCTTTGGTAGAAGAATACATGCCGCAGCTGAAAAAACTATTCTCGGTACTCGGGCAATAATAGGCCACTACTAAGGCATAAAAAGCCCACCCTGCGGTGGGCTTTGCTTTAGCGTTGCTTATGACTTAGCAAACTTACCAACAGCGCTGGCAACACGGTTAAGCTGACCAATGTTGATACCGCAATCCCGCACAGCACGATCATCCCCACACCACGATACAACTCCGACCCCTCGCCGGGAATAAACACCAGCGGAGCTAAGCCACACAAAGTCGTCATGGTCGACATAACAATAGGTTTTAAGCGCGTTTGCAGCGCGTTAGTAACCGCTTCAAGCACAGACTGGGGGCCAGACTCTATGTTGCGTCGGCTTTGGTCAACAATAAGAATAGGGTTATTCACCACCGTGCCAAGGAGAATTAAAAAGCCCAGCATAGTGATCATATCGAAAGGCTGATGAAAGCCCGCCAATAACCCTCCGAGACCGTTGATCATCACCAAGCCCAACAGCCCACCGGCCATACCTAGAGGGACGGTGGCCATAATAAACAGTGGATAACCCCAGTGTTTGAAAATAGCGACCAACAACAAATAACACAGCGCCAGCGCGACGATAAAGTTACTGCTTAGTGCAGCTCGGGTCTTGTCGAGCTGATCGGCTGCGCCACCGATACTCACATTCACTCCCGGTAATAAGTCGCCTTGCTGCTTTAACTGCACTAACAGTTGTTCACGCACTCGTTGCTGTGCTGTTTCCAAGGCCACATCGCGAGGCGGTATAATATACACGGTGACCGTGCGCCGACCATCAACACGGCGTAAACTGTCACTGTCCGCTTTTTCCTCTAAATGAGGTACGGCCACGATTCGTGATAAATCGACCAAAAAATAGTTTAACCATATGAAATATATTGAATATCTCAACGAACTAACAGCAGACTTTGCGCTATTGATACACTGTTTGTTATATTCGTACTTTCAACTTAGAATTTTACTACCCACTTCAGTACCGACAATACGGTTAAATTATGTATGTAATTGGTCAACTTGCCAAATTGGCAAGCGTAAACGTTGAGACCGTTAGATATTATGAACGGTGCGGCTTAATTGAACAGCCCCAAAAACCCGTTAAAGGTTATCGTCGTTATCCTGAGACGACTTTGAATCGCATTCGGTTTATCAAACGTGCTCAAGAGTTAGGGTTTTCCTTGGATGAGATCGCTAACTTGCTGATGCTGGAAGAGACTTCTTGCCAAGAAGTACAAAGTATAGCAAACCACAAACTTGCCAGTGTTCGTGCAAAAATGGCTGATCTACGCCGCTTAGAAACCAGTCTTAATGATTTACTGAAACAATGTGCAAGCAACACTGAACAGGCACATTGCCCGATTATTACTTCCCTTCTCCCAGAAAACAACTAATAACAATCGCTAAACCCCTTGACTCCGTACTTGGATACGGAGTTTATACTGTTTTCTATCAGAACATTTGAAGTGGAGTAAGCCATGGCAAAAAACGATACCAGTTTACCGCTAGTTGGTGGTATTGCTGCTGCTATTGGTGCTGGGCTTTGTTGTGCTGGGCCCTTAGTCTTGTTACTACTAGGCGTTAGTGGTTCTTGGATTGGCAATCTGACCGTATTGGAGTCATACCGCCCTATTTTTATCTTGCTGGTACTGGTTTTATTTAGTTTTGCCGGTTGGAAAGTTTATCGACCTATAGAAGAGTGTGAGCCTGGAACCGCTTGTGCAATGCCACAAGTACGTAAGCGCCGGCAGATCATTTTCTGGGTAACCGCCTTCATTGCATTAATATTAGTCACTAGCAATTACTGGATTATCTGGTTTGCTTAATTATATCGTTGAGAAATAACCCTTGGAGAAGAAGATGAAAAAAATTGCACTATTATCCCTACTATCAATACTTAGCTTGGGTGCGTTTGCCAAGCAGCAAACAGTCATGCTTGAAGTTCCCACGATGACCTGCGTAACTTGTCCGATTACGGTGGAAAAAGCATTGCAACAGGTTGAGGGAGTTACCAAAGCTGAAGTGACCTTCGAAGATAAGTTAGCCGTGGTCACTTTTGATGATGAAAAAACTACGGTGGAAAAGCTGACCGAGGCCACAAAAAATGCCGGCTATCCATCTGTGGTAAAGCAATAAAGGACGAATACTAATGAAGAACCTGCTGAGTCTTTTTACCCGCATTGGCGACAAAGCCAGCTCATTAGGTGCCGTGGTGTCTGCCATGGGTTGTGCCATGTGCTTTCCGGCCATCGCCAGCTTGGGGGCAGCCATCGGGCAGGGTTCCTCAGTCAGTGGTAGTGGTTCTTTATCAATACACTCTTGCCTATATTGGCTTGGGTTAGCCTAATAGTTAACGGACTTGGCTGGATTGGTCACAAGCAGTGGCATCGTAACCTGCTTGGTATGCTAGGGCCTATTCTGTTGTTGCTATCACTTTATCCGTTCTTTCAATATGCCTGGAGCACTTATGTGACGTACTCAGCCTTGGCACTGATGGTAGCGGTATCAATCTGGGATATTTTTTCGCCAGCGAATAAACGCTGTGACAATGAAAGTTGTGTGCTTCCTGCCGACAACACTCACTCAAATCCATAAGGAGGTCTTTATGCGTAAATTCTCCATCTCTGGAATGACTTGTGAAAGATGCCCTCAGCAGATCGAAGATGCCTTGATCGTCATGCCTGGCGTCAGAAATGCCACCGTTTTTTATACGAAATCCAGTGCAGTCGTCGAAGCAGAATCTGATGTCAATGAACAGACGCTAATCAATACCATCAAAGCTCTTGGCTACACGGCTCAACCTGTCGCGTTAGATGGCTGCGATAGTGAAGATGTGACTGACAAAAAGTCGCTGCATGTCGCTATCATCGGTACTGGCTCGGCTGCTTTTGCTTGTGCTATCAAGGCAGTGGAAAATGGAGCACAAGTCACACTCGTTGAAGCTGGAGATGTGATCGGAGGTTGTTGTGTTAATGTCGGTTGTGTACCTTCGAAAATTCTGCTCCGGGCTGCCCAGCTGGCTGAACAGCAGCGTAACAATCCTTTCGACGGTCTAGAAAATCATGAACCTTCTTTGGATCGTAGCTTGTTAGCGAAACAACAAACTGCACGCGTGGAAGAGTTACGTGCCGCCAAATATCAGCATATTCTGGATACCAATCCAGCATTGTCATTGGTACAAGGTTATGCATCTTTTAAAGATACTCATACCTTAACTATTCGCAACAAAGATGGTTACGAGCAAGAGCTGGTTGCAGATCGCTTTTTGATTGCCAGCGGCAGTCAGCCATCTATTCCTCCTATTCCAGGCCTGGTTGATACCCCTTATTGGACTTCGACGGAAGCTTTATTCGAAACTGAGCTACCTGAGCACTTGTTAGTGATAGGCTCTTCAGTTGTGGCTGTCGAACTTGCTCAAGCTTATCGTCGGCTGGGTGCAGAGGTCACTATCTTGGCTCGCAGTACTTTATTGCTCCGTGAAGACCCACTGTTGGGAGAAGGCTTAACCGTAGCTTTTGAACAGGAAGGCATTCGCGTACTGGAACATACCCAAGCCAGTCAGGTGTCTTATGAAGATAATAAGTTTATCCTTGATACCGAGCAAGGAGAAATTCGTGGCGATAAATTGCTGGTCGCCACCGGCCGTGCACCTAATACCGGTAAGCTTAATCTTGCCGCTGCCGGTGTAGAAAAAGAGGCCAATGGAGCGGTCACTGTAGGTGATCAGATGCGCACATCACAGTCACATATTTACGCAGCAGGTGATTGTAGTAACATGCCGCAACTGGTTTATGTCGCGGCAGCGGCAGGCAGTCGTGCAGGGATTAACATGACAGGGGGTGAAGCTCGGTTGAATCTATCCGCGATGCCAGCCGTGATCTTTACCGAACCGCAGGTAGCAACGGTAGGGTTGTCAGAACAAGAAGCTCATGCACAGAATATTGAGACCGAAAGTCGAGTATTGCCACTGGAAAACGTGCCTCGAGCACTGGCTAACTTCGACTCTCAGGGTTTCATCAAACTGGTGGTTGAAGCTGGCTCCCAACGCCTGATCGGAGCCCAAGTATTAGCTCATGATGGCGGCGAGATTATCCAGAGCGCGGCACTGGCGATTCACAACCACATGACAGTGGATGACTTAGCGGATCAATTGTTTCCTTATTTAACTATGGTGGAAGGCCTGAAGCTTTGTGCACAAACTTTCAGTAAAGATATTAAAGAACTGTCTTGCTGTGCTGGGTAAGCTTTATCTTTCGTCAGAAAAGATATTTATGAGTCTGCTTTTGGTTTCCAGTGATACGGTACTACCAATTTACTGCATATTTCTTCGTGGAAAGTTTCTTCAGTAACTGTTTGAGAGCTAGCCTCAAGCAAGATATTTGGTCACAATAGGAGATGTGATCATCTGAATTACTGCAAAGAATGTGGCTGGTATTACTATTTCTGATGGCAACCGGGATGCAGCCACAAAAGCCGCTGCAATGCTAAATTCTTTTTTGCTGACAGTAAATAGGTATGCGATGACTTCCGGTCGGTCTGTCGTTATAAACCGTGAAGCCATTCCAATTAAGTAGCCACAAAGATTTAGACTTAAAGCTGCTCCAGCAATTACAAAAGCATACTATCCATAACCAATGATGGTTTCTGCATTGGAAGCCACTACCGCAAGTAATATTACAAGATAGAAGACTGACCCAATTCCTGCGTAAGTCGAATCATGCTTTGAAATAATCGTCGGAAAGTTGGTGCGTAAGGTTACACCGAGAATTGTAGGCACTAAAACAACTAGAGCTAACTCCAGGATGATGGAAACGAGAGGGACTTCTAGCTGTATCCCTGTCAGCCATAGAAAAAGGAGCGGAACTACGAAAGGAGAAAAGGCTGTATTGACCGCATTGAAAAAGGCGACCAGTCAAGAAGCCTGCAATTGAATCGGGCCATAGACGAGCCCCATTGCCAAAAACTGTCTTGACGGTTTGCGAAAGACTATTCGTACGGCATGTGCATCAAATGTAAGGCTGATCACAAACATCAGAATCACAAGTAAAGGGGCTATTGAGGAGTCGAGGTACTTCCCGGATTCGGGCAATATCAGGCCAACTCCAGCTACAATAATCACAAACCAAACAAGATTTGATTCAACGAAATAAATTAATCGACGCATAGGTCAAGGGTACCAGTTACAGTGCGGCCACAATATAAATTATAGCTGTACACTCCCAATTACAGAGCTTGAGAATCATCGCGACATTGCTCATTTGTCATTTCAAGCTCAATGGTCGTATGCTCTAAATTAAATTTACTCAATCGTTCTGCTATGGACTTTTTTAACTCCAGTTGCTGTTGAGTAGACAGTGCCTCTTGTAGAGCTAGATGAGCAGTAAGTACATGATGCTCTCCATCCAATGACCACAAGTGCAGGTGATGGATACTATCCACTTCTTTGAGTTCTATTAAGGTTTTATAAACTGATTTTGACAGTTCTTTGTCAGGGATTGCCTGTAAAAATAACCTTATAGTGTGCCAAAGGTTTTTAGCAACATTAATTAAAATATAGAGAGTGAAAAGAATTGATAAAGCTGGGTCAAGAATGGGCCAGTCAACAAAAAGAAGTACGATGGAAACGATTAAAACTGCAACCCAACCCAGTACATCTTCCAATAAATGCCAATTGAGTACACGCTCATTAAGAGTTTTGCCTTTACTTAATTTATAAGCCGCAAACCCATTAACTAGCACCCCAAACACGGCTAAGGCGATCATGCCCTCAACTATAGGCATTTCTGGTTGCAGGAGTTTAGGGATAGCTTCTGTCAGAACCCAGACGGAACCAATAATGAGGACTAGACCATTAATAAGTGCACCGAACAATGATAACCGGCGGTAACCATAGGTGAACTCTGAATTTGAACCTTTTTCACTAACTTTACTGAGAAACCAAGCAAATCCGATGGATAAACTGTCGCCAAGATCATGAACGGCGTCGGCCATGATGGCGGTACTATTGGTTAAGATACCTCCTATAAATTCGATAATGGTAAAGGTGACATTCAGAAAAAATGCCCAACCTATACGATTATTTGAACCATGTGAGTGCGAATGATCATGCATTTAAGATTACCTCTTGTGGAGCTCTATTCCTACCTTAGGATTTGATCTTCAATATACGAATACCGCCAACTAAAACAATTAATCCAATGATAAACCCAATGATTAAGTCTGGATATTGTGAGCCCGTCCATGCCACTAATCCTCCGGCAATAATAACGCCTGCGTTAGCGATGACATCGTTAGCAGAAAAAATCCAACTTGCTCTCATGTGAGCGCCGCCATTTCGCTTTTTGGCAATTAAGATTAAGCACCAGACATTTGCTACCAAGGCAATTAAGCCAAACACCATCATAAGGTTTGACTCAGGCTCACTCCCTTGAACCAGTCTCCTCACAACTTCTGTTAATACACCCAGAGCTAATATAATCTGTAACCATCCTGATATATGCGCTGCACGGAGTTTTTTTCGGACGCCATGCCCAACGGCGTATAGTGCCACCCCATACACTGCTGCATCGGCAAACATATCCAATGAATCAGCTATCAATCCGGTCGATTGTGCCCACCAGCCGATAACAAGTTCTGTAATAAACATCACTGCATTAATAGCTAATAGCATTTTAAGTATCCCAGCTTCCTCTGCTTCTTCATTTTGTGCCGTCAACCTTGCTTTATGGATAATCTCGCTGTCCACAGCGTTAGTTGATTCCAATCTAGCCCCAAGCCCAAGAGACGTTATCCGGTCTTCTACCATGTCCCTGAGTTCAAGGTGATGAAGCACTCTAACTATGCGTTTATGTGTATCAAACTCGAGGATTACACTTGGCTCAAGACTGTCCAGTGCCATTCGGATCATGCTTTCCTCTGATGGGCAGTCCATTTTAGGAACGTGGTATTCGCTTACATGTGCCCCTTCAAATAACTTGTCGTCGTTAGTAATATCTTGTGTTTCATCTGTAGCATCTGCTTTGCAGTCACGGTTACATTTCTGGCTCATAGGTATACCTTGCATTTTTTGATATTGGCTTTCCCCCTCCCCGATCACTATAGTCTAAAGCGGAGAGTCCTCGATACGAAAATGGGCGAGCTTTCAGCATTAATGGGGTGTTGGTTCAAACCATCTTGCTATTATAAAGTATTGCCGACTCCAAAATAGAGCCGGCAGATTGCTAGTTAGTGTTTCTCCTTCAACTTACCTTTTGAAAACCAGGCAAACAGAACGGGCAACACAAACAGTGTTAAAAATGTGGCTGTTATCAGCCCGCCTACGATAACACTGGCAAGCGGTTTTTGTATCTCTGCGCCAACGCCATTTGATAGCAACATCGGTATTAAACCTAACGCAGATGTCACTGCTGTCATCAATACCGGTCTAAGCCTGGATACGGCACCATCAAAAGCGGCTTCACTGACAGGTAGGCCATCCTTGATACGCTGATTGATACTTTCAACCATCACTACACCGTTAAGTACCGCGACGCCAAACAGGGTAATAAATCCGACCGAGCTGGGCACTGATAAATACTGCCCTGACAGCCAGAGTGAGAACACCCCACCAATAACGGCTAGAGGTACATTTACCAGGATCAGCATAGCCTGACCAACCGAAGCAAAGGCAAAGTAAAGCAACAAGGCAATAAGCGCCAGCGATAATGGCACGACCAGCGACAGACGCTTTTGTGCTCGCTGTTGATTTTCGAATTGTCCACCTATATCCACGGAGTAACCCGTTGGCAAATCAACTTGTTCAGCAATCGCTGCGCGAATATCTGCTACCACACTGCCCATATCACGCCCTTGCACATTGGCCTGAACGACTACTCTGCGCTGAACATCATCGCGGCGAACCTGCGGCGGGCCGGAAGCAATATTTACAGAGGCTACATCACCAAGGCGAACCCAGGCTCCTGAAGGTGCCTGCAAACGAAGGTCAGCAATAGTTTCGCGATCTTGGCGAAAACGTTCATCCAACCGAACATAGATATCATAACGTTCGTTACCATTGATGATTTGTCCAGCGCTGGCACCGCCAAGCCCATTTCGAACCACTTCCATGACATCCGCTACGTCGAGTCCATAACGAGACAATGCGCGGCGATTGGGCTTTACGACCAATTGAGCTTCACCGACAATTTGCTCCATGGCAACATCACGCGTACCGTCGATCTTTTTGACCACTGCCTCAATTGCCTGCCCTTTTTCAGCCAGCACATCAAGATCTTTACCAAAGAGTTTTATCGCTAGTTGCGCTTTAACCCCCGATAACAGCTCATCCACACGGGTGGCAATTGGTTGTGAAAAATTGAACAGCAATCCGGGATGTTGTTCCAGCTTTTGCTCCATCAGGGATTGAAGTTCATAACGATTATCGGCGCTGGTCCATTCTGGCACTGGCTTAAGACCAATATAGATCTCAATGTTATTCACTGGCTCTGGATCACCGCCAATTTCGGCACGTCCAATGCGTGATAACGCATAGGTGACTTCCGGGAATTCCATCAGCATTGCTTCGAGTTTTGGAGCGACTTCAAGCGCAGTATCCAGGCTGGAGGACGGAGCGAGAGTTACCCGGAGGTTGACCGTTCCTTCTTCGAGTTCAGGCACAAACTCGGTACCCAGACGCGGTATTACTAAAGCTGCCGCAACCACGAGCGTTACAGCAATACCAACGACGACCTTACTGTGGCTCATAGCCCACGACAAACCCTTGCGGTAGAGTTTATCAAGTGGTTTCAAGACGAAACTCTCCCGCGGGCGTATCCCTTTGCGAAACAGGTAGGTGGCTAATGCTGGGACTATGATTAAAGCTACAACCAGCGCGGACAGCATAGACAGCATGATACTGATAGCCATCGGCTGGAACAGTTTGGCTTCGACCCCTTCGAAACTGAATAGCGGCATGAAGACAACTAAAATAATTGCTGTCGCAAAAAATATAGGTCTTGCTACCTCTCTGCCAGCTTCTTGCAAGCGTAAAGCAATCCCATGGCTATCATGAGCTGCATCAACAGGATCTGGATCATCCTGAACCATTGTCTGTCTATCTTTGTCATGGGTGGCATCGGGATGGGTCAAATGTTTGAACATGTTTTCGACCATCACTACAGAGCCATCCACGAGCATGCCAATGGCCACGGCAATACCGCCTAGAGACATTAAGTTTGCCGAAAGACCAAACCACGCCATCACCATCAAAGCAATACCGATGGAAATTGGAATTGAGATCAGTACCAGTAAGGTAGCACGCAAATTCATTAGGAACAGCGCCAAAATGACCACAATGAAGACAAACGCCAGTAACAGAGCATTGACAACGGTATCAACCGCTTGCGTCACCAGATCGGCCTGATCATAGTAAGCCTCGAACTTAACTCCTTCCGGTAACGCCTGATTAATACGCTCGATACGGGCATTAACCCCATCAATGGTGCTTTTGGTATTGGCGCCTAAACGTTTTAATACAATGCCTGAGACGACTTCGCCTAGTGTCTCAACTTTCCCATCCGAAGTTCGGCGTGTCATGGTCACTGCGCCCTGGCGGATTTCGCTACCCAGATTCACTTTGGCTACATCCGATACGGTGATAGTGGTGCCATCCACCGTTTTCAGGGGAACTTGACGGATCTGCTCCAGCCCTTGCTTGCCATGATCGAGCCAGCCGGTACCTCGGATCACCAATTGCTCCTGACCACGGTTCATATACCAGCCGCCAACATTGGTGTTGTTACGCTCCAGAGCCGCCATGATATCGTCCTGGGTCAGATCGTAAGATAACAGCTTTGACGGATTCAGATCGACCTGATACTGACGCACCTCACCGCCGAAAGACAGCACATCAGTCACGCCTTCGGCCGGGATAAGCAACAACTTGACCACCCAGTCATTTAAGCTGCGTAGCTCCATGGCATCGAAACCCGAACCGGGTTCGGCAACCAGTAAATACTGATAGACTTGCCCCAGCCCAGAAGTGTTTGGCCCCATTTCGGGTGTACCAACGCCCTCTGGAATCAGCTCTTTGGCAGCCTGAAGTCGCTCGAATACCAGTTGCCGGGCAAAGTAAATATCAGTGCCTTCCTTAAACACAACAGTAACGCCAGACAAGCCAGTCTTTGAAATAGACCTTACTTCTTCTACATCAGGCAGAGCGTACATGACAGCTTCAATCGGATAGGTTATCAGCTGCTCGACTTCCTCAGCAGCCAAGCCAGGAGCTTCAGTATTGACCGAGACCTGAACGTTGGTAACATCCGGAAATGCATCAAGATTCAGCCTTGGAATAATAAAAAAGGCGCTGACCGTTAGTGTAATGAGCGCAATCGCCACCAGCAAACGGTTAGTGACCGCCCAATCGACAATTCGATTAAACATAGAGTCTCCTTAATGCTTAGTGGTTATGCGGATCAAAACCGCCTTTGGCGATTTGTGAAGCAACAAAAAAGGCACCGTCGGTAACAATACGTGTTCCGGGAACAATGCCGTTAATTTCACGCAACGAACCTAGTGCTCGCTTTAGTTCAACTTCTTGAGAGCGAAACTGCCCTGGACTCTCTTCTACAAAAATTGCCCAGTCTCCATCGGGATTTCGCATCAGTGCTGACTCTGGCACAGCCAATACCGGCTCTTCTGTACGAAAACGGAAGAAGAC
Organism: Pseudoalteromonas sp. CO325X; assembly: GCF_004208955.1. NCBI lineage: Bacteria > Pseudomonadati > Pseudomonadota > Gammaproteobacteria > Alteromonadales > Pseudoalteromonadaceae > Pseudoalteromonas > Pseudoalteromonas sp. CO325X. The sequence goes on from NZ_SGPG01000014.1 coordinate 417,080, forward strand.
CTCTGCAAACTGTCCCGGATGCAGCCTATGCTCCAGGTTGTCCACCAATAAGCGCACTGTTCGGGTTCGTGTAACGGGGTTTATGGTATGTGCTTCTTGGGATACCTTGCCTTGAATTCGGATATCACCAGCCACAATGTCAGCCAATGTACCGAGCGGAAGTGATATAGACTGATCTGCTGGAAGGTGTGCTTCGACCCAGAGCTGCTTCTCATTGGCCAGCTTGATCAGAGGAGAACCAGCTTCGACGCGCTGCCCCTGCTCGAAGTCGTCAGATAACACAGAACCATCGGTTTCGGCACGTAGGGTATATTCGCCCAATGCCTTAATATCTTGCGATGCCAGAGACTGCAAATCTGACTCAGCTAACCCATAGGCCTGCAACGTTGCCCGAGCAGCCTCCCAGCTGGTTTTGGCCTGGATATAACGCTGCTCTCCAACGGTTTTGCGACCGAGCTTGCGGACTCTTTCCCATTCAGGCCAAGCGGTGCGATAGTCTGCCTGGGCCTGCGCCACATCCTCACTGAACAGGGTTACCAGTGGCTGACCTTGTTCGACATGAGCGCCCAATGCTACGTGACGACGTAATACAACGGAAGCTACTCGCGGTGACACTATGTAGCTAGTGTATCCATTAGAAAGAACTTCCCCTGGTGCGTAGAACTCATAATCAACGCGCTCGGCAGTGAGAGGAGCAACCTGGATATCAGCAATCGTCATTTGAGTAGCATTTAGTGCCGTAGTGGCAGAAGCTTCTTCTTGATGCCCATGTCCATCTTCTTCAGTATTACTTTCGCTGTGTCCCGCATCATCATGACTTTCATTGTGGGAACTATCGCTAGACCCATGTTTTGTATCACCATGACGCTCATGTTCATCCGTGGCATTTGATGGGTGCTCCTTGTGAGACGCATCATCCTTATGCTCAATAACCTCTTGAGCAGGCTTGCTCTTATCATGTTCGTGCGCCTCACCACTCATCGTTTCTGCAAGCCCTATGCTTGGTGCAGTCATTGCGGCGCTTAGCATCGCTATCAATAATCTATTCATGTTCATTATCCTATCTTTAATTCAGTGGCTTAGTCGCAGTTGGTGCAACAGCTCTGAGCTGGCCGGAGTGCAGCAACACTTCGGTTAACGCAAGTTGTGTGTGCTTTTCGAGTGAGATTCCTGCCAGCAGGCTCTCCGAACGCTGGTTGAGAGCGAGCAGGTAGTCAGTTGTTGATAGGTCGCCGCTTCGCCACTGGCGTTCCAACAAGTCAGCACTATTTTCAACTCTGCCACGAGCTAGCTCGAGCCAGCGTCGGTATTGCTCGTCATAACGTTTCCAGGCAGCTTGTGCAGCCTGCCAGTCAAACCGTAGATTGCGATAAACGGCCAAGAATCGGGCCTCTGCTTCTAGTGCTGCACGATTAGCCACACGAGTTTCGGCACTGTAGTCATTACGTACATTCAAAGGAATCGAGAAGGTCAGGCCGACAGTATTTTCTCCACCGTCGCGACCAGCATTGACTCCAAAGGTCGGCTCTGCTTTGGCTGCGCGGCGGGTTGCTACGGCCTCTTCCTTGATGGACTTCCAGCGAGCCTGAGCGCTGGCAACATAGGGATGTTGTAACAACTCCTGGTCAGTAATGGACACTGGCTCCGAAGGCCAGAAATCTTCGGGAATGCCTCCTTTTTCAGGAGTCCACTGTGGCAAAAGTTCGCGCACTCTGCTTTCTGCTTTTTGCAAAGCGACTTCAAGCTCAGCGACCTGTGCCAGCTGTTTTGATAAAGATAGAAAGGTGAGTTCAGCATCAATAGTGCCTATATCCCCTGCTTTTTGGCGCTTTTCAGCCACTTGCAATAATGCATTAAGCTGCTCTTTTTGTGCCTGAGCAATAATGGCGGCTTCATTACTGGCACGCCACTCAACCAATGCTGATAGAGCCTCAGCAGTCTTACTCATAACCTGTTGCTGATACTGGGCTTTGGCTGCTTGTCGGATAAAAGCCGCTTGCTGCTGTTTAGCACCTCGTCTATCCCACCAGTCAACCGTTTGAGAAACACCTACACGGTAGTTATTTTCTTCACCAACCTGTTCCAGCTCAGAAGATAACTCCGGGTTGTAAAGTGGCTGTTCCGCTGCGTCCGCAGTAGCTTCCGAGCCTTGCAGTTGCTCGCGGGCCGCGATGATGTCTGGGTGCTGCTTTATCTGTGATGCCAGCCAGCGCTCCCAATCAACGGGTTGCGCTTGCGCCGAAGCCGACAGCAAATAAATAACGGCACACATCGCATAAGAAACGGATAGTTTCTTCATGAAATTTCCTCACAATTAAAATCAAAGTACATCAGGTACAGCTGGGTTGGCATTTGCACAACGCTATACCTCAGAATAAAAGTTTATTTGTACTGTATTTAACTGATCGGAGGGGGATTATCAGGGAAGGCTATATGGGAACGGTAATGGGAAGGGTTGCCTAAAATAGCACCCTTTTGATAAAGAGAAGCAGAGATATCTTGGCGACCCAGAAAGAAAGGGTGTGATGAGCCATGACAGTGACAACAATGGTGGCAATCAAGCTGGTAGCTTTTGCTCTTTTCTGATTCTAACCAACGCTTGTCATCATCTGGTATTGGAGAAGAGTGAGCTTTTTGATGCTCGTGATCAAAAGTAAGATGCTCAGAACCGGATTGATGAAACTGATGAACGTCCGCCACAGCAACTACCGATTGCAGGGCAATCAATATGGCTAGAGCGAAAGTTAAAAGTTGACGGTTCACGGTAAAAAAGAGTCTCTACTCGTTCTCATAAATGCAGGGCAGTAGACTAGCAGATTATCAGTTAGTTCACAAAAGATAAGTGGATACTAACCAACTATTACACAGCTTTGTGCTTAAAGGCTAGCTTTTAGACTTGAGAGTGTAAAAATATCTGTGTAAGTGGCATTCTTAACCTGTTGAAAGGAAATGCAGAATGCCAATATCAGACAAACTTATCGATCAGCTTTTAGAAGGCTGTGATTCCCCCGAAGACATCCTCGGCGAAGCCGGATTACTTAAACAGCTCACCAAAAAGGTTGCCGAGCGAGCGTTGAACGCCGAGATGGAACAACATCTTGGTTACGCTAAAAATGCATCGGAAGGCAGGAATTCCGGCAACTCCAGAAACGGTAAATCCAGTAAAAAGGTGCGCTCCGTTCACGGCGAAATCGATCTGGATATCCCTCGTGACCGCAGCGGTAGTTTCGAACCCAAGCTTATTAAAAAGGGCGAGAAGCAGCTCAACGGTTTTGATAACCGGATTATCTCGTTGTATGCACGGGGCATGACAACCCGTGATATCCAGGCGCACTTCGAGGAATCTTATGGTGTGGAAGTATCACCAACCTTTATCTCTCAAGTTACCACTGAAGTGATGGATGAAGTAAAGCAGTGGCAGCAACGCCCACTGGATGCGCTTTATCCCGTCGTTTACCTTGATTGTTTGGTGGTACGTAGCCGCGATTCTGGTGCGGTACAGAACAAATCGGTTTACCTGGCGCTCGGTATCAACACTGATGGTGAAAAGGAGCTGTTAGGCTTGTGGATGGCTCAAACCGAAGGCGCTAAGTTCTGGTTGTCTGTGATGAACGAACTTAAGAACCGTGGCGTGCAGGATATCTTCATTGCTTGCTGCGATGGCCTGAAAGGCTTCCCTGAAGCCATCGAAGCGGTTTACCCGAAAACACAAGTGCAACTGTGTATCGTGCATCAAATTCGTCATTCTCTGCGCTATGTGAACTGGAAACAACGTAAGGTCATTGCCGCTGACCTGAAACGAATCTACGGTGCAGCCACACTGGCCGAAGCGGAACTGGCTTTGGCTGAGTTCGCTGAAAAATGGGATGACCAACATCCAACAATTAGCCTGTCCTGGCGCAATAACTGGGAACGTCTGAGCGTCTTCTTCGACTATCCGCCAGAAATCCGTAAGGTCATTTACACCACTAATGCTATCGAATCTCTAAATGCCAGCCTGCGGAAAATAACCAAGACCAGACGGTCGTTCCCGACTGACGACTCAGTGATGAAAATACTGTATCTGGCGCTTCACCAGATATCGAAGAAATGGACAATGCCAATTAGAGACTGGAAAGCGGCCATGAGTCAGTTTATGATTATGTACAGTGACCGTGTATCACTATGATTAACAGCCACTTACACAGAAGTTCTTACAGTCTCTTAGACTTGGCTACTTCCTGTTTTTTTGCGAGTTTCTCGGGCGATTTCAATTCCTCAACCTCATGCTCTAGCTGAACAACGGAAGTGTTTAGCTCATTGTTTTCTTTGGTTATAGCATCAAGTTGCGCTAGTAGCTCCTCTCTGTCAGTACTGGCTGACTGCACCTGTTCAGTTAACGCTTTTAATGAGTTTTGAAGTTCGCGCTGTGACTTGGCCAACAACCGCTTTTCGGTGATTAGCTCAGCGTTCTGACGGTTCAACTGCGTGAGTTCTGACTGTTGAGAGGCAATGGTTTGCCCCAGCTTTCGCTGCTCTGCTCGCAATCCCGACACTTCTTCAGCGTGCTTGCGCTCTTGTTGATCACGCTGTTCTTTAGCGGATTCGCGGAAGTGGCTCAAGTTGTCATAACTGTGTTGCAGACTCTTCTCCAGATCGATAATTCGTTCATCTTTTTGTCCACAAACAGCTGTAAGTTCTTTCAAGTCACTTTGAATACCTTGCAACTCAGTGTTCAGTTGCTCACTCTCACGGCTGGCAGTATTGAGCTTCGCCTGTAGTGAGTGAATGTTATCACTTAGAGCTTTATTTTGCTCTGTGGCTTGGCTTAACGACTCCTCAAGTCCTGACTTTTCTTGATTCCAAGACTTACGCTCTTTATCAAAGGCTTGCTCCATGTCTTCAATGGTTTTATTCGCTTCAGCGTTGAGCCTGGCAGCAAGCTGGCTTACCAGGTGCCCAATGGCGTCGGAGACTTTGACCTCGGTGAGTGTACCGTTAGTACGGGTCTTTTTAATGTCTTTGAGGTATTTTGAGATGGTGGTTTTGGAGCCAGTGTTACCCAGCTCAGCTCGTATTGCATCAATTGATGGGTTATTTACACCCTGTGAAGTCAATGATTTATATGCTTTTTCAACGTCAAATTGAGAGATGCCTGTGCGCGCCATTTTTTAAGTCTCTGATTATTTTGTAATGTAATACATAATATGTATATACATATTATTACTGTGTCATCTACGTGTCTATAGCTTTCGAAAATTCATTTTAGATAATAGTAGATTATCTATTGTGATAGACATTTTTGGACGATATGATGAGATAAAGTCGTACATAACACGCATATATGCCCGATTCTAAAAATATTGATTTAGTGAGTTTTTACGTCAACGCAGCCACTCGCGAAAATACGGTACGCAGTTACCGTACCGCCATTGAACACTATGAGCGTCACTGGGGGGGACTCTTACCTGCCACTCCAACTGCGATTGCACAGTATCTCAGTCACTACGCTGATAAGCTGACTTCAAGCACCTTAGCACACCGGTTGGCCGTACTTGCAAAATGGCATCATGAATACGGTTTTCCAGATCCTACGAAAGCACCATTAGTAAAAAAAGTAATGAAAGGTATCCGAGCAACGCATGCATACCAAACCAAGCAGGCTCGGCCTCTCCAATTAGAAGAATTGAAAATCATTATTCAGTGGCTTGAGGAGTCGATAAAGGAGTCAAAGGATTATAGGAAAGGCTTGAGACTCATTCGAAATAAAGCCATTCTGCTACTCGGGTTCTGGCGTGCTTTTCGAGCAGATGAGCTCACTAATATCCATGTTGAGTACGTGACCATGATCCCCAACAAGGGAATGTCACTGTATTTTCCTACTACGAAAGGCGATAGGGATAATAAAGGGGTGACCTATAAAGTTCCAGCTTTGCAAAAACTCTGCCCTGTCACTGCTTATCAGGACTGGGTTACGGCCGCTGAATTAAGCAAAGGACCGCTATTTGTAGGGATCGACCGCTGGGGACATTTTAATCATAAGAGCATGACATCCAATACAATCATTAATATTGTTCGAGAGTGTGCAAGTGGTGCTGGACTATTACACCCTGATGCCTTTAGTAGTCATTCGTTACGACGGGGGTTCGCATCCTGGGCCGACAGTAATGGCTGGAGCCTTAAAGAGCTTATGGAATATGTAGGTTGGAAAGATCCAAAAACGGCGCTTCGTTACATTGGTTCATCGCATAAGATTCAGCAACACTTTATTGAACAGCTAAAATAATGCAGTACAGTGACTGGGCCACTTCATCATGAGTTTTAAGCATGAATTCAGTATAGATTGAACTTGGACACTAAACGTCTTGCGCAAGTTTAATAAACTTCTCAGCACTAAAATTACTTTAGATAAACTGCAAGGTGATTGTGGCTGAGCTAAACAGTCGAACATTTTGTAATGTAACCAAATAATCAGACCTCCTAGCTGGCCTCGAGATCCGTCGCTGGTATTTATATCTCTATGACAACAATCAATGAAACCGCTTACCCGCGCATTAAACCTAACATGAGTCAGTCTGAATTACAGTCTGTATATACACCCACCCCCGAGGATATTGCCTATGTTCGCCAGCAGCGCCGGCGCAAATTGGATCAGCTTGCCCTGTTAGTCCATATTAAATTAACTCAGCGTTTGGGGTATTTTCTCAAGTCTCCTGACATCCCTAACAAGATTATTAGTCATATTTCTGAGCAGATGAAAATGAGGAGCGCTCCGAGAAAGTACTTATCACGGTTCGATAGAGGTGGAAGTCGAACCCGGTTAAAGGCTTTAGTGAGAAGGTATCTAGACATTAAGCTAATTGAAAGCAATGATAAAACAACATTATTGCTTCATAAGCTGTCATCCGAAGCATCTGAGAAAAAGCATGAAATCGCTGATATTATCAATATAGTCATTGAAGGGTTGGTTAAACAGCGCTATGAATTACCCGGCTTCTCAACTCTGGTAAAATACGCTAAATCAGCTAAAAAGCAAGTCAACGATGCCTATTTCAAGCAAACGCATAGAAAGCTGAATCATGAGCTGACAGCTGAGTTGGATAGAATGCTTAATAGCTCTGGAAGTAAAACACGCTGGGACTCGATTAAACGAGAAGTTAAAAAACCCACGAATAAAGAAGTCAAAAGCTACCTTCAACATTTACAATGGTTACAAGGCCTAGTCGAACGCTTACCAAATATGGAGTTCCTACCGTTAACGAAGAAACATCATTTCACTTTAGAGGCTCGTTCATTGGATGCTTTTCACTTAAAAGAAATGAAGCAGGCCAAACGTTACACACTGATGGTGTTGATGATCCAATCAAAATTAAGTCAATCCTTAGACGACGTGGCGGGTATCTTTAAACGAAAATTGAATAAGTTGCACCAATCTGCGGAGACCCGACTGATGGAATACCATCAGGAGCATACACAGCGAACGGAAAAACTTATCAGCCAGTTTCGTAATGTCTTAAAAACTTATGGTGATAATGAAGCTGGCGTACCGCCATCACTGTCGGATATTCGAAACGCCATGAGCGAAGAGCCAGCGATACTATTAGCTGAGTGTGAAGAGCACTTAGCCTATGCTGGAAATAATTATTATCCCTTTATGCTTAAATTGTATAAACCGCAACGTGCCCAGCTTCTGAACTGTTTGGAGCTTTTAGAGTTAGGGTCATCATCTGAAGATAGCTCGATTCTACTGGCGCTAGAAACCATTCTGGAGTATCGAAATACCCACAAGCAGGAACTGGGTCACTATGAGGAGTTTGTCGCGCAGCCCTGGGTGAACGATAAATGGAAGAAGCTGATATTCAACGCAGACACGAAAACGGTCAACCGTAAATACTTTGAGTTGTGTGTTCTGTCTCGGATCAAGAATGAACTCAGCTCAGGTGATTTATTCATTCGTTACAGCCTGGAACATTCAGATTATCGCAAAGAACTAATCAGTTGGGATGAATACGAGCAAGGTTTATCTGAATATACTGACATGCTAGGTTTTTCAAAGGATAGCAAAACCTTTGCAACTGAATTAAAGAAAACTCTCAGCGAATTATCAACTCAGGTGGACGAGCAATTTCAATCCAATGAGTTTCTTGATTTCAATAATGATCAGCTTGTGATTAGAAGACATCAGAATATCCCTGAGCCCCAACAACTCAAGAAGCTTGATGAAGCCTTACGGGACTCTCTTGAGGAAAAGAGCATTGTCGATATTCTGGTAGAATCCGAGCAATGGCTGGACGCCCACAAATTGTTTAAGCCTGTATCTGGATTTGAAAGCAAACTTGATAATCCTCGTAAACGCTTTATATCGACCCTTTTTTGTTATGGCTGCAATCTTGGGCCAACTCAAACAGCTCGCTCAATCAAGACCTTAAGCCGTAAGCAAGTTGCTTGGCTGAATTTAAAGTATGTCACTGAAGAGAAACTTGAAAAAGCTATTGTAAAAACCGTGAATGCTTATAACAAGTTTGAGCTGCCATCCTTCTGGGGATCAGGTAAATCAGCATCAGCTGATGGTACCAAGTGGAACGTGTACGAACAGAACCTATTATCAGAGTATCATATCCGTTATGGGGGGTATGGCGGTATAGGTTATTATCACGTCTCGGACACTTACATAGCTTTATTCAGCCACTTCATTCCGTGTGGCGTTTATGAAGCTATCTACATCCTTGATGGCCTCATTAAGAATGAATCGGACATACAGCCGGATGTGATCCATGGAGACACTCAAGCTCAAAGCACAACCGTTTTTGGCCTGGCTCATTTGCTAGGTATTGACTTGATGCCCCGAATACGAAACATCAAGAAGCTGGTATTTTACAAAGCTGACGGTCGAACCAAGTACAAGCATATAAACCGTTTGTTCCGAGGTAATATCAATTGGTCATTGATTGAACGACACCTGCCCGATATGTTACGTGTGGCACTGTCTATTCAGGCAGGAAAAATATCACCGTCTACAATTTTAAAACGTTTGGGAACTTACAGCCGTAAAAACCGACTGTATTTTGCCTTTCGTGAGTTGGGTAGAGCGATACGAACTATATTCTTACTGAAGTACATTAGCGATGTGGAGCTCAGGCGCACCATTCATTCTGCTACCAATAAAAGTGAAGAGTTCAATAACTTCACCAAGTGGTTGTTCTTTGGGGGTGACGGTATTATTGCGGAAAATGTGCGACATGAACAGCGGAAGGTCATTAAGTATAATCAGCTTGTGGCTAATCTGGTTATTTTGCATAACGTTCAATCCATGACAGAAGTTCTGTCGCAATTGAAACAACGTCAAATGCCAATTTCAGAAGAGGTGTTGAAGTTTCTTTCGCCATATCGAACTGAGCATATTAATCGCTTCGGCGATTACCATCTCGATTTAAGTAAAAAGCGAAAGCCCCTAAACTACAAACTTGACATCATAAAAAGCCAAAGCCCGCAGTAATACGGTTGGACGAGATTTTACATTTTGTTGTATACAGCGTCGGTAAATATATTAAATGGAAAACTTCAAATAGACTTATCTGATAACTTCGCAAAGCAAAATCAACAGTTTGACTTGAATTTTTCTTTTAATTCAAGTGGTTAATTATTTTATTGGTCGATTTGTTACGAATCGTGGCCGTACCTCTAAATCCGCCAAGGCATTCAATGGCAGTATCCCTTGTGGTGTCACTACCGGTGATTGGGCTAACTGCGCCAAACTTTGGCGATTGCCGGCCTCGGAGAAAAGAAACACATCGACCTTATCGTCATCAAGGATCAATTCATCAACATAGGCACCGTCACTCAGCGCGGCCACGGTATAACCGAGTTCCTCGGCGCTTACACCCACCTCAGCGAGGCGCTGCCAGCGTGGTTTGATTTCAATAAGCGGTTGGTCCAGGGTCAACGATGACGGCTCGGAGTCAACTTGGGGGTTGTCAAACACCTCACTGGCAAGGCGATACACGGCATCGGCAGCGCGATACAACGCCGTTTGATCGGGGCCACTAATATCAATAGCCACAGCGCGGGTGCCACCATCATTGCTGGATATAATTGAGCCCCGCGAGGAAAAAGCGCGCATTCCTGGGTAGCTTTTGAATTTATCGGTGATGGCCGCCATCATGGCCTCAATATGTTGCGGGTCTTTAGGTTCACTTAAAAACCAAATACTGCCTACCCCCACCGACATGGAGTAATACTTTAGCGGCGGCATAGCCGTTTCCCCGGCGTTGTAAGCAGTACCATCGTCATTAAGATGGCGGTTAAAGTAGGGCAGCAGCTCATCGCTAATTTTCTGCATATGACTGAGGTTGTAACCCGGCGGTGCAATCATCATGGAAAAAGCCTTGGGCTCTTCCCCTTCGGGTAAATACTCCGCTTTGGGCATTAGCAGCCAAGCTCCGCCAAGCAGCGCGAATACGCCTATGACGATACACAGTCGGCGCTGAGTAGGATGCGCGAGCATAGTCACTATGGCCCGTGGCAGTGCCATGGGTTTGGCCAGATTCTCACCGCGTTGCGCACTGTGCTGCGTAAACCTTGCACATGCAGCGGGAACAACCATCAGCGCCACAAGCATTGACGCTATAATCGCTGCAGAAATTGCGATGGCCACGTCAGAATACAACTGCCCAGCTTCTTGGCGGATAAATAAAATCGGCGCAAACACTAACACCGTAGTCAAGGTTGAAGCCACCACCGCCGGCCACACTTCTTGCACTCCGGCTATTGCCGCGTTGATCTTATCGAGGCCACGCCGACGAGCTTGTTCAATATTCTCCAGCACAACAATGGTATTATCCACGGTCATACCTATGGCAAATGCCACCCCGGCAAGAGAAATAACGTTGATGGTGCGCTCAAATAACAGTAATCCTAAGAATGCGGCGATGGTACATATCGGGATGCCTAGCACACCAATTAACGTCGAGCGTGGGCTTTTCAAGAACCAAAACATCACCAGTGTTGCCAGCAGTGCGCCTAAGGCCAAGTTCGTCCATACATTTTCTACTGAGCCTCTAACATAGCGCACATCGTCACTCAGCAAGGTTAATTGCAAACCATTGTTGGCCAACATATCTTGGTTGATGCGCTCAACGACCTGCATCATTTGCTCTTTAATAGCCATAACATTGGAGCCACTTTCACGACGTACCGAAAGCATCAGGGCACGCTCGCCATCGTTATAATCAATATCACGTAGCTCATAATGGTCGAGCTTAATAGTGGCCACATCCTTAAGGCGAATCGTAGTGTTATCACGCTGAGCTATCACCAGCTCCGCTAACGCCTGGGCCGATTCAAAGCGCCCAACCATGCGTAGCAAATAACGTCGCTTACCACCGTCGATATCGCCCGCCGAGGCGTCGCGATTGCGGCTGCGAATAGCATCACGCACCGCCACCAGGCTGATGTTACGACTCGCAAGCTGCTGTTGGTCGATAAGTATTTGTACTTGATACAAGGCCCCACCACGTACATTTACCTGGGAAACACCACTGACTCGCTCCATTTCTGGGCGCACAAAGTCTTCGGCATAATCACGCAACATATCAACATCTATATTGAGCGGGTTGCCAGGCTGTGGTTTGAGGGTAAAAAACATAAACGCATTAGCTGAAAACGAACTACTGTACAATACCGGTTGGTCGACGTTCTCTGGATAATTAGGCACCTGAGATAGCGCGTTACTGACGTTGATCAGCGCCTCGTTGACGTCCACACCAAATGGGAATTCCAGTTCAATTTCTGCCTCACCGGTATTGGCATAACTAGACATTCTTTTTAAGTTTGCCAACGATCGTAAATAGCGTTCTTGCTCAATAAGAATTTCTTTTTCTACATCTTGTGGTGTTGCTCCAGGCCAGTTGGTAACCACAGTAATGGTGCGCACTTCAAGATCAGGGATCATCTGCACGGGTATTTTAAAAGCCGCGACCACGCCCAAAATCACGCAGATGAGCACGGCAACGGCGACCAAAGTCGCATGCTTTACTGACGCCGCTAACATTATTGCTCCCTCGCTTGAACAACAGTGACCGCTTGCCCTTGGCGTAATAATTCATTGCCTTGGGTAACTACTTTCATGCCTGGTTCAAGGCCACTAAGCACTTCAATATGGCCGTTAATCCGCTCGCCAATGCGCACAAAACGCCGCTGTGCTTTATCGGCGCTGATAACAAACACACTGTAGCCGCCATCTGGATGGCGCAGTAAGGCATCAGTAGGCACGACAACACTTTGCTCATCGGTTTTGTTTAGCACAATCTCTGCGCTTGCCGATAACCCCACTTGCAGCCCTGCTTGGGGTGGTACGGCTAAGCGCAATAAAAAGCTGCGACTGGCGCTGTCTATCACTGGTACTTTGGCAATAACCTTAGCTGTAAACCCCCTTGACGCTTTCCCTGGCACTTCAAAACGAACTTGCTTAGCAAGATCGATAGCGCCAAAATGCTCCTGAGGCATATGCAAATCCAGCCATAGTTGTTCGCTACTAACGAGCTCAAACACCGCTTGACCACGGGTCACCCACTCCCCAACATCAACAAAACGCTCAGCTACCACACCGGAAAAGGGGGCGTGCAGTTGCTGACGCGCCAGCAATTCTTTGTGGTAGCGTTCGTTGGCCTGTGCTTCTGTCAACGAAGCCTTGGCGCTTTGCAATGCGGCTTGCCTATCGGCCAGCTCCGTAGCTGCCATCAAAGCTTGTTGCGATAACGATTGGGCCTCGTTAAAGCGGCGCTGGACGTCATCAACAGCAATACGAGCGCGTCGCTTGGCGCCCGTTAATGCCTGTAACTGCGCCTGCACCAATGCCGCATCCAAAGATAGCAGGCGTGCGCCTTTTGCAACCTCATCACCAGCCTGGGCATGGATTTGCGTAACCACCCCGTCACTTAGGCTCGACAGTTGCGCATGACGCGCCGCACGCAAGGTCCCTGTCAACGCCAGGGTACGCTCGATAGATTGCGTATTGACCTCTTTAACAACCACGTTCACTGCCGTTTGCGCAGATAGACAGCCGCTTATTAGTAGCAAACAGATGCACCATGCTCTGATCATCTTCATTCCTTTTACTCACACTTTTACTGGCTTTACGTAACGCTCAGCTAAAAGCTTTGCTAATAATGACGAAAAGGCAAATATAGCGACCTTTTCTTGAGCGCTAGAGGTTATAACAAATAAAAATCATTTCTATTTATTGCGGTAGGCGCTTACACGAACAACTCAATAGCGGCGAAGGTATTGATAATTGGCTCATACCTGTGCAGGCGTCATAATGGGGGAATTCGTTTCTAAGTTGTATTGATGTGTATGAGTTATTTGCTCGCAACCACCCTGCTTTGGGCATTTTCATTTAGCCTCATTGGCGTCTATTTAGCCGGGCAAGTAGACCCCTGGCTCTCGGTGTTAACCCGTATCGCGCTGGCGACCCTGGTGCTACTACCATTTTTGAAGATTAGCCAGTTAAGCCTGTCGTTAACCTGGCGGCTGATGGCCATTGGTGGCATTCAGCTGGGGCTGATGTATGGCTTTTACTATCACTCTTTTTTATACCTCAGCGTCCCCGAGGTGCTGCTATTTACGGTGATGACTCCCCTGTATGTTACCCTGCTCAATGACGCACTAAATCGCCACTTTAATCTTGGCTTTTTCTGCGCTGCGTTATTGGCCATTATTGGTGCGGTAGCCATTCGTTACGACGGTATCAACCAAGGCTTTATGATTGGCTTTGCTATCGTCCAAGCTGCAAACCTGTGCTTTGCCAGCGGCCAAGTGTTATATAAACGACTGATGCTCAAGCATCAGCACCTTTCTCAACATCATGTATTCGCTTGCTTTTTTATGGGTGCATTGGTGGTCGCGTTAAGCTGTTTCGCTCTTTTTGCCAATACCGCTAATCTCCCAAGTACACCCACACAATGGGGCGTATTGATTTATTTAGGGCTTATTGCTTCCGGGCTGGGCTATTTCGCGTGGAATAAAGGCGCAACCCAGGTCAATGTTGGCACTTTGGCGGTGATGAATAACCTCCTTATTCCTGCGGGGATCCTCGTTAACGTGCTCATTTGGAACCGCGATGCCGATGTGCTGCGTTTAAGTATTGGCGGCGCTATCATCATGGCCGCACTGGTGGTTAACGAGAAGTACCTGAGCCGAGGTAAATAACAATAACAGCAAGAGGGGTTACGCCCTCTTCATCGCCCGGCGATAACTGTACATTTTGACCGTTCGCCCTGCTCTTGCTCGATAGAGGCCAATAGCATAATTAACACTATCACTTTTACTATCAAGTGATATACTTTGTAATAATCATTTGGTGGAGAAAATCATGAATGCAATTGCATCCTTTAAGCCACAAAAGCACCCGGATGGATTTTGGCAGCAGCTTGGCATGCCAGCGCGTGGCGAGCGTTTATATCAAGCGTTAGAACAAGGATTGTCATTTGATATCTATGACCGCTTAGCCAAACTATCAGGGGTGGATAAAAGCACCATTGCCCAATCAGCCGTTATTGCCCCCGCAACCCTAAGGCGCAGAGCCAAGTCGGGGCTTTTTAATAAGCAAGAAAGCGACCGCTTGTATCGCTTTGCCGAAGTGTATAAGGCGGCGCTCGACCTGTTCGAAGGCGATGGTGATGCCACCCGCACATGGTTAACCACAGCGAATCGCGGCCTAGGGCAAAAACGGCCGTTGGATATGCTGGCAACCATGGCCGAGTCAGAAGCGGTGATTAACCTTATCGGGCGCATGGAACACGGTGTATTTGCGTGATAAGTGGCTACCGTATTGTTAAGAAAAAGTGGGCGGACAAGGCCTTTGATGGCGAAGGGGCGCGGTTATTTGGCGGGCGCTGGAATAGTCCCGGACAACGCTGTGTTTACCTCGCCGCCAGCGAGTCACTGGCGATTCTAGAGATTCTGGTACACCTTAATCACAGTGCCATTCTCAGCGACTACAGGCTATTTAAAATTAGCTTTGCACGCCGTGATGTGCTCACCCTTGACGAGCAAGATTGGCCTGAAAACTGGCAAGAGAGTCCGGCCCCGGAAGAAACGGCACTGATTGGCGATCAGTGGTTACAAACTCAAGCCAGCTTGGCATTGAGCGTGCCCTCGACCATAGTCCCTCGAGAGTATAATTATTTACTTAACCCAAGCCACCCTGCTTTTGTTAAAGCAGAGCCCAATATTGAGGCCCTGCCCTTTCGCTTTGACCCGAGGCTGCTCGCTCGGGGCTAATAACACTTACTTCCACATACTACGCAGCACGTCATCTCGGCGGTAGTAATGGTGGTATAGCGCCGCTGCGATATGCATTATCACCAGCCCTATAAATCCCCATGCGGCCCAGCCATGCAGCTCTCGAAACAAGGAAAAAAGTTCAATATCCACCGTTAACGCCGCCGGCAAGCGCACTACATCGAATACACTCACAGGACGCGCTGCAAAATACTGCATCAATAGCCCTGATAGTGGCATTAACACCATTAGCGTATACAACAGCCAATGAGACGCCTTAGCCGCGCAGCCTTGCCAAAAAGGTAAATCACTGGGTAAAGCCGGTACTATGCTGCGCCAGCGAATTAACAAGCGCACCAACACCAGTAGTGCAGCCGCTATGCCAAAACTTTTATGCAGCCACAGCAGCTCATACTGCCATGGTTCAAGCGAGCGCACCATGACTAAACCCGCTGCTAACATGGCAATGATTAATAACGCCATCGCCCAATGCAATAAACGCATAGAAAGAGTAAATCGTGCCACGTTAGTCATTGCTTAGCTCCTTTGCTTGACCACGCAATTGCTCCACAGCCCGGCGGCGGTACGACTCCGCATAAGCGGCCGAGCGCGCCCGAAGAATGGCATCTGCGGTGGGCGAGATACCCGATGGCAGCACCAAAGGGTCAAAGTTGATGCTGTGACACGCCCCGTCCTGCTGCGCTTGCCACTGAGCGATCACTATTTTCCCAGCGTTAATACGCTGACGCTCTGCTGGCCACTGAATTGCCGGATTACGCTCGTCGTCTTGGGCGCTAGCCAAGGTAAATAACCAGTCAAATACCACCGGTTGTTTTGCTAACCGCGCCTTAAGCTCTTGATGTAATGCGTTAGGCCCACTCAGCCCATCATCGGTGACTGACACCGTCGGTTGCATATGCCAACGCACAGGCTGGCGCTGCTCGTTGTCATCGACTAAATAAAACGCATTGATGCTGTGATAGGTCTCGGCTGCGAAGCTGCCACTGGGTTGGTAGCTATCTTTCCACGCTAAGAAATCAGCACTTTCGGGGTGCTTGGCGAAAAAGGCTTGAATAGCCTCAGGGCCCGATTTAATAGCCACAAGCTGCTGATAAAAATCCTGGGGATTGCTCACCGCCATCACCGGCGGAGTATTCATGGCAATGCGCCACTGCTCGCTAGCGCTGGTCGCGAAGCTCAACGCCAAACTGCGCACTGGCGCCTTTAAATCCGGTGCGGTCGGGTTATTGCCAGCAAGCGAAAAGCGACCCACAAACGGTGTCACCGAAGTGGCAAATATCTGGGCCGAAGAATATTGCGCGAGTGCGCCATTATTACGGAACTCGCCTTGCACACAGATCCCTTTAGCATGGGCTCGGCGAAAGCCCGGATGAACTGAATCCCCTTGTTGCAAATCCACAAACTGCTGTGCCGATACTTTATCACCGGCATGCAACAATGGCGCGAACAGCAACGCCGCCCATAAATAACCTGACCTCATAATTTGCTTTCCCCTTGTTACAGACATATCTTGAATTAAAGATAATATGTATGAAATGCCGTTTTGGTTCACTAAAAATGCAAAATTTAGATAATATACAAGCGCTGTGGGCTCGGGAGATGCCACAATTAGATACTGCCACCATGGCATTAATTAGTCGTTTGCAAATCGCCCACAAGCATATGACCTTAGCAATGAGCAAAACATTTCGCCGCTACGGGCTTTCCGAAGCAGGCTTTGATGTGCTTGCGACGTTAAGGCGCTCAGGCCCGCCTTATCGGCTCACGCCCAATCAACTGTTAGCGCAAATGCTGGTGACCTCGGGCAGTATGACCAGCCGCCTAAACCAGCTGCAAAAACAGCAGCTGATCACTAGATCGCAAGATCAACAGGATAAGCGGATATGTTGGGTTCAGCTTACAGAGCAAGGTTTAGCACTTAGTAAAGAAGTGATCCAGGCTCATGTAGAAACCCAGCAAGCACTGTTAGCTGGGCTCAGCCCTGAGCAGCATCAGCAGCTGCTATCGGGTTTACAAGCCTATTTACAGCAAGCGGGCTTAGAGTAAATCGGCCACTCGCTGTTGCAGATGCGGCAGTATTTCTTGTTCGAACCACGGGTTACGCTTGAACCAGCGATTATTACGAGGGCTTGGGTGAGGTAATACTAAGGTGTGTGGCCAGTAACTGTGCCAGTCTTGCACCGCAGCGGTGAGCGTTTTATAACGTTTGGGTAGATGATAAGCCATTGCATACTGACCAAGGACGAGAGTCAACTGCCGCTTAGGTAAGGCAGCTAACACCTGCTCTCGCCATGTTACAGCGCACTCCTCTCGCGGGGCTAAATCTCCGTGCTGAGCGGTGCCAGGATAGCAAAACCCCATCGGCGCGATAGCGAATAAGCGCGGGTTATAAAATTGCTGCTCATTGACTCCTAACCATTGCCTGAGGCGATCGCCACTGGCGTCGGCAAACGGTTTGCCAGCCTGGTGAGCTCGCACTCCGGGTGCTTGACCAGCAATTAGAATAGGTGCCTCACTATCAAGTTGAATAATAGGCTTAGGCGCCAAAGGCAAATGCTCGGCACATAAAGTGCATGCACGAATCTTATCTGCTAGTTGCATCTTCACTTAGGTATATTGTTTTTGCTTAGCCTAAGGGCTAACCACATATTGTGGCAACCCCCTTTACACTTTACCGAGTCCTAATTCAGTTAATATAGATAATTTAAAGTATTATAATACTTATATATTTTTAGAGAAAACTATAACGATACAAACGATAGGTATCAGTGACCAAGAGCACTTGTAAGTACAACTCAAATGCTAACAAAAAGAAAACAAGCCTTGTTGAAAACAAAAAAGCACCGCATTATATTAACATCTCTAGGTAATTAAGGTTAGAAGTGTAAGTAATTATTAGTACTTACAGGATGTATGCTGAACCTTTATAAGGATTTATATGAAGACTTTAAAAATAACAGCAGGTTTAGCTATTGTTGCTTGTAGCGCATTAACCTATACACCTAATGCTATGGCCTCTCACTCCACGACAACTTGCACAAACAGCTGTGTTATTGAAGATAATGCCAACGATGTAGTCACTATAAGGGATTGTTGTGGAGGTCAAGTTTCTACACAATACCCTCTTCATACGGCACCTGAAGCTCCGGACGCTCCGTAAAGGAATATCAAATGAGGAGGACCGCCTCCTCTTTTATCAAAGGATAAGTGTATGTACAAAAAAGTGACTGCCGTAATAGTTTTATGCTTGATCGCTGTGATAGGCTTGTTATTTATAACATCGGATAACCATATTGGAGCCGAAAAACCTCCACTAACTTTTAGTGAAAAGAGAGACTCAATAGAAAGGAATCACTCCCCTAAAGAGAATGTATATGAGCATGCTCACTCCAGCGATAAAAGCCACACACACAGTGAAAAAGATCATATTAATGGCTCTGACGAACTAATGAATCATGAACCAAAGGTTCATACCCATAAAATCTCAGATATACGCAGGCGTTTATGCGAAACTCCTACCGAATCATGTAAAATTAAGGGCTCTCTGTCGATAGAAAAAGAAATTATTGACGCAGATCTAAAGTTGGCAAAGTCGAAAGAAATCAGTGTGTTACTATCAAGCACTAACTTTAACGAAATCCTTCAAGAATTAGCAGAATCAAAAATATCGTCAAACTTTTATAAGTTAGAAGATCAACTCAACCAGCAAATACTCTATGACTATGTAAATATTCGCACGGATGGAATATTTTGTGGTGATCAGATTTGCGCTGCCTCTATTAGATACAGTAACCAAGACGACTGGAGAGAGTTCAATAAAGAGTTTTTTAGTAAAAATGAAAACTTAGGCAATCTATTTATCAAGCACTTCAGTAATGAGTCTAGAGTTTTGTTTCTACCTAATAGTGAAAGTAAAGCAGTAATAAGGTAGTAAGAGAGTGTAAAAATATCTGTGTAAGTGGCATTCTTAACCTGTTGAAAGGAAATGCAGAATGCCAATATCAGACAAACTTATCGATCAGCTTTTAGAAGGCTGTGATTCCCCCGAAGACATCCTCGGCGAAGCCGGATTACTTAAACAGCTCACCAAAAAGGTTGCCGAGCGAGCGTTGAACGCCGAGATGGAACAACATCTTGGTTACGCTAAAAATGCATCGGAAGGCAGGAATTCCGGCAACTCCAGAAACGGTAAATCCAGTAAAAAGGTGCGCTCCGTTCACGGCGAAATCGATCTGGATATCCCTCGTGACCGCAGCGGTAGTTTCGAACCCAAGCTTATTAAAAAGGGCGAGAAGCAGCTCAACGGTTTTGATAACCGGATTATCTCGTTGTATGCACGGGGCATGACAACCCGTGATATCCAGGCGCACTTCGAGGAATCTTATGGTGTGGAAGTATCACCAACCTTTATCTCTCAAGTTACCACTGAAGTGATGGATGAAGTAAAGCAGTGGCAGCAACGCCCACTGGATGCGCTTTATCCCGTCGTTTACCTTGATTGTTTGGTGGTACGTAGCCGCGATTCTGGTGCGGTACAGAACAAATCGGTTTACCTGGCGCTCGGTATCAACACTGATGGTGAAAAGGAGCTGTTAGGCTTGTGGATGGCTCAAACCGAAGGCGCTAAGTTCTGGTTGTCTGTGATGAACGAACTTAAGAACCGTGGCGTGCAGGATATCTTCATTGCTTGCTGCGATGGCCTGAAAGGCTTCCCTGAAGCCATCGAAGCGGTTTACCCGAAAACACAAGTGCAACTGTGTATCGTGCATCAAATTCGTCATTCTCTGCGCTATGTGAACTGGAAACAACGTAAGGTCATTGCCGCTGACCTGAAACGAATCTACGGTGCAGCCACACTGGCCGAAGCGGAACTGGCTTTGGCTGAGTTCGCTGAAAAATGGGATGACCAACATCCAACAATTAGCCTGTCCTGGCGCAATAACTGGGAACGTCTGAGCGTCTTCTTCGACTATCCGCCAGAAATCCGTAAGGTCATTTACACCACTAATGCTATCGAATCTCTAAATGCCAGCCTGCGGAAAATAACCAAGACCAGACGGTCGTTCCCGACTGACGACTCAGTGATGAAAATACTGTATCTGGCGCTTCACCAGATATCGAAGAAATGGACAATGCCAATTAGAGACTGGAAAGCGGCCATGAGTCAGTTTATGATTATGTACAGTGACCGTGTATCACTATGATTAACAGCCACTTACACAGAAGTTCTTACAGTCTCTAGTAACTAGAACGAAACCAAAGAGTTTGCCCTTACGCGCTCTCTCAGCGTATACTAGCTCAGACTTGATCTGACAGTTACCCGTTTTTCAATCGGTGACTGTCAGTTTAGATTTGAGCTAAATTCATCTCAGCCTAAATCGATTTTTCTATCCAATAGTGTTTCCAGCGACATTCTCTCCTGTCGAGCTCTTGTAAGATGGCTTTATGGAAATTGACACTAGTAATTCAAAAGTAGACTCCAACACTCTTAGCCCAAATGATATTTAATTTTCATTTTACTAAGCAACACACCAAAATAAGCAAATACGAATCACTATCTTTTAGTTTTATAATCTATATAATGGCTCGTTTTTGGTACAACAGCCTGCAGACTATGGATTTTCAGTTATCACCCTGGCTTATCAAGTTACGTATCGCCAGCTCTCATTATCGCGCCCTTGTGGTTTATCGCTTTATTGCCGCCATTGTTGGAGGCTACTTATTAACTGCCTTGAGTACCGCTGTTTTAGGGGTCGCCCTGCCATTACAACCTAGTGATGCGGTATTACTGGCTGTAAGCTTATCGATATTGATATATGCCTGTATCTTCATCTATGCCTTTAGTGTGCGCTCTGTCGCTAAGGTATGGATCACTATTTTACTAACTAGTGCAGCGCTCACCGCTCTGCTGGCATTCATGGAGGAATGGCTATGAAGGACACCTTCTTTCGTTCAATGACATGGCTACACACCTGGGTAGGTTTATTAGTCTGCTGGTTACTCTTTCTCATATTTATTGCTGGCACGCTTGCGTTTTTCCGTTGGGAACTCAACTTTTGGGCTAAACCTGAGATACATCATTTTGAACAGCCCCAGCAGCGTGTTGCCGCGCAGCAAGCTCAGATAACCCAAGGATTTGCATACTTACAGCAACAGGCACCTAAGTCCGAACGCTGGAATATTTCCTTGGCTGATGAGCGTAAAGACTGGCTTACCTACTCTTACCAAGAACCACGTGAGCCCGGTAAACGTGCGCCTTGGCAAGACTATTATGTCAATCCTAAAACGCTAGAGGGGGTCGATACAGTCAGAGAATCCAAAGGTGGGCATTTCTTTTATCGCCTGCACTTTGATTTGCATTACCTCGACGTCAGAACAGCACGTTGGCTGGTCTGTTTTGCCAGCTTGTTTATGCTTATTGCGCTAATAACTGGGGTGGTCATTCATAAACGGATCTTTAAGGATTTATTTAGCTTGCGCACCAATAAAGGCGTACGCAGCTGGCTTGATAGCCATAACTTATCGTCTGTGCTAGCGCTGCCTTTTCATATCATGATCACCTATACAGGGCTTATTACCCTTATTTTTATGCTCTTCCCCTACCCAACGATGACCGCCTACGACGATGGTTTACGCGGCTTCTATGCCGATGTCTTTAACTTTCAACGCACCGAGCCTGCCAACGAGCCCACAGCCATGGTGGGTGTTAATACACTGCTGGATCAACTTTATACTAAGTGGCCGGATGCAGATATAAGGCAAGTACGTATTGACCACCCTAACGATCGCAGTGCATCGGTACGCTTTATTATTGATAGCGGCAAGGCCATTGTCGACAGGCCGCCAAGCATCACGTTTAACGCCACGACGGGCGAGGTGATAGACATTAATGAAGTAGATAGAAGCGTCAGTGAAGCCCTCTACGATGGCATGATAGCCTTGCATGCGGCGCGCATGGCACAGCCCGTATTGCGCTGGCTTTACGTATTATGCGGTTTAGCAGGGTGTATCATGATAGCGAGCGGCGCAATCATGTGGGCAAAACGCTTACACCAACGCAATAAAAAGCAGCGCCCCGCGATAGGTTTACGCACAGTTGATAGCCTTAACCTGGGTACGTTTATGGGCTTGCCTTTAGCAGCCTTGGCATTTTTTTATGCCAATCGGTTATTGCCAATGAATGTGAGTGAGCGGGCCGACAAAGAGATACTCGCTTTCTTTCTTACCTGGGCAGCGGTACAAGCATGGGCGGTATTCAAGCCTTATAGTTGGCGATTATTAAATGCCATCATTGCTGGCGCCTGTATTGGCCTTGTTGCCATTAACAGCATGACCACGCAGGGCAGTTTGCTGCACTTTATTGATAGCAAGCAATGGACTTTGTTGGGCTTCGATTTAGTTTGTCTATTTGCAGCAACCTGCTTCGCCTACGCGGCCTATCGTGGTAACCGCAAGCAGCGCACTTGGTTGGGCTCGTTAGAGGAGTTAAGCGTATGATAGAACTGCTTTGCTTTATACTGTGTATCATCGCTTTTAGTTGCTTTGCACATGCCAAAGCAACCCATTACCGAGATATATATGGTGTGCGCCCCAATGCTCGGTTAGTTAGTAAAATTTTGATCTGTGCTTGGATCAGTATTTTACTAAGCATTACCATAGCGATTGCCGCGCTGGGTAGTTATGGGGTACTGCTGTTCTGCGGGTTTATGGCGGTCAGTGTATTGGCCATCACACTGTGTCTTAGCTTTCGCCCGAAATGGCTCAAAGCACTGACCTTTTGCTGCACGGCTTCACTACTGGCAGTGCTTACAACTATTCTGATCGCCAATCAATAAACCGAATTTTTACTAAGTTTCTAGATCAGTATTTTACTAACGAGTAAGTAAAATACTGATCTGTAAACCCCCTTTACATTCACTCTTGAATTCTAGCTCTCCGGCCAAACAATTAACGGCGAACTTATCGCAGGTATATTATTGCTGCACCTCTATCAATTTCTCTACCGCAAACCCTGCAGCTCTAAGTTGCTCTTTAAAGTCAGTTAAACGCTGCTCATCAACTTCTTTTTCACGCGCGAGTAACCATGCATAGTCGGTGTTATAACCACTTACATAAGCATATTGATAGTTTTCTTGGTCTAATCCAAACACAACATATGAGGAATAAAAGGGGCCGAAGAAAGAGACTTTAAGATGACCAGTATTCGTATCGCCAACAAACTTGGCTTTACCTTCAGCTTGGGACCATTGTTGCTCTTCTGCGTTAAAGCCGCGATTAATGACCTTGACGCTGCCATCATCATTCTGGCTGTACGTCGCAGTGACGCGACTTAAGCCTTCTTCAAAAGGGTGGGGCATACGGGCTATTTCATACCATGTGCCCATGTA
Organism: Pseudoalteromonas sp. CO325X; assembly: GCF_004208955.1. Lineage (NCBI taxonomy): Bacteria > Pseudomonadati > Pseudomonadota > Gammaproteobacteria > Alteromonadales > Pseudoalteromonadaceae > Pseudoalteromonas > Pseudoalteromonas sp. CO325X. The sequence goes on from NZ_SGPG01000014.1 coordinate 440,749, forward strand.
ACGCTCTAAATTAAAAGGGCTAACTGGGGACACTTTGTCAGGTACAGAAGTACAAGCAGTTAATACAACCGTTAGTAAAATTATGATCTGTGCGCGCATAGCATGAGCTCCAAGTAAATATAGTCTTTAATCGGGTATAACCGAACAATACAGTAATGACCTCTGTACGAGATAAAGCTTATAACCGCTTAAAAATCATAGCAATAATTTACTATCTTGCTTAAGATCAGTTTTTTACTAAGTGCTTCAAGCGATAGGTAGTATTAGGTGACAATAAAAGCGATAGGCCTAGGGCAAAGCGATGCGGCAATCAGAGTGTATGTAAAAAACCGCCCAAACCTGATTCAGTTTCAAACTTTAAGCGATACCTTGCCATTGCAAGCAGGGCAGATAGCACAAATAAACGCAGAGGCAGGGAACGGTTGGCGAAAAGTATTTAATGTCTATGCAAAGTGGCTATATCAACTGGCTCCTAGTTGTTTGGCCTTAAAAAGTGTAGACACATGGCAACAATTTAGAGATCAAACACTACTGCAAAACCACTCACAAACGGCGTTGCTCTTTAGCGAGCCTGACGTAACCGACCCTGACGCAGCGCTACATGTTATTGCCGGAAAAACTCATGCTAAAGAGCTCTCAGCAAATGAACAACTTGGTATAAATCTGATCTGGCTTAACGATGAGTTCGCTATATCGCCCACACAACGTATTATCGTGTGCCCCTATTTTGATTACCGACAACTCAATAACGCCAAAATCGATATTCTTTGTGAGCTCATCCACACCCATATCAAGTTATAGGATGGTCCTTACGCGACACCACGAAAGTATAAAAATTGACTACACTGTAAGAAGTTACCATGTAGGCGAGATACAAAGTGAAGATATTAGTCGTTGATGATATGCCGTTAATGCGCCATGTACTTATTAATATGCTGCGTAAACTGGACTACGACGATATCGTAGAGGCTACCGATGGTGAGCAGGCACTGTCGTTATTGGAAAAAGCCCGGTTTGATTTAGTACTGACCGACCTCAACATGCCAAAGGTCAATGGCAAAGACTTATTTCTTACTATTCGCAAACACGATGACTGGGGTTATATTCCAGTCATCGTAGTGACTTGCGAAGATAAGAAAGAGGTAGTGACTGATATGATTAGCGCTAAGGTTGATGGTTTCATCATTAAGCCGTTTTGTTTAAACACGCTGAAAAAACAGCTCGAGCGCCTTAAAAAGTTACATCACCCTACGACTGACAACGTATTGCATAACCAGTAAAGCCTAGCGCTTTGAAGTAGCAGCGGGCGATACCATAACCACACTGTTCAAGTAGTTCAGCCAAACGCATACGATCCAGTGGGTAAAACTCATGCTCTAAATTGTGGCGCATACGTTCTACACCCGCATCACTTAACCCTAATTGTTGGCAAGTAATGAACTGCGCATCACGTTCAAACTGAGTTTCAGGCTTCATTAAATCAGCGAGCCACAACCATGCTTGGGGAGCTAATTGCTGGCGTATCGACTTTAATAACGCTGCTTTATCACCATTGTCTGCCAAGAAATGTAATACCAATAGGCATAATGCACCGTCAAATTGTTGCTGCAATTGGCCAATATCACCACAATGGCATGTTACCCGCGCGCTTATTCCCGCTTCATCAAAGCGCTGCTCAGCTATTGCCAACATATCTGCGGAAATATCCTGGGCTACAAAGTGCATATTGGGGTTTGCTTTGGCAAGCGCCACCACCTCTTTGCCTGTGCCCGCACCCACTACTAAAATGGACGCCGACGAGCTTAACTGAGCCTGGCACTGCGCTTGTGTGAGCTGATGCAACAACTCATAACCTGGCACTAAACGGCTAATACGCTCGTCGTAATTAGTCGCTTCTTCACCTTGAAAACTAGGCATAATACCTCCTTGATTTAATATCGACTACAGCGATGACTGTGTTCATTAGCATAGCGCAAGCACATGAACTAAGAATGATTATTCACATTCCACCACGGAGTAACCGCCGGGACGTTTGCGTACCTTTACCTGCGTTGCGACACGTTCAGTAAGTTGCGGTATATGCGATATCACCCCAACTTTGCGGCCCTGCGCTTGCAGGTTATCAAGTGCATCCATAGCGATGCTCAATGTTTCACTGTCCAATGTGCCAAACCCCTCATCAATAAACAAGGACTCGATTTTGACCTTATTAGACGATAGCGACGCCAACCCCAAGGCGAGAGCTAATGACACTAAAAAAGATTCACCACCGGAGAGGGTATTCACACTGCGTTGCTCATCAGCCATATCGTGATCAATGATAGCAATATCGAGCGTGCCCGTAATACGAGTGAGACGGTAGCGCTTCGATAAGGCATGTAAATGTTGGTTGGCGTAGCCAAGCAATATAGCCAAAGTTTGGCTTTGCACTAAGTTTCGCAATCGCTTCCCTTGAGCATCACCTAGTGCGCTGTTTAAGGTAGTCCAAGTAGCAAGTTGCCCTTGTAGCTCTTTCAACTGCTCTCCTTGCTCGGCTAAGCGTTCGACGTTCTGCCGATGATTTTCTAAGCGTGCACCGAGTAAGGTTAAGGCTTGCTGACTATCATCGAACTGCTTATCCAATTGCCGCTTTTGCTCTTCAAGCTCTGTTAAACTTTTGTCCGGACGGCTTTTTACTAACTGTTGTAAGCGACTCTCACTGTGTTCTAGCTGAGCCTGAAAGCGCACTTGGGTTTGCTCTAATGTTGCGTGCTCAGTGAGTACTGCTTGTACTTGTTGTTTGTCTTGAGTTAGTAAATTTTTGATCTGCTCAATTGTTAGGGCCTCATCAAAGGCTCTGTAGTCCTGGTACCAGACATCAAAGGCTTTTTGTAACTCTTCAATGTCTTGTTGTAACTGGGAACAATTTTTTACTAAGTGCTGGTATTCACTTTGCTCTTGCTCATACCGGCGCTGCTGTTGCTGACACGCTGCTTGCTGCGTGTCTAGTGTCTGCTGAGCCTTTTCGATGGCCTCTTCCAGCTCCTCTAGCTGCGCTTTGGGATCTTGCCCATGGGCTACAAGAGTACTGCGCTCAGTTAGTAAATCAGTGATCTCTTGTTCTTGCATTTGCAGTTGCTCGCCCAGCTTTTGCTGCTGGGATTGCAGTGACTCTAGCTTAGTAAAAATCTGATCTCGCTGCTGATTAAGCTGCGTAGTCTGTTGTTGGGCCCGGACGTGCTCATTTTGCAGCTGCTCAAATTGCTGTTTTTGCTCAACCAATTGCTGCCAAAGTTTCGCTAGGTGATGCAGACTATCTTGCCACCATGGCGCTTCACTGAAGTGCTCTCGTAGCTCTGCGATGCTCTGTTGGCATTGCTGCTGCTCAGCTTCAAGTTCGTAAGCAAGACGCTGCGTTTGTAGTTGCAGTTGCTGACGTCGCTGTTCACTGCTTTGTAATTGCACCTGCAATTCGCCGCTGTTGTGTTGCTGAATATTTAACTCAGATCGTAATTTTACTAACTGTTGCTCTAACTGTTCCAACTGCTGGTATTGCTGTTGGATGTCCGCAATAGGCTTAGTAAAATCCTGATCGCTAAGCTCATCAAGGGGTTTACCTTGAATAAAGGGCTCTAGCTGCTGCGCGAATTGTTGTAGCTGCGACTTCAGCTGTTGCTCAGTAGCGCTGACATTATCAATTTGTTGCTGTGCTAACTGGATCTCGGTTTGCAAAGCATGCCGCTTAGTATAATGCTGATCCAGATTCTTTTGGGCCGTTGCGTAAGCCTGTTCAAAGTCCCCTAATAACGCAGCAAAAGCATGATTATTGTCATCATTTTCAGCAAAAGGATGATGTTCAGAACCACACACCATACAAGGCTCACCACTTTTAAGCTGAGTACGTAAATGCGTGATCTGCTCGCTTGCACGCAGTTTAACCTGTTCATAGGCCTTGCGTGCATGCGACAATTGCTGCTCTAAAACAGAGTGATGTTGCGAAGCCTCATGCAGCTGTTGTTGCTTTTGTTCAAGCTCAGCATGAAGAGATTGCTGCTGATGACGCACGGTTACAAGCTGACGGTTACTACTATGCCATTGTTGAAAACGCTCCAAGGCCTGTTGCCATGTGCCTAACTGACGCTGAAGCTCACTTGCAGACAAGGCTTCAGGCTGCGACTGTAAACTTACTATTTGCTGCTCAAGTGCTTGTATCGACTGCTGGAATGTGGTGTTTTCTTCATTAAGTGTGGCAAGGCTTTGATCAAGCTTCGAAAGCTCATTATTAGATGTCTGTAACTGCTCGTTTTTTTCTTTATATGTAGCATCATAACTATTAATACGCTGCCAAAGATGATGGTAATGAGACCAATTTTTTACTAACTCAACTAGCCAAGGTTGTGATTCTAATTGCGTAGTGTACTCATCAAGGCGTCTATTACTTTCATCCACTTGTGCAGCGAGGTTTTGGCTTTGCTGCGTCAATTGCAGCTGCTGTGCGCTCGTCTGTTCGAACTCAGAGCGTTTTGCCGCTAGTACCTCCTTCTTTTGTGCAAGTTTCACATCCAGTGCCACGGCAGCATTGAGTTTTTCTTTGCGCTGCGCATATTGCTGTTGCACATGGCGAAGCTGTTGTTGTGCTACTTGTTGCTGCTGTTCGCCGTGTTGCCATACACTTTTAGCATCACTGCGTGTTAGTTCCTCTTGGCGAGTTTGCTGTTGCGCCAAACGCTGTTGCAATCGTGCTGTGGCAGTAAGGTTATCTTCAATTTGCCAACATTGCTTAACTCGCTGAGCCTCTCTCACCCTGGGCTCTAGTCGCTCTAGGCTGTTACTCGTAGTGTGTATACGCTGTTGAAGGTCAGCGATTTCATGTTGTAATTGTTGCTCGGCTGCGAACCACTGGAGGTGTTTATCAACCTGTTCTCGTCGTTTTTGGCATTGTTGCTGCTGCTCGATATGCTGATGTTGCTGCTCGTTAAGCTCCTGTAATTGTTGCTCATCGAGAATATCAACCGCATCCATAGAAGCTTTAAATTCCTCGACATCATTAAGCTTGGCTTTGTAACCAGAATACACGCGCTGACCAACAATGGAGTACTTCTGTGTACCACTTAAACGCTCAAGCAAGACTGCACGCTCATCGCCTTGGGCACGTAAAAAAGCAGAAAACTCATTTTGTGCTAGCATCACCGCACGCGTGAACTGCTCGAAATTAAGCCCAACTAATCGCTCAATGGTTTTCTTCGTCTCAAGTTTACCATCACTCACCAGCTGCTCTTGCGGCATAAGGTACAGTGCATGAGTGGGTGCTTGTAATTTACCGTTTGGTTTTTTACGTGCTCGGGTCACTTGCCAGAGGGCGCGATAATGAGCGCCATCGATAGCCACAAAATCAACTTTGACCCATCCTATACCGGTACCACGACGCAATAGGTGGCGCGGATCATTGAGGCGCACATTGTCGCCATTAAAGTCTACTTTTTGTGTGCTTTCATTGCTCAGCCGGGCGGTTTTATCATATAAGCCTAAACACAACGCATCCAATACAGTGCTTTTTCCAGCCCCGGTGTCACCAGTTATGGCAAACAAGCCAGCGTCACGCAGGGGAGGGCGGCTGAAATCGATGTCGGCGTCTAATAATGATGCTAAGTTATGAATTTGCAGGCGATTAATCTTCATTATTCCCCTCCTGCTCAACATCCTCAACTAACTGCGCAAACAAGTCTTTAACCTCGTTGGTAATATCGTGATCTTCAAGCTCATCATGCTCGTTGACAGCTTCACTCAATAAGTGCGCAGCGTCTAGGCGCTCTACTTGCGATAAGTCTTGTAGTTCAAGTTCATCGTTTTTATTCTCCCGTTGCGAGCGCACCCGTTCAACGCCACAAAAAAGTAAATCTTTGCCTTGAAGTGCAAGCTCGATTTGCTCGCGAAAGTCGGTGGCAAGCTCTTTACTCGAGAGGCGAACGCGAATGTACCCCTGCTCATCATCAGGGCCGGGTAACTGCCGAATCTGCTCGCATACTTGAGCTAGCGGCAGGAGAGTAGCCTCGGGAACAAGGTGTAATTGCCGATGCCGAGGAATGTAAAGGGGGTTGACACTTTGCAAGGCATTATCTTGTACCTCTAACAGCAAAACTTGGTGATGATATTGACGTTCCGAAAACGACATCGCGAAGGGCGTGCCACTGTAACGAATATATTCTTTAGCGTTAACACTTTGTGCTTTATGCAAGTGGCCGAGGGCAACATAGCAGGCTTGGGGCGGAAAAACATCAGCGCCGATGGCATCTTCACCGCCAATGACTAAAGCGCGCTCTGAGTCTTCGCTGACAGTGGCACCCCGAGCATGTAGATGGCCCATGGCGATAACATTGGAGTCGTCCTCAAGCTGACATTGCTCAAGCATAAGTTGGTAGGCCTCTTTGACCGCCTGAGCATAACTCATTTGTGCATCTGGGATATCACTGGCACGCAGATAGGGCAGGGCAAGAATCGCACAGTGTTGATCACCACACGTAATGTTAATGACACTCAGCTCGGGGCGCTGAAAATCAAAGCGACCGACTACATGAGTGTCAAACTGTGCCAGTAATGGCTGTGCTGTGGTGATGCGTTTGGCACTATCATGATTACCGGCAATAATCACTATATGTAGGGTAGGGCAGACTGCTTTAGCTGCTTTAACAAATTCATAAAGCTGATTCTCCGCTTGTGTTGGCGGAGTGGCAGTATGATAGATATCGCCGCTAATCAACAGTACGTCAACAGCTTGGCGATTTAATTCACCAATAAGCCAGGTTAGAAAGGCGTGATGTTCTTGCACTCGCGTATGCTCGTAAAAAAGCTGACCCAAGTGCCAATCAGAGGTGTGGAGTAAGCGCATCAGTACATTAAGTTATTTGCTATTGCGCCCACTATAGCATGGAACAGCACGCGTTTAAGCGTGCTTGTGTCAGTGTGTTACTTGCCACCAAGTAACTATAATAACCGGTATCACTATCGCTAATGCGGTTAAAGGCAAACGCATATTTCGCTGGTATTTCGCTTTTAAACGACGAATTGCGGTGTTTTCATCACATGCTGCCACTTTATCAATGTAAAAATACCCATTATCTAAGTATTGTTTACAATGCTGCTCATTTGCAGGAATGGCTATTAACTCGTCTTTCTTTTTGAGGACATAAAAATCCATAGCACCACCAATTTTATACCTTGCTATGTGAGCGAATTGAGTGAACTTCCTATCGCTTACTTTATGTTTCAGCCCAGTCAAAGCACGACTTGTTAGGCTGATAATCCTTATTTTTATTGTTCACGAATTAAAAAAGTGGGGGATTCTAAAATTAATTAAAATGCAATTGCAACCTTTAATGGGAAAATCCCACGAAAAAAACTGGAAACCCCCTTTACAGATAATAAACACAGCATTTTTCATACCACTTTTAGCATTAGATTGGTCGCGCTTGTATGCACTTCATCGCGTCTCAGTTGCAGCATTTGGCTACTTTTGCAACAGTGTCACAAATAGCAAAAAACACTGTGTTTATGATGAATAAAAATAATAAAACCTTCGTTCTGCTTGGGGCGCTCACTTTGATTAGCCAAGGGGTGATGGCCAATGTGATGCAAACCAAGGGTAATTTCGAAGATAAATTTCGCCAACTAGACGAGTCCCTGCCTACTGCAAATAGCTACCGAAGTGCCGCTGGCGCCCCGGGGGAAAATTATTGGCAGCAGCAAGTGGATTACGATATAGACGTCACCCTAGATGAAAAAGCACGACGTTTGAGTGCCAGTCAGCGTATCGAGTACACCAATAACTCTCCGCACACCCTGCGTTACTTGTGGCTCCAGCTAGATCAAAATATATATAAGGCAGACTCAATTGCTGAGCGCAGTAAAACCTTCAAGTCTGGGCTTGAGGCTCAGCCTGTAGGTAAACCCAGTAAGCTGAGCTTATCGGCCCTGCGACGCATGCAATTTCTCGCTGACAATGAGCCGGGGTTCGTGCTCAGCAATATCAAAGATGAGGACGGGGATGATCTCAAAGCCACTGTTGTCGACACCCTTATGCGCGTTGATTTAAACCAGCCTCTGAGACCAGGACAAAGTACCGAATTGAGCATGGACTTTGCGTTTAATATTGTTGAAGAAGACGCCGTGGGCGCTCGCAATGGCTATGAACACTTTGAAAAAGACGGCAATGACATCTTTTTGTTAGCGCAGTGGTTTCCGCGTTTGGCGGCTTACACCGATTATGAAGCATGGACCAATAAAGCATTTTTAGGGCGTGGCGAATTCACCTTAGAATTTGGCGATTATGATGTTGAAATCACCGTGCCGGCAGATCATATCGTCTCCGCGACTGGTACCCTGGATAACCCAGGCTCGGTACTTAACCGCACCCAGCGCCAACGCTTAGAACAAGCAAAAAATGCTGAGCGTCCGGTCTTTATCGTGACCGAAGAAGAGGCGTTAGAGAACGAAAAATCAGCCACACAAGAGACCAAGACTTGGCGTTTTAAGGCCGATAATGTACGCGACTTTGCGTGGGCATCATCACGAAAATTTATGTGGGATGCGAAAGGCTATCATCAAGGTGGCGACGAACAACCGCTGGTGATGGCGATGTCGTTTTATCCAAAAGAGGGCGGCGACCTGTGGAAAAAATACTCCACCGAAGCGGTGATCCATACCATGGAGGTATACTCTCGCTATTCATTTGATTATCCATACCCGGTCGCCCAATCAGTAAATGGTCCTGTGGGCGGCATGGAGTACCCGATGATCACCTTCAACGGGCCACGCACGGAGCTGCGCGATGACGGCTCTCGCACTTACTCCCAAGCAGAGAAACGTTTTCTCATCGGTGTCGTTATACACGAAATTGGGCACATCTATTTCCCCATGATCGTTAACTCAGATGAGCGTCAATGGACTTGGATGGATGAGGGATTAAACAGTTTCCTTGACGGAGTTGCTGGACGCGAGTGGGATCCAGATATTCCTTGGGGAGTAGAGCCTCGCGATATTGTCGAGTACATGAAATCTGAACATCAAGTGCCGATTATGACACAATCAGACAGTGTGCTGCGCCTTGGGCCCAACGCCTACACTAAGCCAGCAGCGGCGCTAAATATTCTCCGCGAGGTAATTTTAGGGCGCGAGTTATTTGACTTTGCCTTTAAAGAATATGCCAACCGCTGGAAATACAAGCGACCCACTCCCGCTGACTTTTTCCGCACCATGGAAGAAGCCTCAGGCGTCGACCTCGACTGGTTTTGGCGGGGCTGGTTCTACAGCACCGACCATGTCGATATCGCCTTAGATAAGGTGTACAAGCTGCGTTTGGATACCATGAACCCAGATATCGACTTTAACCGCCTACGCGAGATTGAGAAAAATAAACCCACATCATTATTTGTTGAGCGCAATAAGCGTGAAGGCCGTGAATTGTGGATAGATAAAAACCCCGATGTACGCGACTTTTACGACAGTAATGATCGCTTCACCGTGACCAATAAAGAGCGTAATGCCTACCAGAAGATGCTTAGCAAACTAGAGCCCTGGGAACGTCGCACCTTAGACAGAGCGGTGGCCGAGGACAACAACTATTACGTGATGCAATTTAGCAATGTGGGCGGCCTAGTTATGCCCATTTTACTCGAGCTTAGCTACACCGATGGCACCACAGAGCAACGTTACATTCCAGCCGAAATCTGGCGCCGTAATGCCAAACAGGTGGAAAAGCTGATAGTGACCGACAAGGGTAAAGAAATTGCCAGTATAGCCGTCGACCCGGGATGGGAAACCGCAGATGTAGATGTGTCTAATAACTATTACCCACGACGTATCATGGAATCGCGTATCGAGACCTACAAGCGTAAGAAGAGCAAAGCCAAGGTCAGTCGCGACATCATGCACGATATTAAAACCGATCTCAAAGAGGCTAACGAAGAGGAACAACAGCCATAATGCGTATTATCGTGCTTTTATCGGTGCTGCTATTTAGCAGCGCCAGCTTGGCTCACCAATTAAAAAACTCGGTGACCACCGTGCTGTTCAATCAACGCACTGAACATATTGAGCTGATGCATCGATTTTATCTTCATGACACAGAGCATGCCGTCGAAGACCTATTTGGCAATCAAGCTGATATGTTAAAGCATGCAGATGACCAACAAAAATTTGCCGACTATGTAGCCGAACAAGTGGCGATAACCGACCCCAACGATCAGCCTTTGCAGTTGAGCAATGTTGGCTTTGAAGTGGATGGTAAGTTTTTTTGGGTGTACCAAGAGGCAGCGATGCCAAAGCAGCCGCTAAAGGGCCTGAAAATGACGCACGGGGCACTCCATGAACTGTGGCCTGCGCAAATTAATATGGTCAATATAGAGGGCAAAGGCAAAGTGCGAACTTTGTACTTTGAACGCCAGAACCAGTGGCATAGCGTCACCTTCTAAGCGCTTCCCCCAACCAGCGTGCACATCAGGGAAGATGTCGATGTGCGCGTTTTTTCCTGCTATGGTTGCGCTTATAGCGGTGCAAGGTCGTATCATTGCAACCATATAGTTTACAGGAAATACAATGCCAAGCAGCAAGCCTCACTCTCTTAATGGCGTCATTTTTGACATGGATGGCACACTATTCAGTTCTATACTGAATTTTGCTCGCATCCGTGAACAGCTCAACTGCCACGCTGATATCGATATTTTAGACTTTGTTAGTACATTGGATAGCGAAGGGCGGCAACGAGCAGAGCAAGTGATACTCGACCACGAACTTGCCGATGCGCAGCAATCTCAACTATTACCAGAGGTTAAGGCAGCAGTGCAAAGGCTACACCAGGCCAACATTCCGATGGCCATTGTCACCCGTAACTGTCAGCAAGCAACGGCCATCAAAGTAAAACGCAACCCTTTGCCAATTGAGCTGATTTTGACCCGTGATGATGCTCCAGCAAAACCGGACCCCAGTGCACTGCTTCACATTGCCGAACGATGGCAAATGGCACCAACCGAGCTGGTGTACGTAGGTGACTATAAATACGATATTGAAGCGGCGCGCAACGCCAATATGCGTGCTTGCTTATATGCGCCCCAAGCTCTTCCTGATTATGCACATCAAGCTGATCATATCATTCGCTGTTTCAGTGAGTTGCCTTCCCTCTTCCAAAGTTATGTTGAATAGCCTCATTTAAAAAGTTTGACCAACAAAGCAGCACTTTTATGTAAACATGGCACTAGCCCAATGTGCTGCGAGTTGTTAAAATCCAGTGAGGAAATAAATTCAAACTTGAGAGATTGAAAATGGGCAGAGCGTTTGAAGTTCGTAAAAACGCCATGGCGAAAACAGCCGCGGCAAAAACAAAAGTAAACTCAAAATACGGTAAAGAGATCTACGTCGTTGCAAAAAATGGCGGTGCTGACCCAGATGCAAACCTTTCTCTACGCCGTTTGATTGATAAAGCTAAAAAAGATCAAGTACCCGCTCACGTAATTGATAAGGCGATAGAAAAAGCAGCCGGTGGTGCGGGTGAAGATTACTCTGCGGCACGTTATGAAGGGTACGGTCCAGGTAACTGCATGGTTATTGTAGACTGCCTTACTGATAACCCTAATCGAACCATTAAAGACGTACGCTTACCGTTTACCAAAACCGACTCCAAGATCGGCAACCCAGGTTGCGTTGCGCACATGTTTGATCACCTCGCCATTTTGGGTTTCGAAGGTGATGATGACGAAGAAGTGTTAGAAGCGCTAATGATGGCTGATGTTGACGTCACAGATGTCGAAGTAGAAGACGGCAAAGTATCTGTATTTGCCCCGCATACCGAATACTTCAAAGCGAAAACAGCACTTACAGAAGCATTTTCAGGCATTAACTTTGATGTTGACGAAATTACCTTTGTGCCACAAACACACATTGAAATCACCGACGAAGATGATATCGCCAACTTTGAGAAGTTTATGAACATGTTGGAAGATTGTGATGACGTACAAAATGTCTATCACAACGCCATTGTTAATAACTAATAGCGTTAATAAAAAAGCCGGCTAAAATGCCGGCTTTTTTATTGCTGTAAAGGCCCTTTACATCGACGCTTGGCGTTCTTTGAACAGTCGGCGGTAATGATGCAAAAGCGGCTCGGTATAGCCATTGGGCTGTGATCTGCCTTTGAAAACCAAATCTGTCGCAGCTTGAAACGCTAAGCTATCAAGTAAACTTTGTTCACTATCAGCCATATTTTTATACTGGCTATCGCCTGCGTTTTGCTCATCAACCACCTTTGCCATACGCTTCATGGTCTTCAGGACTTGCTCTTCGGTGCAAATACCATGGTGTAGCCAATTGGCAATATGTTGACTAGAAATCCGTAATGTCGCGCGATCTTCCATTAAGCCGACATTATTGATATCGGGCACTTTTGAACAACCAACGCCTTGCTCTACCCAACGCACAACATACCCCAAAATGCCTTGAACATTATTATCGAGTTCGAGCTGAATATCTTCGCTGCTGAGTTGTTGCTGATTATCAATCGGCGGTGTGAGTAAGTCTCTAAAGGACTGCTGGCTTTGTGCTGATAATGTTTTTTGCTGCGCGAATACATCAACATCATGATAATGAAGGGCATGTAAGGTTGCGGCAGTCGGGGAGGGCACCCAGGCGGTGTTGGCACCCGATTTCACATGGCCGATTTTCTGCTCCATCATTAACGCCAGTTTATCTGGCATTGGCCACATGCCTTTACCTATTTGTGCTTTACCACTTAAGCCACATTCTAGGCCAATACTAACATTGCGTTTCTCGTAGGCATCTATCCAAGGCTGAGCTTTAATTGCCGACTTTGGCAATGCCGCACCGGCCTCCATAGCGGTATGAATCTCATCGCCGGTTCTGTCCAAAAAGCCGGTATTAATAAAGACCACTCGCTGTTTCGCTTGCGCAATACAGGCTTTCAAATTCACCGAAGTACGCCGCTCTTCATCCATAATCCCCATTTTCAAGGTATTGCTAGGAAGGGCTAATAAAGCCTCCACTTCACTAAATAGCTGCGCGGTGAAGGCCACTTCCTCGGGGCCGTGCATTTTAGGCTTAACGATATAAATACTCTGAGTGCGCGAGTTAGCTAACTCGGAGCGGCTGTGATATTCGGGAAGCGCGCACAAACTAGTAAAGACCGCATCCAATATGCCTTCAAATACCTCGTTACCATCGCTGTCTAGTATGGCGGGTGTTGTCATCAGGTGACCGACATTGCGAACAAACATTAAGCTTCGGCCATGAAGGGTCAGCGACGAGCCATCTAACTTAGTAAAATGTTGATCCCTATTAAGGCGCCGTGTCTGAGTTTGCCCACCTTTGGAAAATTCGCAGCTCAAGTTTCCCATCATCAGCCCAAACCAGTTACGATAAACTTGTGTTTTATCCTCGCCATCAACGGCAGCGACAGAGTCTTCACAGTCCATGATGGTGGTTAGAGCAGACTCGAGTACGATGTCTTTAATGCCAGCTTTGTCGTCGCGGCCGATGCGGTTGTGTGGGTCGATGGCGATAATAAAGTGCAGGCCATGATGACAAAATAGCAACGCAGTCGGGCGCTCAGGTTGACCCTGATAGCCAATCAACTGCGAGGGCTCAGCGAGGGTTACTTGCTGAGAGTCACCCAAAATAACCACAAGCTCGCCATTGTTTATCGCATATTCGGTACTTTCAATGTGTGAGCCGCTTTTGAGCGGTAACGCTTTATCTAGGAACTGCCGCGCATAGGCCATGACCTTAAAACCGCGCACAGGGTTGTATTGGCTACCTTGCTCTGCGCCTTCTTCCTCACTGATCACATCGCTGCCATACAGTGCATCATACAAGGAGCCCCAGCGGGCGTTGGCAGCGTTTAGGGCAAAGCGTGCATTACTCACTGGCACCACAAGCTGCGGTCCAGCCATGCGCGCGATTTCATCGTCTACACCCTCGGTTTCTACGCTAACCTGCTCTGGTTGCTCTAGCAAATAACCGATGTCTTTTAGAAACTTGGTATATTCATCATGGTTATCTTTAGTATTTTTCTGATAATAACCGTCAATGTGCTTCTGCAAACTATCCCGCTTCGCCAGTAATGCCTTATTGATGGGAGTAAGGCGCTGAATGATATCGGCCAAACCCGCGAACAGGCGTTCAGTATCGAGTTCAGTGTGCGGCAGGACTTGCTCAGTTATGAATTGATAAAGCTGAGCATCAATAGCCAAGCCGCTGTGAGAGATGCGCTGGGTCATGTGCGTTTCCTTTAAACGAAGAAGTTAGTCATTTCACTGTAACTGAAAAAGCGCTGATGTGAACCCAAACCCCATTCATTGAAAATATAGCCACAATAATAACTATAAATTTAATAAATCAACCTAATTCGTCCTAGGGTAAAAATACAACGCACCGAGCACTCTCACATTGGCTTTGGGGCAATTAAACAGTTACCCGTTCAAAGGATACCTATAATGACAAACTACAACGCACACATCGACACGTTAAGCAGCCTTCGTCAGAGCAACCTACCGCAGTGGCAAGGGATTAATTCGGAATATGCAGCCCGTATGCAGCTTCAAAACCGTTTCAAAACCGGTCTCGATATTGCCAAATACACCGCTAAAGTGATGCGCGAGGACATGGCCGCTTACGACGGGGATTCAAGCCAGTACACCCAATCCTTAGGTTGTTGGCATGGCTTTACCGCGCAACAGATGATGATGGCCATTAAACGTCATCAAAAAACCACTAAGCGCAGCTACGTCTATCTTAGTGGCTGGATGGTGGCAGCACTGCGCTCTGAGTTTGGTCCATTACCGGATCAAAGTATGCACGAAAAAACAGCGGTGCCTATGCTTATTGAAGAGATCTATACCTTCTTAAAACAGGCCGACGCCCGTGAACTTGATCATCTATACAAGGCACTGGACGAGGCCAAGGCCCAAGGTGGCGATGTTGCAGCTATTACCGCACAAATCGACAACTTTGAGACCCATGTGGTGCCCATCATTGCCGATATTGATGCCGGCTTTGGTAACGAGGAAGCCACCTATCTATTAGCGAAAAAAATGATAGAGGCCGGTGCCTGTGCAATTCAAATTGAAAATCAGGTATCCGATGCTAAACAGTGCGGCCACCAGGCCGGTAAAGTAACGGTGCCCCACGAGGACTTTTTGGCCAAAATCAATGCGGTTCGATATGCCTTTTTAGAGCTGGGTGTTGATGATGGCATCATCGTTGCGCGCACCGACTCATTAGGTGCGAGCTTGACCCAGAAAATTCCAGTAAGCAAGGAAGCCGGAGATCTTGCTAGCCAATACTTGAGCTTCTTAGATACTCAACCTATCTCTGGGGGGGATGATCTATTAGAAGGTGAAACAGCCATTAAGCTCAACGGTCAGCTATGTAAACCGGTGCGCTTAGACAACGGCTTATATCAGTTCCGCGCCGGTACGGAAAAAGACCGCGTAGTACTAGACTGTGTTACAAGCTTACAACATGGTGCCGATTTGCTATGGATTGAAACCGAGAAGCCGAATGTAGAGCAAATTGCGGAGCTGGTAAACCGTGTTCGCGAGCAGGTTCCTAACGCCAAATTGGTGTATAACAATTCGCCTTCATTTAACTGGACGTTGAAGTTCCGTGAGCAGGTGTATAGCCAATGGCAACAAGATGGCCGCGATCTAAGTGCTTATCCAGACCCAAGCCAAGATCCTAAAGTGCTTATGGATGCGAGCCTCGATGGCTCAGAACTAGCCAAAGAAGCGGATCATTATGTGCAAAACTTCCAGCGTGACGGGGCACGTGAGGCGGGTATTTTCCATCATTTGATCACTTTACCCACCTACCACACAGCAGCGCTCAGCACCGATATTCTTGCTGAAGGGTATTTTGGCGACTTAGGTATGCTTGCCTACGTGCGCGATGTGCAACGTCAGGAGATCCGTCGAGAGCAAGCCTCAGTGAAGCACCAAGACCTAGCGGGTTCAAATATTGGTGATACCCACAAGGAATACTTCTGCGGCGAAAACGCACTCAAAGCAGGCGGCGAAGCCAATACCATGAACCAGTTCTAAACCAAAAGGTGTGTTGCCAGTGAAAGGGCCGTTATCGGCCCTTTTTTTGGATCAGCATTTTACTCAGTGCAAACAAGGCGGTGCTCATCTCCCCAAGGGGAGCTTTATTAAAGAGGTTACTGGGCCTTTACAGCGGTATAAACCACTTTTTTACCAACTGTATTGAGCTTTATTTTTATCACAGACCACATTTTTACTAACTAAACGACAGGGACAAATCACTTTTTTACTAACTCGAGGTGTAAAAAAACCGCCTAAAAGGCGGTGCAAAACTGAGTTAACTTGCCTGTTCTTATGCTTGTTGGCGACGCAGTGGAACGACTTGAGCCCCTTCATCTACGACTTCATCCTTTGGGTCTTTTTGCTCCTCAACCAATGAGTTCAAACGATCACGCACGCGCTGAGCATCACTCTGTTGCTGTGACGCAGCTTGATTTAATCGCTCACGGACAGCGTTAATACGCTCTTGTTGAGGGTCTTTAGGCACCATAGCTTCTACCGACACACCTTCTTGCGCCATCATCGCAGCTAAATCTGCAGAGGGCAGATTTAAAGCTTTAGCAGCAATCGTAAATGTCTCTTTGCAAGCAACCTGCTCAGCCAAGCTCAGCTTGGCTAAGGTGGCTTTGAGTTTGTGATAGTCTAAAAAGAGTTGTCCGAGGTGACTCTGAATCACGGATTCACTCGCATCGGTATGCGGTTTTTTAACACTCGCTATCGCGTCTTTGAGTAACCCTTCTTCGCGCATACGGTTAAGAAGCGCATCGGAAGGTAGCTTTAAGTCGGTAAAAACCTGATCTAAATTGCGTTGTACACGCATGGCTTCAACCATACTTAAGCGGGCAAAGGCTCCGGTAAGATTATAGTGATCCGTTAATATGGCAAACATATCCCCTCCTAAATCAGCAACTAAAGTAGCAGCTATCGATGACAGAATAATTACAACACCCACACCTCAACGCGACGATTACGTTCTCGACCTTCTTTGCTTTGGTTGTTGGCAACAGGCAAAACCTCACCAAACCCTTGGGTGTCAAAGACCGCCACACCGCGAGCGGTGAGCTCCTGCTCTACAGAACGAGCACGCTGCAAAGATAATGTTTTATTGCGCCCTGCATCCCCGGAGTTATCAGAGAACCCCATTAGTATTACGCGCTTTTGGGCATGACTTTCAAGGTAATCGAGCAAACGTTGGAGGTCGCGCTTACCTTTGTTATCCAACTGACCGCTTCCATGCTCAAAACGAAACGTCAGTGATAATCGCTGACCTTGTTTAGCATACTGCTTATATACCGTGGGCGCTTCAGTCATTGGCTGCACTTGCTCAACATGAATATTCTGCGAAATAAGACCCGTATCGGAGACTATCTCTTGCCCAGCATAAGAAATGGCATACTGAGCAAAGTTCTTGATAAACATCGATGCCGTGGTCGGTGTATACACGTAAAGTCGACGTGCTAGCGCGTAATCTTCAGTACCGATAGTAAAGCGAGTAGGGTAGATGGGCGCTGTTTGAGCTCCCTCTGAGACCGCAATTGCTTTATTGTGAAGGATGTAGTTCAGCCCTATAAAGCCGATGCCGTACTCATCTTGTGAAACCTTTTGAGATAACACTGAGCTTGACTCAAAACGCTGGGCAAGCGGACTTAACTGCGCCTGATGCTTTTTAAGTACTAAGTTTTTAAAGGTATCCCAGGTGCCAGACTTGGCGTCTCGAGCATATAGATTAATTGCCTCAGAAGGGCCTCCAAGCTCACGCCAGTTGCTTATTTTACCGGAGAAAACCGCAGCTAATTGCTGCGTTGATAGGTGGCTGACAGGGTTATTTTGGTTAACGATAACGGCTAATCCATCAAGGCCAATAATGTGCTCATTGCCTATTTGGCTGAAATCACCAAAACGCGCTTTAAGCTTATCGACTTCTTTGCTTTTAACTTTGCGTGAAGCCATTGCTAAATCTGCTTTGCCGGCTTCAATGTCTGCGAAACCAGTGCTTGAGCCATGCGCATGCAACTCGATGTAATATGGCTTGCTATCGAGCTGATAGTGCAGCTCTCTTTCGACGCTGACTTCGCCTTGACGCCAATTAAACTGCTTTGCCCCGAGCTCCTTAAGGTAGCCCTCGAGTAAGGCTGGAGCAAGCTTTTCACCAATGGTGTTGGAACCGTGAATACGAAATGCTAGTTGCGCTGGCTGTTGCTCTTTCTCTTGAACCCTGCCATTGCGGGTAGGCTGTTGAGCTGTGTTGACTTGTGTTGGTGCCGCTGGCTTCGAGGCCATGGCGATGTCAGGCTCTTGGTTGACGTAAAAAGTATACCCTGTGGCGACGAGCGCAAGAACGACAGCTACCCCAGCAAAAATAAGTGACAGCGGCGTGGTGGCTTTATCTTTGCTGACTTGTTCGCTTGCGCCAGTACTGGGTGATGCCCCTTGCTGCTGTTGCATATCTTGCATAGCGGCTATGACGGCACTTAACTCACTATCTCCCAATAGGCTTAATTCATTGAGTACCAGCTTCCGATAACTCTCATCAGCGATAAATTTTTCCGAAGCTATTTCGATCCCATACTTATTTTGCGCTAAGCTTTGTAATTGCTGTAGGCGTTCGATAAAGCCCTGAGAATGATGCGATGTCATAAAAACCCTAAGTCATTATTTTTTTCGCATAGCTTAGGGTTCTAAGATGACAGTTTCATGAATTGTAAAGGGGGTTTACGAACGCTGTGTATCACCGTTATCACTTACTTCAGCCATATAGGGACGTGTTATGATGAAGATATCTGGATACTTATTTATCGCCAGCGCAATCGCTTTTGCTGGCGCCGCATTGATTGGCAATATTCTCTCTTTGTTTGCAGTATCTGCAGCCTTTATCGCTTTAGGAATTACACAAATCAGAAAAGCGCCACACTGACTCCTGTCTTTATTGAGCTTGTTGTAGCTCAAGCTCCGCCTTTTCACGTAGCTCAGCAGGTAGCTCTTTTTGAACAGCAACGCCTAACTCTTTGAATTCATTGGCTTGTTTTATAAGATTCCCCTTTCCGCTATAGAGTTGAGAAAAGGCTTTATCATATGTTTCTTTGGCTTTGTCGAGCTGTTTACCTACACCGTCCATTGATACCAAAAAGCTGTTGAGTTTCGCGTAAAACCGCTCTGCACGTTTGGCCAGTTCTTGCGTATGCTTGGATTGATCTTCAAAACGCCAAAGCTGTTTAACAATATTCAAGCTGGTAAGTAAGGTTGTCGGTGTCGCAACCAAGATGTTGCGTTCAATGGCGCGTTGATACAAATCAGGCTGATACTTCAGAGCTTCAACATAGGCACTTTCGATGGGCACAAACATAATCACCACTTCCGGGGAGTTCAGTTGCTCCAAACGATGATAATCTTTACTTGCAAGCTCGTTGATACGCTCGTTCATCGCTTGCACATGCTCAGCCAAGGCTTGGTGAGCTTCAATATCGCTATGAGCGTTAACGTATCGGGTATACGCATTTAGAGACGTTTTGGCATCGACGATAATATGGCGTTGTTGTGGCAAATAGACCACCACGTCGGGACGGAAGCGACCTTCTGGAGTATCAAAGCTCGCTTCGCGCCGATAATCCTCATTGAGGCGCAGTCCAGCGCTGTCTAAAACGTTTTCTAACATTAACTCACCCCAGTTACCCTGGGTTTTCTTTTGCCCTTGTAAGGCCGTAGAGAGACGCTCAGCTTGTTCGGTAATAGATTGATTGAGTTTTTGTAGATGTACTAACTCGGCTTTAAGTGCTGCTCGTTGTTGCAGCTCTTGCGAGTGGATATGCTCCATTTTATCTCTGAAACCTTTTAACTCGCCTTGTACTGGTTTTAATATCTGCTCCATACTCTGCTGATTAAGGCTTTTAAACTGCTGTGATTTATCCTCAAAGACTTGTTGCGCGAGCGCGCTAAATTCTTGCTTTAATTGGTCTTTAGAATCCTTGACTAACTGAAGTTGCTGCTCAAAGTGCGCTTCTTTTTGCTCTAGCGTCGCTTTCAATGACTCATAACGGCCATGAACAAGGGTTAACTTTTGCTGCAGTTGCTGCGCCTCCTGACGCTCTCGCTCTAAACGATTATCTCGTTCGCCAAGCTGCTGCTGATGATATTGCTGTTGCGCTAAAAGCTGTTGCTGTGTGTGCTCATTGCGCTTTTTATAGTGTGATACCCTGACCCCTAGGAACAAGCAAAGAGGAATAACAAAGGCGAGGGAACCTAGGCTCAGTAGAGCTGTTGTGGAAAGTGACGCGAACATACCTTTCTCGCAAAAATAATGCTGTTGGCTTGATAATAGCAAATCCCAGACAAAAAAAAGCCAGCTAAATCAAAGCTGGCCAATTCATAATAATCAGGGAAATCAACATAGGGTGCTTGTCTAACAAGCATAATAATAGAGTCTGACGATAGCCAAAAGTTCAAAAGAAATTATGCTTTTTCTTCATTTTGTAAGTTAAGCATCTCAAGTAGTTGATTATCATCAATTTTTTTATCTACCAACAAACTCGTATTTAAGAACTCATCAACCAAGTGACGCTTTTTATCTGCCAAAGACATCACTTGCTGTTCCACGGAATCGGCGATAATTAACTTATACACAAAGACGGAGCGATCTTGGCCCATGCGATAAGCGCGGTCCGTTGCTTGATGCTCTACAGCAGGGTTCCACCAAGGGTCGAAATGGATCACTGTATCGGCGCGGGTTAAATTTAAGCCACTGCCGCCGGCTTTAAGGCTGACTAAAAACACGCGTTTATGCCCTTGTTGAAACTCGTCCACCTGGTGCTGGCGGTCACGAGTTTGACCGGTGAGCATCGCGTAATCAACATCTAAGTCGGTCAACTGCTTGGCAATTAAACGCAACATTGAGGTAAATTGACTAAAGATAATGACATGATGATCCTGAGCGAGCATATGCGGTAAATGCGTGGCTAACCACTGTAGCTTCGCACTGCTGGCTTCGTGCGCGTCATCAACTAACTGCGGATGGCAACAAATTTGACGAAGTTTCAAAAGTGCATCAAGGAACTGTAACTTACTTTTCCCCACCCCCTGGTGCGCCACTAAATGGGCGAGTTTATCGTGTAAAGCGCGGTGATAATTGTGATAAACCTGAGCTTGTGCGGGTAACATATCGAGCTGTTTTACCAGCTCAGTTTTGCTAGGTAGTTCGCAGAGTACATCTGCTTTCGCTCGGCGCAGCAAATAAGGTCTTATAGCCTCTTGCAGCGCTACTAGCCCATCAGTGGCTTCGAGAAAGTTACTTTTGAACTGAGCGTCGCTGCCTAACAATCCGGGCAAAGCGAAGTCAAATACCGATTTGAGCTCTTGCAAATTGTTTTCAAAGGGTGTGCCGCTGAGTGCGATTCGTGTTTGGGCCTGTAACTGCTTGGCCTTGATGCTTAACTGTGACTGCGCGTTTTTTATCGCCTGCGCTTCGTCTAACACCACGGTGTTAAATTGCACACCGTGATAAAACGCAAAGTCACGTTTAAATAGCGTATAGGTTGTGACAATAACATTCTTACAATTTAGCTGCTGTAATTGTGCGGTACGGTTGTGACCGATAACCACATCGACTTCCATATGCGGACAGAAGCGTTGAATTTCGTTGTACCAATTCGCGACTAAGCTCGTTGGGCACAAGACTAAGTGGGGCTTTTGGGTATTTTCTATGGTGCTCAGGAAGGCGATAACCTGCAATGTTTTACCTAGCCCCATATCATCCGCTAATACCCCACCTAAACCTTGTGCAGCGAGCAATTGCAGCCAATTAACGCCTGAGTGTTGGTACTCTCGCAAAGTAACACTGTGATGTAACTGCGGCTTTTTCAGCGACTTCAAGGTGGCCGGAGCGAGCAACTTTTGCAACTGAGTATCCACTCGTAGCTCAAATGATTGTTCTTGTTGTAGTTGCTGATAAAGACTGCGAGGAAGCGTACAGTGCGGCTGATGTTTGCCACGAGCAAAGCGGGCAAGATACTGCCTTATACATTCAGCAGTGGCAGCAGTAATAGTAAAGTAACGTTCCTCTACTGCAATAAAGTAATGCTGGGTGGTATAGGCTGGCACCGACTGCATTTGCGCTAAGGTCAATGGATAGTCCTTAGCGCGATGGTTAATAACAAACTGCACTTCTAAGCGATGGCCGTGCAACGCATTTACCTGGGCGATAATGCGCGCTGAGGTGGTGTTCTTCACATCAGCTTTGGGAAGGCCTGTCACCGTACCGCCTAGCGCCTGCACTTGGGTATTCAATTCAAACAGCCACTGCTGTTGATGTAAGCGCGAACGCGGAATAAATATATACTCATCTTGTAAAGGGGCTTTACATGGTTGCAATCCTAAATTTTGCAGTACGGTTACCGCTGGCGTTTTCTCCTTTGCCACTAGGCGGACTTTATAGGGCACCTGGGCAGTTAAAAATTGCAGATTAAAGTAAGGTGTTAACTTTTTTTTTTGATTCACCAAAGTTCTCAGGTGAAGCGTTTTCATTAGTCGTTTAGCCAGCTCGTCCACTTCACGGGCTTCGGCCTGTGGAAAGCGTGCTAACGCCTGTATTTGCTCTGCACTAAGGTGAGTTTGCAAAGCATGAACCTGGTGTTCCGCAGTATTAACGTAATAAGGTGGGGAGGTCGGTAATACCCGCTCGGCGTTGAAATTAGGATAATTTGCGCGCAGCTGAGCAATATCATTCTTAACCTGCCATTGATAACTAAGCGCTATAGGCTTACCCAGTTGTAACGGCTGACGCTCCTTTTCAAAAAACAGCTGAGCGTTACTCAGTAGCTGCAAAAGTGCTCTTTCACCCCACTGGGAGTGAAGGGTTAACTTGCCAGGCTGGTTTTGTGAGCGGATCCAAGAAAACAGCCGAAAGTCTTGCTCACATACCCCTTTAGGCGTCACTTGGGCGTGGCTTTGTTGTTCGGTTAACGCTCGCCCTTGGGTGTATTCATTATCTTCATTTAGTGCCGCGACTTTAGCGGTCAAAGTTAGTTGCTGATGATGAGGATGTAGTTCAAAGGCAATTCCGTGATTTTGCATATCAGACGCAGAGCCATCACTTTTTATCTCATTAAACCAATCTTCGATACGGTATTGATGAGCATAATCACCTTGGCTTTGTAACTTCAACTGCAGTAACGCCGAGGCCACGTGCTTACAACGAACTTTAGCATCACAACTGCAGTGCGCTTCAACATCAGCGACTTGGGCTGTGACATTGAGACGAATCTGCTGATCGTAGGTGGTTCCATCGTCGTCCATCACTTGGGCATCGATTTGCGTGTAGTCATCATTTGCCTTTACCCACAATACTTGCTCATCTCGCAACATTTGCTGAGCACGACTATACACACCTTTAGTGAATAATCGTTTTAATGCCAATTCGGAAAGTGGAAATGTAAACTGCTGTTGCTCATTCACTTCAGCAAAAACAGCTAATAAATCCTCTTTGGTTAACGACGACGCCATGGACCTACTCTGGAACTCAAATATGCCAGTATATCGCCTTTAAAGGGAAGGAAAAAGTATGAACTAGCGAGGAATAAACAAAATAGGTACAAAGGTTTAAAAAAGTAAGCCCCGATTGGAGCTTACTTATAAAGAATGAGGGCTAATTAAAGCTCTCTAGCATTTTCGCCAACTGTGCAAAGCGTTTATCTGTTAGCACTTTATTATCGATTTTTATGGTTACATCACCACTTTTAGTATGCTTTTGTACACGCACAAAGTCATTTCCTAAATCAATATCTTGCGTACGTTTTCCAGCCTGCTCAACATCGCACAAATACTTAGTAACGGCTAATGCCGCCTTATCGTCACTGTCAAAATGCTGGTCGCTAAAATGGCCTCTGCATTGTTTAACACGCTCATTAAAGCTTTCTGCGTCTTTCTCTTTGGCTTGAATCAGTTTCTTAGCGACTTCGCGACCGACGTAGTTGGCAGTAGGGTAGAGCGCCAAAACATCGTGAGGAAGACACTCATACGCTTTTATGGCATCAGCGATAGCGGTGTGTGACACTCCCTCGAGGGCCGCTATTTCGCGATAAGAACCTTTTTTACCTTGCTGCTGTAACTCATCACGGGTGTATACATATGCTTGCCCCAACTCCCACAAACTTGGCGCAATATACTGATCTGAAGAAACCGCGAGTATTTTGGCGTCCTCATCGTTGAAATCTGCAGAGCTTAATACCAAATAGTCAGCTTTTGCGAGAATACAGGCTTTACGGCGGCGAGAACCCGCCAGCACAAATAAACCGTCATCATGCTCCCAAGCCAAAGCCGGGTGCTGGTTGCGTCCATCCTCTGCAATTGCGGGTAAAATGTCAGCCACAGACTTCTCTGTCAGCAGGGCCTGAACTCGGCGGTTTTTACCATAAACTTTGGTACGCTGCTCTATTTCAGCGTGGGGGATCACCTCACACGTTAAGCGAATTGTACGCTGCGGATCGCTCGGTGCTGGCATGCTAATAACATCACCGGCTTGTGCTTGTTCTAAAAGTTGATCAAGGCTGCTATTTTCTACCGCTGTTGCGAACGGATCTATTCGAGTATCATTTTTACGTTTTTTTGCCATGACAGTGCCTTACTTAGTCGCCTCTAACTGAGACTGAGTGGACGGCCAATTAGAGCGTATTAACATCTCTAATTCATCGACCACATCTTTAATGTTTTCCTGCGCTTTTACTAGCGATTCTCTACTTGCCAAGCTATCTGATGTTTTCTGATCAAATATGGTATTGAACGATGATGAACTAGCAGTAATGGCACTGCTGTGGTTAATGGGGTAGCTCATCACCTGACGACCAAAGGCCGAGCGGACATCCTTAACAATATCTCGCTGCGAATGGTTTCCCTTGACGTAATTGGTCACCAAAAACTGCATGAAATCCCAGCCATCGTGACCGAGCGCCGCGACAGTGTGATAAATCTCACCTAAGCGCTTGAGATACTTATTATTTGCGTCAAAGTCTACAGCCTCAGGATGAACCGGGATAAGCATGGAGGTTGAGGCCATTAACGCGTTGTAAAACATAAAGTTAAGTGATGGAGCGGTATCAATTAGGATGATATCAAACTGCTCTTTTACCGGCTCAATAACCTTTTCAAGCAATTTATGGTAATGCCGCGTTTGGTCGTAGTTGGCACTTTCGCGCAAAATAGTGGCTATTTCATGCTCAAAATAGAAGTCATCCATACCTGATGGTAGGACACGAATATTAGGGATGTGCGTTGGTAGAAACGCATCGCTGACGATTTGCTCCCAGGTTTCATTTTCTTCTAAATCGATACAATCACGCATAAGATCGCCAACGGTAATGGGATCTGGCTCACTAGGGGGAAAGAAGCTAGAAGAGGAGCCCTGAGGGTCAAGATCGATGATACCTATTCGATATCGTTTAATATTGGTGGTGGCCAATGCAGCAGCTATATTCACCATGCTTGTGGTTTTGCCACATCCTCCTTTTAAGGAGTTGATAACAATGACTTGCAGTTTATCATCTTTATCACGGTGGTCGGCATCAATGCCCATGACTTCGGCCATGGCGTAGATGTTTGACAACGTATAAGCATAGTGACCATTTGCACCTCGACGTATTTCAATATGATCAAAATCGCCCTGATCATGACGTCGCTTTAAGGTTCGGTTATTACAGCCTAACAAATCAGCGGCCGCTTTTTGGGTGTATGTTCGCAGCTCTTTTTCTTCTGACTTAAGGTGGGCGCGATAATGTTGTATTCGCCCTTCTAATGACTTTTCAGCTACATCAGCGGTGGCTTTCAATAACTGATATGTTTTTAGCGCACTTTGTTTGATTGTCATACTAGCTTCCCTAAATTTGAGGCTTTAGTATAATGTCCACTACTTTACCTGTAAACATATATTTTAGACGACATTCTATTTTTTGATTGAAATTAAATCAAAGAAATTTTTTATGAATAAATCCCTTAAGGTAATAAGTAGGGTAAATAGGTTTAAATATATAGGTAGTAATAGGTTAAGGTTGCAAAATAGATAGGTAACTTACTGTTATCTAATAATAAATTTAAAATTGTTAGATCGTAATTTTACCTGGTAAAGATCTGATTCTTACTAGCTGCGAGATCATGTTTTTACTGACTTAAATTTAACCTGCCTAGTTATGCACATAATATTAAGTAGGTTATCCACAAAAAGCGCCCGTGAGATCATTATTTTACTATCTCTAATACGGAGCTTATGCACAATGAACAGTGGTTCTAAGCCTTGTCAGTCCTAAAAGATCGGATCTTTACTTGCTACAGATCAGATCCATACTAAGCGAAAACTTAGTTATACACAGTGCGTTGATGAAGAAGCGATTTTTGCTGTTTTTTTGTACCATAAACGGCGGTCCAAGAGCGAAAACCTAAATTTAGTTAGTAAAAATTCGATCTAACAGCGCTGAGCTAGTAAAATTGTGATCTGAAACAGAGAAAGTATGCCTACAGAAAGAGGCTGTTAGTAAAAAACTGATCTCAGGTAACTAACTTCAAGTTGGATCAGTTTTTTACTAACATAGATGATTAACTTTTGCAGCATTATGTGTTGATATTGCTGATAGCACCGAATAAA
Organism: Pseudoalteromonas sp. CO325X; assembly: GCF_004208955.1. NCBI lineage: Bacteria > Pseudomonadati > Pseudomonadota > Gammaproteobacteria > Alteromonadales > Pseudoalteromonadaceae > Pseudoalteromonas > Pseudoalteromonas sp. CO325X. The sequence goes on from NZ_SGPG01000014.1 coordinate 467,446, forward strand.
CGGAAAATAACAATGAGCCGGAAGGTCAATATCTCGGTTGAAAACTTGCCTGATTCATTAAGAGGCCAAATTAATGGCGTCGAGAGCGCAACCGATAATGAAAATTTAGCCCTTTTTACGGACAACAAAGATGTTCGCATTTCTATTGAAAGTTCTGCGGCTCACGGATTAAGAGCATATTCTAATACATTTAACCATTACGACTTATGGGGACGCTTTGTTCGTTCAGGCCATAAGAAGCTTCCTCTAGAAGAAGCTCCCAAGAAAACCATTATTACCCGGAGAATATCTGAAAAACTAGACGGCATCCTTTATGAAGGGGAAATAAAAATTACCCCAGCTGTTGTTAGCACCCGACAAGATGGTGAAGAAGTAGAATGTTTAGTGTGGCCTTCTGACAGAGAAGAAAAAGTTGAACGCGCATTAATAAGATTGGCGTCGAAAGGTAAAATAGTAAAGATTAACTTCAAGTCTGGCATTCAATATGCGGTGATCTTTTCCATGAATGAATTGGCTCAAGAGTTAAAAGCTGTTGGTCAGTCAATGCCATATCCACAAATCAAAGAATCACTTGAAGCGTTACAAGGTTCGAAGTTGTCTTTTAAGTATTCGGCAACCGACACTCGCAACTCTCATATTGATGATTCTTTTTACGAGTCCAATATGAATTTTCTTTCTTCGCTGCATTTCAGCGGTAAGAAAGGGCAGGGCGGTAATGTTAAGTGCGTGGCATGTTTGAATGCATTCGTGCATAACATGATTGATAACTTGGAGTATAAGGGTTACTACTTTAACCGAGCTCAAGAATTAAAGCGCGGTCTGTCTCGATGGATGATGTTGCGTTTGTATCACTTGTGGCGTTACGCTGCGCCAGGAAAAACTTATCACTTTCGCTTAATCTCAATTATGGAGAAGTACGGCTCGATTTATGCCGACGATGAAATTACCGACAATAAACTCAAAGCCCTGCGCAGAGATATGACGACAACTATGAAAGATCTCATCGATAAGGGGGCAATATCAGATTACAGCATTTCCAATGTTAAAGATGACAACACCGGCAAGATAATTGACTACGTGTATGAAATGCATCCTTCAGATGAGTTCTGTGAAGAAATACTGACTCTGAATAAACAACATAAGCGCATTGAAATCCAGGGTGGAAAACGAATTGTTGAAAATGCCGAAGTTATTGATGAAGAACGCTTAGAGGAAATTGTCGAAAAGTAAATTCAGGCGCTAACCAACATGCCTCAAAAAAATAAGGGTGAGTGAGTGTTTACTCACCCTTTGCCAAGTAAAGACGCTCAACTAGGTACTCATACTCTCTTTTTCTAGGATCCTCTTTTAAAGCGTATGAAGTTAATTCGCCTAGTTTCAAGTCCGGGTTGTCATCAAAGACAATAAAAGGCAGCGCACCGCTGACATGATATCGACGTGCGTCGCTGAATCTTACATTTACCTCAGGTGTCACTCGGATAGGCCGACGAATACGTAACTTTTCGTTATGACTGAGACTGGCCACTTTTGCTTTCTCCTGTTCCACCAAACGTTGCCACTGAGTTTGGTCTATCATCCTCGGATTTGAGTAAGCACTGCTACGCTGTAACATAGTAAGTGCTAACTTACGTGATAGAGACTTGGTGGAATGCTTTTTCATCCAAGTAAAGCGCACGGAAGAAGGGGAGTTGCCTTCATAATGTATACGTCGATAAAACGACAACGTTTGTAGGCCTGGTACTGCGCTATGAACCGCATCGAAGCGGGCATCATTGTTATCGTAAGTAAGCACTAACTTTTTAAATTCCATTTTTAGCTCATTTATCTTGTCTATATATGGAACCAGCTCAGACTCACTTTGTTTAGCTAAAACAATTAACCCTGGATGGCGGCGCGCCATTTTGCTACTTAAACCTTGTTGTTTATAAAAGTCAGTGTAGGAATTGCAGATGCGTAACAATGCTTGTTGGCCATCGTGAGCGGTTACTGAAATAGAGCTCAACGCTTGACGTTCGTCATCCGTAGTCGGTGCAGGTAATTCAAAATATCGACTATGGTGTATGGGCTGCTTTTTAATCGTTTCGGTAAGCGCTTGTAAATAATCACCAGTTAAATCGAATATTGCTCTAAGCTGTGTTTTTACTGAACTCATTAGTCAAAACTATAACGAACACATCATACTATGGAGGATACCTGATAGATCAGTTAAAGCAAATGGTCTTTGATAAATTTGGTATATCAACAGACACAGATGTAAAGATATAAATGGAAGATTATAAAGTATGATGTGTTCATTGATAGAATTACATTAACCACTGTGGCTAAATAAAATGAATGAATCACATTTAAAGGAGTAACTAATGAAAATCATGTTTGTATGCTTAGGGAATATATGTCGCTCGCCAACCGCCCACGGTATTGCTATTAAATTAATTCGAGATTCACAGCTAAATCAGGTAACCGTAACCAGCTCGGGGACCGCAAGCTACCATGTGGGTTCACCCCCTGATAAAAGGGCAACTGAATATGCCTTATCCAAGGGCGTAGACCTAAGCGTTCTTAGGGCACAACAGCTGCAAAAGGCAGACTTTTATGAGCAAGACCTAATACTGGTGATGGATCAAAGTAATTATGAAAATGCGCTTGCTCTAAGACCAGCTGATGCTACAGCTAAGATTGAAAAGCTGCTGTGGTATTACCCGAACTGTCCTTTTGAGGATGTTCCAGATCCATATTATGGTGAAGATGAGGGATTTGCTCAGGTTTTCCATCTATGTGAGGTCGCAATTACCCATTTGTTAGAAGACATTTCAAAAACCCGTTGATGATGAGGTAAACTAATAAGCACATTATGTATGATGTGTTCATTATGCCATTTTTCTGATTCTTGTAATTTATTTAACGAACAGCGCCTTTACCCCTTGCGTCAGCGCCCGCCATTCGGTACTTTCGAGGGGAGGTAACAATAGGAATGAGGAAAGATAAAAAGTGAAACCTTGGAGTCCCAATAGTTGGAGAGATTTACCAATCGTCCAACAACCCACATACCCAGATGAAGCCCAACTGGGAAAAGTTGAGAGCGAATTAAATAATGCTCCGCCATTAGTGTTTGCTGAAGAAACGAGAAGTTTGTTCAAGCAGCTAGAAGATGTATGCGAAGGCCGTGCGTTTTTGTTACAAGGCGGAGACTGCGCCGAATCATTTAACGATTTTAACGCAGCCAATATCCGCGACACATTTAAAACCCTGCTGCAAATGGCCGTGGTGCTAACCTATGGTGGCAAGTGTCCGGTCGTCAAGATTGCTCGTATGGCGGGGCAGTTCGCTAAACCGCGCTCAGCAGACATCGAAACAAAAGACGGTACATCGCTGCCTTCATACCGTGGCGACATTATTAATAGTTACGAATTCACCGAGCAAGCGCGAGTACCAGACCCACAGCGGCTAATGAAGGCATATCATCACAGCGCCGCTACCTTGAACTTATTACGAGCTTTCGCTCAAGGTGGTCTAGCTGATTTACACCAGGTAAACCGCTGGAACATGAGCTTTGTCGCTGCTAACCCGTTGAAGGATAAATACCAACAGCTGGCTGACAGAATCCAGGATGCGTTAGAGTTTATGGAAGTCTGTGGTATCAACTCCACCAATGCTCCATCACTCACAGAAACAGCTTTGTACACGTCTCATGAAGCACTGCTGTTAGGCTATGAGCAAGCGTTGACCCGCCGCGACCACCTCAGTGGTGACTGGTATGATTGCTCGGCGCATTTCGTATGGATTGGCGAGCGCACACGCCAGTTAGATCATGCCCATATTGAGTTTTTCCGTGGCATTAAAAACCCGATTGGCGTGAAGGTCGGCCCAGGCATGGACCCAGACGAGCTCATTCGCTTGATTGACGCCGTCAACCCGGAAAATATTCCTGGTAGGTTAACGCTTATCACACGCATGGGCGCTGATGTGCTTCCAGAAAAACTGCCAGCCTTGGTACGTAAAGTTCAGCAAGAAGGGCGTAAGGTCATCTGGAGCTCAGACCCGATGCATGGCAATACGGAAAAGGCTAGCTCCGGTTATAAAACTCGAAGCTTTGACAATATTCTGCGCGAGATCAGCCAGTTTTTCGCTGTTCACAAAGCAGAAGGGTCTTATGCCGGCGGTGTTCATTTAGAAATGACTGGTCAACACGTGACCGAGTGTACTGGTGGTGCATATGGGTTGTCAGATGCAGACCTAGCTCAGCGTTATCGCACCCAATGCGACCCTCGCCTTAATGCCGACCAGGTTCTCGAACTTGGCTTCTTAGTGGCAGACCTTTTAAAGGATGCCCGCAAGTAAAATGAAAAGCGCCAACATGGCGCTTTTTTTAATATTTACGACGTTGTAGGCCAGACTCCGCCATTATCTTAGCGGAGATTTCCTCCACTGAATGATGAGTAGAATTGAAGTGGGGAATTTTAAAACGCTTATAGAGCATTTCTACTTCGCGGATTTCAATCCGACACTGTCGCAATGATGCATACCGGGAATTGGCCATGCGCTCATTACGGATAGCCGCAAGGCGTTGCGGTTCAATGGTTAATCCAAACAGCTTGTCCTTATACGGCTGCAAACATCGCGGCAACTCCCCAGATTCTAAGTCATCTGGAGTGAAAGGGTAATTCGCCGCCTTAATGCCGTACTGCAACGCTAAATAGAGACTTGTTGGTGTCTTACCACTGCGGCTTACGCCCACAAGCACCACATCAGCCTGGTCGTAATCTTTTATGTTCGCACCGTCATCATTTGCCAATGCATAATTAACGGCGGCAATACGATAGTCATAAGATTGCTCGTGAATACTGTGCGTGCGATGCACTTTGGGCACCGGCTCAACATTGAGCTCCCTCTGAATTTGCGCACTGAACGTGGAAATAAAGTCATAGCAAATGGCATTACTCGATTGAATAATCTCACTGAGTTCTGGGTTAACAAACGTCAAAAACACAATAGGTTTTTCATGGCTGAAACTGGCCGCTTGCTCGAGCTGAGATTTCACTTCCCGCGCTTTTTCGACGGTTTCAACAAACGGAATGGTGATGTGTTTAAATTCTACAGGAAATAGCGATAACGTGGCATGGCCGAACGTTTCAGCGGTTATAGCGGTGCCATCGGATATATAAAACGCGCTACGCATGAGAGTCCTTTTTTATTAGTATCTTGGTATAAACCGCCAGTACACGGTTTACGCATCAGTGGTTGCCAGTGTAGAATGTTAGCGCCTCATTTAAAAGGTCGCGTTTGCGGCCAAACTTACAATTTGTTTTTTGGAGAAAGTTCCGTGCAAGAATACGTTCTCTGGTATCAAGAGCTTGGTATGCAAGATGTGCCAAGGGTTGGAGGCAAAAACGCCTCACTTGGTGAGATGATTTCCAACCTGGCGAACGCGGGCGTGCAAGTGCCTGGCGGTTTCGCAACAACCGCATCAGCATTTAACGAGTTTCTTGAGCAATCTGGATTGAATGCTCGCATCCACGACGCACTAGACAAACTAGACGTTGAAGATGTAAATGAATTAGCCAAAGTTGGCGCCAAAATCCGTCAGTGGATTATCGACACCCCTTTCCAAGCCTCCTTGGACCAAGCTATCCGTGACGCTTACGCGCAATTACACGGTGACCCAGCTCAAGACGTATCATTCGCAGTTCGCTCATCGGCCACTGCAGAAGACATGCCCGACGCCTCCTTCGCGGGCCAGCAAGAAACTTTCCTTAACGTGCGCGGCATCGATTCAGTAATGACCGCGATCAAACACGTATTCGCCTCTTTATTTAACGACCGTGCTATCTCATACCGCGTGCACCAAGGCTACGACCACAAAGGTGTGGCGTTATCGGCCGGTATTCAACGTATGGTGCGCTCAGATAAAGCAGCGTCCGGCGTTATGTTCAGTATTGATACTGAATCAGGCTTTGAAGATGTGGTTTTCGTGACTTCAAGTTATGGCTTGGGCGAAATGGTCGTACAAGGCGCGGTGAATCCAGATGAGTTTTATGTCCATAAGCCAACCTTAGCCAATGGTAAGCCTGCGGTCGTGCGCCGAAATATCGGCTCAAAAGCTATCCAGATGGTGTACTCAAGCGATGAAAGCCATGGCAAGCAGGTAGAAATCGTTGATATCGACCCAGCGTTATCCAACACCTTCTCAATCACCGATGAAGAAGTGATGGAACTTGCCAAGCAGGCGGTCATCATCGAGAAGCATTACGGTCGTCCTATGGATATTGAATGGGCGAAAGACGGCAACGACGGTAAGCTATACATCGTTCAAGCTCGTCCAGAAACTGTGCGCTCAAATGAAGATGCCAATGTCATGGAGCGGTTCCAACTGAAAGGCCAAGCGCCGGTGATCGCAGAAGGACGTGCAATTGGCCATAAAATTGGCGCCGGGGTAGTACGTGTTCTCAACTCAATTGATGAAATGGACAAAGTGCAGCAAGGCGATATTCTTGTCACCGATATGACAGACCCTGATTGGGAACCTATCATGAAGCGGGCTGCGGCTATCGTTACCAACCGAGGTGGGCGTACTTGCCACGCAGCCATCATAGCGCGTGAACTCGGTATCCCGGCAGTAGTAGGCTGTGGTAACGCCACAGATCTGATTACAGCAAACCAAGAAGTAACGGTATCATGTGCTGAAGGCGATACAGGTTATATCTATCAAGGTCAACTAGAGTATGATGTTCTTACATCTCGGGTAGACGAGATGCCTGAATTGCCAATGAAGATAATGATGAACGTGGGTAATCCAGACCGTGCGTTTGATTTTGCCCGTTTACCTCACGCTGGCGTCGGTCTCGCACGCTTAGAGTTTATTATTAACCGCATGATCGGTGTTCACCCTAAAGCGCTGTTGAATTTTGATGCTCAATCTAGCGAATTGCAGGCTGAAATTAACGATATCATTGCTGGTTATGAATCTCCTCGCGAGTTTTACATCGCCAAACTAGTAGAAGGTATCGCTACCTTAGGTTGTGCTTTTGCACCCCAACGCGTCATCGTTCGTATGTCTGACTTTAAGTCTAACGAATATGCAAACCTAGTTGGCGGTCAGCAATATGAGCCTGACGAAGAAAACCCAATGATTGGTTTCCGTGGCGCTTCACGTTACGTGAGTGAAGATTTCCGCGACTGCTTCGCTCTTGAGTGTGAAGCAATCAAGCGTGTTCGTAACGACATGGGTTTAACCAATGTTGAGATCATGATTCCTTTTGTTCGCACAGTGGACGAAGGCAAACGTGTTATCGAATTACTTGAGGAGCACGGTTTAAAACGCGGTGATAACGGCCTCAAAGTCATTATGATGTGTGAATTACCTTCAAATGCGTTGCTAGCTGAAGAATTCTTAGAGCACTTTGATGGTTTTTCAATTGGTTCTAATGACCTAACCCAACTCAGCCTCGGCCTTGATAGGGATTCAGGTTTAATCGCGCACTTGTTCGATGAACGTGATCCTGCTGTTAAAAAGCTACTTTCTATGGCGATAAAAACAGCCAAAGCAAAAGGTAAATATGTGGGTATTTGCGGTCAAGGCCCTTCCGATCATGAAGACTTTGCCGCATGGCTAGTGCAAGAGGGTATCGACTCTGTATCGTTAAACCCGGATACGGTGCTAGAAACCTGGCTATACCTAGCAGAGAAGCTTAAAGGCTAATCTGACAAAATAAAGGGCGAGTTTCTCGCCCTTTATTGTTATCGCTTCGCTAGTTTTCTATCTAATAGCTGACACCCTTTGCTCAAGGTACTTTGGCAATAACGTAAATATTTTCGAGCCCCTGGGTAATGTACCGCAAGTAGCGTTAAGCCTATTAAGAAGAAAATGACTGACGGCCCTGGTACCACAGCAAACACTATCCCCAGTACAAAACACAGCGCGGCAGCTAGGTTCATTATCACCTTTTTCATCTGACTTTCCTAAATATAAAGTATTGATCTTACCTTAGCAGGAAAGCGTATGAACAGGCATTCCAATTTGTAACAATCTGTACATTCTTCAATTTAGAACTGGCCGCATCATGGTATAATGTGCGCGTCCGTCACCAAGAACAATTCCAGCATGATAGCAAAGTTAACTGTAGAGCAAGTCAGTTCCGAGCTGGTACTGCATTACCTAAAAACTATAAAAAAAGAAGGCTTCAGCGGAGAAGTCGATGCCACTTATGGCACGCGATTGCTTGCTGCAACCGACAACAGTGTGTATCAGCAAATACCGCAAGGCGTGATCTTTCCAAAAACGAACAAAGATATTCAACTAGCCCTCAATATCGCCTCGCATGATCCGTTTCTTGAACTTACGTTTGGCCCGCGCGGCGGTGGCACGGGTACTAATGGTCAGTCATTAACACCAGGCATCGTTATCGATTTATCTCGTCACATGCAGCAGATAATCGAAATCAATGAACAAGAAGGGTGGGTACGGGTGCAAGCCGGCGTCATTAAAGACCAACTTAATGACTTTTTGCGTCCTTATGGATACTTTTTTGCGCCTGATTTGTCGACCAGTAATCGCGCCACTATAGGTGGGATGATCAACACTGATGCGTCAGGCCAGGGCAGCTTAGTCTACGGTAAAACCTCTGACCATACGTTAGCAATAAAGGCTTTTTTGGCCGATGGCAGCGAACTGGAAACACAGCGTATTAGTCGCGAAAAGGCCGAGTTGATTGCCGAGCAAGACACCTCAGTTGGCAAGCTATATAAAACGGCTCTTGATGTGAGCGTTGGCAATAGGGAACAAATCCTTAAAAAATTCCCACGACTCAACCGCTTTTTAACCGGATACGATCTTGAGCATGTGCTCAGCGATGACATGTCTGAGTTTGACCTCGGTCGGTTGATCACCGGCTCCGAAGGTTCATTGGCAATCGTCAGTGAAGCAAAACTCACCATTACGCCCATCGCTAAGTTCAAAACGCTGATTAATATTAAATACGATAGTTTCGACTCAGCACTGCGCAACTCCCCATTTTTGGTCGATGCCGAAGCGACGTCCGTTGAGACGGTCGACAGCAAAGTGCTTAATTTAGCGCGCGAAGACATTATTTGGCATACAGTATCGGACTTAATTACAGATGTACCCGGCCAAGACATGCAGGGGCTGAACATGGTCGAGTTCAATGCTGAGCGCAAAGAAGATATGCGCGATAAAATAGACGCCTTATGCGCTAAGCTCGATAAATTAATTGCCAACAAAGACGCTGGCGTTATCGGCTATCAGCTCACAGATGATGTCTCGGAGATTCAGAAAATTTACGCTATGCGTAAAAAATCCGTAGGTTTATTAGGCAACACCAAAGGCAAGCAAAAGCCATTAGCTTTTGCTGAAGATACCGCCGTGCCGCCAGAAAACTTAGCTGATTTTATCGCTGAATTTAGAGCATTACTTGATAGCCACAATTTACACTACGGCATGTTTGGTCATGTCGATGCCGGTGTTTTACATGTTCGACCCGCGTTAGATATGTGTGACCCTGAACAAGAAAAAACCTTGCGCACGATTTCAGACCAAGTCGTTGCATTAACCGCTAAGTATGGTGGATTGATGTGGGGAGAACACGGTAAAGGCTATCGCAGTGAATATGGCCCCGAGTTTTTTGGTGAGCAGCTATTTAATGAATTACGACGTATCAAAGCCGCATTCGACCCTCACAATAAAATGAACCCAGGGAAAATTTGTACGCCCCTTGAGTCAAATGATCAATTAGTGAGTGTGGATGACAAAAAGCGCGGTTGGTTTGATAGACAAATTGATATCGCGGTGCGTGATAGTTTTGATACCAGCATGAACTGTAACGGTAACGGCTTATGCTTTAATTATGATGCAACCTCACCGATGTGCCCATCTTATAAAGCCACAGGCGATCGACGCTTTTCGCCAAAAGGTCGCGCGGGATTAATGCGTGAGTGGTTAAGGTTACAAAGCGAGCAGGGCGTTGACTTATTGCAAGAAGAAAAAGCCATATCTAAAAAAGAAGGGCCCACATGGTGGGAACGCTTTTTAAATTCAAAAGCAAAGCGCAGTGGCGAGTATGACTTTTCTCATGAAGTGAAGCAGTCAATGGATGAGTGCTTAGCATGTAAAGCGTGTACAACCGCATGCCCAATCAAAGTCGATGTGCCTACATTCCGCGCGCGCTTTTTAAATTATTACTACAGCCTGTATAACCGGCCTGCAAAAGATTATTTAGTAGCAAGTATTGAGCAAACTGCGCCACTATTGGCTAAATTCTCGAGCGTAACAGCCCCTGTTATGCAATCGAACCTTGTTCAAAAAGCGATTAAAGCGACTTTAGGTTATGTAAATACGCCTACACCAAGTCACCCAAATTTAGCCAAACGTACGCAACAGTTGCGCAAGTTTGATTTACAATACCTTAATTCCTTAGATGCGCAGCAAAAACGCGACTATGTGTTGATAGTGCAAGACCCATTCACAAGCTTTTATGAAGCAGAACTTGTTGAAAGCTTTGTTAAAGTGGCACAAGCTTTAGGCAAACAGCCGATTTTATTGCCGTTCAAGCCTAATGGTAAACCGCAACACGTAAAAGGTTTTTTAGCCAAATTCGCCAAAACCGCTAAAACCTCTGCCGACTTTTTAAATCAGGTCAGTGAACTCGGTATCCCAATGGTCGGGCTCGATGCGTCCCTTGTGTTATGTTACCGCGATGAATATGCCACTATCTTGGGTGACAACCGAGGTGATTTTGAAGTCCTCGTTGCCCATGAATGGCTTGAAGATCAACCGTTTAAGCAGACAGTATTCGAACCAACACCTGCTTATACTTTGCTCAGTCATTGCAGTGAAACAACTTCTCTTCCACACAGCGCCAATGTTTGGCAGGGGATATTTTCTCGTGTTGGCTTACTACTTAAACCTCAGGCAACAGGGTGTTGTGGCATGGCAGGGACTTACGGCCATGAAGTACAAAACCAAGAGAACAGCCGTACTTTATATGAATTGAGTTGGCAACAACCCGTTCAGCACACGGATCCTTCGCGGTTATTAGCAACGGGATTCTCATGCCGAAGCCAAGTAAAACGGTACGCACAATTTAAGCCCAAGCACCCAATAGAGGTGCTAGCGAATGTGCTTAGTTAATTTCTATTTTTAAAGGAATTAGCAATCGGGCGAGTGGTGATCCCATGAATGAAGACACTCATCAAAATGGTGAGTGTCGCGAGCTCTGCTAAGCCATTTTCAGTAGACTCTAACACCATTAGCGTAAATACAATCGATGCCAGCCCCCTTGGACCAAACCAAGCGAGCGTAAATTTCTCTTTTAATGACAGTTCGTTAAAAGGAATTAAGCTCAACATCACCGGTACCACACGTACTAAGGTTGCAGCTAATAATGCAAATAATACTTTATAGATATTTATATCTATTGTTTGAAGTTGGATGAAGGCATATGCACCGAATAAACACCAGATAAGATAGGCAAAGAAGTCTGCGATATGCTCACTGTCTTCTATTAGTTTTTCATCATCGTCGGCACGATAAAATTTATCAAATACCAAACCACCAACAAATGCCGCAACAAAGCCACTGCCGCCAAGGAGTTGGGCTAGGGTGAACACACTAACAGCTACGGACAAAACTAAAAATGGACTCGATGATTTCTCAAAGTAATGGCGAGTAGCGCTTACCTGAGTAAGCTTTAGTGCCCCATAGGTAACAGTGACCCCAACAATGAGTGCGATACCTATTTCTTCAATGAGAAATGTAAGCATGGTCGCCGCGCCTTGAAACTCACCGTGCTGCCAAGAAAGAAACAAGAACAAAAATATAGGTACGCACATCCCGTCGTTGAGACCGCTTTCTACATTGATCGCTTCACGTATTTTTTCTGGAACACTTTGCGATTCGAGCAAACCTTTACTAAGCGCAGCGTCTGTAGGTGTTAAGATGATGGCCAATAGTGCCAAGGCAATAATGTGCATATGCGGAAAAAGTAAATACCCCAAAGCAAACGTAGCAAAAAAGGTTATTGGTAAAGCGACAAACAATAGCACCAAGGGATATTTAAACTGCGACTTTAGTACATTGATACGCGTCTTGGCTGCATCAGTAAAAAGAAATACCGCAAGTGTCAATTCAACTAATGGTAATAGCGCGCTCAATGGCTGATCCACTTTCATTGCATCGCTAAATGCCCACGCAAGCGCGGTACCGACTATGACAAAATACATTGGGCCAGTTAATTCGGCCCGAGCTAATCTACGAAAGGTAACTGAGTAAATAAAAAATGCTAAGCCCAGGGCAGCTGCCAATTGATATTCCATAAATGCAGTTCCTAAAGTTTACGTTTAACACCTGACTTGGCGCGCTCTTTGATATTCGTTTGAATATAAATTTGATCCGTGGTCGCAATTTTTGCATGACCTAAATCTTCAGAAAGATGCTTGAGCGGCCTTGAAGCAGCATCATGAGTTGCCCCGGTATGGCGTAGCCAATGAGCAGTTGCTGCTTGTAGCTTTTCCGCTTCCTCAGTGAAGCCATCGGCCACCAATGCTGAACTGGCTAATTCAAAACTTTGCGCAACAAGGCGGCGAATTTGTCTAACCGTCATACCACCTTTACCTCGAATTTTGTGAATAAGTGGGTAGGGCTCATCAACACGGGGGAGGGCACTTAACCCCCTATACAAACGGTAGCGTTTTAAATACGCAATAAAATCTTGGCTTAACGTAACATCACGGAGTTTGTTACCTTTGCCCATAACACGCAAAAACCAAAAGCCATCAGCATCTTGCCAAAAGTGCGACATAACAGGAGACCAATTAGTACGCTCAGACAACTCAGAGATCCTTAAATACAGGCCTTTCAAACAGGCTAAAGTAAAAAGATTACGTTCTAGATCAGGGTCATCCTGGCATTGCTCTTCGGTTACACGCAGTACATATTCCCACTGTAAATCACTGAGAGTATCCGGTTGATTGATTTGCGACTGAACAACTAAATAGGGGCAGTTCTTTTTAACTACTGGGACAAAGTTCGCGAACGCTTGCTCTTCTAAAATAGCAAATTTATAAAATACATTAAGTGCTGTAAAAGTGGCATTTAAACTTTGTTGCGATGGCTTTGTCTCACGCGCTATAAACGGTCGCCATTTTTCATTGGCTTTACGTAAACCTTGATGCTGTTTAAAGCGCCATTGCACTGAGTCGGAACACCAGGCTTTATCTGGTTCAACAACAAAATCAATGTAGTGCTCAATATCTTCTCGTTTCAAAGAAAACAAAGAACATGTTTTATTAAACCAAGTCCACAAAGCAAAACGTTCTATCTCATTACGAAACCGAGTAAAAGTGGCATCTGACTTTCGACCATATACGTATAAAAACCGGTAGATAAACAGCAAGTCTTGTTTAACTTCAGCAACGTTTAAGCTTTGTTGAGCTATAAATGCAGCGAGTTCAGGGTATTCGCTGCGCAACGTATCATCTTCAAGATGCGCTATTTGATAGCGAAGTTGTTTAAAGGTATCGACTAGTGGCGTAGGCATACTGACAACTGGACTACAATAATATAAGGCATAGCTTACCATAAAGTCCGATACTGTCTAGTATCGGACATTTTACCTAAGAGACAATATGTAAAATGTTCTTGAACTTCCCCTTATGAACTCTACGACATTAACTCAGTCAATGAATTGGATTTATAAAATTTGTAGATGGGCAGGAACGTGCCTATGATCAGCACTGCAAATGCAGCACCTACAACCACCAGCATCTGCTCCAGCGTGATGTGAACACTTAGACTGTCAGTCAGTTGGGTGTCTGCTAATGCAACAATGGCAATCAACACAGCAACGAGTACGACAGGTGCCGTGAATTTTAAATAATGGGTCATCAGACTCTTAAGTGTTGCGCCGTATGCGAGACGAACACCTAGTTCATGCTTTACATTTTGCATCATGAACCACAACAAGCTGGAGATGCCCAAAAGGGTGATCACTGATGTAGCGATTAGCAATCCAAGCATGATGTTAAAGATCATCGCAGGATGAGATACCAGCTCTGACTTGAGTTGACCATAAGTGGTAATGCCCTCAATGCTAATAGCAGGGTAGTCTGCAACGACAGCCTCTATTGCCATCTTTGAGAAATCTGCTGGGTTTTTTACCGTCAGTACCACCCTACCTTTGTATTCATATTGCTCTATAGGAAGGTAGATTTGATAGGGTTGTCCTGTTGGATCGGCGTTGGGCATTTTTATATCACTGTAGACCCCAGTCACACGGTATGTCTTGCCGCCCATGTCCACGTCACTTCCTACTAAAGCTTCCCCCATCACCTCGGTTAGCGACTGGCTCACCAAAATTTCCCTCGTACCAGTCTCGCGGTTATATGGGGCACCACTTAGCAACCTTAAACCCATACTCTCAAGGTATTGAGGTTCGACATATTTAACATCCACCATCTTTTCGTCATTCTGAGTAGCATTAGGCAAACCGATGAAGTTAATGCTTTGCCAAGCAGACACAAGTTGTCGGCTCGATACATAGCTATTGGGCTGCTCTCGCTTTAATTGTGAGGCAAAAGATTCCACTTCGCCTTTAGTAATACGTTTACTGTCTATGTTGAACATCACTACAACAGACTCGTTAGCATCAAACCCGTATTCATTGAAAGCCTGTCTTGCAGCATCATGAGCAATGAACACAAATAGCATGCTCAATACGCTGGCCAGGAAGAACTTAACACCAACCAACACCAACTTACCTTTAATAGTGCCCTTTCCAGCGGTGCCTTTATTGGTAAAGGTTAAGTTTTTTGTTCTTGGCAACGACAATAAAAATAAGATCAGCGTTGTAATAAACACCACCAAGGCATAGCTCATTACGAGAAGCACAACTACGTCAGCGTTTATAGTTAACTCCCCTAGGCGGGCAAGCTTATCCTGCGCTAGGTCAACCAACACGACATTCGCTGCTAACAAAACACCAACACATAAAGGTGCAGATATTAATGCAAGCAATAACGATTCTTTGCTTACGTGCTTAATTAGATCGGCGGTGTTTGCGCCGAATATATGGCGAGTGGTGTTTTCCGATTTCAGCTTGGTAGCGCGCTCAGCAACCACACTAAACAGATTGACCAAAATCAATAGCAACATAGCCGATGAAGATATGGCGAGTAACGCTGCCATATCTTTACTGTTTTTGGTTGTGAAGTTGAGTAAGGTGTCAGTTTCAACAGTAAGCTTTGTATTTGGTGGGAACCGTGAGATATATTCCTGCTCGATATTCTTCACGATACGCTTTACTTCACTGTCTACATTGGCTGAGCCACCAGCCTCCTGCACGAGCATTCTAAGGTCATTATCAAACTTTGTTGGCTTATTCACCCCAAACGACTCGAAATCCTGCCCGATAAACAATTGAGGCTTTACGTTTGACAAGCCATCTAATGCCACTGCATTAGAGTCCACGACTCCCACGACTTTATATGACCGCCCATTGAGCATGATCACACTATTAAGCGACACGCTTCCTTCTTGCGCTTGAATATAACTCTCTGTCACCAACACTTCTTGCTGAGAGTCATTCAATTCTGGGTACCTACCTTGTTTGAGTGCTACGCCTAACGACCTGAATAAACCAACCGAGTAGGAAGCATGATCAACACCTGTGGCGCTACCGTCAGAAGCAACGCCTTTGTATAGGTATAGGTTCTTATCTTTGCCCAGCTGCTTGTTAATCGCTGCACCATAGTGGGCGTTTGAGAAGAAAATATTCATGGTGCCATTTACAATTATCTCACTTTGCAGAACGTGAAATTGTTCTGCATTTTTCAAAGGTAGTGGCTTAAAAAGAGAGAGGCTCGCTGCATTAAAGAGTGCAACAAACAGACCTATAGCGAACGCCAAGCTAACAATGTAGGTAATCGAATAGGAGCAGTATTTAGTGAATATGTTCTTCATAGCCTACTCCACGACTTCGCTCAACACGCCGTCAGTCATCGTCAATTGCCGATCAGCCAACTTAGCTAACGCTGGATCGTGTGTAACCAAACAAATGGCCTTGCCTTCATTGTTTAGCTTAAGCAATAAGTCCATGATCATCTCACTGCTTTTAGAGTCGAGATTACCCGTTGGCTCATCTGCCAAAATTATGTTGCTGGAACCGACAACCGCGCGTGCAATCGCCACTCGTTGCTGTTGACCACCCGAAAGTTCACAAGGGTAATGCTGTGCTCTATGGGATAACCCTACCAATTCTATTGCTTCTTCAACGGACATGCCCGAACTGCCTTTAGGTTGATATTTCAAAGGCATAGCCACGTTGTCATATACCGTGAGGTCATCTATTAAGTTGAATGACTGGAACACATACCCGATATGGGACGCTCTAAGCATAGCTAGTTGCGAGTTACTTAGGGTTGAGATGTCACAACCATCAATCAGCACTTGTCCTTCACAGGGCTTATTAAGCAACCCCATCAACGCCAACAAAGATGATTTACCTGAGCCTGATGACCCTGTAATAGAGAGTAAATCACCCGCTTTAATTTCAATAGACGCTGCATTCACAGCCGTTGTTTCAACGCGTTCAGTTCTAAACTTTTTCGATACGTTGTTTAGTTTGATTAAAGTATCCATATCGTTTCCTAAAACAATTTCAGTTCATTGGCGCCAGCAAAGTGAGCTGTGTTTGACACAATGACTCTTTCATCGCTTTGCAGGCCATCTTTGATTGTTATGTATCCATTTGAGTGCGCTCCGAACGTCACCGAGCGCAATACTGCCTTATCTTCGCTGTCAATCACGTATACCTTAGCAACCTTGTTGGCATGAGCACCGTAAGGCTGTTTGACGTATAAACTGTCCTGAGCACGCGATAACTCAATTGTTGCGTGTACGTCTTGTAGGGGGAATATTTGGTTGTCGTGCTCGCCTATGGCTAGCTCTACAAACTGGTAGCCATCTTGTACTTTGGGCTCAACACGCACTACTTGAGCTTGGTATTCAGTGTTGTTGGCACCAACCAGTTTCACCTTGGCTTGCATGCCTATAGTGATTTGCTGCGCCTGTGATTGCGGGAGTTTAACAAGTGCCAGTAAATCATGAGTCCCGCCGACGACGGCGACTTTTGCACCACTTTCAATTTTCTGACCTATTTCCAGCTCTTGTTCTAACACAAGCCCAGAAATACTTGCTTTGACCGTGAGAGAGTCTTCAATTCGTTCTAATGCTGCTAGCTCTGCTTGAAGCTGTTCCAATTCCACCTGATTATTTTGTTTTTTTAGTTGATGGATGGTTCGCTGCTCTTCTTTCTTACTCTTCAAAAATGCGAGTTTTCTCGTTTTGCTATCTAACTCCACTTGCGCTTTCATAAGGTTGATTTTGGAGATTACCCCACTCTTGCTCAGTGTCTGCTGGCTTTCATATACTACCTTGGTTACATCGACTTCTGATTTTAAGCTTTCAATTTCGGCTGTAATTTCGAGCTGATCAACGCGATGAGTAACCTCTAATTCACGTTTCTCGGCTGCTTTGAGCACGAGTTTATTTCTAAGCCCTCGAATCGACTCTGCAATCTTGTTGTTATGTACAACCGCAATTACATCCTCAGTGTGTACATAATCTCCTGCGCGTTTAATTATTTTTGCTACCACCCCTTCATCAAGCACTGAGTGAAGAACTCGTTGTTTAGGTTGCACCGTACCAACACCGGCGACTTCGATTGATAATTGTCCTACTTCAACGGTTGCTAACTCTAGGCCTGCTATTTCTACTTTTTTGATCGGCGTTTCGAACGAGCTCTTGACCGTATATGTTGTAAGTAAAATTATTGCAGCCAAAGAACCTCCAATTAGGAGCTTTTTGCGAATCGTAGTCCGCTTTTTAGTAATAGTTTTGTCCATTTACGGCCTTTATTCTATTGTCAAAACAAGCGCCATAGACGGCGCTAACACTGACCACCGGAGCTTCGTAAAATCTGTCTCACTTAAGCAGCGATAACAAAATGCTTAGAGTGCAGGGGGTCAGCAAAAATGAAGAAAAATGAAAAATATCATGACTATGTGAAAGAAAATCCTGTTATATAGAACTTACTCGCAATGAGAGTTTTGCCACTAGAAGGGTCAGCGTTTAACATGCTGAAGAAGCAACAAAAGCATTTTGCCGGCATAGTATCCATAGAGGTACTACCGTCAGGCCTGACGGGTGGTTAACTAACATTCATGCATTTGTCCAGCATGTTCATCTAACGTAGACTAAATGCCAAATTCTTTATCGACTATCTCCTTATGGAAACCAATAATGGCATATTTTTCCGTGATAATTACAGGTACAGTTGATAAATCTAGTGTGTCAAACTCTTCTCCATAAACTGGGTTTAGAGTAATTTCCTTTTCGAAATATTGAATGCCTTTATCATCTAGGTAACTTTTTAAAGCTTGGCAGGCTGGGCAGCTTTCCACTGTATAAATCACATGTTGGACATTGCTATCTATATTGACGAGGTGAGAGAAGTTTCCTTCGATATAGTTTTTCTTACTATCAAAATATGATATCGAGAAGCTTATTGCAATAAACAATATGGAAGCCAAAGATAAGCATATCATTATTTCTTTAATTATTTTTTTCATTTAAATATCCATATAAATGTGGCTGATGAATCTTCCTTCAAGTGAGGAGTCGAAACTTACTGTAGTAAACCTTATACTTTCATATTTTTCAATTTCCCTAGTGAATTTATGTCTGTCTTCTATATCTTTATATATCCCTTCAATGAAACAAATATAATCCCTGCATTGAGTATTTATAACAGTAATATTATACTTGTATTGCAACTTGATTACCAAGTCTATTAATTCAGAACTCAATGCAGAGCTTTCTATAGTTGAATCTGCCTCAAATAATTTCTGGGCATCATAAAAAAGCTGATCATCCTGCGTAGTTAGCATTTGAGCTTTTTCTATATCAAAATGTATGAATTCAACTCCGCCTAAAGGGTGCTCGTTTGAAAAGATAATACCTTTTGTTGCTTCATCTATGAAATAGGTAAAATTCTTTTCTTGGTATTTACTATATAAACTGGTGTACTCATCAGAATCTCTTTCTATCTTATATGCTCCAAAACCTCTTAGGTTATCTGTAATATCGGCAGTCGCAATTTTAGAATCTGATTGATGCCTCATGCTGTGTTGTGGTAACTCTCCAGGCAATTTATTTTCATCATTTCGGTTTGTTATTGGTGACGCATCGTCGTTGGGGTGTACTCTGTTTGTTTGTGATATAGACTTATTGACTGGTTTGACAGTGATATCATTTAAGTCTGCTTCTTTAGAAAAATAACGGCTAGTTAAGAAGGCACACAATATAATCAGGCTAAAATAGATAAACCAAGATTTTCTCATGTTAATCAACATCATTGAAAGAGTGGGAGAAGTCCCTCCCACATATTGAAATAATTGAAAGTTATGTTTTTTTGTCAGCTTTGTCACCAACTTCTTTACAGTCTGTGCAAACCCAGCCGTTATTGCCAACTGGCTTATAGCACCCTGTACATTCCCACGCCGCGAAAGCTGTGGATGCGAAGCCAAAAGTTGTTGCCATCACTAAAGCGACTGTTAATCTTCTTGAATTCTTCATTCCATAATTTCCTTATTGACCACCGATTTCGTTTTTTTCACATTTCTCACAAATCCAAATGCCATCTGCAGCTTTGTGGCAATTCGTACACGTAGCGGCAAACGCTGAGAATGTTCCTGAAATGAGAAATGCTATAAGTGCTCTTTTAATGTTTTTACTCAAAGTTAAACTCCCTATATAAATTTGTAACAAAAAAGCTCCATGAGCAACAGGATAATAACACGTGGTTATTTTAAAATCAATACGGCTGATAATTCCAACCATGGCAGTAATGCCGAGCAAAACGTATAAACCCTTCTGGCTATTGATATTAAAGCTAATAGAGATAGAATTTGGCTGGATTAGCCAAACAAAAGAATTAAAAGGATGATAGAAATGAAAAAGGTATTTTTGGCAATTGGGTTAACATTGCCTGTGGTGACTATGGCTGCTGGTAGTGGTGGAGGTACTAGACCAACAGCAACTACGAATGAATCCGCTAGTGACGTAAAGTTGATCGTTAAGAAAGACTCTAACTTACATACTCTTCGAGTTGATGAGCGATTAGTTTGTGAAAGTTAGATAGCTGAAGTGGTAGAATAAACTGCCACTATCCTAGCTCGGTTCTAAATTTGCCTGCGCTCATAATGCAAAAATCATCTACCAATATATGGACTTACGTCAACAACTTGTACTTCATTCTTCATTAAGGTGTAGTAGTCTTTAACCTTCTTCATTTCATCACCGTATTCATCCTGTATTTTAGATAGTATCTTTGGTGCTCGACTTAATACACTAGATAGGGATCTTCCCCCGGTTAGAAACTTCAAAGGGTATTTCGTGTCCACCACATAAAGGTATTTTTCTTTGGGGGTCTGGTGTTCAGCCAGTTCAAAATAGTCTTTAAATATTCCGTTTTGGCTCAAAGACCACCTTTTAAAGTGGTCATTTTCCGACCTCACTTACCATTCATTTAAACCAGTTTAATTTAGATAGGTTCTCTATTTTTTCTTATATATGAGTAATTATCGGGGCTGAAGAGTAACTTGGGCTGATAGTATTCAGTTAAAGCACTGTTAATTAGACCCGAATTCAGATAATAAGTGCACCACTCATGGTTAATGGGTGACAGACGATCAACTGCCTGTTGGTGGTATTCTAACGTCGCCAAACAATTAGAGTATTGCCATGAGTTACAAGCAGTTGATCGAAGAACAACGATACCAGATCGAAGCCTACTTACGCGAGGGTTTCAGTTATCGGCAAATCGCAAAGAGATTAAAAGTGAGTCATAGCACCATCAGTCGAGAAGTTAGACGCAATCAAATTCGCCAGAATCATTATCTGCCCGAGGTAGCTCAGGCTAAAACTCATAAACGGCGGCGTCAGGCAGCGAAGTATTCTGTACCAGAGCTGACAATTACCTTTGTTGAGTTCGGATTAGAGCAGAAGTGGAGTCCAGAGCAGATCGCCGGTGTAGGAAATATTATCGGTCTTCGAGTGAGCCATGAGTGGATTTATGGCTATGTGCAACGTGATAAATTGTGTGGCGGTAAGTTGTATAAGCAATTGCGACGAGGTCACCGACGTTACCGAAAAGGTAGCCGAGAAAAGCGCATTATCATCCCTAACCGTGTAGGGATTGAGCACCGACCAGCCATTGTCGACAGAAAGAAACGGTTTGGGGATTGGGAAGTCGATACTGTTCTAGGTAAGCAAGGAACAGGGGCGATAGTCAGCTTGGTTGAACGCAAAAGTAAGCTGTATCTGATACGTAAAGTACCAGCAAAGTGTGCGGCTGATGTGAGCCGAGCTATGGTTAGCATGTTGTGGCGTTATCGCCGTCACGTTCATACCATAACGGCAGATAATGGGTGTGAATTCTGTGAGCACGAACAGGTTGCAGAGAAACTGAAAACGGATATCTATTTCTCCAATCCATACTCTTCATGGGAACGTGGACTAAATGAAAACTTTAACGGCTTGCTGCGTCAATACATACGTAAGGGCACTGACTTACGCACGGTAACAGACAAGCAAATTGCTGAGATTGAACGCGCGTTAAATGCCAGACCAAGAAAATGTCTGGGGTATAAACAGCCAGCAGTTGTATTCGAAAGATTACGCAAAGCGGCTTAATTTAGCGAGTGGTGCACTTCGGAGTTGAATTCGCGCACTAATTGAAATAATGCAATATCACAACAAGTTGGGCTCTAGAATATTTAGGAGTCGAAAAGGGCCTTGTCAAAAGCCCTTGAAAAGTACAAGGAAGTCTTAGACATAAGCACTGACGCAGAAGTGGCAAGGCAAGTTCCAAAATTAACTCATGGAAACATTGGGGATATTAAAGTTGGTAAAAGGTACCTCAATGCAAATCAGTGTATTTTTATTGCCGAGATAATAGGAATAGATACAAAAGAAGCGCTTTTGGAACTGGCGATAGAAAAATCTTAAAGTGAAAAAGAGAAATCAATCTTAAAGGACGCAATAAAAATGATTAGTGCTGCTTGCATACTAGGGATCGCCATTGCGGCAGCTCAAATATCTGGTCATACGGTGACCCCGCCTTTCGCGGAATAGGCGATTTAACATAACATAAATTATAGGCTATAATGTACAGAGAGAGCCCTCAGGCTCATTTTGGGCTACACCCAATACCAACCCAGCAGCAAGCAACAACATCGCCGCAGAATGGCCTGCTGCTTTAATCTTTTTTGCCAAGGATTCGTAAACGCTTTTTTCTTCCTCTGATTTAGATTTTTCGATCCCCAAGTTGATGATCACTTCTTCTTGATTTAGTCCAACCTCGCCAGCAATGAACAAAGCTTGCTCAGCTGTTAGGTGTCTGGTCCCCGCTTTGATATTCGCTAACACTCCTTTAGATAGCTTAGGAATGTCCATAGCAGCTTGTTTATCTTGAGTGACCTGGCCATGAAGGTCATTACATGATTGCCCCTGCAAAAAATATGACTCTTAAGAAGTATCTAGGCATATTAGAAGAACTAGGTTTAGATAGATCAAGAGTTAAGTTAGTTACAAAAGAGGAACTCGCAAATGCCAGCTAAAGGTATGAAGTTAATCGTTAGCGAATATCATATCATTCACGAAGCTTTAAAGTGTTATGAAGAACGTTTGGATAAGTTATCGTCGATGACAACCGATGAAGACCAAGAAGTCATATATGATGAAAAGCTACAGGATATTGAGGGGATGATTAAAGCCCTAAAAATTGCAGCAAAAAATGACTTTGATTTGGAGCTGTGAACCTATAGCTTGATCGTTTCTTCTTTTTTGAAAGTCTCATAGTGGCGAATTTCATTAAGGAAATTCGTCACTATCAATAGAAATAAGAAGGGTAGCTTCGGCTACCCTTTTCTTTGACTTAAACGTTGATTCTGCTATTTTCTTATCCTCGAGGGCCTTCTACCTTTTACATTTAACCTGTCCACATAGCGGGTTCTTGTAGAAAAAATGATTCAAACGATAAAATAAAAAGGGTCGCTTTCACTGCCCTCTTATTCAAATCATTAATCAAAACAAATAAACTCATTTGTCTGATGACGTGTTCTTTCTTCAGACAACAAACAGCACAATGACGGCTAGCCGATTATGTAATCTTTGATATCAACGTCATCAATTTGCGAGTCGTTAAGATGTTGCCTTGCGTAATGCATGTAAGCGCCGCTCGTTAAGAACAAAGCAAATAGATCTTTATCTATATGCCTATCTTGCGCCATAAATTTCATAATTTTCAGTGACTGGGATAAGGTTTTTGCTTCCTTATATGGCCGGTCATTTGCAGTCAGTGCTTCGAAAATATCGGCAATGGCCATGATCCGTGCAGGCACTGACATTTGCTCAGCAATTAATCCTCGCGGATACCCTCCGCCATCCAACTTTTCATGATGCGCACCAGCATATTCGGGTACACGCTGTAAATCCTCTGGTAATGGCAGAGTTTCTAACATGCGAATGGTCGTAATAATATGCTCATTAATAATATACCTATCTTCTTTCGTCAAAGTACCCCGGCCTATTTTTAAGTTATATAACTCGCCCAGATTTTTTTTATTTTCTGTTGGTTCCATATTAAAACCAAAGCCTAAATTACGGCTAAACTCTCTTTCATTACGCGCAAATATATGGCAGTTTTTATCTGCAAGTAAATACTCTTGACCTTCAGTGGTGTGCTCAAAACCTTTCATCCGACGCTGTTCGGCCGGGGATAGCCCAAGGCAATCATCGAAATTTCGGTACCATGTTTGCTCTGCTATCGACTCCAATCTGCTGCGGTCTTGTTCAGACATCATTTCTCCACCGACATTGCATTTGGCAACAAAAGCAAAATCTTCCTTTAGTTGCTTTTGCCGCTGTTGAAGCGTTGCATAAAACCTTAGTTGCTCTTCAGGCTCTCTATTTACGGCTTCAAGATAATCAATGCGTGCATCGCGGTATAACACTTCAAAGCGCATACGTATTTCGTGAATTCGATTATATATACACTCTAACTTAGAGCCTTTATCGACAATATGCTCCGGTGTCGTAATTTTACCGCAATCATGTAACCACGCAGCTACTTCAAACTCACGCCACTGCTCTTTGGAATTAAAACCAAAATGCGCAAATGGTCCCTTCTGTTGATTATTCGCTTCTTGTGCCAACATCATCGCCAGCTCTGGTACGCGAGCACAATGCCCCCCTGTGTATGGCGATTTTTCATCAATCGCCTGAGCAATAAGTTGAATAAATGCATCGAGCAATTCCTTTTGTCCGGCCTCAAAGTCACATATTGATTCAGACATATTAACCATGGCCGATGAAAGTTGGTGAATTTCCTCAATACGAGAGTCAACATAATGAACATGGTCATAGTCTCGTTGACCAATCTTTTGATTTTCTTCAATTAAGCGTTGAATGGGGTTGGCTAGATTGCGTGCTATTTGGGAGATAATGATCAGAACTATAGATAACACAAATAAGGTCACTAACATGGCTTTTTTTACTTGCCATTGCAGTTGCGACAAGGCCTCATCCTCGCTGACTATGAGCGCGATGTATTCCTGATTCCCAGAACCAATGAGCCCCTCAACACGCGATATATAGGCATAATGTGTTTTGTTACCAATTTCTATTTCGTGCATGCGATCGCGTAGGGGTGCTTGTTGGGCAATATCCAGTAACTGCTTAGAGGGCAACTGTGAAAGCTCTGCACGCCGTCTGGGGCTGTCAAAGTCTAACCACTTTTGTTTTAGATCTCCTTTCAAACTTGGTTCTAGTTCATTAATAGCCCGATTTATAAACGTCATCAGCGGCGCTAAATCCTTTCTTACCGTGTGATGAAAGTTGAAGTCACTTTGTGATTTTAGTTCACTAATTTGGGTTGTTTTTTCAAGCCCTTCAATATAGAAGTAAACTTGAATGTAGTTGATAACCACCTCATCATCGAACACAACATCAACCTCCCCTCTGTTAAGACCCTTTAGCGCATCGAGGGTATCGTTGTATTCAATAAAGTCGGCGTTGCCTAAATACGCCTTTAAAAACTTTGTCACTGCGTAGCCTTTTTGCGCAGCAATTCGCAACTCTTTGAAGTCACTTAAACGTTGTTGCCCTTGTGTCTCCCCCTGGCGCATGGTGGCAATTATCCTTGTTTCATAGTGGCCATTTGCAAATACACAAAATTGCTCACGCTCTTCGTTTTTCATAAGTCCAAGTAGCATATCTATTTTGCCGGACTTTAACTGCTCCACTAGTTCCGGAAACCGATAGCCATTGATAAATTGCAGCTCGACCCCCAGTTTCCTCGCCAATAAACGAATATGCTCAACACTGTAACCCCGAGGTTGGCCCGATACTGAGTACTCAAATGGAGGGTAATCATCCATAACCCCTACTCGCAAAGTACCGACTTTATCTAAATAAGCACGCTGACGGTCGTCTAAGGTGATGGGTGTCACGTTGAGTTCTGATGGCGCATCAACACGTTGCTCTATGCTGACTTCCCCATTGTCATCAAATAAATAGCCATTGCCGGTTAGGGTATAATCAGGTATGTCCATGTATCTAGACAAAGAAGATAGCAACACGGTGGTTCCCGCTACCGCGTTATTTTTGCCGGTAATCGCGTAACTCGTGCCAGGGCGGTATATAAAGCTAAACATATAGGGGGGCATTTTATTTACACTTTGATGTGATGCGTTCTTAAACCACGGCCTTTGCCGAGCATCGTAGTCTGTTGGTTCCTCAGTTTGTATTCGAACGTTAAGCTTGGAGTCGAGAAATTGGGTATACCTTTTCCTATCGCCACCCTGACCATATATTCGTACAACAACCCAGCGGTCGTTAGGAGCGGCACCCCACACGCGCCTAATCCCGGGAGTGGACTCTAAATTAGATATTTCAAAGTAATCGCCGTTACTAAAGCCGTAAAATAATGAAAACACCTCTTCTTGGGCACTTAATAAAGCACTAAAGCGAGCTAGTTGCTCGCCGCTAATGGACCTCACATCACGAATATTTTGCAGCTTAATTACATTGGCGAGGCTTACCGCAGCCTGCTCTTGACGTCGCGCTTGGCTGGCGACCTGAGTAGCGATTAATTCAAACTGCGTTGTCGCTGCATTTTTTGCAAGACTACTACTAAAATAATAGTGTAGTGATATAGCCGCAATAGCCGTGAAGGCACAAGCAAATATGAAGGTTGTTATTAGTGTAACGCGTATTGTAAAACGCTTTTTCTTGTTGTTAACGTCCATGCCAGCATAAATGTTTTTAAAGCGGAAGTTAAACGTATAGGTAGGTATTTCAACACTATGAAATATTTAGCTTAATTATTTTCTTGTTGACGCTGTTGTTGAAACCGCTGATAGTTCTGTTTTTGTTGCTCTAAGCACGCGAAATAGTCATCATCATTTTTATATGCACACTCGTCTAAGCGTTGAGATTGGGTTTCATGATAACGCTGGGCGCCCTTACAAGCACTCAGGGAGAGCATACACACCACAGGTAAAATATAGCTGAATTTAGTCATTAGGCAGTAGTTAGAAAACAATGAATGATAAATCAAAACAAGGTCCCTTCGCACGCTTACATCAAAAAAAGCAGTCAAAATTGGACCAGAGCAAGCGCCAAAAACAAGTTATCTCTTGCTATGCGCAGGACCATCATAAGGCAATTGCTGAACTTATTAAACAGTGGCTTAAATAAACCTATTACTGGGTATAGTTATTAACTATTTTTTCCAACTCGCCATTACGCCTTAACTTATCTAACAAGCGGTTGGTATAGAGCATATTGATACGCCCGTTATCGGTTTTTGGAAACTGAAACTGGTAAAGAGCCGTGTCTATGGGGCGGCTACTTTTAATTAATTCACCCACCAGCTCAGGTCTTGATCTCAGCAGGTAATCATAAACATGTTCTGCAATTACAACAGCACTGAGTTGCCCATGCTCTTTATCGGCCAGGGCCTTAAGCATATTTATTTCTGAGTAAAAGTTATCACGGACCATGTTGCCGTTATTAAGCAGTGGCATTAAAGTTGGATAGTGGTAGTCGAAGCGGGTTCCAATTCGCAGCGGCTTTTGGCGGTCGTTTGCTAACCTTTGCAGTTGTTTTATATCATTGATTGCTGGGCCACTTGCCGGATAAACCAACACATCATTCACTTCAACTATCGCGTCACTCCAATAATAGTGACTGGCGTTTGCAACCCAGCGCTGGGAATCAAAGCGGTAATGAATTTGCCCTTCGTGTAACAACTTTAATGAGCGCCGTGAGGTATTTGGCTGCGCTTTATAGGCATGATCACTAAACGAATTCAGCGCCACTAATAGGTCAGGAATAATGCCTTTGGTGGTATCACCCACGATACTATAAGGAGGGTAATGATCTGGTAAGCTGCCCTTCAACTCGTGAGCAGACACACTGAGCGCACTAACAAGGACAAATAAGCCAACAATAAAACGCACAGGCAAGACTCCTACCAACACATTGCAGGTATACTAGGAAATGCGCTGGTAAAAGTCTAGCTAGGAATAATAAAAAGGCACAAAAGTGCCCTATTTACAGCAGCTTAGTACCCGTTACAGATAATTTTCAGCATTCTTCTAAGCGGTTCTGCCGCTCCCCATAGTAGCTGATCGCCCACCGTAAATGCACTAATATAACGAGGCCCCATACTGAGCTTGCGAATGCGGCCAACAGGAATTCGTAAAGTCCCTGTGACATTGACAGGGCTCAACTCTTCGCTCGATGCACCACGCTCGTTGGCAATGACATCGACCCATTCGTTGTGACTCGCAAGAATTTGCTCTATTTTGCTAACGCTAACATCCTCACGCAATTTGATGGTCAGTGCCTGAGCGTGGCAGCGCATCATGCCTACACGCACGCATAAGCCATCAACCGGGATAGGTTGCTTCGAGGAACCCAAAATTTTATTGGCTTCTACTTCAGCCTTCCACTCTTCTTTGCTTTGCCCCGACGGCATTGGCACATCAATCCACGGGATCAAGCTACCTGCTAGTGGCACACCGAACTGATCATAATCCAGTGAACCATCTTTCATTTTATTCGCAACTAGCTTGTCTATTTCTAAAATAGCGCTGGCAGGGTCGGCAAGTTGCGAGGCAACGACACCATGAATATCACCCATTTGCTTAAGTAATTCTTTCATATTGCGCGCACCGGCGCCGGAGGCCGCTTGATAGGTCATGGGGCTGACCCACTCAACTAAATCTTGTTCAAACAAGCCCCCCAATGCCAATAGCATCAACGATACCGTGCAATTACCACCGACGAAGGTTTTTACACCTTGTTCGAGGCCTTGCTCGATAACATCATGATTCACCGGGTCGAGCACAATAATGCTCTCGTCGCTCATACGCAGCGCCGAGGCGGCATCAATCCAATACCCGCGCCAACCACTGTCGCGCAATTTACCATAGACTTCATTGGTGTAATCGCCACCTTGACAGGTCACAACAACATCCATGCCCTTGAGCGCGTCAACATCGTAGGCGCTCAATAAAGGTTTAGCATCGCCGCCAATTGCGGGGCCCAACTGTCCTGTCTGTGAAGTGGTAAAAAAGTTCACATCAATATGAGTAAAATCATTTTCTTGTTGCATCCGCTCTAGCAGTACGGAGCCAACCATCCCCCGCCAGCCTACTAAGCCTACTTTTTTCATTACAGATTCCTCTTACTTACAAGTTTATTCATATTGCGTGAGACCCAGCGAGCACTGAGAATCTCCGACAATAGCACTGCAAGGCCTTGGGCACTAGGGGGGTTGGCTACAACTTAAAATTATTTCATATAGCTAATATCACCCGATTCGCTAGTCACAATTTATTAACTATTCTGTCGCTATTTTGAAAACACTTGATGGTGTAGTAAGTAGGTACACAGGCAGTCGGAGGTGTGCATTAACAATTAAACAAGGAAATAGTCATGAATTTATTCGTAACCTCTATCGCGGCACTGACTGTCGCAGCACTATCATCAACAGCCTCAGCTCAAAGCTCAGCGGTCAATTTGGCAGCACCAGACCAAGAGAAAGTAAGCTTTACGCGCGCTGAAGTGAATATGCTCAACAAACAAGGTTCATTAGCCGCTTCAACAGTGACCTATTATGGCCCGAAAGTGTGGGTTAATGGGCGTTTAGAGTCCTTCTTTGTGAGCTCAACCAATGGCAACACCTTTTGTGAAGCACGCGGTCACAATCAGGAAGTCTCTGGAAGTACCGTTACCTGTGGTGAAGATGAATCGTCTTATGCTGATTATGACTGGTATGGCAGTGCATGGATTAAAAAAAGTACGGGCAGCAAAAACCAGTGTTACCCTCTTTATGCGACTATTAAATGCCGTTAATACGCATATAAAAAAGCCCAGCACTGGCTGGGCTTTCTTTGTTGTTACCTGAAACTAGAACTCATAAGCAAAGCTAAGGCTAAACTCTGTTGGTTTAGTCGCTGAACGAATGAGGACATCATTTTGTTCAACTTCAAAGTCTTGGCCCAACATATTTTTCACTTTAAATGTTAAAGTAGTATTGAATGTTGGGTAATAGCTATAGACCAAATCCAAAGAGTGTAAAGGTTGTTCGTAAGCATCATCGAAGTTATTTACACCAGCGGCTAGAATCCTATCACCAAATACGTTGTAAATGAGAGAGGCTTGATGCATGCCATTATGTGAGTCGTAGTTTAACTGCAAATTCGCCACGTATTTTGAGTGACCAGTCATGCGACGAGTGAGGTTTGTTAAATCACCACGTTGAGATTCCAAGATCTCAACCTCTGAATCGCTCAGAGTTAAGTTTCCTGAGGTGAAAAAGGCCCCACCAAGGATGTCACTGTGCAGCTCTGTGAGCCACTCAGCTTCTATACCATAGACGTAAGCATTGTCGGCATTGTCGAATTGCAACGTAAAACGACCATCACTTTCGGTAAGTAAAGCTTCAATGGGCTTATCGATATCTTTGTAAAATGCGCCTATTGAATAGTTGTCGCCATTGTCCATATAGAACTCGATACGCGCATCATAGTTATCCAAATGGCTCGACTCTAAATATGGATTACCTAATGTTCGGTAATCAGTCAATGGGTCTTGGAATTGCACCGGGCTAAGCTCTCGTAAATCAGGTCGAACCACAGTGCTACCGTAGCCAAATCGAACTTGATAAGCTTCCTGGCTGTATGTCATCGACAGTGACGTAAAATACTCGTCCTCCATGACCGTTGCTTGTTCTATTGCCTCAGCACTGAGTTTATCTGCAAGCAGCGCCGGGTCAAAGGCAGAGCGTGAAAATGCAAGCGCGACCTGACGGAAATCCTCGTATCTTACACCCCCACTCAAACGCCAATGTTCTGCGAAGGTGAGGTCGAATGAGCCGTAATAGGCGTCGATCATTTGCGCTGCTAGGTAGTCATCCGCTGTAGGCTCTTGGAATAACAACTCCACATCGGTGTTATCGACCACCGAATCATCAGCAAAAAAGCTACCAATATTAAGAGCTTGTTCTTCGCTTTGCGCGAGTTCTAAGGCCTGGGTCTGACCAAATCGATAGTTGAAAAAGTCAGTGCGGTAATCACGTGTCTTTTCGATAAAGTAGCCACCCCCAGCAACCTCCAAGTTACCTCCATCAAAGTAGAACATCTTGTTGATGTTCACCCCCCAATTCTCTACATCATCTTCGAGTTCTACGAAACGATATAGATAAGGGTTGCCACCTAAACTGCCATTATAGAAAGTTCGTTGGTATTCACCATTTTCATATTCATCACGAACAGTCACTTCAAGCTCGCCAGGTATGTCTGTGGTTGCTTTCGAATCGGTGTACTGCCAATCTACGCCGACTCCAGAGAGAAAACCCCAGTCGAGGTTATGCATACCGCGAAGTTGTAAGATATTTAATTCACGTTCTTCAAAAGACGTCAGGTGGCTACGTTGAAGCTGCCCATCAGCAATACTCAAGGACTTTGAAGGCTCTTGATAGAGAGAGACAGACGCTTCGTCTTCGCTATCGCGTAACATCATGTAGGTCGCAGTCACATCATGACCATCGAGCTTATAACCAACATTAACAGAGCTGTTAAGTTTAATATTGTGCTTGGTTGAAACTTCTTTATCAGTGGCTGAGTAACACGTGAAATCATCTTGTGAGCACTCAAAATCAGACGCTTCGACAGAAGAGAGCACGGCACTAAACTCATCGGAATTCGACCACTCGTTTTCATATGCGAGTGATGCTAGAAAGCCAAAAGACCCACCAAAGCCAAATAAATCATCGAAGCGATCCCCATAAACAGCTTTAACACTGGCATCAGGGTCTAAATTTTCCTGCTCCAACCCAAAATCTCGAGGAAGTGCTTTTGTTAGCTCTTTATTGAACGCGATAGCGGCCTGTTGACCAATGTCAGAGCCCAACTTTTTAGACTCAACATCACGGATGTTTCGGATTGAGATATCCGATAACCCATTTATGTAGGTATTGAGACCATTACGCACAAGCGCCGGCATAGCGCGGGTGCCATCATCACTGCCTAACCAATCGTCACTGCCACCACTGTAGGTGTAACCGTCATCGTTGGTGTCTTTATACGCTGCACCGATTTCAATTTTAAAGACCGTATCAGTGGGAATGCTTTTTGTGCGGATATTAACGTCTCCCCCACCAAATGCTGCTGGCATATTGGGAGAGTAGGCTTTTTGTACCGCCAAAGATTCAATAATACTGGAAGGAAAAATATCAAGAGGAATTACATTTCTCGTTAAATCGGGGCTAGGTACGGTTGCACCATTTAATCGCACACTCGAGTAGCGCTCACCCAAGCCGCGAACGTATATGAATTTATCGTTGACTAATGATAAACCTGTAACCCGCCTAAGTGCTGACGCCGCGTCGCTGTCACCGGTTCGTGAGATCTGCTCAGAACCCATAATATCGGCGACAAATGCCTGGTTCTTGCGCTCTTCGATTACTGCACTAGCACTGCCTTTCAAGCGTGTTCCTGTCGCTACAACCTCTTCAATTGCACCTTCATTTATCGCGTCTTCAGCATCAGCTGCGTAAGAGGAAAAAGAAGAGAAGAGAGAGAGCATGGATAAAGTAATCAAATTCGCTTTAAACTGCTTTTGTTGTTTCATTTTTTTCATCCTCTAAACCGTAAATTCTTTCAACAAAGGCGCCGAAGCGCCTTTTACATCAGAACTGGTCTAGATTAATTACCAGCGCGAGCTAAAGAAGCAGCTACAAACTGAGCCCACTCGCCCGTTTCACCCTCTTGTAATGCACCGATGTAGCCAGCATTAGTAAAGAATGAATCTACTTCACTCATATCTTTTGGTGTTACTGCCACCACATTACCATCTGCATCTGTAATGGAGGTCTTAGTTGAAACACCGTCTGTGGCGACGACATTATTGAAATCTGCAAACCCGATAAGTTGATTATTCTCACCTGAGCTGAACCAGTTCTCTACATCGAAGCTCGCAAGGTCGCCGGTAAGTGGTGTATTCACTTGTTCGAAGTTTTTACCACATGCAAATACAGAGCTCATGAAGGCAATGTCGCCATTATTGGCATTAGCGTGTACACCTGCTGCACCAGATTGGTCTTTTTCGTTGTACAAGTCGAAGCATCCAGCACCATCAACGTTTGAGGAGTTCACAAATAACATGTTCGCAAGTTGTGCCTTACCCCACTCTTTCATTTCCATACCGGCACCTGTGCGACGACCTTCTTCACCTTGATCACCTGTGGTGACTACGGTTGCGTTAGCGATTGTCGGATTAGAAACCGTCGTCACTAAGTCCTGGCCATCCGTTGATAGAGGGTCAACCTTGGCACCATCTGTTTCAAACCCGTGGTTACCGTAGCTGTTAGAGCGCACGAGAATGTATTGACCTCGTCCTTTCCAGCCTTCATCCCAGTCAATACCATCATCGCCAGTTTCTGTAACAACAATGTGTTTCAAATCAACGCTGCCGCCGAATAGTTCGATACCATCGTCGAAACCGTTGTGCACATGAACGTAATCAATAGTTGTTCCCGAGCCTACCGCGTTAAGAGTAAGGCCATTGAGCTCATCACCCTCAACACCAAAGCCCGCATACTTAATAACGATGTGTTTAAGTACACCGCTGTTATCCTGCGGGTCATTACCGCCATAGTATGAAACGATGCCCTCAGCTGCGTGATTACACATATCTTGAGCTGCCGCATCAGCAGAGCAGCGGATAGAATGCCCGCGACCATTAATCTGAACGCCACCCCAGTCGCCAATTTGTGCAGTGGTGGTATCATCACCATCTACCTCAGCAATACTTGTAAATACAATCGGCTTGTCTACTTCGCCAATTGCTTCGATGTTTGCGCCGCGCGCTATGCGGATAAAGCTTTCTGGCTTGGTAAATGCGATCGTCGAGCCAGCTTCAATAGAAAGGGTTGGGCCATCGCCATCAATAACAGCGCCCGTTGAAGTATCAACGTCATCGCCAATGAATAAAGCGCCTTCAAAAATATGGGCACCCTCATCATCCAACGCTGGGATAACAAAAGAGCTAGTGATTTCTTTTGCGTTACTTGCAAAAGCTTGACTATATACGCAGTTCTTTCCTTCGGCTTCACCTGTGAACGTGGCACCATCAAGTGTATAGCTTGCACAAGTAACGCTAGAACCATTGTCACCACCATCAGGGTTGGTCACTGAGTTGTCGACACTGTTATCAACAGTTGTTGGTGTAATATTTACATCGCCGCCACATGCTGCCAGTGTGACTGCTGAAGCCACTAGGCTGACCTTGAATAAGTCAGATAGTTTCATTGTTATACTCCGTTGAATGTCAATTATTGTTAACGCATTTAAAAGTTACGACATACGATACGGTGGCTTTATGACAATGAAGTGACACTTATTTAAACATATGATGACATGATTAAGTTATTAATATTATTACTTAAAAAGATAAAAGCCACCCGAGGGCGGCTTTGGTGTTGCGATTATGGTTGTTAAAGACCAGGCACAGTTATTTGATATTTATATTAACTAACTCTATTATACCTAATCATAAAACACTTTTATAAAAGCGCCTGCTTTAATGTCTCAGCATGCAGCTTTTCATTTTTTACATATTTTATCCATTGTTGCGCCAAACGCTCAGAGCGCTTGTGTTTCTCCGCCTGTTCGAAGGCCAAAATAGAGGCGTCAAAGTTCTGTAAGTTAAACTGCGCCATCCCTAACGCCACATACGCATTAGACTCATGCTGTAACCCCCCTTTTTCCAGAGCTGCCCTGGCCGCATCCGCCGCCTCTGCATATTGCTCGAGATTCAAGTGCACCTCAGCGAGGCGTTGGTCATAAATACCTTCTTGGCTTTGCTTAGCCGCTTTTTCAAAGTAAGCAAGGGACTTGCGCTCTTCTTTGGCTTGTACAAAAGCTTCTGCTATAAAGGCATTGTTTTTAACATTATCTGCGACGACACCTTTGGCTTGCGCGGTTTTCATAACTTTCGCAGCCTTATAAGGTAAGCCATTGAACATATATACTTGGGCTAAGTTACGTAAATCCGATTTGCTGGTTACAAAGCCTTGCTGATAAGCAGCCTCAATAGTAGCCAGTTGCTCTTTCTCTCGTCCAACCTCGCCATACATACCGCTTAATTGCAGCCAGTACTCCGGCTTGTTGTACAGCGCAATCATTTTCTCAATCACCGCCACAACCTGCTCTGGTTGTTGTAATGAGTAATACAAAGCGCGTTGCAATACCAGCCAATTTTCCTTCGGTGTTTTCCCGTCTTTTTCAGCAAGTGCAATAGCTGTGTTTATCGCTGCCAATGCATCCTGATATTGGCTCATTTGGTAATAGGCTTGAGATTTCAGCACGTAATAGCTGTCAGGCTGCGCTTTGGTATTGACCTTATCCCAACGGGTCAGGTAATCAATCACCCCTTGATAATCATCGTTGGCCATCGACAGCTGCGCCAATGAGAACAGCGTGCTGAGCGTTAAACTCTCAGGAATATCCGTCTGAGCAACAACATTTTCAAAAGCATCAATGGCTTCATCCAAGCGGTTTTCATTGTAGTAAATAAAGCCATAAAAATTGTACATCATGGCCTTTTCGTAGCTGTTCATGCTTGAAGCACGCTCTTTAACAGAGTCAAGTGCCGCTAGCCCGCCTTTTACATCCCCGTCATCAGCGAGCTTCTGTGCCCGCGCTAATTGGCTATAAACCTTATCGCGCAGCGCCGGCACGCGTTTGGTTTTTTGCTCTGCATGGGCGCTGGCGAGCGCCACCGATGGGATCATACTGGCCATACTCGGCAACACTAACGTCGCCGATGTTAACCCTGCAAATAGCAGCAATGAGTTCAGTTTTGTCATGGTAAACCTCTTAATCGCAACAGGTGCCCACTAAAGGGCACATTCATTAACCATTTATTTGGAAGGTGATGCGGTTTTGCACCCCTGCCACTTCCACCGCCTCGCCATTAACGATACGCGGCTTGTATTTGAATTTTTTAGCCGCATCCATTGCAGCTCTATCGAAAATACTTTCAGGCTCGGCTTTAAGTACCTTCGGGTCGCGTACGGTGCCTTGTTTAGTCACTGTAAATTCGACAATGACATAACCTTCAATACCGCGTGATAAAGCTCGGCGTGGATACACAGGCGAGACTTTAACAATGGGCAAATACTCACCGTCGCTGCTTTCTAGCGCCAAGCCTTTACCAATGTCGACATCAGCACTGACATCGGCAGCAAAGTCGAAATTACCGCTGCTGGCGTTAGGATCGCTGCTTTGTGTTTGCGGCGAGTCCATCGGTGGTGGCGGCTCTTTTGGCTTCGGTGGTTTCTGCGGTTTACGCTCTTTTTTCTCGACGGTTTCTTCTTGCTTAAGGCGCACAAAATCAAGTACGTTGCCTTTAGCTGGCTCAGTCATGGCCCCCTCGCCACCGGAAATTAATGCCTGCATGCCTAAAAACAGCATAAAGGTCACCACCGCAGCGACTATCAGGGCGATAAAATAACGCATGATGGCAGCTCCTTAGGCCTCTTGAGCCGCAATCGACACGTCAAATACGCCCGCAGCTCTGGCGGCATCCATCACCCTGATCAAGGTGTCTGTGGTGGCTTTTTTATCTGCTTGAATCACCACGCTGCCTTGCGGGTTTTCGGCTTTTAAACGCTCGATATTCGCTTGCACCGCGCGCACGTCTACTTCCCGTTTATTGATCCACACCTCGCCCTTATCGGAGATAGCGACAAGAATATTGGCGCGCTCCTTTTTCACCGCCGTTGCCGCTTCTGGGCGGTTTACATCAATACCCGACTCTTTGACAAAAGACGCGGTAACGATAAAGAAAATAAGCATGATGAAGACCACATCCAGCATCGGCGTCATGTTAATTTCTTCTGCTTCTTCTTCTTGAAATATTTTACCTAAAGGGGCTCTCATTTTTTTCTCCTTGCCTGTGCCCAAGCACAGGCATCATCGCAACTAGTGGTCCAAGACCATTTTATCTTCTAACAATTCGACTTCTCGTTTGGCGCGGCGCTGTAAAAATGTTGAGGCAAACACCCCAGACAACGCGCCGACCATCCCGGCCATGGTGGGGATAGTCGCTTTCGACACCCCAGAGGCCATGGAACGGGCACTGCCGGTGCCAGTAATAGCCATAACGTCAAATACCTCAATCATGCCAGTTACTGTACCTAGTAGACCGAGCAGCGGACACAGTGCAACCATGACATTGATCAGAGCAAGATTAGCGTTAAGCTTCATTCCTGCCCGTGAGATCATCGCTTGGCGAATTTGCTCGGCATTCCAGCTGTTACGCTCACTGCGGTTTTGCCACTGCGTGCGCACCGATTTTTTGTACTTGCCATAGCCATGGAAGAAGTACATAAAGCGCTCCAAAATCAGCAACCACATGGCAAAGATGAGGATGCCGATGACCAGGAGCACCTGGCCACCCGTATCGAGAAAATCACGAATTGCATTGATCCAATCAATCAATAGCACCATGATTTACGCTCCCTTTTCGCTGCGCTCAGCAATAAGGCCGGCACTTTGCTCTTGCAAAATGAGCAACAAGTTCTTTGAGCGTGTATTAAGCAGGGTATAAAGGAATACCGTCGGTATGGCGACGACCAAACCGAGTACCGTTGTCACCAAGGCTTGAGATATGCCCCCAGCCATTAACTTAGGGTCGCCGGTGCCGAACAAAGTAATGGCTTGGAAGGTATTAATCATACCGGTTACCGTACCGAGTAAGCCCAGCAGCGGCGCCACCACGGAGATGATTTTAATAAGCGTGAGGTTACGCGTGATTTTTGGCATCTCGCGTAAAATTGCTTCGGACAGTTTCAGCTCAAGAGTATCGTGCGCCACGTGAGGGTATTGGTCTTTCACCTTCATCACACGCCCAAGCGGGTTATCATCACGAGCTACATCGTCTTTAAGCTGGCGACGGATTTTGCTGCCAATGATAAGCAAAGAAATGAATCGCTCAATGGCGATTAATAGTGCCAATGCGCCAACCGCGAGAATCACATAGCCCACAGTGCCGCCTTGATGCACCCGCTCTTCAGTGCCGGGAGCCTGTACTAGTAGGCCCAAAATAGAGCCGCCCGTTGGGTCCAGCGCGAACTGTACAAAGCCGTCAGTGGCTTGTTGTAAGTCTTGTGCGCTGGCGGTATAACGGTCTACGGGCTGGCGAGTCAATTCAGATAAGGTGTCAGTGACATTGTTGTACTCAAGGTACTTGCCATCGGCAATAAGGTTAAATGCGCCGACACGTAGCACTTCTTTGTTTTCTTTGGCGCCGCCGGCAACGATCACTTCGGTATTAAAGCGTGTGACTTTGCCCTGCTCGGTCATCTCTCGCTGCAACTCAAACCACACCTTCTCGATGTCTTCGATAGAGGCAAGTTTCGAACTTGACCCCATTTTTTGGGCCATCTCTTCCATAAACTCATCACGCCCTGGAAGCTGTGCTGAGATAACAGAAGTAGCAAACTTATTGGCACTCTCGCCTGCTTCTTGCTGCAGCACACCAAACAATTCTTTAAGTGTGCCCATGCGGTTTTGCAAGGTATCGGATAGCTGCGCGAGTTTTACTTCGTTTTCTTCGAAACGCGTTTCTAATTGTTCAGACTCTTGAAGCTTGGCGTTGCGAGTTTGCTCAGCCTGACGCAGCATCTGTAATTGTTCGTTTTCGCGGGCCATAAATGCCTGCTCACGCTCTTTATTTTCCGCAGACTGGGCAACTTTACCCTGCTCGAGTGTTTTTAATAGCGCATCTAAATCCATAGCATCTGCGGCTAAAGCAGAGTGCGATAACGCCAAAGTGGCAACTAAGGCTGCGCTTCGGGTAAACTGTTTCATTAATTTCATTGTCGGTACCTCTTATTCCGCAGCTTGGATAGGCAGGGTTAACATGTCTGGGGCTAGCTGTTTACGCGCAATACGCAGACCTTTGTTAATTTGGCTAATGGCCGAATCATCCAGTTTTACAAATGCTTTTTGTTCTTTATCCCAGGCGCCGGCTTGCTGGCCATCACGGGTCAAATAAATAAGCTCTAAGCGACCAATGCGCAGGAAATCAACCTCGCGTTCTTTGCCATCTACATCCTGTAAAGCGGTATAGGCCTCGATGGTGCGACCATAGTCGACCTCAACCTGATAGGCTTCAAGCACACGGCGGAACTTTTCACTTGATGCCACGTCAGCGCGGTCCATCAACGCATGTAACTTAGCAATACGCTCGCTGCGCTCTTGCTGTAAAAAAGGCACATCTAGGGCAACAAACTGTTCAAGGCCATTGATCATTCGCAACATCAGTGGCGTGATTTGTCGCTCGATCACCGATACTTGGTCCATCGACGCGTTAAGGTTGTCCATTTCTTCAACTTGATTGGCAATTTGCTTTTGCAACTGCGCGTTGTAGACGCTGAGGCCGTCTATTTCTTTGTTGAGTGCCTTAAACTTTTGCAAGCGGTTTTGCATTGAATCAGCGATGTTATCGATTTTATTTTGAGATTTTTTCGCTAACTCATTAATTTTACTGCTTTTGTTTTTAACAGTGTCCAGTTCATTAGCCATCAGCACGGGGCTGGTGGCCGCCACAACTGTGGCTAATATCAGGGGTTTAACGCCTTTCATCGCATACACCTTATGTTTAGCTCGAATGCTTAGCCGGAAATC
Source organism: Pseudoalteromonas sp. CO325X (assembly GCF_004208955.1). Taxonomy (NCBI): domain Bacteria; kingdom Pseudomonadati; phylum Pseudomonadota; class Gammaproteobacteria; order Alteromonadales; family Pseudoalteromonadaceae; genus Pseudoalteromonas; species Pseudoalteromonas sp. CO325X. Next base: position 506,782 of record NZ_SGPG01000014.1, read on the forward strand.
CGACACGAATGTAAGATGTGCGAGAGTGTAGAGAAGGAAAGTGACAGTGGTGTTGCGCTATTAATACAGTTTAATTACAGCTGTAACAATTGTGCCATATAGGTGACGTTAACTGGCCGCACAGGCGCTCGTGCGCGAACTCGTCTGTGTATACCCCTTATTACAAAGGAGAACGTTTGGTAGCAAGCTTGTTGGGAGCCAAAAAATAGGTGAAAGATAAAATGGAACGTTCCAGCTAGTACGAGTAAATAGGGGTAATGAATACGTATTCACCGACCTTAAAACAAAACCGCCCTGACAAGCATCAGGGCGGTGTTTCAAAGCTTAAATATATCGTACTGCTATTTTTCGATTTTCTCTTGCCACTTTCCTTGTAACTTGGGTGTACTCATCGCATACCAAGCGATATATACGTAACACACAAGCGGCACGTAGAAGCTTAACTGCAAACTCACAGTGTCGGCTACATAACCTTGGACGAGAGGAATTAACGCACCACCAACAATGGCCAAGCATAACCACCCCGATCCGCGACTGGTGAGTGAGCTAAGCGCCGCAATAGCAAGTGTGAAAATGGTGGGGAACATAATTGAATTAAACAAGCCGATAGCCAGTACAGACCACATGGCCACCATCCCTTGGCTATTAATAGTGACAAGCAGTAATACAATGGTGGCCACAGCATTAAAAAGTAGTGCTTTGTGCGGCGCAATTCTTTGTAATGCTGCCGAGCCAATAAAGCGCCCGACCATGGCACCGCCCCAGTAATAAGAAATGAGATGGGCCGCCTCGTGCTCAGCTAGACCAGCAATATGCGCTTCGCCAAAGTAATTAACCAGAAAACTACCAATGGCCACTTCGCCGCCAACATAACAAAAGATAGCGCCAACACCGAAAACTAAGTGAGGTGCTTCGAATAAAGAGTGATTTTTGGCTTTGCAGTCGAATTCCTCAGTGTGCTCTTTGATCACGGGTAGCTTCAACACTGCAAAGACAACGGCAATCGTTAATAGCGCAGCGGCGAGCATTAAATAAGGAATTTTTACCGTGTCCGCCGTTGCAGCCTCGGTAACCAGCGCAGCACTGCCGCCAAACAATAAAATTTTGCCGATAATAGGCCCCACAGTGGTGCCTAACGAATTAAGAGCCTGCGCCAAATTGAGTCGACTGGAGGCGGTTTGCGCCGGGCCTAATGCGGCCACATAGGGGTTAGCAGAGACTTGTAGAATGGTCACCCCAGAAGCTAACACAAATAGTGCGCCTAAAAACAACCAATACTCGTGTACGGCGACGGCTGGGTAAAACAGTAAGCAGCCGATAGAGGCAACGATTAAGCCACTGACAACACCGTTCTTATAGCCAAATCGCTTAACTAAGTAACCCGCTGGCAACGACATAATGAAATACGCGCCAAAGAAGCAGAACTGGATCAGCATGGCTTCGGTATAGGTTAAGTCAAAAACTGCTTTCAATCTGGGGATCAGTAAATCGTTTAAAACGGTGATAAAGCCCCAAAGAAAAAACAAGGTGGTCATCGCTACAAGCGGCAAAGTGTAGTTGCTTTGTTTATCTGCCGATGCAACGTAAGCCTGATTATTATTCATCTCACTCACGTGTTGTTCTCCTTCTACTTGTTGTCTCGGATTCTACACATCCACATAACAAGATCACAGAATATTTACTGGAACGTTCCAAACCATATGCAACTAACATTCGGCTTTTTGTATCGCTAACGGATGAATCTGCGACAGGAAAGTAAAGACTAAGCAAACATATCGGCCAATGAAATTAGCAACTCGACATTGAGTAGACTAAGCCCGAACAGGCGTTATCACCACTGAGGGTGAGCGCTTGCGCTCAGCTTTCATCACCGCTTTGAGTCTAAAACGTTAATCGCAGTCATTTTGTGGCCATTGAGCGATATGGTCTTCGAAGTACTCAAGATCAACATCACAGTCTTTCACTGTTTTGTTGCGTACGCTGATCCCGGCGCTGTGCATCTTCGACTTTTTGCCCTTATTGAGTAGCGGGTGCCAACTGGCCAAGCCACGACCCTCTTGCAGTCGTCGATAACTGCAACTGTTAGGCATAAAGAAGATATCGTCGATGTTGTCTTTGGTGAGCTTCACACATGAAGGAACTAAGCGCTGGCGGTTTGCATACTCGGTGCAATTGCAGGTTTTGTTATCCAAATACTGACACACAATGTTGGTATAGATAAGCTGCTCGCCGGGGCGCAGCTCGGTGGTGGCAGCGAAGTCTTCTTGTTGTTCTTCGTCGCTGTCAATAAAGGTATTTAAACAGCATTTACCACAGCCATCACAAATCGCTTCCCACTCTTGCTCACTCATCTGTGCCAACGACTTGGTCTGCCAAAACTTATCTTCTAACATAAAAACGCCCCTTTGAACCGGGGCGTAGTGTAGCAAATTAGCGTGTTGCCACGCCAGTGTGAAGTTACTCCACCGGCGGGTAACCGATGCGGTCGGATAAATAGCCGACACTGGTGGCGAAATAATATGAACGGTTCCAGTTCATTAGTGCTTTATAATTATCGTAGGCTAAATACATACGCCCATCGACATTATCTGGCATCACCATCGCCGCTGTGATATCACGTTGCGGTAAGTCGCTGCCATCCATGCGCCGCACACCGAGTGCTTGCCACTGCGCTAAACTGCGCTCGGACTCACGCCAGTACTGCAACCATTGCTTATGGCTGCGGGTACCGCGCTGCAATATAGCGTTGCTGTCAAAATCCTCGGGTAATTTTACCTGCCGTCCCCAGGTCAGCGAGTCATTCCAGCCCACGCTTTTTAAGTAATTAGCAATGGAGGCGAACGCGTCTTCCTCGGTGGTCCAGATATCCTTGCGGCCATCGCCGTTGTAATCTACGGCATAGGCATTAAAGGAGCTTGGCATAAACTGTGTTTGCCCCATAGCCCCGGCCCAAGAACCCTTGAAATGTTCAAGGTCGATATGGCCGTCTTTAAGAATATCTAACGCCGCCCAAAGTTGGCGTTTATATAGCGCCTCGCGGCGGCCATCATAAGCCAGTGTCACTAAACTTGAGATCACTGGGTGGCCACCTTGAATACGACCAAAGTTACTTTCTAACCCCCACAACGCAACGATAAAGCGGGCTTGCACGCCAAATTTATCAGCCACTTCTTCCAGTGTCTGTTTATGCTCTTTATAGAGTTTACGGGCGCGGTCTATTTTCCACTGAGGCACCCGTTTTGGTAGATAAGTCTCTAAGGTTTCTTTGACCTCAGGCTGGTTTTTATCGGCGCTGATCACCTTAGGCTTAAACTCTATAGTGGCGAACGCCGAATCAATTAAGGCTGCGTCATAGCCTTTTTCCAGCGCTTCTGAGCGCAGTTTTTTAACATAGGCGTCAAACTGCACCTGTTGTTGTTCAACACTTGCTACCTGCGAGTTTGCCAGAGACGGAAAAGTAATTGTTGCTGCTCCAGCCACACATAAGGTGGATAAGGCAACAGGCTTGAAAGCGCTGGCTATATACTTGCTGATGGTGTTAATCACGCTCTACTCCATTTTGCTGTCTTAATTCGTCCAACATATTCTCAGTTGGCGGTGGTAGTTGCAAATAGAACCCGTTGTCGCTTAATTCAGCCTTAACCTTGTCAATATCAGCAAGCGCCAAACGCTCTTTTGTTGCTAAATTAATCAACATCACAAATTCTGGCGACCCAAAACTGTCCATCAGCGGCTCAGGAACATCGTCAAAATGATCACGTTTGGGTACATATAAATAGGTATCTGCTTTTTTCTTGCTCTTGTATATGGCACACAGCATCTTAAGGCCTTTAAATTGTTGCGAAACACACCTTGACACTATACCATGAGAGCTAATCTATGTGGTAAGTTTAGTGGCCAAAGCTCAACGCTCATCACTGTTTGCGACTGCCAAGTTAAAAATGGCAACGCCACAGATAAGCGACAACAAATAATTCGGCCACACGAATACGAGCGCTTATGTCGGAACAATTATTCGAATTAAAAGGGAATCTCTTCACGTTATCCGTGTTGCGGTTATTAACACCGGATCTTGCAGCCTTATCTGAACAGCTTGATGCTAAAATAGCGCAAGCTCCGAAGTTTTTCGCAGGCGCGCCCATCGTTATAAATCTTGAAGCAATCCAAGATGCAACGCTTGATTTCACCCAGCTAAGAGACACATTAAAACGCCTTGCTTTTAACCCAGTTGGGGTATGCAGTGGCAGTGACAGTCAACATTGCAGTGCGAAAGAAGCCGGCTTGTCGGTGCTTAACTACGCTAAAGACGCACAACAAAGCCAGCAAAAAGCTCCTTCTCCACAAGCTACAGCCAAAGTAGAAAATGAACCAACCTTGGTTGTAGAAGGCACCGTGCGTTCAGGTCAGCAGGTGTATGCTAAAGGACGTGATTTGATTGTCTTGGGCTCTGTCAGCCATGGCGCCGAGGTCATTGCTGACGGACATGTTCATATTTATGGCACTTTGCGAGGCCGAGCTATTGCCGGTGCGCAAGGTGACGCAAACGCCACAATCTTCTGCCAAAAACTTGAAGCCGAACTTGTTTCAGTCAATGGCAGCTATTGGATCAGTGATTCGTTACAAGGGGACTTATGGGGCCAGCCAGCCCAAGTTCGCCAACGCGATGACTCACTTCATTTATCAGCTTTGGTTAAAGGATAAAACACATGGCAAAAATTATTGTCGTTACTTCAGGTAAAGGTGGCGTTGGTAAAACAACTTCAAGCGCCGCAATCGGCACAGGCCTTGCCCTTAAAGGCTTTAAAACGGCGATCATTGACTTTGACATTGGCCTGCGCAACCTTGATTTAATCATGGGCTGTGAGCGCCGCGTGGTCTATGATTTTGTTAATGTGATCAATGGTGAAGCAAACCTCAACCAAGCGCTTATTAAAGACAAGCGTGTTGATAAGCTGTTTTTGCTTCCCGCTTCGCAAACTCGCGACAAAGACGCGTTAACCAAAGAAGGTGTCGAAAAAGTCCTCAATGAAATGAAAGAGAGCTTTGACTATATTGTGTGTGATTCGCCAGCGGGCATTGAAGCCGGTGCAATGATGGCCCTATATTTTGCAGATGAAGCCATTGTGACCACCAACCCTGAGGTATCATCAGTACGCGATTCGGACCGTATCCTAGGTATTTTACAGAGTAAATCACGTCGTGCAGAGGAAGGTCTAGAGCCGGTAAAAGAGCATTTGCTGCTTACCCGTTATAATCCAGAGCGCGTACAAAAAGGTGAAATGCTTTCGGTTGAAGACGTTAACGAGATTTTGGCTATTGATTTGTTGGGTGTTATCCCAGAGTCACAAGCGGTGCTTAATGCCTCAAACCAAGGTCAGCCTGTGGTATTGGACGCTGAGTCAGATGCCGGTCAAGCCTATTTAGATGCCATCAACCGTCTACTCGGTGAGCAAATTGAATTCCGCTTCTTGGACGTTGAGAAGCGTGGTCTATTCAAACGGATTTTTGGAGGATAAGGTGTCATTACTAGATTATTTTCGTTCGCAGAAAAAATCCAGCGCATCGCTGGCTAAAGAGCGGCTGCAAATTATCGTCGCTCATGAGCGCTCACAGCGCGGCACGCCTGATTACTTGCCGCAGCTAAAACAAGACATCCTTGAAGTGATCCGTAAATACGTGGCCATTGATGCCGAAGCAGTGCAAGTGCAGCTAGAGCAAAATGAAGACGACTTAGCGGTGTTGGAGCTCAATGTCACGCTACCTGATGACGAAAAATAACGTATCAGCGCAAATCACAAGAAAGAGGCTAAGTTAGCCTCTTTTTTTATCCTTGTCTCTTTTTGCACGCAGACTGACCCAGCTCCAGATAATCGCTATCAGCAACAGCAAAGGCCAAGGGATGAGCAACGCATAGCTGTATTGCGCGGCGTTGATAAGCCCAACAATGATGATGCCCACACTCACTGCCAAGGCGATTATAAACGTAACCCATAAGCTGACTAAAAGGCGGTTCAACCGCTTAGAGAGGGTCGGTGCATTCTCGGCGCAGGCCATGAACATCATCGTCATCGCAGCGAAGAACCCGATAAATATTTGCCCAATAAGCAATACCACTAGCAACCACGTAGGCATAACGAACTCAGTTATCGTCACTCGTTGGAAGTAAGCACCCAATCAGCAAGTGCTTCGCGTACATAATCAAAACGCCAAGACTGCAATAAATCAGGCGCTAATAGCTGCTCGCGTTCCTGCTCGTCGTACTTCCAATGCCAACTGATAAGTTGATTAATTTGTTTTTTACTGGCAAATACGTCGGCAGGTATACCGGTTTGCTTGGCAACGGTGGTTATCTTTTGCTTAATATCTTTAGCCGTTTGTTTGTAGCCACGATAGTCCATTAATCGCGTTACGCGACTAGGAAGGCTCTGCTCAGGCACCGCTTTGCCCCGCTCGATGCAAGCGAGGATTTCTTTACCTGAACGATTCACTTCCATCGGCTCGACGCCAGGGATATTACGCATACTATTGAGTGAGCCAGGCCGACGCTTGGCGATCTCTACCATATTGGCTTCTTTCAACACGAAATTAAGCGCTAAATTCTTTCGTTGTGCCTTTTGTCGGCGCCACATGGCCAGCTCTTTGAGTATCGCTAGATCCCGTGGCGCTAACTGCCAAGCCCCTTTCACCTCTCGGTATAGCTGCTCATCAGGTATTTGATGGGCGCGCTTTTTCGACAACAACTGCGACTCTGCAATCACCAAATCAAACCACCCCTGAGCCCTTATCTGTGTCACTAATTCGTTATAGCAAGGCAATAGATGCGCAACATCAGCGGCGGCGTAGGCTAACTGGCTTTCTCTTAACGGCCGCTGTAGCCAATTGGTTCGCGACTCGCTTTTATCAATCTCTATATTGAGGCGTGAATGCACCATCGCCGCAAACCCCACGCAGTTCCCCTGCCCTAACAATTGCAATGCAAACTGGGTATCGAAAAGCGGCGCTGGCACAAAGCCGGCAAAGTTTTGGAAAACTTCGATGTCCTCAGAGGGGGAATGCAGCACTTTTAACACTTGTTCGCATTTAAGTAACTGCCAAAGTTGGGTGAAATCAAGAGGCTGTAACGGGTCAATAAGAGCAAGATGTTGACCATCAAAAATTTGCAGGAGTGCGATTTCGGGATAAAGCGTGCGCCGACGCATAAATTCAGTGTCTATTGCCAAGGTCTCAGCCTGACTAATAGCATTGACAAAGCTATCTAGTTCAGCCTGTTCAGTGATTAACTGGTAATCCACTTGTACTCCTTAAAAAACAAACCGGCGATTGCCGGTTTGTTTGTTTATTCTTATTCGTCTTTAAGTGCGCGTCTGAGTATTTTACCGACGTTGGTTTTCGGCAATTCCTCTCTAAACTCAACTAATTTAGGCACTTTGTAATTGGTCAGGTTTTCGCGGCAATGCTTAATGATGTCTTGCTCACTAATGGCTGCATCCTTTTTCACCACGAACAATTTAACTTGCTCACCACTGACATCATGAGGGACGCCAACAGCGGCGACTTCAAGCACGCCATCCATTGATGCGACCACTTCTTCTATTTCGTTCGGGAACACGTTAAAACCGGATACCAGAATCATATCCTTTTTCCGATCAACAATATAGAAAAAACCTTGGTCATCGTAAGTGGCAATATCACCGGTGGCAAACCAGCCGTCGCGCAGGCACTCTGCGGTAGCATCAGGGCGGTTGTAGTAACCTTTCATTACCTGAGGGCCTTTAACCCAGAGTTCACCGGGCTCGCCAGCGGGTGCTTCTTGACCATCTTCAAGCATCAATTTGATGTCTGTGCTCGGTGCCGGCAAACCGATAGAGCCGTTGTAGCCTTCCAAGTCATATGGGCAAACTGTAACCAACGGCGCACACTCGGTAAGACCGTAGCCTTCCACCAAACGCGTACCAGTTACTTTCTGCCAGCGTTCAGCAACTGGACGCTGGACCGCCATACCGCCACCGAGCGACATTTTTAAATTGGAAAAGTCTACATCGGCGAAACCATCGGTATTAAGAAGACCATTAAATAAGGTGTTTACCCCAGTCATGACAGTGAATTTATTGTCGTTCAACTCTTTTACAAAGCCTTTCATGTCGCGTGGGTTGGTAATGAGTAGGTTTAACCCGCCATACTTCATAAAGGTTAAGCAGTTCGCCGTCAGTGCAAAGATGTGATACAGCGGCAGCGCCGTAACCACGATTTCTTTGCCTTTATCTAAAATATTATCGAGACAACCGGATACCTGTTCTAAGTTGCCCACCATGTTACCGTGGGTAAGCATAGCGCCTTTAGACACCCCAGTTGTACCACCCGTGTATTGTAAAAACGCGAGGTCGTCCAAGGTAATCTCTGGGCGAGTATAACGGCTGGCGTCACCGTTTTTTAACACGTCCGAGAAAGCAATGGGGTTTGGCAGCTCAAAGCTCGGTACCATCTTTTTGATATGCTTAACAACGAAGTTAACCAGATGCTTTTTAAGGCCGCCCACCATGTCACCCACTTGGGTTACCACTATGTGTTTAACATTGGTTTTTCCCAGTGCTTTTTCCAAAGTGTGAGCAAAGTTGGCAAGAATAAAAATGGCGTCCGCTTCGGAGTCATTTAGTTGATGCTCCAGTTCACGCGCAGTGTAAAGAGGGTTAACGTTAACAACCACGCACCCCGCCCGTAAAATACCGAGTATGGATACCGGTGTTTGCAATAAGTTGGGCATCATTACTGCCACTTTTGCACCTGGCTTTAAGCCCAGATCATTATTTATGTAGGACGCTACTTTCTTAGTTGCTTGGTCTAGCTCAGCATAGCTCAGCGTAACCCCCATATTTTTGAATGCTGGTAATTGGGCGTAATCCGCAAAACTTTTCTCGAATAATGACAGTAAAGAGTCGTAATGAGCGGGATCGATGGTCTCTGGGCAACCTTTTGGATATCGCTTTAGCCAGATTTTTTCCACACTAAGCTCCTATTAATTTGTTCTTATAATGATTTGTCTTAGCAGTCATAAGTTTGGCAAATAGTAAGCACGACACTTAACCAATGCCCATATAGTTCGCTGTAGAGTGATAAACATTGCCACGCTTTTAGCAGGCTTGAGAATTCATCGCCACAACAGTACTAACCTTAATCTAAGTTGCTATCTTTCACAATTGAGCAATTGCTCTAAATTGCTTTGATATTCCCACATTTATCGCAAAGTTACAATTATTCTGCGCTATTTTGATGCAAGTGCGCACCAATAAGGCGCGCGCATTGTTTCGGGCTTTGCATATGGCAATGATGGCCACCATCGACTGTATGTGTAACTAAGTCGTTGTAGCACTTACTAAATTCCTGCTCATTTTGGTGCACCATGGAATAACCTTGCGCCCCCTTTATCAATAAGGTGGGTACTTTTATAGGTGTTAACAAAGCATGCGCTTGCGCTTTAGTGTAGCGAAAAGCGGAATAATGCTTTAATCGCGGATCTGTTGTTAACATCACACCTCGCTCTTTTTTAACAATATTACGCGCCATTAGTTGCCGAGCAATATCAATATTGAAATCACTGACGGCCTCGCGGCGCTCATAGAGCTGTTCAGCACTTTCATAAATCGCCCCTTTTTTTGCGCGGGCTCGGTGTTTTAGCGCCTGAATCAATACATTTTTAGTCTCAGGCTCCTCTGCGGTGACCAGGCCAACGCCTTCAATGAGCGAAAGTGAGGTGATACGCTCTGGAAAACACGCACAGTACAATGAAGCCACCATAGCGCCGAGGGAGTGTCCGATGATGTGCACATATTTGGCCTTGCAACGCATCACAAGTTGATGAAGGTCATCAACATAATCAATAAAATAATAATGTGCGTCTTGGCCTCGCCACTGCGATAAACCGTGTCCGGGCCAATCAATTGCATAAACCGGTAAATCCTTACCTAGGGCAGACATTAAAGGCAAAAAACTGTTGCTGTTGTCCTGCCATCCATGCACGGCGATCACCACGGTGTCAGTGTTATTTGTGATTGCCAACTCTGTGTTGCTTTGTCCTTGCAGCCGAAGATGGCGCAGTTTGACCGAAAAACTAGGCACTTGAACTCCTTTTTGCCGCATTGCGGTTTATTTATTGATTTGTGGGTTTAAAATGTTGCCAAGCCACAACAGGACTAAATTATGAAACGCACTCTAACATTCGCTTCGATGATCTGCGCAAGTTTTTTTGCCAACGCAGAGCAAGCAACACCTAAGAACATTATTTATATGATTGGCGATGGTATGGGCCCTGCTTACACCAGCGCTTATCGCTACTACGTTGATGATAAAAGCACCAAGGTGGTAGAGCCCACCGTATTCGATTCCATCCTCGTGGGCATGGCACACACCTATCCTGATGACGATACCATCGTCACTGACAGCGCGGCTGGCGCGACGGCTCTGTCCACCGCAACGAAGAGCTACAATGGCGCCATCGCTGTGGATACTCAAAAGCATGATCTTAAAACGATGCTTGAGATAGCCAAAGAACGCAAAATGACGACCGCGCTTGTCGCCACATCGCAGATCAACCATGCGACCCCTGCAAGCTTTGCTGCACATAACGAGTCTCGCCGTAACTACGATGACATTGCCAATGATTTCTTCGATAATAAAATCAAAGGCGCTCTGCCAGTGGATTTAATGCTTGGTGGGGGTACACAGTACTTTATTCGCGAAGATAGAAGTTTAGTAAATGAGTTTATCGCTCAAGGCTATCAATACAGCGATAATCTCAGTCAATTAGAACAATTACAGCAAATTCCAGCCTTGGGCCTGTATGCCGCTAAAGGTCTGCCCTTTGCCCTCGATGGAGAGAGTAAACGATTAACGAAAATGACCGATAAGGCACTGTCGTTGCTCGCAGCCAATGAGAATCCGTTCTTTGTGATGATCGAAGGCAGTCAAATAGATTGGTGCGGCCATGCCAATGATATTGCTTGTGCCATGGCAGAAATGGACGATTTCGCCCATGCTATTGATAAAGCCAAAGCCTATGTTGATGCCCACCCAGATACATTGTTGGTGATCACAGCCGATCACTCCACCGGTGGCTTGACCATAGGTGCTAATGGCCAATACTTGTGGCACGCCGATGTGGTTAAAGGTGTAACGGCCACAGCGGGTGTCATTGCTGAGCGATTGCTGGCGAGCGACGATATGGCCACCGTATGGCAACAAACTACGGCGTTGGAATTTACCGAAGCACGTAAGGTTTTACTCACCCAAGCGAAGAATGTGGGTACAGATGCGCTGGTCATGACTGTTAAAAAGTTAATCAATGAAGCAAGTTTTACCGGATGGACCACCTCTGGTCATACAGCTATTGATGTTCCTGTGTTTGCCTATGGCAACGGCGCAGAACAATTTATAGGGTCACAAAACAACACTGACATCGCACAAAAGCTAATTAACTTTATTAACAATAAATAACATTGTTGATCTTATTGTGATCATGCGTTAATGTTTTATTGCTTGTTAACATAGTTTAACAACCCTACTGAAAACTGAAGACCCAAAAGCCGCTCTTGGAGCGGCTTTTTTATTGCTTTAAATCACAGCTTGAGAGCTACTGTATCTGCGCATCGCCTGTTCAAGCGTGAGTGGCATGTCAAAATAATAGCCTTGCATCAGATTCACAGGGAGCGTTGCTATGTAGTCAACGTGAAATGGCGACTCCACCCCCTCAGCGACAACACTAAATCCTAACTTGTTACAAAGCTGTGAGATATTTTCATATAAATAGGTGGCCTTGTCTTCGGCGTTAACCGGAAGCAAGCTGCGGTCAAACTTGATGGTATCGACATTAAGCTTACTTAAAATGTTTAAACATGAGTAGCCGGTACCAAAATCATCTACCGCACATAAAATCTGAGCGGCGCGCAATTTATCGACAATTTCTTTGGTACGTTCAAAATTATTGTTGTAGGACGACTCAAGAATCTCAACCTCAACTTGCCCAGGAAACTTGGAGAACGCCTTGAGTACGCGGCGGTAACGACGGTTAATCAAATTATCGGGAGAAATATTAAAGCTAATTTTAGGGTTCATCTGATGGCGCTGAAACTGCAATAAATCAAGCTCTAACTGATCAATTACAAAGCTGTCCACCACATCCATCATCTCAAAGCGCTCAAGCACGTCAATAAACCACGGTGCTTTGATTTGACCGTCCGCTTGCTTTAAGCGTAATAGCGCTTCGAAGCCAATGATTTTATGAGTGGTGTTATCCACTTTAGGCTGGTAGTACAAACACAGAGTGCCTTCTTTGAGGGCACTGATCACCTTATGTAGCTGGCGTTGGTCTGCAAATTGCGCGGTGTTACGCTTTGCGAATTGCGCTTCAACGTGGCGCTCAAGTTGCCTTCCTGCGCTGACTCGCTTCACTAAAATATCGAGCTCACGCCCGCTAATATTATGGGCACTATTGGCGCGTACAAAGGGTAAATAAACAAGCGTATTGATAGCCACCAATCCCACTTGCAGTGCCACGCCAATAAAGCTACCAGTTAATAAGTAGCCGCTTAATAGCACCGGAGTGAACCAGGGTATCGAGTCAATATTGCTTAGGGTTAAAGCGCCACTTTGTAGCAGCGCATAGGCGATGGCCGCATTCACCAATGGACAGAGTAAAAAAGGAATAATAAAAAATGGATTAAACACCACAGGCACCGCATACATCATTATTTCACTGATATTGAATAATGAAAATGGCGCGCTTAGTCTAGCAATCTGGCTCTCATGGCTTTGTTTTCCTTGTAATAAACAAGCGATTAGCAAGCCCCAAATGCCACCACTGCCACCTAAAGCTACAAAGGTCGATAAGAAGCTGTAGTTATCCAGGCCAGGCACCACTTCGAAGCCTGTGAGCTCTGCTGAGGCAAGTATGTGATAAGTGTTATCACCATGAATACCAAACAGCCAAAACACGTGGCTAAATATAATTTGCGATATTAACTGTTGCCATTGGCTCCAATCACTGTGACTTGCGCTTAACCACGACAAGCAAGCGGCCAATCCAGAGTCAACGTAAGGAAATAAAACAAAGGTCACAAAAACGGTCAGCACATAGGGCAGCATCAAATTAAGATGCTTGACCAAAAACAAGCTGACATTGCCCACAGACATAATTCTAAGCCAACGTAAGCTCAATGCGGAGCGCAACAGGTAACAACAAAATATCGGCATAAGAATGGTGTACAGCACACCGGCGCGATTATTTATACCCACCCCACCGCTATCAAGCGCGTAGATATAGCCCGTAGCGACACAAAAACAAGTAAGCACTAAAATCGGTGCGGCGAAGGTATTTAACTTGAGGTTCTTCGCCAAATAGTAACTAAATGACAGCAATGTCGTTATCGGAAATAACGTCCATATTAGGTTATTAAAAGAATACAAATAGGCATAAGGGCCCTGTAAATGCTCGTAGCCAAGCCAGTGAGTCACCAAAGAAACTAGCGCCGCCATAATAAAGAATGGGATCAGGGCTATGTACCCTTCTCGCAGCGAGAGAATAACGGTGTTGGCCGCTAACTTGGCAGCGCCGCGAGCAAGTACATCAAATACGCGGTGAAGCACGAGTTAATCAACTTTTATTATTATTTTCTAAGAGCAGTTAAGTTAACGTTAATGAGAGGTAATGTCCATAATTTAAAAACGAAGCTCAGGTTATGCGTAAACACTCACGCTAAGCATGGACTGTACTTCTTGGCGACGCTCTAAAAACGCGTATTCTTTATACGTGGCAATCGCATTACTGGTGCGGGTATTGGCAGGTTGGTCGTAAATAGTCTGACGATATAAGGCATCCGCTAAGCGACGACCTTGGCTGGAGTCTTTAACAGACGACGCCGACTGCTCTACAGCCGGTTTTTCTTGAGCGCGCCCATCTCCCACAGGCTGTTGATTTCTTTTCAGTTCCAGCGCTGGGTTAGTCGTGAGTGAATTGACCGTACGTATCGTCATACCATTAATATATAAAAATCTAGCGACTTATTGAGTGTGATATAAACAGTGAGCTTGCGCAATGTTTATTCGCGTCCGGGTAATTTCTTCCACGTTACCGTGTCGCGAACATACACTGGCTGCGCTTCACTGGCACTGTGATGTTGGCCTTGTGCAAATTGCTCTGCCACCAGCGCCAGCATAAACTGACTATTCGGTAACGTAATATGCTCATCAACGCTAATGCCGGCTACTGAGTGAGCTAAATCGGGGTAACTTTGCCACCCGGTGCCAACCGCAAAGGCGGCATCAAAAGGGACTGCGAGTGCTTCTGGCTTCACCACTTGCTGCGTGCCTACCAGCGTGGCAAGGCCATTGATATTCTCAAAAGCCCCCACATAAAGCTCGCCCATACGCGCATCAATGGCCGAGACGACTTGGTTTACACCACGTTGCTCCATGGCTTGCTGCGCCATCATTGCCAGCGAAGAGATACCGACAACGGGCTTTTGCGCTGAAAATGCCAACCCTTGAGCCACTGAGACGCTGATGCGCACGCCGGTGAAGCTACCCGGCCCTTCGCAATAGCCGATAACATCCACCTCTTTTAGCGAGCAATTGGCCTTGGCAAGTAGCGTGTCTATTTCAGTTAAAATACGTTGGCTGTGCTGCTGTGGGCAGACATCAAAGAAACAATATTGCTGTCCTTGGTGGGTTAAGGCGATAGAAAGCGCTTCTGTGGAAGCATCGATGGCTAAAATGGTGTTGGTCATGGTTAATCTATTGCTGCTAAAAAGGCGTTTACTTCATTCATATCACGGCTACGACGCATATTCGGCAAGCTTTTTAGAAAGACTTGGCCGTAGTCGCGGGTGATCACTCTATTATCACATAATACTAAAACACCGCGATCTTGGCTATCACGGATCAGCCGGCCAACCCCTTGTTTGAGCGCTATAACTGCTCTTGGCAGTTGAATCTGCGCAAACGGTTCGCCGCCACTTTGCTCACAGTCCTGCATTCTCGCTTGTAACAATGGGTCGTCGGGGGCCACAAAAGGCAGTTTATCTATCACCACGCAGCTCAGTGCGCTGCCACGCACATCTACCCCTTCCCAAAACGACGCGGTGCCCATTAATACGGCATTGCCATGACGAGTAAAGCGCTCAAGCAACAAGCGCTTAGACATTTGCCCTTGCACAAACACTGGATAGTCCATTTGTTGGCATAGCACCTCAGCGACCATGTGCATGACGCGATAGGAAGTAAAGAGCAAAAAACAGCGCCCTTTTGCGGCGCGGATAACTTGCTGACAAATGCCTACCAACGCCCTTGGCATGGCATCGGAATTAGCCTCAGGTAGATAGCGGGGTAAACAAAGCAATGCCTGACGTTGATAGTCAAAAGGACTGGCCAGCATCAATGTACGCGAAGGAGATAAACCCAGCGCATCGCTAAAATGTTGTAAGCTGTCATTGACCGATAATGTCGCAGAGGTAAAGACAAAACCCGCCTCTCGCTCACTAAGCATCTCTTTAAATTTGGCCGCTATGTTCAACGGAGTAATATGAATGGTCAAATGGTAGCGAGTGGCTTCATACCAGTAACTATAGCCACGCACTGAGACATCAAAAGCGCGATCGAGTTGACCTTTCAATGTCATCAAGCGCTCTAACATCGGCTCCACCAATTCACTGCGCTCTAAGCATAACTTAAGCACTTGGTTTAAAAATGCTAAGTCTTTATTAACACGGTGAATCGCGTCACACAGGGCTTTATCAGTCAGCGCTTTTCGCCAGTCTCCGCGCCCGCCGTCACTGCCAAAGGCCAAACGCATGTCCTTGGTTGCCGATTCTAATTTGTCCAGCGTCTTTCCCAGTTGCAACATATCACGTAATTCACTGCGATAAAGCATTCGCGCGTCGGTGATAAATGCGAGAATTTTCTTCGTCGATATTGTTTCGCCAAAGTAGTCACTGGCGATATCGGCCAATTGATGGGCCTCATCAAAAATATAGCCATCGGCCCCAGGTAACAACTCGGCAAAACCACTGTCCTTCACCGCCATATCAGCAAAGAATAAGTGGTGGTTAATGACGACGATATCGGCATCTGCGGCGCGTTGACGGGCTTTACGAATAAAACAACTGTCGAAATCTGGGCACTCGCGCCCAAGGCAGTTATCAGCAGTGGAAGTGACGTATGGCAGAACCTTGGCATCATCTTCGATGCCCACGCAATCGGCAATATCGCCACTGCGTGTTTGTGCTGCAAACTTTGCCACCATGGCTAACTGATGCATGATATCGGCGTCGTCACTTGGAACATGGGCAACATGTTGATTAAGGCGATAATGGCACACATAATTAGCGCGCCCTTTTAATAGTGCTTTCTTTTTTGCACTGCCCAACGCTTTGTAGACAGTGGGTAAATCGCGGTGATAGAGTTGTTCTTGTAACGCCTTTGAGCCCGTGGAGATAATATATTTGCCTTTGTTCACCAACGCCGGAAGCAAATAAGCAAAGGTTTTACCGGTGCCGGTTTCGGCTTCAACAATCGCTTGTTGAGAATGCTTTAATGCCGAGTCACACACCTGCGCCATGTCTATTTGCGCTTGGCGAGGTTGGTAGCCTTTCAGTGCGAGAGCCAAAGGCCCGGTTTGCGAGAATAACTGCTCGATGGTCATGGATATTGCGCTCGGTGGACAGGCGCACATGATAACGAAAAAATCAGTGGCTACCAACAGGCCAATATTATGTTGTCATTTTGGCAACGCTCGGTTAATATTCTGGCGCTAAAACAACCCTCTAAAAGGACTTAACAATGAAACAATTAGTCGTTGTCTCTGCCGTTGTCGCCGCTGCACTTCTCAGTGGCTGTAAATCGACCCCACCACGTGTTGCCCAAGATAAAACGGTTTCAGTAAACGGCACCGATTATGTATTCGGTGGCGTATACAATGTCGATAAAAATAAATTAGAGCTTAGTATTAATGGTGACCCAGCGATGAAGGGCAGTTTCCCTCCATATACGCCTACGTTGAATATGAGTACCAAGTACAAAGGCGAGGAGTTTTCCAGCTACTGCTACTTCGGTTCGGTACTTCAGGAGCAAGGCGGTGCTTTTGGCGCTATTGCCGGGGTGATCCAAGGCTCCAATAATAAATCGGGTGACAAGTGTGAGATTAAAGTAGCTGGTGAAATCAAAGAGCACCTTTACTTCTAAGCGCTAGGCCCAGGTATCGAGGTGAGGCGATGAGTCCTTGCCTTTTTTCTTTTGCGTGTCTTCAACAAAGGTTTCCTGCCCACGCGCTTCCTTGTCTTGTTTGCGCTCGTTGCGCACCTTCGCAACTTTGTTATCTTTAACACCGGCAACGTGAAAAGCGCCATTGTGGTGCACTTCTAGGCGCGTTATCCGCCCTAAAAAAGGGATCATAACATCCATACCGCTTTCCTTTTATCAACACTAACAAAGTAGTTGTACCTATAGACTATTATCGGCCGTTATACCTTATACTTTAATTTTTGTAAAAAAGTAGTTGCACTACTTATAAAAACTATGATTATCTATATGCGTATTCAACAAACAACGCAAACACAGTAACGAGCATACGACCATGACAACGATTCTGACAACTATTCATCATCATCACCACAGCACCGAATAGCCTGTCAGGTCTTTCGCTGGGGGGTTATTCCTAAAAGGAACCTCTGGCGACGATATAGCAAGATTCATTTTCGCCCCGAGGTTCCCCCTCGGGGTTTTTAGTTTTACCTATTAAGGAAATGAATTATGAGCAACAACAAACGTTTACGCATCGCAATCCAAAAGTCAGGGCGTCTTTCCAAAGATTGCCAAAACCTGCTTAAGCAACTTGGCGTTAAACTTAATCTGCGTGAGCAGCGCTTAATTGCTCACGCCACCAACATGCCTATCGACGTGCTGCGGGTACGTGATGACGATATCCCTGGCTTAGTTATGGATGGCGTGTGCGATTTGGGGATCGTAGGCGAGAACGTACTCGAAGAGGTGCAAGCCGAACGCCGCAACAGCAGCGCCAGCTTTGCCGTTAAGAAACTGGCAAAATTAGACTTCGGTTACTGTCGTCTTGCGTTAGCCTGGCCGCAGGAGCTCGGCGCACAAGACAAGCAATGGTTCAACGGCAAACGTATCGCCACCACCTACCCTGAAATTCTAAGCCAGTACCTAGAACGTGAAAACATTGACGCCAGTGTTGTTATGCTCACCGGCTCGGTCGAGGTTGCCCCGCGAGCTGGGCTGGCTGATGCCATCTGTGACTTGGTATCGACCGGTGCCACCCTGGAGGCCAACGGCCTAATGCAAGGCGACACTATTTTAGAGTCCAATGCCTGCCTAATCCAAAATCAGGAGCTAGCCGATAGCGATAAGCTGGCGCTTATCGACAAGCTGATGCCGCGCCTACGCGGTGTTAAACAAGCGAAGGAAAGCAAATACATCATGATGCACGCGCCGAAGGCCAAACTTGATGACATCTGCGCCTTGCTTCCTGGGACCGGACAACCCACCTTGCTTGCGCTCGCTGGCAGCGATGATTACGTGGCCCTGCACATGGTTAGCAGCGAAACACTGTTTTGGGAAACCATGGAGTCGCTCAAGGCCCTCGGTGCTAACTCTATCTTAGTCATGCCCATTGAAAAGATGATGGAGTAACTAGCATGATTGTGTGGAACTCTTTGAGCGGCGAACAACAGCAGGCGCTATTACAGCGCCCGGGAGTTGCTGCTGCCGATAATGTGCGCCCCATCTGTGAAGACATCATGGCCAAGGTGCAACAACAAGGTGATAGTGCACTCAAAGCCATTGCCGCAAAGCTCGATAAGCGCTCACCAGAAGCGGATATCTTATGTCCACAACAGGATATCATCGATGCCCAGCAACAGTTGAGCGAAGAATTAAAAGCGGCTATTGAGCAAGCATACACCAACATCAAACGCTTTCACCAAGCGCAGCAACCGAAATCAATCAGCCTGAGTACGCAACCGGGTGTTTCTTGTGAGTTGCGCTATGAGGCCATTGACGCGGTGGGCATTTATGTACCGGGCGGCAGTGCGCCGCTGCCCTCTTCGGTGCTAATGCAAGGGGTGTTGGCACAACTCAGTGGTGCCAACACCGTGGTATTGGCCACCCCAGTCAAAGGGGGTGAGCAAGTACACCCGGCTATTCGCTATGCCGCTAAGCTATGTGGCATCACGAAAATCATGCAAATTGGCGGAGCCGCAGCGATAGCGGCGATGGCCTTTGGCAGTGAATCTATCCCGCAAGTGAATAAAATTTTTGGCCCGGGCAATGCGTATGTCACCATGGCCAAACAGCTCGCTGCACAACAGGTGCCTGGTCTTGCCATCGACATGCCTGCCGGGCCCTCCGAAGTGCTGATTATTGCCGATAGTCGCGCCAATGGTGAATACGTTGCCGCCGATTTGCTGTCGCAGGCCGAGCATGGCCCTGACTCGCAAGTAATTTTGCTCAGTGACAGCGATGAGGTCATTGCCGCCACTGAGCGTGCCTTAGAGCGACAGCTGGCCACCTTGAGTCGCGCCGATATTGCCCGTCAGGCGCTTGCACACTCAGCGCTAATTAAAGTGACTGATATTGACCAAGCGGTGCGCATCTCGAATCTTTACGGCCCCGAGCACTTAATTTTGCAACTTGGCGACAGCACCCCGTACCTAAACAACATAAAGAATGTTGGCTCCATCTTTGTCGGCGATTATACCCCTGAATCTGCCGGTGACTATGCCTCGGGCACCAACCATGTGTTACCGACCTATGGGTATTCGAAAGTATATTCGAGCCTTAGCTTGCTCGATTTTTACCGCACCTACACGGTGCAAACAGTGACTAAAAATGGTCTTATTGATTTGGCCAACGCCATTATTCCAATCGCCGAAGCTGAAGGCTTGGATGCACATGCCAATGCAGTTCGCGTACGTTTAGGAGCGTCCTCATGACTACAGAGTTACTACCGGATAATATCGCCGCATTAAAGGCGTACAGCTCGGCAAAAAGTGAAAAGCTCAGCGGCACTACGTGGCTCAACGCCAACGAAAGCCCGTATAGCAAAAGCTACAACGTCAGCGCAAGTAATTTGAATCGTTATCCTGACCCACAACCGCTAGCGGTGATTGAGGCCTATGCCCGCTACAGCGAGCTGCAACCAGAGCAAGTGTTAATGACCCGAGGGGCTGACGAGGGCATTGAACTCCTGATGCGCACCTACTGCCAAAGCGGAGTTGACAGTATTGCGCTGTTTGCGCCCACCTATGGCATGTATAAAGTCAGCGCCGACACCCATAACATCGGCATTAATGAGCTTAGCCAAGCACAACTACAACAAGCCAGTGCCAGCGAGCTCAGCGAGTTAGTCGGTGATGCTAAGTTGGTGTTTATTTGTAACCCCAACAACCCCACTGGCGCTCTTATCAGCGTTGACAAAATCGCCGAATTGGCTCAGCGTTTAGCCAAGCGCGCCATTGTTGTGGTCGATGAAGCCTACATTGAGTTTTGTTATCAGCACAGTGCTGCGCAGCTCATTAAAACGAACGCCAACATCGTGGTGCTGCGCACCCTTTCCAAGGCCTTTGCTTTAGCGGGGCTGCGTACCGGCTTTACCTTGGCGCAGCAAGATACCTTAGCACCGCTGCGCAAAGTGATCGCTCCCTACCCCGTCGCCACAGTTATCGCTGACATTGCTGAACAAGCCGTAAGTAGTGCCAACATCATTTCCATGCGCCGACAGGTGAGTATTCTCAATACCTTGAAGGCCCAGCTAGTCGATTGGCTGCAAAGCAGCGCGGCGATTAGCCAAGTACTCACTGGCGAGGGAAATTTTGTCACCCTCCAGCTCAGAGATAAAGCCGCGATAGGCCTGGCCTATGAGCGCGGCTTGGTAATGCGCCCTTTTACCTTATTTGGTGAGGATAATTGGCTACGTATTTCCATTGGCAATGAACAAGAGTTAAATGAAGTAAAAGCCTGGCTGGATAGCTTAACCATCCCAGCGCTAACAACCAAGGAACCACAATGAGCAACCCGTATTTATTCATTGACCGTGATGGCACTCTGATTGAGGAGCCGAGCAGCGATAAACAAGTCGACTCACTGGAAAAGCTTAAGCTGCTGCCGGATGTTATTGTAGCGTTATTAGCGCTGCAAAATGCCGGCTATCGGTTAGTCATGGTATCGAACCAAGATGGCCTAGGAACTGAGAGCTTCCCACAAGCAGACTTCAGTCTGCCCCATAACGCTATGATGGAGATTTTTAGCTCGCAAGGTATCCACTTTGACGAGGTATTAATTTGTCCTCACTTCGATAGCGATAATTGCAACTGTCGTAAACCGAAAACCGGTTTACTGACGCAGCTGATGCGCTCAGGTAAAGTGGATCTGAATCGCTCTTATGTGATTGGCGACCGCCAGACCGATCTCGGGTTGGCAGAAAACCTGTGTATACGCGGTATTCTTTATAACAATAATTGGCCGCAGATTGTCACCGAGCTGACCAGCGCTAATCGCAGCGGTGCGGTATCGCGCGATACCAAAGAAACGCAAATCTCCGTGGCCGTCAATCTAGATAGTAACGCCCAAGGCACTATCAGCACTGGGCTTGGTTTCTTCGACCATATGTTGGAGCAAATTCGTACCCACGCCAATATCGCTTTGGATATTAACGCCAGTGGCGACTTACACATTGATGAGCACCACCTAGTGGAAGATGTCGGCATTGCCCTTGGTCAAGCGCTGCGCCAAGCCCTCGGCACGAAAGCACAAATTGCCCGCTACGGCTTTGCTCTGCCGATGGATGAGTGCAAAGCCGAGGCGCAAATTGACCTTTCTGGTCGTGCATCGTTCGTGCTGAATGCCGACTTTAGCCGCGATAAAGTCGGTGATTTGGATGTGCAAATGGTCGAGCACTTCTTCAAAAGTCTCAGTGACAATGCCGCGATTTCGCTGATTTTGTCTGTTTCACCGGGCAATTGCCACCACCAGGTGGAGGGGCTGTTCAAGGCCTTCTCTCGGGCCCTGCGCATGGCCATCGCCCTTGATAGCTCTCAGCAAATGGCAAGCTCAAAGGGGGTGTTATGATTGCCATCATTAATACCGGCTGCGCCAACATTAATTCGGTGCGCTTCGCCTTTGAGCGCTTAGGACAAGATGTCGAAGTGATCACCTCCCCGGAGCAGTTGGCCACATTTGAGCGCGCAGTGTTACCGGGTGTCGGCCACGCCAAGGTAGCTATGCAGCGCCTAAAGCAAGGCGGCTGGCAGCAAGCGATCAGCGAGTTTCAGCGGCCACTGCTTGGCATTTGCTTAGGCATGCAAATGCAGTGTGACTATACCGATGAGGGAGATACGCCGTGTTTAGGGGTTATTCCTGGGCACGTTAGTGAGCTGCAGGTGGGTACGCTCAGTGCACCGCATATGGGCTGGAATCGCCTGCACATCGAGCGTGAACACCCGTTAACTAAAGGGGTAAGCAGCGACGACCAAGTGTATTTTGTACATAGCTTTGCCCATGCCTGTAACCAAGCGACCTTGGCCTCAAGTGAATACGGACAACAGTTTTCCGCGATTGTCGCCGACAATAACTTTGCCGGCATGCAGTTTCACCCTGAGCGCAGCGCAAAAGTCGGCGCCCGGTTATTGCAGAACTTCATAGATTGGCAAGTCTAAGGATTGAGTATGATTATTCCAGCATTAGATATATTACAACAACAAATCGTGCGCTTATTTCAAGGCAAGTACGATACAGCCCAGTTCTACCCCTTTGATTTGCAAGCGCGATTAAGCGAATATCAGGCCCAAGGGGCACAAAAGTTACACTTAGTCGATTTAGAAGGCGCGCGCGACCCAAGCAAAAAGCAATGGCAGCAAATCCAAGCAGCGACCGCACAGCTAAAGGTTCCCTATCAAATCGGCGGCGGTGTGCGTAGCAGCGCCGATGTCGAGCAGTGGCTAGAAGCCGGTGCAGCGCAAGTGGTTATCGGCTCCAAGGCGGTGAACGAGCAACAGCAAGTTGCCCAGTGGATCCGTGAATATGGCGCGCAGCACTTTGTTATCGCCTTAGATGTGAATAAAACGGACACTGGCTGGGCCCCTGCAACACACGGTTGGCTGCAAAGTGCAGATGTCTCGTTGTTTAGCTTAGTTGACTACTACAGTGATCTCGGGGTGCAGGATTTCTTATGCACCGATATCTCCAAAGACGGCACCATGAGCGGGCCTTCATTTGCGCTTTATCAGCAACTGCAAGAGCATAACAGCCGTTTACGCATCCAAGCCTCCGGGGGCGTAAGCTCCTTAGAGGATATTGCCAAACTCAAGGCCATAGGTACGCAAGGCGTTATTCTAGGTAAATCCTTGCTTGATGGCGCATTCAACGTTGAGGAGGCGCTGGCATGCTATCAAAACGCATAATCCCCTGTTTAGACGTCAAAGACGGCCAAGTAGTTAAGGGCGTGCAGTTCAAAGGCCATGAGGTAGTCGGTGATATACTCGCTTTGGCAGAGGCTTATAGTGCAGCAGGCGCCGATGAACTGGTGTTTTATGAGATTAGTGCCAGTGTCGAAAAACGCCTGTTAGATGTAAACTGGGTAGAAAGCATCGCCCGGCACATCGATATCCCCTTTTGTGTTGCCGGCGGTATAAAATCAGTGGCTGATGCAGCCCGTGTATTGGAGCGCGGCGCCGATAAAATCAGCATCAATAGCCCGGCCATCGCACGTCCCGAGCTTATTCGCGAATTACACGATGAATTCGGCAAACAATGTGTGGTGGTGGGCATCGACAGTTTTTACGACAAGGACACCGACCAATACTTGGTGTATCAACTGACCGGCGATCCCAATGCTTCGTCGCGTACCCGCTACAACACCTTGGAATGGGTCGAGCGCGTGCAGCACCTCGGAGCCGGTGAAATCGTACTAAACTGTATGAATCAGGACGGTGTGCGCAACGGCTATGATATTGCCCAGCTAAGCAAGGTACGCCAACATTGCGATGTGCCGTTGATTGCCTCTGGAGGCGCAGGGACCATCAGCGACTTTAGCGATGTCTTTAACCAAGCCAATGTTGACGGCGCTTTGGCGGCCAGCGTGTTTCACAAAAACCTTATTAATATTGGCGATTTAAAACGTCACCTCGCCGATAACAACATAGCGACTCGATTATGCGATTAGATATTAGCAATGTAAACGAAGTAAATTTTGCCAAAGCGCCGTTAATTCCTGCGCTGATTCAAGATGTTGATACCGGACAAATTCTCATGCAAGGGTTTATGGATCAAGCGGCGTTAACGCACACCTTAGAAAGTAAAAAGGTCACCTTCTATTCACGCTCGAAACAGCGCCTGTGGACCAAAGGAGAAAGTTCTGGGCATTACCTCCACGTTGAGCGCGTGTACACTGATTGCGACCAAGACTCCATTTTAGTCTTTGCTCGCCCAGATGGGCCCACTTGTCATTTAGGCACGCAAAGTTGTTTTGGCGATGCAAAACCCAACTTAGGGTTTTTAGCCGAGCTGGAGCAAATTATCGTTGCCCGTAAGGACAGCGACCCGCAAAGCAGTTACACCGCCTCGTTATTTGCCAAAGAGCTCAGCCGCAGCTGTCAAAAAGTGGGCGAAGAAGGCGTCGAAGTGGCCCTGGCTGCCATGAAAAATGATAACCAGGAACTGACCAACGAAGCCGCTGACTTGCTTTATCACCTAATCGTGCTGTTGCAACGACAAGGCTTGTCGTTGTCTGAGGTGGTCAGTTGTTTACAATCACGCCACTAAGACCTATTAATTGACAGTAAATATTGCCAGCATGGCCTTTGGTTGGGTATCCTGTGGGTACCCCAATTAAGGAACTCATTGGCATGAAGGCAATTTATCCTACCTTAGCGGCGCTGGTTGTTATTAGTGGTTGCACCAGCCCGCAACAAAAAGAGAATCAAGCATATGTCGACCAACTCAGTCCCTGCGACAAAATAGAAGCGCTTGTTGGTGCATATGACAACCAATTTGAGGGGTTGAAGCTGGGACGCATTCAATCAAAGTACATGGATAGCTGGCAATCACGCTACAACTTAATTGGTGAAAGCTGCCAAATAAGCGCCCTTAATGATAAAACCATGAACTATCATTGCCAAGAAAGTTATAAGGATAAAACCCAAGCCCTTAGCATTCATAACAAAGCGGTGGAGTTCACTCGTCAGTGTTTGGGCGAAAATTGGTTTGAAAAGCAAAAAGAGTCTGCCAACTCACTACGCACGACCTTTGTGCTTGATGAGTCTGCCCCCGTTGTTTCGATACATACTGGTAAATCTTTATCAAAACGAACCCCATGGATGACCTCTTATGAGGTAGGAACTAGCGTTAAATAAGGCATAAATACCACTGCTACAGCGGCCTCTTAAAAAGGACAGCGGCCGCTGATGTCATCTGGTTGTCATTTTTTCTACATCTTACTGCCTTAAATATTCGCCACACTGGCCCCATACCCATCACAGGAGAGGATGATGGTTCCTATCTATGTCATTAACTTGGCTGGCAGCCAAGAACGCTTGGCTCGCGCCGAGCAACAGCTTCACGCCCAACAACTTGACTTTGAACGCATAGAGGCGGTTAACGGCAAAACCTTAACTGCAGAGCAAGTGTCTGCTGTTTACAGCGAGGCGGCTAATCGCCGTCATTTTTATCGCCCTCTTAGTGCCGGTGAAATTGGTTGTTATTTAAGCCATCGCCGCTGTTGGCAAACCTTGATACAAAGCGGGGCTGAGTATGCGGTAATTTTAGAGGACGACTTTACCTTGTGTGGTGATTTAGCAGACAGTATTTCGGCAATCATAAACACCAACATGGCTATCGATATCGTTAAGTTATGCAGTTATCAAGGCCGGGAGCGGCCAGTGAAGTACAGCACCCAAATCAGTGGTGAACAGCACTTAGTGGTGCATGATAAACCCATGAGTGGCTGCTGTGCTTATGTCATTAGCCGCCAAGGTGCGAAACAGCTATTAGCTCATAGTACCAAGATCAGCCGCCCGGTAGATACCGATATTCAATATTGCTGGGAAACCGGTGTTGACGTTGTCAGTATTAAACCTTATCCCGTCGCTCAAGATAACTTTTTTGACAGCGATATCGCCGCAAAAGGACGAAATAAACCCAAGCCCTACCCACTGCAAAAACAGTGGCTGGCGCTGACCACCTTGCCAGCACAAATCATGGCGAGGAAAAACTTGATTAAAAATCTCAAGAGCCATGCTCAGCATTAGACTCTCGCTCTCATTAATAAGAGTGGCGTGCAGTTAAAGCGCACGCCACATTTATGCGACTAGATTAAATCAACTCCCATCCAGGCTTTGAAAAGCGCTTGTTGCGCCGCTGTCGGGTTATCGACGGCCTTGATAGTCGCTGCTTCATTGTATTCGCCACCGAGTGTAAGCGTGGTGGTTCTTAGGTTATCTCTGCGAAAATAAGTGATCTCAACTTGCTCACCCACCGCGAATTGCTCAACCAAGGTAGCTAAATCGCTGCTGACTCGCTTGCCGTTGATAGCCACGATGCTATCCCCTGCTGTGAGGTTCGCTTGCCAAGCAGCGCCATTTCTGCGCACATGGGTTAACTCAATCAAGCCATTGTCAAGCTTACCTTGCACATCTAGCGATGGGCTTTGTTTGGCATCTTCTGAGTAGGTTCGCAGCAGCCCCACCTTCGCCAATAAAGCATCAAAATCTACTTGTAATGGGCTATCAACATGGTTTTGCCACCACTGCGTGTAATCTTGGCCGCTGATATCGTTTAGAATAGCCAACACATCCGCCTCGTTAAACCCTTCAGGCAGACGATGGCGCTTATACAGTTCACGATGTACATCACGATAACTCACTGCGCCATCAGAGTCGCTTAGTAGCTTTAAATCTAATACCATGGAGATCAGCGAGCCTTCAGAGTAGATATTGGTACTAAAGTTACGACCATGATCGCCGCCAGCATTAATCCATTTATCAAAACTGGTATGTGCTGCACTTTGGACCTCGCGTCCTGGCGTCTTCAAGTGGCGGTCTATGCGCTTACCCAAATCTTTAAAAAACTCTTCTTTGCTCATTAAGTCACTGCGCAGCAAAAGGTGATCCTCAAGATAGCTGGTCGACCCTTCAGCAAGCCACAATAAACGCGAGTAGTTAGGCGCTAGGTAATCATAGGGTACTAACCCTTCAGGGCGATAAGCTTTAACATTCCAGGTGTGAATAAATTCATGGGCTGCGGTGGCAATAAAGCCCAAATAGTCTTCACGCTTGGCGAACTTGTCGCGATGACGTTGAATGATGGTCGAGTTCAAGTGTTCAGTCGCACCGCGAGCGCCGGACGTTGCATGCACCATAAACACATAACGCTGGTACGGGTAATCATCCCAAATGACATCACCGGTCTTTACCAAGGTGGTTAAATCAGTGACCATTTTCTCGGCGTCATAGTTACCTTGGCCCCAAATCACGAGCTCATAATCGCGCCCGTCAACGGTAAATTCATAATGGCTATTAATACCGCTCTCTATGGGGGAGTCCACCAATACATCGTAATTATTGGCGATAAAGTGATGGTCATTGTCGCCATTATCCATTCCCGATACGGAGCGCCATTGCTTAGGAACATCAAGCTGCACAGAAACAGGCTCGTTGCGGGTTGCTTCACTAAACATAAAAAAGCCAGAGGCATCGATAAAAGCGTGACTGTCGTCAATGTGGCGCGAACGCAGGCCTAGTTGATTGGCATACACTTGGTAATTTAAGGTCACCGCTGTGGGTTTATCCAAAAAAATGCGCCACGTGCTTTTATCTACTTTTTGCCATTTCAGCGTATCACCTTCACTGTCTAGGGCCTCGAAATAACGCACACCATTGGCGAGATTTAATATGTCGTAGCGCCCCGTGCGCCATGCTGGTAGCTTGGCATCGATATAGCTTTGTCCGATTTTATCAAATTGGACCTGTACATCACCCAAATGATGTGTACCGTCATCGATAGTTAATGTGTATTGCGTATCTGCCAGCGCGCAGTGGCTAAGGGCAACCATAGCGGCCCCCAGTAAAGCTTTTTTCACGTTCAAACCTAAAGAGAAATGATACTATGGCCGCCACCCTACCAAGTCGGGCGCACAAACAACAAGCATTTGCGCCCAATTACTGATTCACAACAAAAAATCGGTGAGTAGTTCAGAAAAGCGAAGAAAATTGTTGTACACTAAAATCTATAGTAAGACAGAAGGAAAACGGGTGTGTCTGAGCAGCTCGACGCCTTAAGAAAAAAGCTTAATTCCGCCGTCTCCCAACGGCAAACAATCGAGAACACCCGCCAAGAGCAAGTTCGTACCCTCGCGCAATTTATTGCCAAGTTATCCTTGGTGTGTAAAGGCATGGATATCGAGCTAGATAACCGTCTTGCCGCATTTAGAAAGTTGTTACACAAAGGCGCCAACTATCAAGACCTGCTCCCTGTGATAGACGAGCTCACTGACTTACTGTCTCGCCATGAAGCCAATCTGGAAGCGCGTTTTCGTGCCTTGCATCAGGGTGTGCAGGCGGCCGGCGTGAATTTGCAAAAGCGTAAAGGTATTCCCGCCGAGCTAAGACGCACCCTGCGCCATCTACTTAATACTGAGCTGGTCGACGCACAAACCGCTGTCGACTTTTTGCCGATACTAGAGCGATTAGTCACCATATACGACCAAGTAATGGCCAGTCGTAGTCAGCAAGGGGATGATGACACAAGCGATAATACTCAACTACAGCCCTTAATTGATGAGCTTAACGCGCTGAGTAGTGAGATCTCCTTAGAAGGGGAATTGGCTGAGCATCTACGGCAATTAAAATCACAAATTAATGCTGCCAGTACAATCGATAACTTACTCAATGCCAGCGTTGAAATTATGCGCGTCATCGTCTTGAGCCTGAGTAAAGAGCGCCAGTCTGCTCAGCACTTTCTTGCCGCGTTAAATCACAACCTGTCGGAATTGCAGCAAGCCATTGCTAAAACCAGCGACCGCTCCAAGCAATTAGATAGCAAAATCAGTGCTGTATATCGCCAAATTGATGAAAACATCAATCACTTAAGTGAGCAAACCGCGCAAGCGACCGATATTCAAACGCTTAAAGAAACTGTTGAATCTAAGCTCTCTGCCCTGACCGAGCAATTACTGAGTAAAGAGAAATTAGAGGCGCAGCAACGGGACACCCTAAGCCAAGCGTTGCACAGTATGCAATCTCAAGTCGAGGCTTTGGAGCAGCAAGTTGCACAATATGAAACCAAGCTTGAGCGCCAACGTCTGGTGTCGTTGCAAGATGGGCTGACCAAATTGCCAAATCGTATTGCCTTTGATGAGCGCATGGATCTTGAGCTGAAACACTTTAAACGCCATCAGACCCCGTTGTGCTTGGTGGTCATTGATGTCGACCACTTCAAGTCCATTAATGATAATTATGGCCACAGCGCCGGTGATAAAACCCTACAGGTATTGGCCACGGCGATGAAAAAATCGATTCGCAGCACTGACTTTATTGCTCGCTTTGGCGGCGAAGAGTTCGTAATGCTGATGCCAAACGTGTCTATCGATAACGTTGTTCGTCCGCTAGAGAAGCTGCGCCACACTATTCGTAGTATTCCTTTTAAGTTCAAAAACGAGCAGGTGCAAATTACGGTGTCTATTGGGGTCACCCAAATTAACGCCGACGACACTGCACTCAGTGCTTTCGACCGCGCTGATAAAGCGCTTTATGAGGCGAAGAATGCAGGGAGAGACCGGTTAATTTTGTCCAGTTAACCTCCAAGGCATTGCGTTATTGCTGTGACTGTGTCAAAAACAACTCAAGCTGACCATCTATTTTTAAGTGCTAGCTATTTTTAGCACTCGCCACATGCATTAAATTAAGGAGCAGCAATGCAAGTACAGCTTAATCCTACTGGCGTATTAAACCTTCTTTCACAGTTAGAAGTGGATTTACTCGCGCAATCGACCACTGACCGTTATCGACTCTTTCGCAATTGCGCGCTCGCGGTCCTTAACGTGGGCAGTCATACCGATTCCAGCGCCGAGATTTACGATCGCTTTCAGGACTTCGATATTCGTTTAGTCGCCCGCGAGCGAGGCATAAAAATAGAGCTGACTAATCCCCCTGAAACCGCTTTTGTCGATGGCGATATCATTCGTGGTATCCATGAGCATATTTTTTCAGTCATTCGCGATATCTTATTCATTTGTCAAAAACACCAAGCGATGGTAGAACCCGATCCAAAAGCGATAACCCACATGGTCTTCGACATGCTTCGCAATGCCGATGCCATGCCAGTGAACACCGATCCGAACATGATAGTGTGTTGGGGTGGCCATTCTATTAATGAAATCGAGTATAAATACACCAAAGAAGTGGGCTATCAACTCGGTCTGCGTGGCCTGAACATATGTACGGGGTGCGGTCCTGGTGCCATGAAAGGGCCAATGAAAGGCGCAACGATAGGCCATGCCAAGCAACGCGTTGACAACCCGCGTTATCTCGGCCTCACCGAACCCAGCATTATCGCTGCAGAGCCTCCCAACCCGATTGTTAACGAGTTGGTCATTCTACCGGACATTGAAAAACGCTTGGAAGCCTTCGTTCGCGTTGCCCATGGCATTATCATTTTCCCAGGTGGCGCAGGCACTGCAGAAGAGCTGTTATATTTACTTGGCATCTTGTTGCACCCGGAGAATCAAAAGCAACAACTGCCAGTGATACTTACCGGGCCCGCACAAAGTAAAGACTATTTCGATGAAATAGTCAGCTTTGTACGCGACACCTTAGGCGAGCAAGCACTGGACAAATTTGAGGTGATCATTGACGACCCAGCATTAGTCGCCAGTAAATTAAAAGCGCAAATGCAAGATGTGCGCGACTATCGTCGCCAACAAGGTGATGCCTACTACTTTAATTGGACGCTGCGTATTGAGCCTGAATTCCAGGCACCGTTTGCCCCAACCCACGATAATATGGCGTCTTTGAACTTGCATTTAGAGCAGCCTAAGCAACAACTTGCCGCCAACTTACGCCGTGCTTTCTCGGGGATTGTTGCTGGCAATGTTAAAGATGAAGGGATCCGCGCCATCAAACAGCATGGGGTGTTTGAACTATCTGGCGATCCTGAGTTAATGCGTAAGATGGATACCTTATTAAGTGCCTTTGTGGCCCAAGGGCGCATGAAGTTGCCTGGCAGCACCTACATCCCTTGTTATACCATTAAGACATGATGCACTTTTTACTTATTGATGCGCTGAACTTGATTCGGCGCATTTATGCGGTGTGCGAGTCTCAACATGGTACTGATAGCGACGCCGCCATTGACGCAGCGCTGCAGCGAACCAGCAACGCCATTAATAAGCTAATGCACCAATATCAGCCCCATTATGCGGTTGCGGCCTTCGATGGACAAAGCAGCTGGCGTCATGCTTACTACCCTGATTACAAGATATCGCGCAAGCCGATGCCAGAGCGCCTAAAAACCAATTTAGACCGTTTTGCGCAGGCGTTTCACGCCGCCCAAATAAGCTCATTGAGTGTAGATAACGAAGAAGCGGACGACGTATTAGCGACCCTGGCCAGTAAAGCGCCGCAGAGCATGCAATGTATTATTGTGTCCACCGACAAAGGCTACTTGCCACTGTTAAGTGAGCAAATCAAAGTATATGACTACTTTGGCAAATCTTTTCGCGATGCTCAGCAGGTACAGGACAAATACGGTGTTAGCGTGGCGCAACTGACCCAGTATTTCGCCTTGGTCGGCGACAAAACCAATGATATCCCGGGTGTAAATGGCATAGGTATAAAATCAGCAAAGGCATTACTCACCCAGTACGACAGCGTTCAACACGCCCTAGCGCAAGCACCTGAAAATAAAATTCAGCGACAATTAACCAATAATTTGCCACAGTACGTGCGCGCTTTACATTTGGTATCGCTGCGCTGTGATATTGATCTTGGCGTAAGCCTAAAGCAGTTTCGAGTGCACAACGGGGCGCAGCAAATTGTTCTTCCACCGCACTCGACTTCGCAAAGCAGCGCCAAGCCCGGTATACTGAGTTAAATTGGCTGGTGGACGCAGTATCACAATGTTAAAAAAAGTATTACGTTATGTGGTGTTAGGTATCGGTGTGTATGCCCTGATAGCGACACTCGTGATGACCTTTTACAAGGATGACCCTGGCTCCATGGTATGGCAGGACAGAGAAGCCTATAACAAACGGTTTATCGCGAGCCTCGACTCTGCCGATTCAATGCCCATTGAAGAGGTCCTTGATACCTTAGGTACACCGGATCTAACCTTTGTAAAACGCCGAGGCGATGATATTTATCAAATAGTCTTTTATCGCACTCAGCACAAAAAGGCCGATGGCATCACCACCAAAGATGAATGCACCGGGCTGCTGTTTAAAAATAAAAAGCTTTTAGTATGGGGGCAGCAAGCCGAGCTTGCCTATGACAAAGTCGACTTACAATCCTAAATACGTCGAGCAGTTCGACCGCGTTATTGACTATGTAGTACGCTTTGACAAAGCCGCACTGTCGCGCTCGCAATGGCCTAGCTTATACCCTGCCCTGCTCGGTCTCAGCGAGCGTTTAAGTGTGTTAGCCCATAAGCAAAACGGTTTGTTTCAATGGCTGCTATCGACCCACATACAAAACCTTGCTTATGCACAGAGCCTACGTCTAAAACGCGTCGCCATCGTAGCCGGGTTGTGCCGCGCTCATAATTATCACCGCAGTGATACGCAAGTAATGATGATGGCGGCGCTCAGCGCTGACATATCAGTACTATCGCTGCTCAATAAGCGTCATAATGGCGAGGCCCTAAGCAGTGCAGAGCGCCAAAGGTTTAGCCAAAGCGCATTACTGAGCCTGAAGATGCTGTCGCTCAGTGGCGAAGAGCAACCTGCGCTAACGCAGATCATCGCCAAGCTAAAACGCTATCGCCGCGAAATTATCAGCCATCAACGCGCACCTTTATATGATGGTTATACGCGTATTGTGGCCTGCGCCAGCATTTTAGCAGAGCAAATGACAGCAGCACGGCCGTTACACCTCTTTAATGCCTGCGCGCAGTTGTATAAAGCCACTCATAATGTTGCCATACAGCAAGACTGCGATACGTTGGTTAACTTCTATTCTCCACAACTTCTTGGTTCGCGACAGCGCTTTGAAGAGAATGACTATTTATACATGGGCTGCCACCCTGATGGTCAGTATATTTTCACCGATGCGCAGGCGACTAAGTCTCGTTTTCGACTGCTCGCCAACCCTCACTGGCAATACCGCCAACCGGTGCGTTACCGCAATTGGTCGTCAGTGAGTGCCCGCGCCAGTGTCCCTGTGCAACGCGCTAGCCCCGACCCTCAGGCGCAGCGCGATCATGATGCCATCGTCGCACAAATTCGTGGTGCCCATGGTTATAGCGATATTGAGAAAGTCATCGCACAAGACGACACGCTCGTTGCGCAAATCATGATGCAAGCGAGCCAATATAATCGCGGTGCACAAAAGGCCAGCTCTTTGCGGCACGCGCTTTCCATGGTAGGGCTTTACAGCGTTGGGGATTTTATTGCCCGAGTGATGTTGGAAGAAAAGATGCTGCAACTGTGTCACCCAATGGCACAGTTTCTACAAGCTCGAGTACACAGTGCCATTCGCATCGTTGAAGATATCGCAAGGCAAACAAAAGACCTCCAGCATGAGCGACTATCAGCCTTATTGCTATGTTACTTCAATTTCTTTATTTTTGAGTGCCCACAGCGGTTGTCTCGTACTATTGCGTTAAACCCGTTGAAAACACCCATGCAACAAGACATAGCGCGCCCGTTGGCGACGCTCCTTGGAGTACAACACTATGATAACGAAGCGTTGCGCCATTATTTGACCCGTCATATTGGCAGCAATGAGTGGGTCAATGCGTTATTAAACAGTGAACAACAACCATTTGACCAGTTGAACAGCAATGCGCGGCTATGCTGTACGTTAAAAATCATCTTGTTTTACACCTTCTCCGGGCCGGCGACGGCAAGTGCTTGGCAACAGCAGTTGGTTAAGCAAACTATGGTCGATTGGCAAGGGCCCAGCACCAAAATCGAGCGGCTGGTCGATCGTGCCTTATCTTGCGCACCACACAATGGCATCTAACTGAGCTTAATTCACCATATTTATAGTCGGTATAAGGTATATTTAAAAGCCATATACTGGAAAAATAACGCCTTTGCTGCTATAAAACGCCCTGAATTCTCACGTAAATTTATCCACCCTAAACGTTCATTTTACTGTTCTTGGCAGCAGCGTTGGCG
Organism: Pseudoalteromonas sp. CO325X; assembly: GCF_004208955.1. Taxonomy (NCBI): domain Bacteria; kingdom Pseudomonadati; phylum Pseudomonadota; class Gammaproteobacteria; order Alteromonadales; family Pseudoalteromonadaceae; genus Pseudoalteromonas; species Pseudoalteromonas sp. CO325X. The sequence goes on from NZ_SGPG01000014.1 coordinate 541,169, forward strand.
TCGTTGGTGGACACATCTATCAGTTTTAAGGAATAGGTTACATGGCTAAGCAAACCATTAGCGTCATCAAAGGCGATGGCATCGGTCCAAGCATTATCGACGCGGCAATTGAAATTCTTGATGCCGTCGGTTGTGAGTTTGATTACGAATACATTGATGCTGGTCTGGCCGCGCTTGAAAAAACTGGTGAACTTTTACCACCAGAAACGCTCGAAGCCATTTCCCGTAATAAAATCACGCTAAAGGGTCCATTAACTACACCTGTAGGCGAAGGTTTTACTTCAATTAACGTCACACTTCGTAAACAGTTTGGCCTATACGCTAATGTTCGCCCAGTAAAGTCCTTTGCTGGCACCAAGGCGCGCTATGACGACATCGACATTATCACCATTCGTGAAAATACCCAGGGTATGTACTCTGGTTTAGGCCAGGTGGTTTCAGAGGACGGTAACGAAGCCGAAGCGATGTCTAAAATTACTCGCGATGGCGCTGAGAAAATCGTCACCTTTGCTTACGAGTTAGCACGTCGTGAAGGCCGTAAAAAAGTCACAGCTGTACACAAAGCAAACATCTTAAAATCAACCTCAGGGCTGTTCTTAAAAGTGGCTCGTGAAGTGGGTGAGCGTTACCCTGATATTGAATCAGCGGAAATGATCGTTGATGCAACGTGTATGAAACTGGTCATGAATCCTGAGGAATTTGACGTTATCGTAACCACTAACCTGTTCGGTGACATCCTTTCGGACTTATGTGCTGGTTTAGTAGGTGGTCTAGGTATGGCCCCAGGCGCTAATATTGGCGAAGACGCGGCTATTTTTGAAGCTGTTCACGGCAGTGCTCCAGATATTGCAGGCAAAAACCTGGCAAACCCAACATCGGTTATTCTTGCAGCCATTCAAATGCTTGAATACTTAGACATGGGTGATAAAGCAGAGCGAATTCGTGCAGCAGTTGCTGATGTCATTAAAAGTGGCGACCGCACCACTCGCGACTTGGGTGGCGAGCACGGCACCACAGACTTTACCGCTGCCGTTATTGAGCGTCTGTAAGCAGGAAAAAAACACTGCATACAGGTGGTCATGATGATTGAATAACCTGACTAAGACCGGTTCGATACCGGTCTTTTTTTTGCGTTTAACTTTATCACTAGGGCAACTTTATTCTAAACAGGTTAATTTAAACTCTCATTACGTATTTTTTATTCAAATTTAGTGTTATTCGGGGTTGACAGTGTGCTTTCAAAAGCTTAACAATAGAAACCATTGTTGAGTATAAAAGTGTTTACCCATGTTTAATGTTGTCGTTCTCGTTGTGATTCTCGTGGTGGTCTTAACCAAGACTGCGGGGCCTACGTGAGCGAGCATATAACGCTAACAAACCCCCGCCCTTAAGCGGGGGTTTTTTTTTAAGGAATGAGGATGAATGAGCAACAGTTTAACGGTGGAGAGTTAGTCGTCGCCGCGCTAAAAGAACTAGGCGTTCAATATATATTTGGTTATCCAGGGGGGTCGGTATTAGATTTATACGATGCGCTCTTTGAGCAGCAGGACCTTGAGCACATTCTTGTGCGTCACGAGCAGGCGGCTACGCACATGGCTGACGGATACGCCCGTGCGACCGGAAAAGTGGGTGTGGTCTTGGCCACTTCCGGTCCCGGAGCGACTAATTGCGTAACCGGTATTGCTACTGCCTACATGGACTCAATCCCCATGGTGGTGATCTCTGGACAAGTACCCAGCAACCTTATCGGTGACGATGCCTTTCAAGAAACGGATATTGTCGGTTGCTCACGGCCTATCGTTAAACACAGTTTCAACTGCCGTAGCGCAAAAGATATTCCCACTATGCTTGCCAAAGCATTTTATATTGCCAGTAGCGGTCGCCCGGGTCCGGTTGTTGTTGAACTCCCCAAGGACGTACTTAACCCAACCCAGAAATTCCCATTTGAATTTCCAGGTGACATCCAGATAAGAACCTATAATCCCAACAAGAAAGGCCACCCAAAACAAATTAAAAAAGCGGTCAATGCTGTTCTTAACGCTAAAAAATTGGTCATTTATTCAGGGGGGGGGATCGTTCTTTCCGACACCAGCGATAAGCTTACCGAACTGGTAGAGACGCTTAACGCCCCTTGTACTAATACGTTAATGGGACTGGGTGGGTTGAGCGGTGAACATCCGAACTTTATTGGTATGCTAGGCATGCATGGCACTTTAGAAGCAAACAAAGCCATGGCCAATGCCGATGTTATTTTAGCTTTAGGTGCTCGATTTGATGATCGGGTTACCAATAACGTGAATAAGTTCTGCCCAGACGCAACCATAGTCCATGTTGATGTTGACCCAACGTCAATTTCTAAAACTATCAGCGCTCATATTCCGGTGGTTGGCTGCTTAGACACTGTCCTGACACAATTATTAACCGCTATCAATACATCGAACATTGCCATTGATAGAAGTGCCCAAGAGGATTGGTGGCAGCAAATCAATCGTTGGCGTGAACAAAAGTGCCTTAGCTTCAGTGCAGGCAGTGAAAAAATCAAGCCACAGACTGTTATTCAAAAGCTTTATAAAGCCACTAACGGCGATGCCTACATCAGTTCAGATGTGGGTCAGCACCAAATGTTTGCTGCCCAGTACTACCCCTTTAAAAAGCCGCGCCAATGGATCAATTCCGGAGGCCTTGGAACCATGGGGTTTGGTCTTCCTGCAGCGATGGGCGTTAAGCTTGCTTATCGTGATAGCGAGTCTATATGTATCACTGGAGATGGCTCCATTCAGATGAATATACAAGAGCTATCAACTTGTTTGCAGTATAACTTGGCGGTCAAAGTTGTATCACTGAACAATCGTTCCTTAGGCATGGTGCGTCAATGGCAAGATATGATGTACAGCGGCCGTCACTCGTCGTCTTACATGGAGTCCCTACCTGATTTTGTCAAACTGGCGCAAAGCTATGGTCACGTCGGTATACGCGTTGATCATCCCGATGAGCTTGATAGCGCCATTGAAGAGATGCTCAGTATCAGCGATAGATTGGTCTTTTTAGATGTGCGTGTTGATGAGCTAGAGCATGTTTACCCGATGCAAATCAAACTAGGCGCAGTTGATGATATGTGGCTGAAAAAAGGAGTGAAAGCATAATGCGTAGAATATTATCAATCTTATTGGAAAATGAACCTGGCTCACTTTCGCGCATCGTCGGCTTATTTTCCCAGCGAGCTTATAACATCGATAGTCTCGCGGTGGGCACCACCGATGATGCATCGTTATCGCGCATTACTATTACCACACAGGGCGGCGATCGTATCCTTGAGCAAATCCTCAAACAAGTTAACAAATTAGTAGATGTGCTCAAGGTCATTGATCTGACCGAACAAAGTCATATTGAGCGTGAATTACTCTTAGTTAAGGTTGTAGCCCAAGATGAGAACACACGCGCAGCAGTAACCCGAGTTGTTGATGTATTTGGCGGCGCCATTTTGGATATGGGGCGCATCAGCTATTCATTACAACTCGCCGCAAGTACTGAGAAGCTAGAATCGTTTTTGGATACCTTGCGTCATGAGACTGAGGTCATAGAAATGGTGCGTTCTGGAGCTATTGGTTTAGGACGTGGCGATAAAGCCTTGAAAGGATAGCAACGACACGGCTGGCATTTCATTGACTAATTATGAATTGCGGAGCTTTAAACGTAAAAAAGGGCGAAACCGCCCTTTTTTCACAATTGTTAGTAAACTGATTATGAGTTTACTGAGTCTTTTAGACCTTTACCCGCTTTGAAGCTTGGGATATTCGCAGCAGCGATTTGGATTTCTGCGCCTGTTTGAGGGTTGCGGCCGGTACGAGCTGCACGCTCTTTAACTGAAAAAGTACCGAAGCCTACTAGCGCGACAGAGTTACCATCTTTCAAAGAGTTAGTCACCGCACCTGTGAACGCGTCCAGTGCACGGCTCGCCGCTGCTTTTGAAATTTCTGCATCACTGGCGATCTTTTCGACTAATTGAGCTTTGTTCATTGTTTGATTCCTATTCGTTATTTTTTTGCCTTAGCAAATCTATCATTATGCATTTTTACTGACTTGGCAACCGCAAATCACACATTTTCTGAAAAAGTTCTCCTCTGGAGAGCCCTTAGGCACAGAGTTTTAGCGTTTTTCTATCACCAACGTGATTTCGCCAACCTCCAATCCCAACTTATCAATTGCGGTGCGGTTGATCAACCTCGATTCTGTGACAAGGTACATCCAATCGTCTAGGTCTACCGTCATAGTATCACCGTCATAAGGAATTTCGAGAGTGTACTTCCAATTGAATGCACTGCCTCTGGTCACCCCTTGCGCGGTGCCAACCACATCATTGGCGGTCCCGGTAAGGGTGCCATTTTCACCCAACTCGATACGCCATACACGCGTGTCCTGCTCGCCGTCTTGATAATAGAATTGCTCGTCAATAACGCCTTTGTTTCCCTGCCATGAGGCCTGCATATCAACGCGAAAACGCCGTGTGACCTCACCTGAGTAATCTTGCACTATGCCATAGGCAACTAACTCGCCAGAAAAAAACTGTTTAAAATCAAATTTCGGTTCAGTTCCTTTATAATCCTCGATGGAGGCCGAACAGGCAGTCAACATCGCCAATACAAACAAACCTAAATAAACGCGTAATGACTTCATTCACTTGCTCCTATTAATTTCTGACGCAGTTTTGGCTCGCTGGTGTCCGGCGACAACCATATTGCCAAAAAGGCTTCGCTAAAAGCCTGTTGCTCGATGGTTTGTAACTTTTCACCGTTATAATAAAAAGTACCCACGCCCTGCTCATTGGTCTCAAAAGCCAATGAATCCCCTTCTGTGATATCCGGCCATAAGCCTTGTAACGTATCGCCATATTCACTGACGTACTGCGCCTTATCAAGGTGTCGCCACTGATCAAATGTAGCTTTAACAATGTCGCTTGCTTCTATATCTCTGAGGTAGGTGAGGGTCAATCGCACTGGATGCTCTCCGGCTTGGTAGTCGCCATCGGTCGTTGCTAACTTCGCGCGGTATAGGTCCCAGAACATATAGCTCATAACCCCTTCACCAACCGCCTTGAAGGATACCTGTGACCACGCCGGTAATGGCGCCATACCACCCAGGGTCAATGCCATAATGATAGGAAGGTATTTCATGAAAAATCATCCGTAATAACTAGGTATTATCTTCTACGCGTCCTGCAAAGCGATTGATCACAATAATCACGGTAAAAGCACTGGCCCAGAGCAGCCCATACACAAAGTAGAATTGCCACCAAGGTAAGGGCGTTGACAGCACGTCGAAGCGAGCAGCACCTAGGTAGCTAAATGGTGCACATACCCAGCACAAGACAAAGCATTGCCACAGCGGTAATCGCGTAATGAACCGCAATGAATGATTGATAGTTAACAGGAGAGAAACCCATAATAAGACGAGCCACCAGGGTATCCAAGGACCTTCGAATTGCAGTAGCGCGAATTGCGCAGCACTCGTTTCGAGTAACAAAGCTACAGGTAGACTGGCAAGTAACAGTATGTCTCGCTTGCGCTTTTCAGAGAGCGCAAGCATCAACACAATCAGCGCCGCCATCATTGGCAACGCATCGTTTTGCCAAAAAAAAGCTGCCCACCAGCAGCTTTGAAACAAAATAAAATTAGTAGCTAAGCGCCACATGATCACCACCGCCGTTGAAGCCTTGCTTACGCGCGCTTAGGTGCACAGTGCTAATTGCCCGCTGGCGAAATGCCCCTTCGCAATAAGCTAGGTAATACAACCAAAGGCGGTAGAAGGCGCTGTTGAATTTAGCTCCTTGCAATTGCGGCCACGCCTGCTCAAAGCGAGTGCGCCAATCGGCTAAAGTCCGAGCATAATGAAGGCCAATATCATGTAATTCATGCATGACCAGGTCTGTGTTTTTACGCAAATGCTTACTCATTTCATCAACACACACCAAACACCCGCCAGGGAAGATGTATTGTTGAATAAAGTCAGTTTCCTTTACGTATTTACTGTAGCGCTGGTCGTTGATGGTGATAGCCTGAATAAGCATGGCACCACTGGGCTTTAGAAGGCTGTTGCATTTGCTGAAAAACTCACCGAGATACTCATGGCCTACCGCCTCAATCATTTCTATAGAGACAAGCTTGTCGTAGTGTCCTTCAAGTAGTCGATAGTCTTTCTTTAACAGAGTAATTTTATCTTCTAAACCGTGTTGCGCGATTTTTTGCTGCACATAGGCATGTTGTTGATCTGAGATGGTTGTAGTCGTTACATGCACATCGTAGTGGGTAGCCGCATAGATAGCAAAAGCGCCCCACCCTGTGCCAATCTCGACAACCTGATCGCCATCGGCCAACTGCACACGTTCGCATATCAGCTTTAATTTATGTGCCTGCGCTTGCTCAAGGGTTGCATCTGCTTGAGGATAAACGGCACAGGAGTAAAGCATTTCATCACTTAAAAACGACTCGTATAATTCATTGCCCAAGTCATAGTGAGCAACAATGTTCCTTTTCGAGCCTTGCGTGCTGTTACGATTACGCAAGTGCTTGAGTCGGTAGGCGATCGCGCTAAAAAAGGCGAAGCGACCTTCAAATTCATCGAGCTGGTCTTGATTGAGAACAAAAATCTCCACCAAGGCAGTCAAGTTATCGCATTGCCAATGACCGTCTATAAAGGACTCCGCCGCACCAATACTGCCGCCAAAGGCAAACGCATCGAACATACGCGCATCGCTTATATCCACACGCGCTCTAAGCGAAGAGGTGTTATTGCCAAACTGATAGCTCTGATCACGGAAGTGCATTTCTACAAAGCCGTGCTTTAAGGTTCTCATTGCTGCCAAGACAAAGCGTTTAGCGATCTGAGACTTCCAACTGATTGATTTATTTGCTTCTACTTGGGTAACTCTATCCATCTTTCTTTCCTGGGTGAGCGTAAAACGGCACACGCTTTAACAATAACCTTAATGCTTGCCAGTATATCCCGCGCATGACACTCAGTGTCATTATAGGAAAACGCCGCAACACCTTAGTGAACGCACGGCGCTCTAACCCTTGATGTTGCAATCGCATGGTGGCATCAAATAATTTCTGCCGCTGGCGTTTGTTCTCAATATGAATAAACATCGCCCGGTTCTTGGCTTTCACTCGCCAATGGTAATGCATATCCAAATTCATAAAAGGCGATACGTGAAACTGCTTTTTAAAGTTCACTTTAGTTTGTAAATCAACTAAATAATAGTGACGCTCATTCCAAGGAGTGTTACTCACTTCGGCAACCATGACACTGAAATCGCTGTCACCACGATAACGATAGAAGTAAAAATTGGCCGGAGAAAAGTAAATACCGCAACAGCGCAGCTGCACCAACATGTAAACTTGGGCTATCTCTTGCTCTACGCCCAGTTGCTGTGCTTTATGCACAGCGCGTTCAAACAGCGAGCCTTGCTCATCACGCAAGTAATCGCCTTGGTTAAACCGCAGCACCTTCCAGCCCTGAGTCCCAACCAAAGGGTGGATACCATCAAGCTGCTCTGGGTGCTGAGTATCAACCCACATCATGTACAGTGGATAATTAAAACCATGGAACACGGGCTCGAAGCGCCGATGACGCACATCGCCAAGCATGATCGCGCACCCTAGGGTCAGTAGCGGTTCCTGCACGGTTTCAGTGCTCAAAGTCGACCCCTAGCGCTTTGGCCACATCCACAGCACTGCGCACGCCATCTTCGTGAAAACCGTTGTACCAGTATGCGCCGCAATAGTAAGTAGCTGCGAGGTTAACCTCATCTCGGCGTTGTTGCGCAGCGATACTGTCGCTGTTGAATACAGGGTGATGATAAGTGAAACGGCGCAGCACCTTACTATCATCAATAGCGTCATCACAATTGAGAGTCACACACAACGGTGGGTTGCTGTGCAAACCTTGGAGAATATTCATTTGATAAGTGACAACTGCGGCTTGCTCGGTGTTGTTATCAAGGCGATAATTCCAGCTTGCCCACGCTGCACGACGCTCAGGTAACAAACTAGTATCAGTATGTAGGACAACAGAATTGGCAGTATAAGGCATCGCGCCTAGCACTTGCTGCTCGCTTTCAGTGGCATCGCCTAACAACGCAAGGGCCTGGTCAGAGTGGCACGCAAACACCACCGCGTCATAGTGATAAATCTCACCGCCTTGCATATGAATCGTCACGCCATCTGGGTGCCTAAACACCTTTTCTATATTCGCATTTAGATGGATATTGTCTTTAAAGGGTTTCGTTAGCGGGCCGATGTATTCGCGAGAACCGCCAGGGATGACATACCACTGCGGGCGATTGGTAATATCTAACAGGCCATGGTTGTAAAAGAAGCGAATGAAGAACTCGATGCCAAAGTCTTGCATCTTTTTGATAGACGTTGACCATATCGCCGCCCCCATAGGCAAAATGTAATGATTGCGAAAGAAATCGTTAAACCCATGTCTATCAAGGAAGCGACCTAAGGTGTCGCCTTGCTCATATTCGCCGCTGTGATAAAGATCCTTACACAACCGGTTGAAGCGTACTATTTGCCACAACAAATGCCAGAACTTCGGCCGCAATAAATTGCGACGCTGGGCAAACAAAGTGGTCAATGTATGACCATTGTATTCAAAACCTGTGTCCACGTTGTGCACGCTAAAGCTCATTTGCGTAGGCTTGCGGCCTATACCAATTTCAGCGAGCAACTTTTCAAAACGCGGATAGGTGCGGTCATTAAAAACAATAAAACCAGTATCGACGCTGTATTGCCGTCCCCCGACTTCAACATCCACTGTGGCGGTGTGCCCACCGATATAATCGTTCTTTTCGAAAACATCAACATGATACTTTTTACTCAACAAATAGGCACTACTGAGGCCCGCGATACCACTACCTATTACTGCGATTTTTTTCACCGCACCATTCCTTTTGCAATTTTGCGCCACAGCGGCCAAGGCAGCACGCGCAGCAGTTTTAAAATAAATGTGAATCTTTTTGGAAAATGAATCTCTTTTCGGCGCTTTTGCAGCCCCTTATACATGTACTCAGCGGCTTGCTCTGCACTGACGGCCATGGGCATAGGAAAATCATTGTTATCTGTCAATGGCGTTTTCACAAAACCTGGGTGGATAACGCTCACGTCAATGTCTTTGAGATCCACAGCCAGGGATTTTGCCAAATAAGTCGCGCCTGATTTCGATGCGCCATATGCCTCGCTCCGCGTCAGTGGTAAATATGTCACACTGGAGGAGACAATGGCGAGGTGGGCACCGGATTTGAGTTTCGGCAACAGCGCCTCAAGGCAATAACCAAGGCTCAGTAGGTTGATGGTAATAACGCGCTCGAATAATGCACTGTCAAAATGACGCGCATCATCGACGTATTCGCAGTTACCGGCGTTGAGCACCACCAAGTCAAGCTCGTCTATGTTGGTGGTGGCTGATTTAATAGCCTCTAATTCGGTGACATCAAAGGACAACCCTTTAATACGCCCTTGGCCTTGACTGTCTTCTAGCTCTTTAAGCTTTTGTTCGTCTCGCCCACACGCAATAACATCATGTTGCTGCGCATAGCGCTTAGCTAGGGCTTCACCGATACCCGATGTTGCCCCTGTGATTAATACTTTCATACCCTAACTCCCTGCTTTGTTGTCAACGAGCTTGATTACTTTGCCAAGTAAAGGGATATGTCGGTATAACATAGCGCCTACATCAAAGTAATCGCGATGGTGGATGACTTTGCCTTGATCAAATTGCAAAAAGCTATGCCCTGCAACGGAGACCTCATTGCCACCATTTAGCTTGGGGTGTGAAAAGCGCATGGTCCAATACAAGAATGCATGATTATCAAAGGCAAATTGTTGGCTAATATCAAATGTGCAGTGATTAACATTGGCATACATGTTGGCGAAATATCGCCTTAGTTGCTGCAACCCTTTTACTTCATGAAGCGGGTCTTGAAAATGAATGGCTTCGCCATAAACTTCATGCAGCAAGTCTAGGTTATGCTTGTCCAAACGCTGATAAACTGACACAAATTGCTCAAGCGCGTTATTCATCGTCCACCTTAAATCGTGCTAAGGCACGTTCGCGTGCTGCTTTATGATCAACTATCGCCGGCCAATACTTGTTGCTTTGAGTTGCTGCTAGATATTGGTGCGGAAAGTGAATCTGCTTAGCAGGCACTTTTTCTAACTCTGGTAGGTACTTACGGATGAATTCGCCATCTGGATCAAAACGTTCACTTTGCGTTATTGGGTTAAAAATACGAAAGTAAGGCTGCGCGTCGCAGCCGGTGCTTGCCGCCCATTGCCACCCGCCGTTGTTTGACGCCAAGTCACCATCAATCAGGTGACGCATAAAAAACTGCTCACCAGCGCGCCAATCGATCAGTAAATGCTTGGTCAGAAAGCTTGCCACCACCATACGTAGGCGATTGTGCATCCATCCTGTTTGCACTAATTGTCGCATTGCTGCATCCACCAGAGGGTAACCCGTTTTTCCTTCACACCAAGCGTTAAAGTCTTTATCGCTTTGCCGCCATTTCACGGCGTCGTACTTGGCGTTAAAGTTAGCGTGTTTGCATAAACGCGGATAGGCAACAATAAGATGGCGATAAAACTCTCGCCAGATCAGTTCGTTAACCCAACTAAAGAGATTACTTTTTGCGCTTTGCAAAATATCAGGGTGGCGCTGCTGTACATTAACGAGCAGTTGTTTAACGCTGATCACTCCTAACGCCAAGTATGGGCTCAACCCGGAGGTGCCTTTAATCGCTGGAAAGTCTCGCTGCTGTTCATAGGTGGTGAGCTTATCGTCAATAAAGCGCTCAACAATGGCGCTAAGTGAATCATCGTCAACCGGCCATTTTTGCGATTCACCGTCACTTTGCAAACAACGAGGCGTCTGCCACTTTATCGCGTTATGTAACGACGGCCATGACGGCAATGAAAAGTGGCTTTGTTCATATTGCTTTAGCCATTGACGCTTGAATGGGGTAAACACGCGAAACATGTCGCCGCTTTTTGTACACACCGAGCCTGGCGGGGCAATTACATCGCCATCAAACCAATGAAACTCAAGAGCTAATTGCGCACATTGACTGTCACGCTGGCGTTCATTCACTTCATATTCGCGGTTGGCGTAAACATGCTTGACACTCAAGCTGTTACATAACCCTTGCAACGATGCGGGTACGTCACTAAATTCATCAACATTCAATACGTGCAAGCGAATACCATGCTCACTCAAGCGCTGACCCAAATAATCGACACGTCGCAGCATGAGATCCCGTTGAATGGGCGCCATGTCGTGCCGTTGCCACTGTTTCTCGCAGACAAAGAAAACGGCGTCTTTTGCGCCGTTGTTTAATGCTTCAATTAAAGCTTCGTTTGCATAAAGGCGCATGTCGCGCCGAAACCAGAACAATGAACTCATTTAAATACCATACCTCAGCTTTAAATCGTTTGGGTGGGGATTAAAGTAGACTTGTTGCGCTAAATAGGGATTTGGGTGCACCGTAAGGTGGTGACGCAATAACGTCAGTGGCACATATAAAGGCACAAGCCCCTGGCGGTAGTCTTCGATTGCCGCACGTAATTCTTGCTTTTCCTCTTTACCGAGGTGCTGTTTAAAATACCCTTGCAAGTGCATCAAAGTATTGGTGTGTGCCTTACGCGAAGCAGGCTTTTTCAACGCATTCATTAAACCAAGGATATATTCATCGGCAATAGCTTCGATGTCATCCCCTTCGATACTGCCGAGCAACCGCCCTAAATCACGGTAGGCTTGGTAGTTGTGGCTCATTAATAGATATTTATGCAAAGAATGAAAAGTAGTCAGCCGATGAGCGCTTAATCCTGACTCGCGCAGCTTGCGCCAGCTATGGTAAACATAAACCCGCATAACAAAGTTTTCGCGTAGGTGCATGTCATTGAGTCGGCCATTTTCCTCACAAGGTAGCAGCGGATTAGCCTTCATTATTTCAGCGCTGAAAAAGCCTACACCCTCTGAAGTATTGCCCGTCCCAGCTTCATTAAAAACTTTGACTCGTTCCATGCCACAGCTAGGACTTTTAGCACAGAATATAAAGCCATCGAGATGTTGGCCTTGATTCTGAGCCACCTGCTGCCCGTAGTTTTTAAGGTCATTGCCAACCTCGCCACTGCCATCAGGGCGACACACCGTTATCACATCGTCTTTGCGCACCTGGCGAATGGTCGGCCTAGGAATGGGTAAACCAATCGCCACCTCTGGACAAAAGGGCACGTACTGGACGTGCTTTGCAAGCTCGTCCATGCAAAAGTTGGAGCGCTTATGTCCTGAGTCAAAGCGAACTTTTTCACCGGTGAGACACGCACTAATACCTATTTTCAACGATTTATCCATTAATATATAAGCTCGCCAATGGGGTTCAGCAATTTACTTAAGCCTTTATTGAAGTGTAGTGCACTATTGACTACTGCCAAGCACAAACACCCCTGTTCGGTGTAAGGAGTATGGTCGTGCTTATGATCAAGCCATATAAAATCGCCCGGTTGGTATTCTCCTTCTTCGTCGGTGAAGGTGCCATCAAGCAATAGCGTCAACTCAAAACCTGTGTGCGTGTGCTCGGGAATCGTCCCCCCTGGAGCAATGTACAATAAGCTGGTGCGAATACTGCCCTCATCAAGCTCCAGGCGCGAACGCGCAAGCTTCCCGGCCTGAACAAACCTCGACATGCCAACATGGCTCAATGCACGTGGCAAAGTAATGTTTCTATCACCGACGGATATTCGTTTTGCGCTTTGAATGGCAAAATCATCGACGTCTGTATCTGCAGTAATATCACTGAGCATGGCGCTCATCTGCGCATCAAGCAGTTCGTGTGACCCGGCAAGCTCCTCACCGGCGTCGTCTGTAAACGTTTGTTCACCAATGCGCTGCTCTAACGCTGCGACAGTGTCACAACAGTCGTCGCAAAGCTCAAGGTGAGCTGAAATTGCCACGCTCAGCGAAGCTGGCAATGCGCCAAGCACATGTTGTTCTAACAACTGTGTGTTCGGGTGAAATTTAATCATGCTCTGCTCCCAGGTGATTTCTTAGCTTTGAGAGCGCCAATCTTAACCGCGACTTCACGGTTCCAACTGGTACGCCTAACTGCTTCGCAAGTTGCTCTTGCGACATTTCTTGAAAGTACACTCCCTTAACCACCTCCTGTTGGGCGATGGGAAGCTTGTCTATATGCTGCTGCAAGAGTTGGCTCTGCAAATGATCGCCAAACACGTCTTGCTCTTCTTCATGATGCTGCACCAACGGCCAGATATCTTCACTTAAGGTATCTTCTTTGTTGCTGCGCATCTTGCGCAACGCATCGAAAGATGCATTACGCATTACGGTATAAACCCAAGTCGTCGCCGCGCCTTTGCTGGGGTGGTAAAGGTGAGCTTTACGCCAAACTGACGTCATGGTGTCTTGCACCAGCTCCATCGCCGACGCCTCATTGTTGTATTGCTTAATGCCAAAGCGTTTTATCTTTGGTGCGAAATAAGAAAACAGCGTTGCGAATGCGCTTCTGTCCCGATGCTCTGCGACGCGCACTAACGCATCCGACAAATGCTCAGTTTCACTGCCCATGTTTCTTCCTTTGCTTTGATTGCCACCGCTTGGTGCAATACTTTGCTGCGGAGACTTGTTACACGGCTTGTCTAACACGCTTTGCAATCCCATTGGCTGCCTCAGTAATGCTTTTATTTGTGAGATTTACGCAAGGAGTGGCGCGATAGATCATCGCTCGTTGAAATTAATTACAGTATGGAGGAAGTCGAGCAGTTGTTCAAAGTTGTGATCACGGATTATTAACTTTTTTTGATTATAATCAACAGGTAATATCTCTAACCAACGATAAGCGACCCACTTAGCATCGTCGTAGTTAGGGCAATCATATAGGCATTTGAGCTCTGGATTATTGTCTAACACCCATTTTAACGCCTGCGCCAAATCGCTTAGTTCAACCTCAGGCACGGTCGCAGTCTCTATTTCAGTGGGATGAGTACAATAGCGTAAGCCGTTATCGAGGTAGGTTATGTTGTCTATGCGCATCAGGCTTTCACCTTGCACAGTGATCAACAACTGGCCTGTCGGGTCTTGGTCAAAATCGATAATTTTAACTAGGCAACCAAATTCGCTTGTCTGGTCGTCATTTTCCTTGGCTAATGGGGTGATAACAAAGCCGCGTTGTTCGCGCAGACACTCTTTTACCATGTGAATGTATCGCTGCTCGAAAATTTTGAGCTTGGTCACGCCCTGCGGCAACAACACCAGCGGCAGAGGGAACACGGCATACTTCATAAAAATCCTAGGACGGTGAGTAGTGCGTATACTACGTCATGTCTGTTAATGCCGATCAACTCGCCAGTGAAATAGTTAGGGTGAGGACAACTACTCTCCCCACCAACCGAAATTACGGCAGACACTAATGCCTAGGTAGGTACCAAACAAACTTGCTACGGGTAGCAGCATAAGCCCTAGTAAGGCAAAATTAAGCGTCATCACCCTGCTCCTTCGCATTCTTTTTATCAGACGCTTTATCAGCTGCTTGGCGCTGCTCGGAAAATAACATCTGAGTTGCATCACGTAGTGCCTGTTTCTGTGACTGGATGAGCGATGAATACGCTTCGTTTGCAGCAGAGCGAACAGCCTGTTCAATTTCTTGCGTGAGAGAGTTCGCATTTGCCATTGAACTTACAAATAAAGCGGAAGTCAGAATTGTTGCCTTGGTTAACGTTTTCATGATGATGTTCCTGTTGTTAAGGTATTGTTTAATTAGTCGCATCATCTATTACAAAGGTTGTGCCAGAACCAATAAATTTTTTAAGTGCATGTAATAAATGAACTTTTATTTTCCAACAGGCAAAATGGAAAATTAGCCACATAAAATAAAAACTATTTTTTAGCTTTTTTCACACTGCAATTAGCGAATTAAACCAACCGAATTTTTGTTCCGAATTAACACCTTTATTTGGGTGTACATGTGTACGCTGAACGGTTATAGTTGGTTCGTCGTAGCAAGTAATAATGAGTTAAAACAGATGCAAGTGAGTGGTTATTCCCCGTTTGAAGAAAAGTTAAACTGGTTAAGCCATGGTCTTGGTGCCTTACTCGCTATTGTGGCCTTGGTCGCTATGGTGCTCGTCAGCGAATCCATAACCGCTGTGGTAGCGACCAGCGTATACGGTGCCAGCCTCATTTTAATGTTCGTCAGTTCAACCCTTTACCACGCCAGTGTAAGTGACAAGGCCAAACGCGTCCTGAAAAAGCTTGACCACAGTGCCATCTACCTATTAATTGCCGGTACGTACACGCCCTTTTTATTACTTGCGCTAGGCGGATACTGGGCCTGGATAGGCATGTTTGCTATTTGGGGGTTGGCTTTATTTGGCGTGATATTCAAATTAACCGCAAAAATCCCGCGACCGAGAATTTCTTTGGCCACCTACTTAGTGATGGGGTGGATAGCACTTGCGTTTATCTATCCGCTTTATCTTGCACTGCCCGGTGGCGCGATGTGGTTGTTGGTATTGGGTGGGGTATTATTCAGTGTGGGTACCTTGTTTTACAGCGCCAAACATCGCCACCTCAGCCATGCCATCTGGCATCTATTCGTGCTGGTTGCCTGTACCTGCCACTTTTTGGCCATTTACCTATACATTATTTAGTTGCCAATAACGCAAGCTCGCTGTTAGATATGCCAAGCAAATCGGCGCATATTGATCTTCCCGTCGATTACAAGCACGCCTTCGCCAAGCAGTGCTTGTTGTTGTCGTGTGAACCCTTCACTGCCTTGCGCAAAGGATATTTTGCCTTGGCTGTTTACCACCCGATGCCAAGGCAAGCGAGAGTCAGAGGGTAGGTTTTTAAGGGTATGACCCACATAACGGGCATAGCCAGGTAAGCCAGCTCGTTTGGCTACTTCGCCATAACTGCATACCTTGCCTTTGGGAATGGCGGCGACCACTTGATAAATCATCGCGGCTTTATCCATGGGCTATTTCCTGCAATTTTGCCCACACATGTCGAGCTACGGGACCGTGATGACGGGAATGTCGACGAAACGCACGAATCTGCGCGCGAAACGCGTGCTCCCTATCGCTAAGGTGAATCACTTGCAGTTGCCCGGTCGCTATTTCTTGTTGACACAAATCGAGACACATTAAGGCCCAGCCCGCCCCCGCAAGCAACATGGAGCGCAGCGCGAATATATCGTCGAGCTTCATCATCGCCGCTTGATTTAAAAACGGCATCCGCCCACTTTCGAAATGCAGATCACTTTCAAACATCGCCACACAGGGGTAACTTTGGAGTTCTCGGTAACTGATCTGAGTTTGCAGAATAAGCTGCGGTGAAGCCACAACACCGACTTCAATATCTCCAAGCGGCAAACTTTCTAAGTCGCCGGTGGCGTGAAAAATATCAAACCAAGGGCCAATCCCTAAATCACTTTTTCCGCTATTAACTTGCTCTAGCGCGGTGAATCGCCGACCACTGTCAATCTCAAACTCGGTGTGAGCAAAGGCATGATAGCAATCGCGCAGCAAAATACTGAGCTCTTCGCCAACACAAACTTGCTCGTAACTGATACGAAACTTTGGCTCATTACCGTTAGCGAGCTCGCTGGAGAACTCACTCAATTCGTCCATATCGCGCAGCACATATTGAGCACGCCGACAAAACGCCTGACCTTGTTCAGTGAGTGAAAACCGATAACCTTCGCGATTGACCACAGCAAAACCGACGCTCTGCTCTATTTTCTTGACCATCATCGTCAGCGCCGGCTGAGTTTTATGTAAACGCTTTGCCGCCTCACTGAGCGAGCGACACTGAGATAACACATCAAGTACTTTTAGCCATTCCAGCTTCATAACATTACCTTATGAAGTTATAAGTAATTTATAATTTTTATTTTAGTCTACGGCAAAGTAAGCTAACGCACCAGCGTGCTCTTATACTGGCATACATACACACTATTCACAGGGAGTCTCATTCATGTCTCGCAGTCTATTCGTATTAGTCTTGCTCGCGATGATTTCACTAACGGGGTGCTCACAAGAGCAGCCCAAAACCGATAAAAAGCCGACCATCAGGCCGGTTAAACTCTTTAGCGTGGGTCACGCTGATGAAAAGGTTATGCGTAGCTTTCCTGCTGAAGTAGTCGCCCACCAAGGCTCCTACTTAGCCTTCCGTGTCAATGGAGAACTCATAGAATTTCCGGTGTTAGCGGGTCAGGAAGTGGAAAAAGGCGAGTTACTCGCTAAGCTCGACCCTGAAGATTTCCAGCTACAGTATGAAGAGCGCAAGGCCCGTTATGACCTAGCTCAGTCGCAGCTAAAGCGCGTAAAAACACTTTATGAGCGCAACATTGCCAGCCAAGCAGAACTCGATGAAGCAGTCGCCAACGCCCGAGTTGCCGAATCGGCATTCAATATTGCTAAAACTAACTTAGACAACTCAGAGTTAAGGGCGCCTTTCGCCGGTACCGTTGCCAAAGTATTCGTTAAGAATTTTGAAAACATTCAGGCAAAGCAAAATATTTTACGCTTAGAAACCCGAGATTTAATGGACGTAGTTATCCAGGTACCCGAGAAGTTGGTGGCCCGCGTCAACAAGGATACCTTGTATCAACCCACGGTGATCTTTGACGGCTATCCAGATAAAGCCTATACGCTCACCATCAAAGAGTACGACACCCAAGCCGACCCTGCTACGCTGACCTACAAAGTGGTATTTTCATTACCCGTGCCCGAAGATTTTAACTTGTTAGCGGGGATGAGCGGCCATGTGTATATTGATATCAGTAAAATAACCGGAAATGCCGAGTCATGGCATAAAATTCCGGTGGAAGCGGTCTTTTCAGACTCGCAACAAGGCCTAGCGAATAACAGCTATGTATGGGTCTATAAAGACGGCGCTGTGCATAAACGCCAGGTGGAAGTCGGGCAAATGCACCGAGACGGACTAGAGATACGCTCAGGCCTAAATAGCGGAGAGCAAGTAGTGGCCGCAGGCGTACACTATCTCAAAGAAGGGATGCAGGTGCGCCCATGGCAAAAAGAGCGAGGCCTATAAATGAATCTTGCTGCATTTGCCATTGAACGCAAAGTTATTAGTTGGATGTTTGCGCTGTTTCTGCTCATTGGTGGAACGGTCTCTTACTTTTCTCTCGGACAGTTAGAAGACCCAGAGTTTACTCTGAAAAAAGCCATGGTGATTACCCTCTACCCTGGGGCCTCACCGCAGCAGGTCGAAGAAGAAGTAACATATCCAATCGAAAACGCGATTCAAGAATTGCCCTACGTCGACTATGTCACCTCCATTTCCTCTAACGGCAAAAGCCAGATTACGGTGGAGATGAAAAGCACCTATCGCAAAGAGGATCTAAGGCAAATTTGGGATGAACTGCGCCGCAAAATTAACGATGTTTCGGCATCTATGCCACCAGGGGTGTACCCCAGCCAAGTCATTGATGACTTCGGCGATGTGTATGGTGTTACCCTTGCAGTGACCGGTGATGGCTACTCCTATGATGAGCTTAAAGACTATGTTGATTTTCTCAAGCGTGAACTGGTGCTGGTCGATGGCGTTGGCAAAGTAACCGTAGCCGGCGAGCAGCAAAGCCAAGTGATTGTTGAGGTCTCGACCCATAAGCTCGCGCAACTGGGACTCAGTCCTGAGCGCATCTTTTCCTTGTTGCAAGCGCAAAACACCGTTTCTAACGCCGGTCGCGTTATGGTCGATGGCGAGTCTATTCGCCTGCATCCCACCGGCGAGTTTGACAATGTTGTTGAACTTGAACATGTGCTTATTTCTAAGCCCGGTGCCAGCGAGCTCATCTATCTCGGCGATGTCGCCAAGGTCTATCGCGAGTATGCTGAGGTGCCCTCGCATATGGTGCGTTACAACCAACAACAGGCATTGTTAATAGGTCTTTCTTTTGCCAGCAACGTCAATGTCGTAGACGTGGGTCAACGTATCGATGCCCATTTAGCGGAGCTGGAGTATCAGCGCCCCCATGGCATGGAAGTCGCGGCCATTTACAACCAACCCCAGGAAGTCGACAAGTCGGTGTCCAGTTTTATTATCAGCCTGGTCGAAGCGGTGGCCATTGTCATCGTGGTGTTGCTGCTGTTTATGGGGGTTAAAAGCGGTATTTTAATTGGTGGTATTTTGCTGCTCACCGTGCTCGGCACCTTTATCTTTATGGTGCTCTTTGATATCAACCTACAACGCGTCTCCCTTGGGGCGTTGATCATCGCACTAGGGATGTTGGTGGATAATGCCATTGTGATCACCGAAGGCATTCTTATTAATATGAAGCGCGGGCAAAGCAAACTAAAGGCAGCAGTCAATATCGTTAACCAAACCAAATGGCCCTTACTCGGGGCTACGGTTATCGCCATTACCGCCTTTGCCCCCATTGGCCTGAGCTCGGATGCCAGTGGCGAATTTGCCGGTAGCTTATTTTGGGTGTTGATGATCTCGCTATTACTGAGCTGGATCACCGCCATCACCCTTACGCCGTTTTTTGCTGATGTGATGTTCCGCACCCCAAAGAACAACAACCAAGCACAAACAGGCGATGAAGATCCCTACCAAGGATTCTTATTTAGTGGCTATAAGTTTATCTTGCGCCATGCCATGCATTACGGCAAAACCACTATCGTATTAATGCTAATCCTTTTAGTCGGCGCAGTGGTGGGCTTTAAATCGGTCAAACAGTCATTCTTCCCTGCCTCTAACACGCCCATGTTTTACATAGATTATTGGCATTACCAAGGCGCTGATATTCGCACCACCAGCAAAGGTATCGCCAAACTTGAGCAGTTTTTACTCGAGCAGGAGTTGGTTGAGGAGGTCACCGCCACCATAGGTCAAGGGGCACCGCGCTTTATGCTGACTTATGCACCAGAAAAACAGTACCCTGCCTATGGTCAGCTGATTGTTCGGGTGAAGGACCGAGAAGCCGTATTAGCCATGATAGCTAAAGTGCGTGACTACGAGCGCAACCATATTGTTGATGCCAAACTAAAGCTCAAACGCATGGAAATCGGGCCATCGACCGATGCCAAAATCGAAGCACGCTTTTCTGGCCCCGACCCTGTGGTGTTAAGACAGTTGGCTGAACAAGCGAAGCAAATTCTCGCAAGTGACGCTGGAGCCTTTCACATTCGCGATGATTGGCGCCACCGCACAAAGCTCATCCGCCCACAGCTCAATGAGCAAAAAGCCCGCCGTTTGGGAATAAGTAAAACCGATTTAGACGAGTTGCTGCTCACCAGTGTGTCGGGTAAGAAAGTGGGACTATATCGCGATGGCACCCAGTTGTTGCCAATCATTGCCCGCTCTCCAGAAGACGAGCGTTTAAACGTTGAATCACTGCGCGACTTGCAAATCTACAGTCCCGTATTGGGCGTGTTTGTGCCAGTGACGCAAGTGGTGGATGATTTCACCGTTCGCTGGGAAGACCCTCTCATTATGCGCCGCGACCGCAAGCGCACTATTACCGTGATGGCGGATCACGACTTGCTTGGCGATGAAACCCCTGCGAAGTTGTTCGCCCGTGTACGTGGCGATATCGAAGCCATCCCGCTCCCCCGTGGCTATGAACTGCAATGGGGTGGCGAGTATGAGTCTGCCAACAAAGCACGCTCAGCCATTTTTGGCTCGCTACCGCTGGGTTATCTAGCGATGTTCGCGGTCACCGTGTTGCTGTTTAACTCGGTGCGTAAACCGCTGGTGATCTGGGCCACAGTGCCTTTGGCCATCGTCGGTGTCAGCGCTGGCTTGCTGGCCATGGGCGCATCCTTTGGCTTTATGTCACTGCTGGGGCTATTGAGCCTCTCAGGCATGTTAATTAAAAACGGCATCGTGTTGTTGGATCAAATCAATATCGAGTTAGCTGCGGGTAAAGACCCTTATGAGGCGGTATTTGACTCTGGCGTTTCCAGGGTTAGACCGGTTTCCATGGCGGCTATCACCACTATTTTAGGGATGATCCCGCTGCTATTTGATGTGTTCTTTAAGTCCATGGCGGTGACCATCATGTTTGGTCTCGGCTTTGCCACCATACTCACGCTGGTTGTGGTCCCGGTGCTTTATTGTAAGTTCTTTGCCATACACAGCCACCGTCGCAACGGATGAGATCAGCAGTCATTAAAAAGCCAGCTTAAGCTGGCTTTTTTTCGTTAGCGTTCAACCTCTATCACATCGGCTATGGCTAACGCTAGGCGTCGATAGCCTTGGTCATTAAGATGAATAGCGTCAGATTTAAAACGGTTATCGCCTAGTAATTCAGACAGTATATCTGCCACCAGCACCACCTGATACTGCTCGCTTAATTGTTGATATAGCGGCGCGTCAGACAAAAACAAAGACTTGGTCGGCACCGCCACAAGGATCACTGCAATCCCTTTACTTTGCGCATGCGTTATCATCGCGCCTAGGTTCGCTTTTGTTTGCCCGCTATCTTGGTTACGCAAAAAATCGTTTCCGCCTTCAAGTAACACCACCGCCTGAACCTGGTGCGTGTCGAGTGCACGTTTAAAGCGCTCAAGGCCCTGCGCTGTTTGCTCGCCAGAGACACCACTGGCTATCACTTCCAGCCCTGTTAGCTGAGCGAGTTGCTGGGGATAGGTGCTGTTTTTTGCACCCACTGACACGGTTAAACTATCACCGAACGCTAAAATAGAATCGCCAGCATGCAACGTCACTTTGTCTGATTGCGAGCAACCGGTTATAAAAACAAGCAGCACAAGGCCAATAAAGCGCATCATTTCTTTAGCCTCAATGTTCCTTTCACCCGCTTGTTTGCCTTACTTTTTGGCTTGTGAACAGGCGCTGTGCGAGCTCGAGGTACGGTTTTTCGCTTTGGTGGTGCAGTCTTCGGTGTATTGGAATGTTGCTCAGAGGGCACACTGTGCTCAGTTTTAGAATGCTCTTCGGTTTTACCAGAGTCCGCTATTAGATCATTAATAGTGGCCATTTCTGCATCACTTAAATGGCGCCATTGGCCACTTTTCAGCCCGGCTAATGTCACATTCATGATGCGCGTGCGCTTGAGCGTAACTACTTCATAGCCAAGATACTCGCACATGCGACGAATTTGCCTATTCAGGCCTTGAGTCAGTATGATGCGAAAGCTATCCGGCCCGGTTTGCTCAACCTTACACTTCTTGGTAACAGTGCCAAGAATGGGAATACCCGCGCTCATACGCTCAACAAAGCGCCGATTTAGGGGCTTATCAACCCGCACTTCGTACTCTTTTTCGTGGTTATTCCCCGAGCGCAATATTTTGTTGACGATATCGCCCTCGTTGGTGAGGAAGATAAGTCCTTCGGAGGGCCTATCTAAACGACCAATAGGGAAAATACGCTCGGGATAGTTAATCGCTCGCACAATATTACTTTTTATTTTCTTTTCAGTGGTGCAAGTAATACCCGTTGGCTTGTTGTAGGCGATATAGACACGTTTAGGCTTAGTTTTAAGCGCTTTACCATCAATGTGAATGGTGTCGGCATCAGTCACTTTGTCGCCCATTTGTGGCGCATGACCATTTACGCTGACTCGCCCCGCACTGATCAGCGCATCCGCCTCACGGCGCGAGCAAAATCCGGTTTCACTTATGTATTTATTAAGGCGCGTAGGTTGACTCATAGTTCTACTTATTGCTTCTTTTTCACCTGCGCATTGTAAAGCAGTTACCAACAAAAATCAGAATTAAAAGTGTTGATTGAGGATACTTTGCACATCGAAGGGGTACTCATCAAGCGTGCTGTTATGGGTTCTTGTGTAGCTTTTAAAATCAATTTGCTGCCAATTATCGGGGTCCACCAAAGGGAGGATGCGCTTGACGTTTCCCTGATGCGCGATTGCCAGTTTAAAGCGCACTTCTTGAGTGCTACTTTTTGACACTGAAAAGCGGTGATCATAGGCCTTGACCAAAGCCCAAGCCCCCATCAAAAAGTGTCCACCCACTGACGCCGTCTGCCTACCATCGGCTATAGCGTTCAAGGAGTCGGCCAGCCAATCAAAACCACCGATAAACATATCTTTATTGACTACTTTGCCATGTTGCTGGGCTTGTTGTGCAGCCGCCAGCGCCATGGCGTCCGAGGCGCACCAGATGATACTTAACTCAGGATAGCGCCGTAATAGTTTGGCTGTTTGTTGACGGGCAATTTCTTGCTGCCAACGACCATGCACGACTTGCACTAGCTGCCCTTGGTGGTCTGCTAAAAAGTCGCGCAATCCATTCACACGCAGGTTTGTTTCTCCTCCGTAGTGCCCCCCTATCGCCGCCACCTGCGGTGACTCTATGCCTTGCTCAACGGCTTTGTTGTGCAAAAAAGAAGCGAGTTGCTGACCTGCGTGCTGGTTGTCATGGGACAGCTCCGCCAACCAATAATGGAAGCGCTCACCAGGCTTTTGCACAAGCTCCCGCTCTTGTTGGGACAGTGTCTCTTCCAACGTGACAAAATAAACCTCGCGCTGCTCCAGTAACTGCATAGACTGACCACTGCCGCCGGGGTAATTGATAAGCACCGCATAATCCGGCGCAGGATGAGTGGCTAAATACCGGGCGATGGCTCGATGCTGAAACTCTCGATGACCGTCGCCATAAACAATGTCTAAATTGATGTCTAAGTCCCCGGCAGCTTGCACCGCAAAAGTCTCTACTTTATGCCAAAAAGGGTCGCCCGCTGTAGATGGGTTAACAAACAGAACCCGCATTGCGCCATGTGCGCTAAAGCAAGATGACACATAAAGGATGGCAAATAAGATAACATAGTTTTTCACAGGGACTCCTTGGCTAGCGCTGAGTATAGTTTATGTTGATGGTATTAGCGCCATCGCTCTACCGCTTTGCGCCAAACCCATTCTACGGGGCCTTGAGTAAAGATGCGCAGATACGCGTTCGCACCGAGCAATTGCACAATGATAATGGCAAAGGCCAATAGCGCGTAATGCGCTAGCGCAAAGTTTTGTGCGATATACAATCCAAAGTAATGGGTAATGACCAGCATCAATGCGCTTTGTGCCAGATAACAACTGAGCGATAAGCGCCCAACATTGGCAAGCAGCCTAATCCCTACACCCATACGTAAGCGTCTACGACTGAGCCAATGCAAGGCAATCAACGCCGTGATTGTGCCACTAATGGAGTTCGCAATAAGGCTTAGCGTTGCCGTAAAGCTATTACCATAACCAAGATGAATGCCGCTGAGCAGTAAACAGAGCAGCAACCCAGCTCCGACAGAGAGCTTCACCTGATGTGGCCAAGGCGATGATAAAAAACCACTGCGCCATGTCGCTGCAATCAACAGCATCGCCCCTAACTCCAGCCACAGCACAGAAAATAGGGATACCAAGGTCATCAGCAGCATATTGATAGCGTTGCTTGAGCGCGTAGCTAAAAAGTGAAAGTTATCTTGATTGAGATACCCTTGGTATTGCTCGTCGTCATAGGTGAGTGCAGGTTCAATGTATAACCCACTTAAGGTCAATAGCACTGCACTTCCAACAACAGTAAACAGTATGCCTTGACGCATCTGCTGTTTCGCGGGTGAATCTAACATCGTCACTAACAACAGCCCGGCAAGGGCATACCCGAGTAAGATATCCCCTGCCCACAATAGCATCCCATGCACCAGACCAATGACCGCTAAGCAATAGAGTCTGACGCGTAAATAGTGCATAGGTTCGTCGCGCGAGTCCGTGGCACGGCGCTGCCACTGGATAATTAACCCCACCACAAAGAGCGCCACAAACAGTCCCCGAAAGCGCCCATCAAGTAGTAGAACCTGTATGCCATAGAGTAGCGAGTCGGCTAAATGGGTACCGGGCGGTGCGATGTAACCATAATCGAAATAAATGAAAAAAGGGGCATTCAAGAACAACAAGCCAAGGATGGCAAGCCCACGCAACGCATCAATTTCAGTGCGGCGCGCATCGGTGATTAATTGCCGATAATACCCTTGTTCGGCGAACAAACTGGCCTTAGACACTCCCCCTCCACGATACAAATAGCGCTGACATTGTCGATAAAAAACATTACCATAGCACGGTTGTATTTATACGCGGTATCAGTTTCATGCATTCCTTCATCTGTTGTTCCCCCTCTAATAAGCACCGCTTGCAAAAGGGTTTTACCTTGATTGAACTCATCATCGTGATAGTTATTCTGGCGGTATTGAGTATCACCGTGTTGCCGCGTTTTTTGAATTTACAAAATGATGCGCGCATAGCCGTATTGACCAATGCGCAAACCAGTATCGAGCAGGCGAATACACTGATGCAGATGAAGGCGCAGATGCCTAGCTACCGAGCCACTGCGGTGACCGGGCGCAATGACCTGATTGATGTTGACTTAAACCGAGACGGTGTCATTGACCTCAGCGACGATAGCCCGGATGTGAGGTTGAAATGGTTTTTCTTAGATAACACCGATGTCGTCAAGCGGGTGGAATTTAGCGACGCCTTGGTATTTGAAGAACAAGGCATTGACTTTACCTATATTGGCTATGACTTTGATGACGACGGCGCGGTGCAAGATGACCAGTGCTATGTGCTTTACACACAAGCGCAATCTGCCGATCAGCCACCTACTTATGCACGCCAAACAACAGGGTGCTAAGCGCTATCGACGCGCTTTACAAATCATCGAACATTTGCGACCAGGTAATGGCCGATTGGTGTAAATTGGGCAACCCTTCATCACTGATGTTAAGCGGTACACAGGCTCTTTGCATCGCCCACCAACTGCCAGACTCGTACGCTTTTACCAGCTCGAGCAGATAAAACAAGGTGTTGTTTTCCCCATTTAGCGCATTGGCAATATCATCGGGGAAAGGCAATTGCTCTACAATGCTTTGCATGGGTCTATCGAGCATGGCATCAATGAGTGAAAAGAGCCCTACAAGGAACGCGCTGCTACTGAGGTGGGGGAAATAACGCTTTGCTAATAGCTCACAGAAGCGGGCGCGAATTGACGACATCTTGGTCAGCTCAAGCGGTTTTTCGTGGGCGATATGGGCGGTCACTATCAGTGACACAAAACGCCGCACCCGCAGCTCGCCAAGATACACCAAAGCTTGCTTAATGGAGTCCATACGCTCTTTAAGCGGAAACAGCCCAGAATTGATAAAGCGTAATAATTTGTAAGCTAAGGCGGTGTCTTGAGAAAACACCTCGCTGAGTTTATTGAGATTAATATTGGGCTTGAGGGTCATGCTGTAAATCATCATGATCAATGCCGAACGAGCAACACAATCGCGCTGTTTAACCATTTGCGGGCGAGCAAAATAATAGCCCTGAAAAAAATCAAAACCGCGTGCTTTGGCTTGCTCGTATTGCTCTTGCGTTTCTACTTTTTCCGCTAGGTACTTTATATTTGGATACTTTTTTAACACTGCAAGGGTTTGGTCTATTTCCTCAAAGCTGCTGTGCATAAGGTCAAACTTAATAAGCCGCACTAGCTTTAGAAACTTTTCCCATTGTGGGTGGTATTGAAAATCATCGAGCGCCAAACGAAAGCCACGGTGAAACAACTCTCGACACAACTGATAGTGCTCTTCACTGGGCTCAACAGTCTCGAGTATCTCAATCACCACTTTATCGGTAGGAAGAAACTCCCCTAAACGGGCATGTAGCGATTGCTCACCAAAATTGATCAGTGCTTTTCGCCCACCGGTGAGAAATGATAAACCTTGATTGAGTTGATTGTCATAGATCAGTTTGGCTGTCGCAGTTTTATCCTCGACATTCGGGAAGCGGTTATCTTCACCATCGCGAAACAACAACTCATAAGCAACCACCTTCTGTTGCTTGTTAAATACTGCTTGGCGCGCTACAAAAACGTCCAACCCTGCTCTCCTCGGCTACCAAATTCGCACTCAATCTTCACTACGACGCAAGTATACCCACCGCAAAAAACTTCACAATCGAACAAAAGCATAGGGTTGGAGAAGAATTTAACGCTTTACCTGGGTGTTAAGCATGGCTGAAGATGAAAAAAACACCAACAAATCGACGAAAAAGCGCAGAATTAAGGCCAAGTTACTTGTTGTCAGCACACTTTGCCAGTAATGTTACAGCCTATCAAAATGAAAGAGCCCCACCCTTCTTTTCATGATTACACAGTGCAAGTCACTGCATTCTCCCGGGGACGTGGCTTGCTCATGCGATAACTGACAACAATAACTTCCTGATAATGGAGTAAGCAATGCGTTTATCTATGATTGCCGCAGCGATTGCTGCGACTACCCTAGTTACAGGCTGTAGCGAGCAACCTGCTAACAACGAACAAAACCAAGCTCAAACCGAACAATTAGCCAAAACCACCACTGACGCTGTACAAGAAAATCTCTTTTTAAGCCCTAGCCCATTGCAATATATGGCGCCCGAATTTGATAAGATTGATACCAGTTTATATGAGCCGGCATTTGATGCGGGGATTGAAGAGCAACGTGTTGAGATTGAAGCTATCGCTAACAATTCTGAAGCGCCTACTTTTGAAAACACCTTGGTTGCAATGGAACAATCCGGCGCCATTTTGGACCGTGTACGCGCCGCTTTCAACAATCTCTCGGGCCTGATCTCAAATGATGAATATCAGCGTATCGATGCCAAAATGGCGCCGGTATTGGCCGAGCACCGTGACAATATTTATCTAAACAAGGCCCTTTTTGACCGTGTTGCTGCTGTTTATGACAACAAAGACACGCTGAATAAAGAAGACCAACGCCTTGTTGAATATTACTATAAACGCTTTGTGCGTGCGGGTGCGAAGCTGGATGAAAGCCAAAAGCAACGTATGCGCGAGATTAACTCTGAGCTTTCTAAGCTCAGCACTGAGTTTTCGCAAAATATCTTAAAGTCATTCAAACAAGACACCATCTTAGTCACAGACAAAGCGCAATTAGCGGGTTTAGCTGAAGATGAAATTGCCAGCTTAAAGGCAGCTGCGGAAAAAGCAGGCAAAGACGGCTACATGATCACCTTGGTCAACACCACCCGTCAGCCCATTCTTTCAAGCCTCGAAAATCGTGAGCTACGTGAAAAAGTGTGGCGCACGTCATCGCAGCGCGCGCAACAAACCAATGGCCCAATTGCTATTAAAGAAGCGCAGCTGCGAGCAGAAAAAGCCGCTTTGCTTGGTTTTGAATCATGGGCACATTACCAGCTAGACGATCGCATGGCGAAAACGCCGGATGCAGTGTTTACTATGCTTGATGATCTTGCGCCGAAAGCGGTCGCTAAAGCTAAATCTGAAGCTGAACTCATTCAAGCAGCAATCAAAAAAGACGGTAAAGACTTTGAGCTTAAGCCTTGGGATTGGGCTTATTACGGAGCGAAGGTGCGCGCCGAGCTATATGACATTGATGCAAGCTTAGTAAAGCCTTATTTCGAAATGAATACCGTTATTAACGACGGCCTGTTCTTCGCTATGAACAAGCTTTACGGCATTACCATGAAAGAGCGCAATGACTTGCCAACCTACCACGAAGACGTGTTTGTATGGGAAGTGTTCAATGAAGATGGCAGCTCAATTGGCCTATTCTACCTTGACCCTTATGCTCGCGAAGGTAAGCGTGGCGGCGCGTGGATGAGTGCCTATGTATCGCAAAACCACCTTAAAGGAACCAAGCCTGTTATTTATAACGCGCAGAACATTCCCAAGCCAGCTGAAGGTCAGCCAACACTGATGACCTTCTCTGAAGTAACGACTATGTTCCACGAGTTTGGTCATGCCATTCACGGTTTGTTCTCCGATGTAAAATACCCATCGCTTGCCGGTACGGCCACTGCCCGTGACTTCGTTGAATTCCCGTCTCAAGCTAACGAGGACTGGAACATTGAGCCGAGCGTACTCGCTAACTATGCTAAGCACTACAAAACTGGCGAGCCTATCCCTCAAGAGCTGCTAGATAAGTTATTGAAGTCGCATACCTTTAACCAAGGTTTTGATACCACTGAATACCTAGCCGCAGCGTTGCTGGATATGGAATGGCATTCTATTGCACCGGGTACCAAGGTTGAAGACTTTGCCCAGTTTGAGCAAAACGCGCTTGAGAAACACGGCATTGATTACTACCCAGTGCCGCCGCGTTATAAAACCTGCTACTTTAGCCACATCTTTGCTGGCGGTTACAGCGCGGGCTACTACGCCTACCTTTGGACAGAAGTGTTTGCAGCGGACTCGTTCGCACATATGCAAAACGAAGGTGGCTTGACTCGTGAAAACGGTGATCACTATCGCAAAGAAGTACTCTCGCGTGGTAACAGCCGTGATTTAATGCAAAGCTACATTGAATTCCGTGGTCAAAAGCCAACCACCGATGCATTGCTTAAACGCCGTGGTCTCGTGGAAGACAGCAAAGAGTAAATAAACGCTTTATAAGCGCATCATAACGCGGCCCTAGTGCCGCGTTTTTTATTGAAAAAATTCATACTCAGGTACAGGCATCCCTACATTGGCCCTGCTATAATGCCCAGCGTTTTTCCACACCATCCAGATTATGATAAAAAAAACGCTTATTACCCTTATTTCCCTCAGTGCAATCGTCCTTGGCGGCGGCGCTGTCTGGTTGAGTTATCAGTTATACCAGAACAAGTTTGTCACTCTAGATCCACAACTTAAAGAGGTGTCGGGGATTGAGTTTGATAAACGTGGCCGCTTGTGGGCCATTAACGACAGTGGCGATGGCCCATTTCTCTATCAGGTCGATGACAAAGGCAAAGTGCAACGGCGCGTGCAAGTGGTCAATGCCAAGAACATTGATTGGGAAGACATGACCCAAAACGAATTTGGTCATTTCTTTTTAGGCGACTTTGGTAACAACGATAATCTGCGCCGCTGGCTGACAATTTATAAAATAGAAAACCCCATTGATATTAAATCTGATGAAACCAACGCAGAGATCATTAAATTCACCTACAAAGAATTGTGGGAGCAGCCGCTTACGCCTGAACGTAAGAACTTTGATTTAGAAGCCTTTGTTGAGTATCGACACCAACTGTACTTATTTACCAAAAATAGAACTCAACCATTTGATGGTAAAACGAACTTGTACCGTATTGGCAATCACGCGGGTAATTATGAAGCGCAATTTATCGCCTCGTTTCAAACCTGTACCACCGCCGAAAAGTTATGTTGGGTGACATCCGCAGCCATGAGCCCAGATAGGAAAAAGCTGGTATTGCTAGACTCCACCCATTTATGGCTGTTCGAGAACTGGCAAGGCGATAATTTTTTCTCCGGTACCATAGATAAGATCAATCTCGGTTTGGTAACACAAAAAGAAGCCGTCACGTTTTACGACAATGACACCCTGGTTATCACCGATGAGGAATTTAATGGGATTGGCCGCAATGTCTATGTTATAAAATTAACACAACAACAAAGAGAGCGTGTCAGCGATGGCTCCAAAGCCTTGTAGTATAGCGCCTCACTGACCACCTATTTAAGGAGTAATAGGGTGCTAGATAGTCCTATGCTAAAACAAATTACTGAATCCTTGGATACCGTTATATTCAGCTACGGTGGCTCCGCGTTTACCCTAGCGACCTTGATTCAAATCCCACTTATCATCGCCGGCGTGTGGCTCGTTGTGCGCTACATTGGTCGGCTTATCCATCGCCGTATTATACAAAAGCGAATGGGGCCAGATGCGGCGCTTTTATTCAAACGTATTTATTTGGTGCTGTGCATCATTATTATCATCTTTACCACCCTTGAAGTGCTTAATATTCCGCTCACCGCATTCGCATTTGTCTCAGGGGCAGTAGCGATTGGCGTTGGTTTTGGCGCACAGAATATTATAAACAACTTTATCAGTGGTTGGATCCTCATCGGTGAGCGCCCCATCCGTATCGGCGACTTTTTAGAGGTCGGTGATGCCAAGGGCGTTGTGGAAACGATTAACACCCGTTCGACCCGTATTCGCCGTAACGATGGCGTGCACCTACTGGTTCCTAACAGCCAGCTGCTAGAGAATACCGTAACCAATTGGACACTGATCGATACCATGGCGCGCACCTATGTTCGAGTTGGCGTGGCCTATGGCAGTGATGTGAATTTAGTGGCTCAGCTTATCACCGAAGTGCTAGAAGAGGTGCCCACCGTGCTCAATAACCCACCCCATAGCGTTATCTTTGAAGATTTTGGCGACAGTGCGCTTATCTTCGATGCAGTCTTTTGGGTTAATGCGGAGGCCGAGTCCAACGTACGGAAAATAAAAAGCGATATCCGTTTTGGAATTTGCGCAAAGTTTGCCGAACATGATGTGGTTATCTCATTCCCACAACGAGACGTGCATATTGATGGTGAGTTGCATATTCGCCAACAAAAAAGCCCCAACTAGTGGGGCTTTTTACTTCGCTTAAATGTGCTTAGAAAGCATCAACGACCTTGTGTAACACTTCTACTTTACTGGCTTTAACCAAATCAGAAGCTTGTAGCTGGTCATTAAGTTGCTGCAATTCTGTGGCCGTCGCTGGCTTAACCAAAACGGTGCCATTAGCAAACTGTTGAACCATTTGTAAGTCGAAAGTGTTAAGCACGGCGTCAATATCGCCCGCAGGGATGAGCACTAAATTGCC
The DNA here is from genome assembly GCF_004208955.1 of Pseudoalteromonas sp. CO325X. Lineage (NCBI taxonomy): Bacteria > Pseudomonadati > Pseudomonadota > Gammaproteobacteria > Alteromonadales > Pseudoalteromonadaceae > Pseudoalteromonas > Pseudoalteromonas sp. CO325X. Next base: position 572,826 of record NZ_SGPG01000014.1, read on the forward strand.
GCTTACTGTAGCAAATTCACCACGTAGGGAGTGGCGCATTACATCGCCTTGCCACAGCCCCTCACGGTCACTGGCTACAGCGCCATCATTGGCTTGCACATAGGCATTCGTGCCCTGCACGCTCACAGTTTTAGCCGGATCGGCTAAGTAAGCAGGTACGATACGGACATTGTCCACCTTTTCATACAGACCCACGCTGGCCTTTCGCTCTAACTTAGCGGCACTGATCGCAGGCACATCTTGAGTGCTTAGCTTATTATCTTGGTCCATAGTCGATTTTAGCGTTGTAGCATGAACTGGCGCCATAATCGCAGCGCTTAGCGCTATTGCAAGAGTTGTTAACTTATTCATTATTATGCTCCTTATTGACGACCAGTTACACGTAAACCCCATCCCTCGAGGACAGATTCTGCCTCGTTCGGGAAGACTACGCTGGTTTGACCGTTCATACTAAACGCAACTTGATTAGGCTGCGCCGTATCAACGACTTTCACAGTCCAGGTTCCTTTCGCACTCTCGCCATAGAAAGCGTTTGAGCGGAAATGCACCGTTGGCAAGTGAACATAACCTTGAGCAAAGTTAAAGTTGGCATCCAATGCTGGGTAAAGCTGCGCATGATGAGATGCAAGAACCACACTCTTAGTGCCACTTGGCGAAGTCACTTCGATAGCCAAGTCTGAACCCGCAGAGCTTTGAATCAGGCCCGGGATTTCTGGGTGACGGTAATCGGAGCGCATTTCTTCGTTAGCTACTGTGAAGCTAAACTGCATTGCTTCGATAGTATAGTCATCCGCCACTTCGATGCTGTGCGTTGCGCCTGCCGCGTTGTTATCTGGAACCACTAGGGCTAATGATGCATCATCATTTTGAACACCCGCTGAAAGCCAGTCTGATTGCAGACGCTCGCCTAAGTCAACATCATAGTTCAACGCCATTTTAACCGCTTCACCCGCATTCACACGGCCAAAGCCATAGAAGTTATTGAAGTGGTAACCTGCCGCATTTTCTACCCAACCTTGGTGGGCGACAAACTCGCCGTTAGCCGTATTGAGCGTAACAGCGGCGTTATCAGCGTCAGTCATGCTCGCCGTTGTCGCCAAAATATGTTGAATGTCGCGAGCGCTCAAATCTGGGTTAGCTTCCATCAGTAGCGCGACCACACCCGCCGTGTTTGGCGCCGCAGATGACGTACCACTCATAGAGTTACTGTAGTGACAGCTTGGGTTCATTGGGTGACCCGGGAAGTCAAAGTTCTTATATCCTTCAAGGAACGAAAGCGGCACACCCCATGCACTCTCTAGGGCATCCATCATCGGCAGTCCCGACGCACCTTGCAAGCAAGTCATTTCGTCCGTAGTGACCATTGCTGGCTCCCAGCTGCCGTCTTCACCGGCAGGGGCCGCAATAAACATAGCACTACCGGCAATAGAATAGCTTGAACGCTCGCCATTGGCTTTAAGTGCCGCCACAGAAACACTGTGTAAGCTACGGTTAGCCTGCGAAACGTTGAGATCAATACAGCTTAGGCCGATGTCATTAACACCTGAAGAACTACAGTAATTGCCGTTGTGGCGGCCTTCTTCGAAGTCGTTACCCGCTGCGTTAATGCTTAAAGCACCTTTGCCATCGCGCAACACATCGCTGGCGTAGGCCATGTTTGCCTCTTCGAACGGGTCCTCTGGTAAGAACGCCGGTGGGTTATAGCCATAGCTACGGTTAAACACTACCTGCTCATGGTTTTGGATACCACTGGCAGGTAAGCCACTGATCAAGGCGCCCATGTGCGCGGCATTTTGGTTGGGAATATCCAGGTAGTTCATGGAGATAATTCCCGCATCAGGGGCCACACCACGACCACCCACACCATTGTGTGCTTTAGCCGCAATTAGACCCGCCACCGCAGTACCATGACGCGATGTTTTATCGCCGGTGACGGTCGGGTTAGTTGGATCGAGGGCGTCATCACGCAGGTTTAAAGAGCGGTGAGCAAGCACGTTATCAGCCAAATCTTCATGGCCAATTTCCACGCCTTGGTCGACCACGACGGCAATACTGCCTTTACCCGTGATCCCCAGTTTATACGCTTCCAATACATTCATGTCCGCACCGGCAGCGCGGCTAGAAACAAACGAATCCTCGAGTTGGGCGAAGTACGCTTCTTGGTCTTGCTCGGCGATGCCATTAAGCACAGCAAGCTGTTCTTTGAAGATATCACTTTGAGCAAAAGCGCGCTGCTCATTGTTGTGTAAGTGCCACTGCTGCGCTGCTAAGGGGTCGCCAGTAACATCGCTGATAGTGATGCTGCCAGTCGACGTTTTACCATTGGCGGATACATCGTAATTGATAACAGCAGGCTGTCCTGATAAAGAGGTGTAGATAAACTCTTTGTCTTCGCCAAGTGCTAAAGTGCCGTGTGAGAACGTATAGATACCGTCTTCGGCCGCAACCGTCTGGTCTTCGTCATAGAATGTCAGCGTGATAGCATCGCCATCTTGATCGTGAGCAATCAAGGTGCCGGTCATCGGCTGCCATTGTTTCACTCCCTCAAGACTGACTTCCCCAGCTTTCGGTGCAGTATCAACTACAGGTTGATCGTCGCTGTCGCTGCCACCACAACCACTTAATGCGATAAGCATTGCGCTGGTCAAGGCGCTTAATTTTATTTTATTGTTGTTCATTGACCTTCCTTCATTGTGAATGAAGGAACCGAATTTACGCAAATAGGAACATACACTCAATAGAGTATTTACATCTCTTTACAACTAAAGCATGAATTTGTCATATTTTGGTGTAAGAGTTCAAAAAGCCAGCACTTTAAGGTTATTTATTGAACCTCAAGGCAACATTTTCCTACATTAGCGCTTGAATTTTGTTTCTAAAATGACTGATGAATTGGTGCGCTCAACGCCATCTAGGTTGCCAATATCATCAAGCAAGTGACTAAGCTTTTCGAGATTTTGCGCTTGCACTACCGCGATCAGATCAAACTCGCCACTAATAGCATATAAGTCGGTAATCGCATCTATGTGCTTGAGTTCAATGTTGGTTTTCGTGGTGAGCTTTTGTTTCACCTTAATCGACACATGGGCTGACACCATGGATGATAAATAGGCGTCACCATACTCCACACTGTAGCCTTTTATAACGCCACTTTCTTCTAGCTTTTGCATCCGGCTTTGTACCGTCGAACGAGATAAATCCAGTGCTCTGGCCAAGTCAGAAATACTGGCGCGAGCATTGGTGCGCAGCAAGGACAACAACTTTTCATCTTGTGCGTTAATCATTTTGCATGCCTTTTTCGTTAATTTGATGGCTATTATAATCAATTTTAACAATATGGCACTGCAAATTGAACTTGATTAACGGCACCATAGCAGTAAGTTTTAATGAATCTATGCTTGGTGCAGCAATGACTCAGCCAAGCACAGTAAAAATAAAGGTGTGTCATGCAAGTAAATCGTGAACTATTTAATGAAGTAATGGTGCCAAACTACAACCCGTCAGCGGTTATTCCGGTAAAAGGGGAAGGCTCTCGCGTTTGGGACCAACAAGGTAATGAATTTATCGATTTCGCCGGTGGCATCGCGGTAAACTGCCTAGGTCACTGTCATCCGGCACTGGTTACCGCACTGAAAGAACAAGGCAGTAAAATCTGGCACCTTGCCAACGTTATGACCAATGAACCGGCTCTGCGCTTAGCGAAAAAACTCACCGACGCAACCTTTGCCGATCAAGTGTATTTTGCTAACTCCGGCGCTGAAGCCAATGAGGCGGCGTTAAAACTGGCTCGTCGTTGGGCGTTGGATAATTTCGGCGAAAAGAAAGCAAAAATCATCGCGTTTAACAAAGGCTTCCATGGCCGTACCTTCTTCACCGTTACCGTGGGTGGCCAAGCCGCTTACTCTGATGGCTTTGGGCCAAAACCGGGTGAGGTAGTTCACTGCGATTATAACGACCTTGAGACTTTTAAGTCGTTGATTGACGACGACACCTGTGCGGTGATGATGGAGCCATTGCAAGGTGAAGGTGGGATCATTGCCCCTGATATGGACTTTGTTAAAGGCGTACGTGAACTGTGCGATAAGCATAACGCGTTACTTATTTTTGATGAAGTTCAAACCGGTGTTGGTCGTACAGGTGAGCTATACGCCTACCAAGGCCTAGGCGTAACACCTGACATTCTGAGCTCAGCCAAAGCACTGGGCGGCGGCTTCCCTATTGGTGCCATGCTTACCACTAAAGAGATTGCCAAACATTTAAAGCCGGGCACGCATGGCTCAACCTACGGCGGTAACCCACTGGCCTGTGCGGTCGCTGAAGCAGCATTTGACACGGTAAACACACAGCAAGTGTTAGAAGGGGTGAAAGTTCGTGAACAGCTATTCCGTGACGGTCTCAATGCTATCAATGACAAGTACAACGTGTTCAGTGAAGTACGTGGTAAAGGCTTGCTACTAGGCGCGGTACTTAACGCCGACTACCAAGGCCGCGCTCGTGATTTCCTTAATGCGAGCGTTGAAAACGGCCTAATGAGCTTAGTCGCAGGCGCCGATGTAGTTCGCTTTACGCCATCGTTGGTGATCCCTGAAGCGGATATCAAAGAAGGGCTAGCGCGCTTCGAAAAAGCCGTTGCTTCGCTGGTTAACGCCTAGTAACCACACGGCTAAGAGCCTACTTATGTTAGTACTTAGACCTATTCGCGGCGATGACTTCGCCGCGCTAAAACAAATCGCCATCGAATCGGGCCATGGTTTTACCTCGCTGCCTGTCGATGACGAGTTGTTACAAGCAAAAATCGAGCGCTCAGAGCGCAGCGTTGAAAAGCATGTCAATGGCCCCGGCGACGAGGGCTACTTGTTCGTACTGCAGGATACCGAAAGCGGCGATATTGTCGGCACCACCGGCATTGAGGCGGCAGTCGGTATGAGCGTACCGCTGTATCATTACCGGCGCTCCACCTCGGTGCATCACAGTCCAAGCTTAGATGTTTACAACCGCGTAGATACTTTGTCGATGTGTAACGATTACACTGGCTGTTCGGAGATCTGCACCTTATTCTTGCGTGAGCCGTATCGACGAGGACTCACTGGTCGCTTCTTATCGCGCATCCGCTTTTTGTTTATGGCCGAACACAGCGACCGTTTTAGCGACACCATCATCGCAGAAATGCGTGGGGTCAGTGACGAGCACGGCCATTCACCTTTTTGGCAATGGTTGCAACAACACTTTTTTAGCATCGAGTTCCCTCAAGCCGACCACTTGGTGGGCTTAGGTGACAAGACCTTTATTAGTGAGCTGATGCCGAAATACCCCATTTACGTCAACCTTCTCAGTGAAGCGGCCCAAGGGGTCATTGGCCAGGTCCATGACAACACCAAGCCGGCGTTACGACTGCTGCAACGCGAGGGTTTTGAGCACCGTGGCTATGTTGATCTCTTCGATGCTGGGCCAACTGTGGAGGCCAAACTAGGCAATATCAGCACCGTTCGCCAATCGAAAGTATGCCCAATTCTCATCAAAGAGCAGCTTGAACCGCAGGCCACCACTTGGGCGTTATGTAACGATAAGGTCGCCGATTTTCGCGCTATCTTTAGTGATGCCGTTGAATATTGCGACATCAAGCACCAACTTTATATCAGTGCCGAGGCTGCTGACACTTTAGGCGTCAGCCAAGGTGATTCAGTGCGCTTTTTCGCACTCTCTAGTCGTTAAGGAATGGCTATGAATGTTCAATTTATAAATAACCAATGGCTGGCCGGTGAAGGCCCGCATTTTGAATCGATAAACCCCGCGACAGACAGCGTTGTTTGGCAAGGCCAAGGCGCCAGCCCAGAGCAGGTCGATGCCGCTATCGCCAGCGCCCGTGCCGCACAATTTTCTTGGTCACAGAGTGCACTTGATGAGCGTATTGCCGTACTCGAGCGCTTTGTCGAGCAGTTAAAGGCCGATGCCGAAGAGCTCGCCACCACCATCGCCGAAGAAACAGGCAAACCCATTTGGGAAACGCGCACCGAAGTCGGCGCCATGACCGGCAAAGTGGCTATCTCGATTCGCGCTTACCAGGAGCGCACCGGCACGGTAGAAAACCCGATGCCTGGAGCCAAAGCCTTTATTCGTCACAAGCCCCATGGCGTGGTGGCGGTCTTTGGTCCTTATAACTTCCCGGGCCATTTACCCAACGGTCATATTGTACCTGCCTTATTGGCTGGCAATACGGTGGTATTTAAACCATCAGAGTTAACACCTAAGGTCGCCGAACATACCCTTAAACTTTGGCAACAAGCTGGTTTGCCAGCTGGGGTTATCAACCTAGTACAAGGTGAGATTGAAACGGGTAAGGCCCTGGCCTCACATCAAGACATTGATGGCTTATTCTTTACCGGCAGCTCACAGACCGGGCACTTATTGCACCAACAATTTGGTGGTCATCCGGGCAAGATCTTGGCGCTGGAAATGGGTGGCAATAACCCATTGATTGTCAAAGGTGTCAGCGACATCGACGCCACGGTCCATGACATCGTGCAATCAGCCTTTATTACCTCAGGCCAACGTTGCACTTGCGCTCGCCGCCTATTCATTGAGCAAGGTGAACAGGGTGATGCCATTATCAAACGTTTACTTGAAGTAACCAGCAACATTAAAATTGCCGACAGCTTCGCCGAAGAGCAGCCATTTATGGGCGCGATGATCAGCAAAAAAGCGGCAGCGGGCATGCGTGCTGCGTACGAGCAATTGCTTGCACAAGGTGCTACTTCCCTACTGGAAATGCAACACCTTGATACAAACACCGGTTTTGTCAGCCCCGGCATTGTTGATGTCACCAACATCGACCTAGCCGATGAAGAGCATTTTGGGCCGCTGTTAAAAGTGTACCGCTACAGTGATTTCGACAGCGCCATCAATGAAGCAAACAATACCTCATTTGGTCTATCAGCCGGTCTTTTAGGCGACAGCCAAGCTGATTACGACTACTTTTTAGGACGCATTCGCGCTGGTATCGTTAACTGGAACCGCCCCATCACCGGTGCCTCAAGTGCCGCACCTTTTGGTGGTATTGGCGCCAGTGGCAACCACCGAGCCAGTGCCTATTATGCCGCCGATTACTGTGCCTATCCGGTAGCGTCGGTGGAAGCACCCACGTCTACCTTGCCGGAAAAACTTGCGCCGGGCTTAATACTTTAAAAGAATCAAACGCATCTATGTGTTAAGGAATTATTATGCATAACAATGTAAACACACTATTTGAACACTTGTGGGACAACTACCTTGAAGTGACTCCATCAGCCGTTAAAGTACACGAGCTACTAGGCTCGACTCAACGTGATGACGTTATTAACGACCATATTGCGCTGCGCACCTTTAACTTGCCTAAGGTTGGCTTAGAAAAGCTCGCTGCGCACTTTAAAGCCGTGGGTTACAAAGAGTGTGGCGAGTATCACTTCGAAGCCAAGAAACTCTACGCCAAGCATTTTGAGCACGAAGACCCGACTCAACCTAAAGTGTTTATCTCTGAGCTGCTTGTTGAACAGTTCTCAGATGAGCTACAAAAGACCGTTCATGAGATGGTTGATAGCATTGATGAAGACGCCGTCACTGCAGACAACTTCTTATACTCTGGCACCCATTGGGATGTCAGCTATGAGACCTATCAAAAGCTGTTGGCAGAAAGTGAATACGCTGCCTGGATGTCGGCTTGGGGTTATCGCGCCAACCACTTTACCGTGAGCATTAACCACTTGGCACAATTTGATACCATTGAGCAGGTGAATCAGAAGCTTAAAGATGCTGGCTTTAAACTGAATACCTCGGGCGGTGAGATTAAAGGCTCTCCAGAGGTACTACTAGAGCAGTCATCAACGCTAGCTGACGATGCCAAGGTGGCTTTTTCAGACGGCGAAAAGGCAGTACCAAGCTGCTTCTATGAGTTTGCCCTGCGCTACTTAAAGCCTGATGGCGAAATCTACACTGGCTTCGTCGCCGCTTCTGCGGATAAGATCTTCGAAAGCACCAACGCCCGTTAAGCGTTAACGGTGCTTATACTGAGTCTTGCAGTATCCGCGTTCAATACGCGGATCACGCAAGGCTTGGTGTTTACTTTTGCGACCACTAACCCGCGCTCGCCAAAGACGAAAACTCCCCGCCTTTAGTTCACGACGCATCAGTTTTATTACCGCTTGCTCATTGAGACCGTAGAGGCGTTCAATGGCCTCAAACGGGGTTCTATCTTCCCACGCCATTTCAATAATACGCGAATGATCGCCAGCACCTCTGTCCATCGTATCTCCTACACATTGATTACTAATCACCACGCCTATTAGCCATAACGGCAACAAGGCTCATGGTGCAGTTAAACCTTGGCAAAGGCGGGAAAGATCACTGTGGCGCACAAAAAAGTTAATCTTCCTTATAAGTATTGCCCGGTGTGTGGCTTGCGCTTTACGTGGCGTAAAAAATGGCGCAATAACTGGCCTTCTGTACGTTATTGTTCGAAGCGCTGCGCAGCTAAAGGCGTAGGCTAAGCACTTTATTATCAAGGTGTTTTCTAGCATACTTAGCGCATATATGCCGCTATTGGATTTTACACTAAGGAAGGGTTGCGCATGGGTGCAAAGCAAGATGTTACTGCCGAGCTACTACCGGACTGGGATCACTATATTGCGAGCGAGCCCAGTCGGGCCCTAGCGGATATTTATCAGCGCGCAGGCGCTCGCAGCCAAGACATTCGCAACTGGTATTGGCGCAGTATTCAATCCAAACGCCGCGCCTCATTAACGGTGCGCATTCTGACTTTCTCTTTGGTTATTCTTGGGGCTTTACTGCCTATTTTTGCCGGTCTATTTGAGCATTATCAACAGCGTCTATACCTAACCCAAGCAGGTGTCGGAGCACTTGCTCTGGCGGGACTGTTACAAGCGGCAGATCGTATTTTTGGTTGGTCCAGCGGCTGGATCCGCTATATTTCCACGGTGACAGAAATGGAAAGCCTCAGCCGACGCTTTGAGGCCGACTGGTCACAGTATATTTTACACCGCCACCAGCCATTGCAGCAGGACGATGTCCGTGCCCTGTTTGATTTGTCGCGCCACTACTTAGCGCGCACCGCGCAATTACAAAAAAGCGAAACTCGGCAATGGGTGTCAGAGTTTGCCACCGGCAATGAATTGCTCGGCGAGCTTATCCAACAATACCAAGCACCGTCGCAGCCAAGCGAATCAATATCAGCGCCATCAACCACGCAACCGGGTGCCCAACTTGGGGCGGTGAATGTTAAAGTGGAATTTAGCCACAGTCCCTACTGTTATGCCATTGCCATCGACGATGCCGCCCCGATACGTTGTTGTGCCCAAACGTGGACACAGCGTCATCTCGCACTTGGCGCGCACATCATCAAAATCTATGACGAGCAAGGTAACGAGGTGCTGGCGCAACAAACTTTTTATGTCAGCGCGGCACAAATTGCCGAGCTCTCTATTGCCTTGCCGGCACGCTCAACATAGCCTTATTGGCCTGCGTGGGTATTGCTGTGTAGCAAGTGCGGCAACGCTTTGACCTGATAGGCTTTAAAAAGTTGGCCGCCGTTATCTATGATAATATCAATGCTGGGGTGGAATTGCTGTGCAAACACCTGCACATCCGCCGGCGTGGTCCACAAGTTTGACACTACCACCACCACTTTTTTGCCTTGCTCGGCGAGCTTATTCACTCGCTCACGACTCGCTTGACACTGGCGCGCCGTATCCGCCTTGCGCTCTTGCCAGTAACTCTCGCACCATGTGGCGCTAAATAGCACTGCATCTGCCAAAGGGAGCTTTGTTGGTGATGGGTTATTTTCTCGAAGCATCTTGGTTGGCAGTGGCTTAGCGTTGGCCAATGCTGTAAGTGCCTGGGCCAACTGTTCATCGCTTTGATGGCTGCGATAGACTAATTGCCCTTGGCGGTTAAACAGCAAATGCAAGGGCGTCCCTTGCAAGCCGACCTGGGTTGCTAATTGCTTATGCTCATCCTGAGCAATCGTCATACCCAGTTGAAAACGCTCAACCACCTTGTTAATGGCGTGCGCATCATCGTTCAGGTCGATGTTAACGGCAACAAAGGCTAATTTATCGCCAAAATCTTGATAATGCTGCTGCAATTTTGGCATCTGTTGCATGCACGGGCTGCACCAGCTTGCCCACATCTTTACATACAGAGGCTTCGCGCCCTGCAACTGCGCGAGTGACACTGAGGTACCGCCTTGCAGCTCTTTTAGCTGAATGTTGTGCAATGGTGTGGCGTGGATGAACCAAGAAACGAATGTGAAGGTCAAAAGTATGAAGTATTTCATTGTTGCTACCTAGTTATTGCGATGGCCCTAAATTAGCAATATGCTGGTGGCAAAGCTTGAACAAAACCGACAATGTCATGACCTCGCCCACACGCATATTGAGCAGCCAGTATTATCGTCCTTTAAGCGACTTTGCCCTGCAAATAAAGGCCCTGTCTGTAGGTGGTGTGGCCCAGGTATGGCAGGCGCGAACCGGCGCTGAACAGCCCTACTCGCAGCAATTGTTACACGCTGATGCGCGCATGGGCTTGCTCGCACTTACGCAGGGTCAGGCTTATTTAGGCGAGCAGTTATTAACGCCGGGGCTGTACATCACCGGTTGTCAGCAGCATAGCAAGGTGTTGAGCTGTGCAGCGGGCACTCATTTGCTCGGAGCCCGTTTTCATTTGGCGGCACAGGGCTGTTTCATCAGACAACCCGCCGCAGAGATGGTGAATCAATGTATTCGCATTGATGATATCGACACCGCCCCGCAACTGCACCGCGCCGCGCGATTCAGTGACGCGCAACCATTTTTTGATCTCATTAAAACCCTGAGCAGCCATTTACCCCGCCAGCAACAAGTGCTCAGTGGCGCCGCGATTGAGGTGTGCACCAACTCCGCCGATTTAGCCGAGCAACTGGGTAAAACCCCGCGCACTATCGAGCGCTACTGCAAACACCACATTGGCATTTCCCTACGCAGCATTCATAAACTGCAACGAGTGGCCCGCGCCCGCGAGCGCATTAAACATCAGCGCCAAACGTCTTTAACCGAGTTGAGTTATGCTCTAAATTTTGCCGATCAGGCTCACTTTAGCCGTCAGTTTAAACAAGTGGTTGGGCTCAGCCCGCGTGATTATCAACAACTCAAATGGGCTAATCGTTCGACCTAAAGGGCTGAGCAAACCGCGCGTGTATCAGCGCACTGTGGCCCTGTTTGTCTACACCAACACATAAACCATCTTCCGCCAAATACAGTGCTCCGCTATACCTGTCTGTGGCAATGTCAGCAATGTGCGCCATCATTGCATCTCCCCCGTATCGGGCACTGAAATGGGTGAGTATCAGGCTCGGCACCTGGCGCTGTTGGGCATAGTCACAAATGCGCTCAACGTCGCTGTGGCCAGTGTGAAACCCAACCTTGTGCAAATCTTTAGCGGTGAAAGTCGCCTCATGAACCAATAACTGAACCCCTTCGATAAGCGGGTCTAAGAATTGCGGTTTTTCATTATCGCCACACACCATGACGCTACGCGCTGGCCACGACGGGTAGGTATACTGCTTGGCCGTTAAGGTGCGGCCCTCGAAGGTTACATCTTCACCACGTTGCAGCTGGTTATAATGGCGGCCTGAGCCGATATGGTGGCGCTTGAGCTGTGCAATATCCAGCTTTAATGGGATGGCATGCTCGTCAAAGCGATACGCCTTGCTGGGCACCCGGTGTTGTAACGCGCAGCTGCGCACTGAGGCCCAAGAGCCTGAGTACTCATCAAGGGCATCATAATCATAGAGCTGCAAGGGAAAGTTCAATTGCCAATCACTGAGCTTAAGAGTGGCACTGACAAAATCCAGCACCTGCTGTGGGGCGATGATGGTAAGCGGCGCTTGGCGGCCACTGAGCCCGGCCGAGGCAAGCAGCCCTGGCAAGCCATAGCAATGGTCGCCGTGTTTATGGGTAATAAAGACTGCTTCAAGGTGATAAAGACTGAGCGAGGTTTTTAATATTTGATGCTGCGTTGCTTCGCCACAATCGACCAAATACCAAGGCTTTTTATCCTCTCGAAACACCGCGTAGCCTGAGACATTGCGCGTTGATGTCGGTGTGCCCGAACTACTACCGAGAACCTGGACCTGCATTGTGGCCTCCTTGAACAAATGAAGGTGTTGGTTGATTTTACGCACCTTACCCCCAAAATATAAGTAACGACAGCAACATTGTGAGAACCTCGATGAAAAACGAAATAGACAGTAAGACCCTGCTGCGGGTCTATGAACATATTCAAAAACATGGTGAGCAAACCGACGAGGGCAAGTTCTATGAGGGGCTCACGGCATTTTCTGATGTCGATGGCTATACCGTCTACCTACAAGGAAGTGGTGTGTTAATGCGCTTTGGTTTTCACAACACTTATCACCTCGATTACCAAAGTGATAAAAACAAAGAGGATTTCATCAAAAAAATTGAGGCGATAGCTAAACAAGCTTGATCGCTGCGTCACTGTGCCTGCGTATATCCTTTCATAGCAGTTTAAGGAAATGAATGTGCGCAGGCCTCGAGGTCCAAGAAAGACCCCCAAGACATTACAACACCACAGCGAGCAAGTAGTCGCCGCACTAAAAGCGGATCCGAGTAAGCTCGAACTCATCAAAAATAACTTGGAATATTACCGTCAGCAGCGCCATCTCAAGCGCGGCTTTTTACTAGCCATCGAGCGTTTTGATTGGGTTTTTAGCGCGCACAGCGATGTCGATGAAATCTGCGATGCCCTGCTGCGCGACGACTATATTGGCAAACGCTTACGCCGTTATCCCCTGCTCTACAAAGGGGTATTGGATGATTAGCTTGGTGTGGTTAAAGCGCGATTTGCGCATTAATGACCATGCCCCTATTCATTTTGCCGCGCAAAGCATGCGCCCGGTGCTGTGTCTGTACGTTATTGAGCCCGAATATTGGTGCCTTGACGACACCAGCGAGCGCCAGTTTCGTTTTGTTGCTCAAGCATTGCACTCCCTAGCTACCCAACTTGAGCGCATCGGCGGGCGGTTATTAGTGCGGCGCGGAGAGGTGTGCGACATCTTAGCGCGCATCCATCAACATGCGCCTATCCATACCTTATATAGCCACCAGGAAACCGGCAATTCGTGGACGTATAGCCGAGATAATCAGGTGTTTTCATGGTGTCGCGAGCGCAGCATTACCATTTCCACCTATCGCCAACAGGCAGTATTTCGTGGCGCGATAGAACGCGACCATTGGCAAACAAAGGCGCAACACTGGTTTAAGCAACCGCAACTACAAAGCCCCACGCATATAACGAGTTTGCTTAGCCATCATGACGGTTTAGCATTACTTGATCACTATCCGGGCAACGATAACCTCATTGCCAGCGGTGCCCAGCATGGCGCCCACGCCTGTGCCTTGGCCACCCAGCAAAGCTTTTTAGCAACGCGCATGCACCACTATCGCGGCGGCATTTCCTCGGTACTGAGTGCCCCCACCCGGTGCTCTCGTTTAAGCCCTTACCTCGCCTATGGCGTCATCAGCCTACGCGAAAGTATCCAGAGCCTGGGGGCTATCAAAGGCGCCGCAGGCCATAAGCGCGCGGTATTGGCCCGTATGCATTGGCACAGTCATTTTGTGCAAAAGCTGGAGTCAGAGCCGAGCTATTGTGAACACGCAGTGCACCGCGACCTTATTCATTTACGGGCCGAGCAGTTTGACGAGCAGCAGTTTTTAGCCTGGTGCCAAGGGCAAACGGGTGTACCTTTTATCGACGCCTGTATGCGTTTTTTGCATCACTATGGCTGGATTAACTTTCGTATGCGCGCCATGCTCATTGCCTATGCCAGTTACCAACTCTGGTTAGATTGGCGTCAACCAGCGGCGTTTTTAGCAGCGCAGTTTGTTGATTACGAACCCGGTATTCATTATCCCCAAGTGCAAATGCAATCGGGCTGCACCGGTATCAATCCGTGGCGAATGTATAACCCGGTGACACAAGGACAAAAATACGACCCACACGGTCATTTTATTCGTCGCTGGCTGCCCGAGCTGAGCAAGGTGCCTAGCGCCTATGTGCACACCCCGTGGTTATACAATGGCCTCAGTCATGACACCTACCCGCGTCCGAGTGTGCTTCCGGACATTGCCCTGCGACAAGCCAAAGCGCGCATTTCCGATTACTACCAGCGCCATGTGAATAGCCGCGAGACGGCGCGCGTGGGCCACCAACATGGCTCCCGTAAACGCCAGCCAAAGGCATCAAGTAAAACAAAATCAAGCAAACAGCTGGGGCTATTTTGATCTCTTAGCACTGTTGGTGCGTAACAATTATTGCTTTTCCCTAAAGCATTATGCCCCTGAGCGGGCAAGCAGAGGTGCCCACCTCTGCTTTTTTTTGGCTATCCATCGCGCGCTGCTCGGCTTTGACCGATAAACGATGACCGCCGCGCGCAATAATGGTATCTTTTGCGCCATTTGTGACTCCAAGGACAATAACAGGTATGAGTAAAGCAGTCTCATCTGACATGCCAGAACAACAAAAGGGGTGGTTTAATCGCTTTTTAGCAACGGTCGAGTTTCTCGGCAACCTGCTGCCTCACCCTATCACTTTATTTGCACTTTTTTGTGTCGCCATTGTGGTTATCAGCGGCATAGCCGACTGGGCCGGCCTCAGCGCCATAGACCCACGCCCTGAAGGAGCTAAAGGACGCGATCCAGATGGTGTTATCGAAGTCGTGAGCTTATTTAGTGCCGAAGGCTTGCGCCGCATTTTTGAAGGGTTAGTGACTAACTTTACCGGGTTTGCGCCGCTAGGCACAGTATTAGTGGCCTTACTGGGGGTGAGCGTCGCTGAACATTCTGGACTACTGTCGGCAGCCATGCGCGGCATGGTGATGGGTGCCTCTAAACGGTTAGTGACGTTTATGGTGGTGTTTGCTGCGATATTGTCAAATACCGCATCAGAGCTTGGTTATGTGGTACTTATTCCCCTTGCAGCAATGATTTTCCACAGCCTTGGGCGCCACCCTCTGGCCGGTTTAGCGGCGGCGTTTGCCGGGGTTTCCGGTGGCTACAGCGCCAACCTTTTATTGGGCACCATTGACCCATTGTTAGCAGGGATCACCACCCCAGCGGCACAAATGATTGACCCTGACTACCAAGTGGGCGCTGAGGCCAACTATTACTTTATGTTTGTATCGGTGTTCATGATTGCCATCTTAGGCACTTGGGTCACGGAAAAAATCGTTGAGCCGCGCTTGGGTAAATATGACCCCAGTGAAGCCAGCATTGATTTGGGCGAGAATAAAATCGACCACCTGAGCAAAAAGGAAAAAACCGGCCTCAAATGGGCAGGTCTTTCGTTTGTGCTTATTGGTGTAATTTTAGCGTTCACCATTATCCCCGATGACGGTATCTTGCGTCATCAAGAGACCGGCGAAGTAAAAGGTTCCCCGTTCTTAGAAGGCATTGTGGTGATCATATTTATCACCTTTGCTATTCCTGGGTTTGTTTACGGCCGTGTGGTTGGCTCAATGAAGAATGACCGCGATATTATTGATGCTATGAGCAAAAGTATGGGCTCGATGGGCATGTATATCGTTCTGGTGTTTTTCGCTGCGCAGTTTGTCGCCTTCTTCAAATGGACCAACCTCGGTACCATCTTAGCGGTGAATGGTGCTGCCTTGTTGCAAGCGCTTAACCTGACCGGGCCTGAGGTGTTTGTGTTCTTTATTCTTATGTGTGCCATGGTGAACTTGAGTCTCGGTTCATCATCAGCGCAATGGGCGGTAACCGCGCCTATCTTCGTTCCTATGCTGATGCTTATTGGTTATGCCCCGGAAACAATCCAAGCCGCCTACCGCATTGGCGACTCGGTGACGAACCTTATCACCCCGATGATGAGTTATTTTGGCCTCATACTTGCGGTAGCCACCAAGTATAAAAAGAATATGGGGATTGGCACCCTCGTCGCGACCATGCTGCCTTACAGTATGCTGTTCTTCCTCGGTTGGGTATGTTTGTTCTATTTATGGGTGTTTGTGCTCGGCATGCCAGTAGGCCCAGGCTCGCCCACCTACTATCAACCTTAAATAAGAAAAGCCGGCCTTTATGCCGGCTTTTTTGTATTTGCCCACATAAAGAAAGAGAAAAAGGGGTAATGCGACATTGCAGAGCAGTCGCATTAGCGTAAAAGCTCAGCGAAATCGCGACGTAAAAACTTCTTTCTGAAAGCGCAAGCTGGCGCTAAAAAACCATAAGGACAACATTGATGAACCTTAAATATTCTACAACATCCTCAGTATTAGCTTTGTGTGCGCTCTGTTTGTCAGCTTGCCAGGCGCCTACGGTAAATGAGCAGGCAAGGCAAACGCGCTGGATAAACCCCGATGTGTTTGATGCATCAAAGCATACCGACGGTAGCTCATACAGTTTTGAATTTGACATGACGTTCACTGCTGTGAATGGCGAAAATGTAACCGTCACAAACTGCCTTGAATTAGCTCTGTTTGGTGAGGACCGAGTTAGTGCACCAGAATATACTTACTGGCAGTCAATAAAGATCGACTGCGAAGTAGTGGAAAGATTTTATCTTAGCTCCGAAAACGCTGTAAGCTTTTGGCCTAAGTCATTTGACTATGAGCTAATTAAACAGTTTCCAGCAACTGCGATTCCCTATCTGGGCGGTCAAGCGCTCGATGGGCGCACTGGCACGCTTTCAGCTTATGACGCCAGCCTTAAGTTTGTAGAAAAAAAGAATAACAATCAGATTCATGTGGAAGTCGACGATATGGATGTGTATTACGTTCAGGTGGCGCGCGCAGATTTTAATCGAGACGGCATTCAAGATATTTTTGTTCGTATGGATTGGTATGTGAAAGATGCGTTTGGTAAAGGAATCGATTGGGTGGTGTTAACGAAACTATCACCCGATGCAGCCCCCATGATGCTTTGGCGAAAATAGAGTACAGAAAATGGGGGGGGTGTGATCTAACAGACGGTTCCAGGCAGACGCCCAAGCCTAGGCTCTTTTTGTGGTTTCGCTGTGCTCAATATTCCCCCAAGACGTGTTTAAGCGAATTACTCAAAGAGCGAACTTCGGCCGTTCAAAATTGCTTTTCTATTTCGTCAAAGTATATTGCTTGCATAGTCAGGAAAACGACCCAATTGCTTGTTTTTGTCCTGAGACAAAAGCTAGAACCACTGCATTTTAGTAGTAATGGCAATTAGTTAAGAAGTTTGTTACAAATGAGTTATTCAGAAAAGCGAGCGACGCTGTAGTAGAAAAACGCGCGATTCGCTCGCTATAAGCATGTTAGTTTTCTTATCAACAAGGATAGAAATGGATACTTTCATTGAATTTGTAAAATCAGACATTGGGGTCACGCTGGCTTGGCTTTGTACTGTAGGAAGTACCTTATTTGCTGTGATTACATCAAAGAAAAATAAACAGTTAAAAATAGAAATTGGTGAAATAACCAAAGAATTTAACAGTAGATAATAGTCAGGATAGTGTTATGCAAAACGGCCAGAAGAATGTATATACAAAGAACAACTCTGGCGGCATGAAAATTGACATGTAAGGACTAAATCTTGACCATAGGAAATGAAGGGGGTAACCCCCCTGTAAATAAAACAGTTCAAGTTAAACGTAATGCTGGAAATATCATAATCGGGGATTCTCCCGAATATGAGATCAGCTCGGCTATAAATGAATTGCTAAAGTCGTTAGCTAATAAGCCGTTTACGTTTAAGAAAAACAGAAGACGCCCGTCCTCTGAAACAGTTGTGAAGATTCAGCACAATAATCTTAAAGCTAAAAGTCATATCATAAAACAATACCTAGATCATTCCTCAAAAGTAGAGGAAGCCTATTCTGAGATAGACTCACTGATAACTTTTGGAAAAGATACAATTCTGCAAAATTTAAACGATTTATATTATCTTGCTTTAGACGCTGTTGAAATAGACTATCTAACTTGTGATATAGACATAGCTAAAATTAGAGAAAATTCAGAGTTCATTTTGGACTTTATTATTCAAAGGTTAAAAAACACTGTATTTGAGTCAAAAAATACGCCAGCTTACAAAGAGCATATTGAATTGGGTGTTAATGTCGTCGTCGCTCATGCTTTTATTGAGTGCATAATTATGGAAAATCCAACTGATGATTCCTAGAAATGGTTGTGACCCAGAAATAAACATTGTAAGTATCGGGGCAAAAATTCTAAAGAAATTGGCAGAGGAAAATTCGTCCTTGGATGTGATACTCACTGACTTTTCTTCAGAACTTAAAGTGTCGATTGATCACATTATATTGTCATTAGATTGGTTGTTTGCAATTAGGGCTATAGGGATTAATGGAACAGAGGTTTTTATAAATGAAGCTTGTTAGCCTTGAAATAAAGATAAATAGCGAAGTAAAAAGATTGGTTAAATTCGAAACAGGCCTTAACCTCATCACAAACAAGCCTAATTCTGGTCGCACAGGAAACAGTGTCGGAAAATCAACATTATCAAGAGTAGTTGATTTTCTAATGCTAGGAAGCATAGATAATATTTACATCGATGAAGAGTTCAAAAAGCCAAACCTTGAAATACAAACGCTTTTTAAGAACAACTTTGTAACTGCTTCTCTCAGTTTCTTTGACTTCTCAAACAAAATTAATCAAATTTCTCGAAATCTATGTATTGATGGAGAATCTGAATCAAAATTTTGGGTAAATGGTGAAATTGTTGAAGAAAAGGGATATGAGTCATTTATTCAGGATAAAATCTTTAATATACCTACTAGAAGGCCTTCTGTTCGAGCTGTAGCGCCTAAATTTATTAGAAATGACAGTCATAGAATGTTGAGTACGACCAAGTTTCTTGATAAACGACAAGGACCAAAAGATTACAGCGAACTTTTTTTATACCTTTTCGGCTTCAACAATACGTCTCTACTTACAGAGAAAAGAGATGCAACGAACCTGGTTAATAGACGAAAAAGGAATTCCACTTCAATCAATGCTCTAGTGAAAGAGCAAAAGCCAAAAAGTGAGATCAAGAAATATAAGGCAGATGCTAAAGAGCTAGAGAGCAACCTTTTAACATTCGAATACTCGCCAGAATATTCGAATCCAATAGAAAGGCTTTCAGAACTGCAAGCAAAAGAAGATCGATATACCGAAGAACTTCTATCAATACAGCGAAAAGTAGACAATATCAACCATACTATCGAGCTATTATCCAAAGACAAAGATGGTTATTTAATCAACGAGCTTAAAGCTATATATAGTTTCTCTGGTGTAGCTATTGATGGAGCTTTAAAAGAACTTGAAGACGTTATTTTATTCCATAGAAATCTCGTTGAAAAAAAGAGGCACTTTCTTACGATTGACTTGCCTAAATTGAATGAGGAATCTGAAGGCCTTCAAGCAGAGCTCAGTTCAATAAGGAAAGATAAGTTGCAAGTTTTTTCTGATATGAGGTCCAAGGAAAGCTTAGATAATGTGACTAAAAATCTGAAACGCCTTGGTGAGCTTAAAGTTGAGCTTGGAAAGTTAGAAGGGCTAATGGAGCAGCAATCCAAGGCAAAATTAGATCAAACTGAAGCTGAAGCTCAATTGCAAAAAATTCTTGAGGCTATTTCCAAAGAGATTGACAATGTTTATGAGTTTGAGAAAAAATTCAATACACATTTAGGTTCTCTTACCAAAAGCCTTCACGATGAACAATACAGCATAGACTTAGAATTCAATAAGGATAGCGGTGTTTGTTCTATAGAGCTCAATAACTCAGCAACTAATCCTGAAGGTGGGAAGAAGAAAGCTGAAGTCATTGCTTTTGATTTTGCATATATACATGCCATTAATGAGTTAAAGCTAAATCGACCAAATTTTATATTTCATGACAGTATTGAGGATATTGACAAAAAACAGATTGAAGATATTTTCAAAGAAGCAAAGAAGCTCCCGGGTCAACAGATTCTGTCAATGCTATCAGATAAAATATCAGAAGAAACTTACAAGAAGATATCCAAAAATGTAATCTTATCTCTTGATGAGGATGAAAAGTTCTTTTGTGTTTAAACAAAAACTAACAAGTCAAATCACTCGGACGCAGCAAAACTGCGCCGGTGTTTGAAGCGTTATATGAATCTTGAGTATGATTGAAATCGTCATCGTAATTTTCGTTGGTTTTATCTTGATAAAAGCGGTTCGTCATTCGCGAAAAGTTAACAAAGATTTCTCTCAACTTGATAAACCACAAAAAGATGAGTTGGTTGAATTAGTCAATTCCAATCCAAAAAGGTATTTTCTGTCAGGCGGTTCATTTACAAAATTGCCGAAGCCGTTGGCAGTCGTCGGAAATATACTAGCTATTTGTGTAATTTTGTTTTTTGTGGTCTTATTTATCGCAGCACTTTCATAGCGTTATTGGTTTAAATTCATATAACAATTCAATAATGGCATGAACGCAAAACGCATGGCTTGCGCTCCTTCGCCGGCAAGTATTGCCATGCATTTATGCGCCCCGCATAGAGGCGTTAAGTTAAAGGACTTACCCAAAAAAAGTAGACACCTTCTATAGTTAGAAAAGAGGTGTCTCATGACTAAAAAGAAAAGAACCCAG